>CAINUN010000001.1 GCA_903853805.1 uncultured Bacteroidota bacterium
CAACTTAAATCGGCGAAGGGTGGTCAATTTCATCGGATTTTGCAGATTAGCAGGGATTATCTATCTTGACAAAAATAGAGCTGCTTCTATTTAGAAAAAAATCAACTAAGTGTTATTTTGTTGTAAAGTGTTAACAAGAAAACATTTATAAAAGGGTTAGTTGTTTGCAAATTATGATAGGTTTTAGAAATGAAAAAAACTGTTAGTCAAGTATAAATTAGGAAAATATGCGTAAAAAAACATTTTTGAAGAGGACAGTTTTCTTATTAGGGGATCTTTTTTGTATGTTTGGTAATCTTGTTAGTTACTGTAAAGGTTTTGCAAAGAATGACACAGACTTATTAAATCCAAAAAAATTTTTTTACCAGACACGACCTTTGAAACGCATTTTCCTTGGGATGATGTTAAACCTTGCTTTAAAAATAAATTAGAGAGTAACGACTTTGAAAATCATGACAATTGTCCAAAATGCAAACTAAAGTCAGAAAAGTTAATTTGGATTAATTTTAGTAGCCCTCGCTGGACATGGAGGGAATCATGTGGACGAGAAGGACCCCTTTCAATTTGCCCTAAATGCAATATACAGGTTGAATTTATTATTGAATGTATGAATTAACTTATTAAGACAAAACAATGATAAATCTAAAACTGCTTGGCAATTTTCGAAGAACAAGGTATAAATGGGTAAAGGCATTCAACAAATCTGAAGATGAAATCTTAAGCAAATAAACTTTCAATGAAAAAGGGAACAAATATAAACAAGGTGTTCAATTTGGTGGTCACTTTATTGGAACAGTTTGCTGCTAAAGTTGGGTGTACTTACAATGAAATCAACATCCTTGTTTATTATTTCCTTATACCGTTTTCCTGGCTTGCTATGCTCGATATTATATTTGGGTTTCACTACCTGAAAATAGGATTCCTATGTTTTGGAATTGGGTTTAGACTGCTATGTAAAGATTTTAGTCGTTTCGCTGATTGGGCATTTGAAAAATCAGTTGATTTTCTGAACTATTTTAATCGTTTTGGCAGCAACTATTTTGCATCCTCTGTATGGATTTGTGTAGCCTTACCTATCTTAATTTACATAGCACTATTTGTGATGATTGCATGCCATTAAAAAGGATAGAAAATGATTTGAATTTGGGATACAACAGTCAACCTATCTTTTCCCAAAGAGCAATTTCAAAATAGTGCTGCCAATCTTCCTTTCCAATCCAGCTTTTGAAGTAGGTATTCCTGTTTGACGAGCAAAATCTTGTTTGGCTTTAGTGATACCTAAAGCTCTTTTCCAGCTGAACGAAAATCCGAATTTCGACATGGGATTATTGTTTTTAGAAAACAAAAATAGAAATCAAGATTTAATCACAGCATATTTCATTACCAGTGACCTTTATGGGACTTTTAGCTTGAACACCATTCACAAAAGGATAAACAGATAAGTCCATTTTTTTAACTGAAAACTTGTAGCTGAAAAGTAGTGCATCTTTATATTTGATTGTGCCTTTTACTATTGGTGTATTCGCATCAATTCTTCTTGTTTTACAAGATTTTCCATCGCGGGTATAATAGATGTATACGTACTTAGGATAAATACGCGTTTCTTGAGTTTCCATCATACCACCTTGAATAAATTCAAAAGAGAAATTTGCGACCATAAACCTGAAAAGTTAGTTAATAACACTACACTTAGATAATACAATTATAAACTTAAAACTCGATATGGCAATTTTCGATTCGCGATTCGTAAATCATAAATTGTTTTTATTCTTGGGTTCGAGGTGCCCTGCGGAACACCTCAAACAGCGTGAGACGTTTGCAGAACGGAAAAATTATTTTTCGTAAAAAATATTAGGCATCCGTTCCCCTTCACAGAAGGGTTTTTATTCTAGGGTTCGAGGTGCGCTTTGCTAACACCTCAAACAGCATGGGTTCGAGGTGCCCTGCGGAACACCTCAAACAGCATGTATTGAGCATTGAGGTATCCCTTCCAAAGAAGGGTTTCTATTCTTGATTTCGAGGTGCCCTACGGAACACCTCAAACAGCATGTGTACACAGTTGGAAAACGTCCCTTAGCCAGCACACAATGCTCTTTAAGGAGGCGTTTGCAGAACCGACAAAAAAAACCACTTAAGCTATGGCACTTAAGTGGTAATAATTGTTGTTCATTATTATTTAGAACCCACAATTTTTAAATAATGATTCAATGAATCAAGCTCGGATTGGGCTACAAACTTTAAGAACTTAAGTTTGGAATGTTCCGTTTGTGCATGTTCCAAAGTTTCGTAATAAGCCATTCTATTGCTGTTGTCGCCCTTGATATTGGCAATGACAAAACCATGTTGCAATAAAATTAAATTCATAACCAATCTTGATGTGCGCCCATTACCATCAATGAATGGATGTATTGTTACCAATCGTTCATGCATTTCGGCAGCAAGCAAAACCGGATGCATCGTTTTTTTGTTTTTTTGATACCAAATAAAATAATCTTCCATTTGCTTGGCAACCAAATAGGGCTGAGGTGGCAAATGTTTACTACCTTTTATCATCACTTGTACACTACGATATTTCCCTGCATTATTGGCATCTATACTTTTCAATATAAGATGATGCAATTGTAACAGAACCCGCTCGTTAAAAGGTGTTTTGTTTTGAACGAGGTCTTTCACCAATTCCACAGCCTCGGCATGATTAATGGCTTCAAGATGCTCTTTCATACTTTTTCCTGAAATTGTTAACCCTTCATTGATTACCAAATCGGTTTCACGAAGTGTAAGCGTATTGCCTTCAATACGATTGCTTTCATAAGTGTATTCTAATTCAAGCGCTTGAGCAATTCTATAACTGTCTAATTCACGAAATTGATGAAGTTGTTCTTTTGCACGATCTAAGGCACTAATAATCGAACTTAATTCATCATCTTGATTTGTTGCTTCCTTTAAGCTATTTGTTAGAAAACGTAATTGGTCTTCTGCTGCTTTTAATACTTCAAAAGCATCTTCTTCATGTGCTAATTCATATAGAATTTTGGAGCTTAAATATAGGATATTCAATTGGCTTTCATTCACAGATAATATAACAGCTAGTTGCTGCAATTGTTTGCGTGTTGGTTTACGAGCACCACTTTCAAATTTACTCACTAAAGCTTGATCAATTTGGAGTGCAGCAGCCACTTCTCTTACCATCATGTTTTTATTAATTCTTGCTTCTTTTAAGAATTGAGCTAAAGTTTGCATTGTTAAGACATTTTATTTCATGACAAAATTAGTCATTTTCTTTTGAGTGAAAAAATGTTTTTTCCTTTTTTTGTTCTTAGTTTGTTTGCAATCTAAAGCAATAAAAGTGAATACAAAACTAAAAATAGCAGCTAAATCTAACTAAAAATAGACGAAATGTTAATGGATGCAGGTGCGGTTTTGTTTTGCAATGGTCTTACATCAGAAACAGCAATATATACTTGAAAAGAAACGTGTTTGTCTACTGACATTGATGGCAAATAAACAGACATAAACTTATTTAACTTGGGTAAAATAGAATTGTACTCAACCTTTTTGTCTTTTACTTCATATTATTAATCAACAAACGCATACAAAGAGTGTTTGCATGCATTGGTTGTGTGTTTGTAAGTTACTTTTTTCATTTTCCCCTTGGGTAAATGTAGAAACAATGAATGCAAACATAAAACTATTGTGTGTTTTTTAATTATTTCCCAAGGGAAATAAGAGTTTGTATGTTGACATTCTTTTCATACCTCCAATTATTTGCAGTAAAGCTGAATAATTCATGACTTTACCCTAAGGTAATTAAAATATAGCTGCTAACTTTGTGTTTATTGGTGGTATTGTAGTGATAAGCACTGCAATAAAACTGTAAATAATAACATCCGCTTTATAAAAATAGTACTTCAGCTAATCATAAATCTCATTATCTAACATGGCATATGTAGCATTAAACATTAAAGGCATACCCGTAGCAAAATTGCTTTTGCGTACGAAACATATTGTCTCTTGTTTAAAAGAAAATAAAGTAATTTTTAATGATTTGCCAATTCCTACTTGGGAACTAGAAGAAATGGTGAAAGAGTTTGATGAACTAGCTGCAGCAGGAATTGACAAGAATGGTTTGTCTGTTTTGCAACGTGATGAACATATAGTTTTTGTAAAAGATACTTTGAGAGATTTAGCCAATTATGTACAATTGAAATCAAAGGGAAACAGGACTGTCATTCTGAAGGCAGGCATGCAAATTAAGAAAACAGGCACTTATACACGTAAGGATATTGCCGCACCTTACGGTTTGAAGATTAAAAATACAAACATGGGAATTCCTTCTTCACTTCATTGGAAAAGTGATAAAAATGTAATGAATTATATTGAATACTCCCATACTCCTGAGGAGGATACAAGTTGGAGACGCTATGCTTTTTCTACCAAACAAAAAGTAAACCTGACCAATTTGGAGCATAAGAAAGAATATGCATTTAGGGTTATGAGCGTAACAGCAGGTGCTACTTCTGCTTTTTCTACCATCATTACTTGTTATGGGTAAAATAGCAATGTCATTCTGAGCTACTGAAGCGTGAAATGATGTTTCGACAAGCTCATCATGACAAGGAAACGAGAACAGAAAAACCACGCCGGTATTCGACCACCCCTCCAGAGTAGGGGAATTGCGTAACTACTAATAACCCTCAACGAATGTTTCACCTGATGAAAATCATCTTTTGGCTAATGAAGTAAAATGCTTAATGCCCTAATTTTGTTGCGAAGACATGCTCTATCTATTTGTTGTTCCTTTTTTCAAACCAAATAATAGTTTGGGGTGTCTCCTTGCTTGTAATTCATCACTAATTCGTAAATTTTTAAAAATTAAGTAAACAATGAAAAAGTTTGTTACGCTCTTATTGGTTTCTATTGTTGTCATGCAACATGCTTTTGCTAACGACCGTTATGTAGATCCAAGTGCAGTTCCTGGTGCAATGCCCAACACCTATGCCACTATATTGGCTGCTCTAGCTTCATGCGCCAACGGAGATAGGGTGTTTGTTACGCCCGGCAATTATACTAGCCAAACTATTACCGTGAATAAATCAGTGACTATATTATCATCTGTTTCGGGTTCAACGGTAAACATTACTTCAGGTTTTAGTATTGATGGCTTCCCAGGAATGAAATTGCAATTCATAGGGATTAATTGTGGCACAACTACTGCCAATGTAGGCACTGCTACGAGCACGAACCGAGCAAAAGTGTATATGGTGGATTGTGCTGTTACAGGTGACTTGAATTTTGACCAGAATTATTATGAACTTACTTGTGTTAGAACAAATGTTGCTAATACTATTTCGTTCAGAAATGGAAGCTTTGTAGCTTCTAAAACCACTAATTTAACGGTGAATTCAGAACCAAGTGGTGGTAATGTTGCAGATACCATCAGCAAAAACTTTATCGTAGCAGATTCAATTACTGGTATCTTAAACTATAAATGCGATAATATTAAGTTCGTTATTGCCAACAACCTCCTGAACGAAGTTTATATTTATGCTTGGAATTATTATAGCGGCAATATGAATTATGTATTGAACAATGAGTTTGTAGCCGGTGCTAAATTAGCTATACCCGTAACCAATGTTCCTTATTACAATTTAGATATATCAAATAACTTATTTACAATGGTTTCATTCCCGGTTTCTATTTCAGTAACCAATTCAAGTGTGCCTTGTTATACTTGTAACATCCCCCAAACACAGTTGAACTATAATTCTACTATTATTAATAATTATTCAGCTACGGGACAGTGTTATCAAGGTAGTCCTTACTATAATTACTATAACTATAATTGTGCAAGCACGGTTAATTGGGCAGATAATAATAGTTGTAAATTCCCTAATATAGATATTCCAGGGGTGTTCAGATGGACGTATAATGGTTTTACGATCGCTGGTTCAGGAACTCAAGGAAATTTGGCTTTTGCCAATGTAGCCGGACAAACGGCTCCTGTTAATGGCGGCAACCCTGCTAATATGTATTATGATATCGACTTGACAGTTAATGACCGTGGTCGTTTGGGTGGTCCATACTCTACCTTAAATTACCAAAATTCATCCAATCCAAACAACAGTAAGTCGTTTATTTTCGATTTAGAAATTCCTAACAACTTACAACCTGCATCCCAAAACGTAAAAATTAAAGCTAGAGGATACCATAGAAACTAAGCAACATGAAAAAAATAGCGTTGCTGATTTTTATGCTTTTAGCGCTGAAAATCGGCGCACAGCCGCATATCTCTGCTGCTGAATATTTTTGGGGTTCAACCGATCCTGGACAGGGTCAAGCAACTGCTTTGCAAATAGTGGATGGTGCTTTTGATGATGCGATCGAAGCTTTATGGAAAGATTCTGTGCTCGTTAATGGTGCTTCCGGGCCAATATTGTTCAACATCCGTGTGAAAGATGCCAACCAAAATTGGGGACCGGTATTCAAGAAAGCGCTTGTTTTTACGCCGAATACCCAAACGGTTGCCACCAGAAATATCAACATCAACCTTGCAGAATACTACTTCGGTAATTCCGACCCAGGTGCGGGTAATGGTACTGCTTTGATTGCCTTTGATGGTGCTTACGATGATGCCATCGAATCCATCTTGAAAGATAGTGCCCTGATTGATGGTTCAGGTGGTTCTATATTGTTCAACATCCGCGTCAAAGACGCCAACCAAAACTGGGGACCCGTGTTCAAGAAAGCGTTGATCTTCACCCCAAACACGCAAACTGTCGCTACTAGGAATATAAACATCAACCTTGCAGAATATTTCTTCGGTAATACAGATCCGGGTGCGGGTAATGGTACTGCTTTGATTGCCTTTGATGGTGCTTACGACGATGCCATCGAAACGATCTTGAAAGATAGTGCCCTAATTGATGGTTCAGGAGGAGCAATGTTGTTCAATATCCGCGTCAAAGACGCTAACCAAAATTGGGGACCGGTATTCAAGAAAGCTTTGGTCTTTACGCCAAACACACAAACAGTTGCCACTAGAAATATCAATATTAACCTTGCAGAATATTTCTTCGGTAATACAGATCCGGGTGCTGGAAATGGTACAGCTTTGATCGCTTTTGATGGCGCTTACGATGATGCCATAGAATCCATCTTGAAAGACAGTGCCCTGATTGATGGGTCAGGTGGAGCAATGTTGTTCAATATCCGCGTCAAAGACGCCAACCAAAACTGGGGTCCGGTCTTCAAGAAGGCTTTGATCTTCACACCCAACACGCAAACAGTCGCCACCCGTAATATCAACATCAACCTTGCAGAATACTTCTTCGGTAATACAGATCCGGGTGCGGGTAATGGTACTGCTTTGATTGCCTTTGATGGTGCTTACGATGATGCCATCGAATCCATCTTGAAAGACAGTGCCCTGATTGATGGGTCAGGTGGTGCAATGCTGTTCAACATCCGCGTCAAAGATGCCAACCAAAACTGGGGTCCCGTGTTCAAGAAGGCTTTGGTCTTTACACCCAATACACAAACAGTTGCCACTAGAAATGTACATATCACCACCGCTGAATACTTCTTTGGCATATTTGATCCGGGAGAAGGCAATGGAACAACCATCCTTGCTTTAGATGGCACTATGGATGATATTGTCGAGAACTTATTGAGAACAAGTGTAACTTGGAATATTGCTACCGCCCCAACCTTGTTCAATATTCGTTGCAAAGACATCAACAATAATTGGAGTCCCTTATTTAAAAAAGTGGTTTTCCCTGCAGGTGTTAATTTGAATGCCAACCTCATTACTGAAGGAGATACCATCAAAGTTTGTCCATATGCTACAGTACAACTTCATTATGCCGGACCTAATGGCTTCAATGTGCTATGGGAAAATAACCAAACCACAAATACCGCAACATTCCAAGCAATTAGCGAAGGGCTTTTTCATATAACTTCCAGCTTTGGCAACGAAGTGTACTACGATAGTATCTATGTGAAATTTAAACCCATTCCTAACGCAACTATTTCCTCGCAGGGAACGTTATTGGTATGTGCTTCTAGTAGTCTTTATTTATCTACGAGTTCAGGAAGCGCTTATCAATACCAATGGTATAAAAATAATGTGTTGATATCGGGAGCTACTAGTATTTCCTATCTTCCATTACTAACCGGTACTTATAATGTCATCATTAAAGACACGTTGACTACTTGTTCGGATACCTCCGATAACGCTAATCTAAGTTTTAGTTTTTCCATTTCTGCTGCTGCCAATTCAGGAGGCTGTAATAGCGTAGTCCCTTTGTCTTTACCTTCTGGAACAGGCAATAGTTACCAATGGTACCTCAACAACAATCTGATTGTAGGGGCTACTACTAATAATTACAATGCCAATGTAAGTGGGGCTTACAAAGCCTTGGTGACCAACGGACCATGTTCGGTCTATACAGCGCCCATAAATGTTACGGTGGTCAATACCGTTGCTTCCCTGTTTACTGCCACAGGCGCAGCTGAAATTTGTAAAGGGAGCAGTACGCAGATTCAAGCCATTCAAGGCAGTGGTTATGTCTATCAATGGAGTACAGGAGATACAACTTCACTCCTAAATGTAGTTCCAATACATACTTCAAAATATTACTTGACCTTAACCTACGGCAATAATGTATGCCATGATAGTGTGTTAGTTCAGGTACACGAACCTGCTTTAACGATTAGTAATGATACGGCGGTGTGTTATGGCAAAACTGTTGCGCTTCATGTGTTGAATGCATCTGCGGGCACTATACAATGGAGCAATAATATTGTTGCCAATCAACTCTTTGTTCCACAATCAACCAATACGTATACCGCCACCAACTCAGATAATTTGGGTTGTAGTATTTCAGATTCTGTCTTGGTTACGGTACAGTCATTACCTATTGTTCAAGCTGGCAATGATGTGTTCGTTTGTGATGGTAGTTCCGTTGTGTTATCAGCAACAGGTGCTGTGAATTATTCTTGGAACAACGGCATCACACAAAATCAAAGTTTTGTTCCCACTCAAAACAACAGCTACATTGTAACGGGTACAGATGCATTTGGATGTCAGAATAAAGATACGGTTGCCGTTACAATTGTCAGTTATCCTATTGCAAGTGCAGGCTCCAATAAAATAATTTGTACGGGCGGCAATACTATTCTAACCGCATCAGGTGGTGCTACTTATTTGTGGAGCAATGGCGATACTGCTGTCAATACCCAAATCACCCAAGCTGGAAGCTATTATGTCATTGCTACCAATGAATATGGTTGTGCGGATACTTCGTTGCCGGTGACGGTTACGGTGAAATCGCTACCAACATTGGTAAAGATTAAGATAAACGGATTAACCACAGTTTGCGAACCTAGTGTTGTAAATATGGTATTGGATATGCCCGCAGGTGTCACAACAGGATTTGATTATCAATGGAATCTTTCAGGTGTACCAATTGCAGGTGCCACCGATTCTGTTTTTTATGCCACAGCATCGGGCAATTATAACCTCACCGTTTCGGGTGGTAGTAATTGTATGAAGTTTTCGAATGCCAAATCTGCTACAGTTAAACCCGCTCCGGTAGCTAGTTACACACTCGCTTATAATACAACAATTTGTGTGGGCAGTTTGGTAAATGTTACAGCACCAACAATTTCAGGTTATAGTTATACCTGGTATAAAGATGGGATAAGTGCTGGTACTGGCGCAAGTAAGAATTTCAAAATTGCAGGACTTTATTCCTTAGTTGCTAAACTAAATGGTTGTGTAGATACAGCAGATAGTACGTTTACAATTATTGTCAACCCTTTACCGGTGGCAAATATTTATTCTCAAAATTCACCAACTTTTTGTGCCGGTGATAGTTGTGTCTTGTTTGCTTCTCCGTCTTTAGCACAAAACTATGAGTGGCATAATGGCAATACGATTGTTGCTAATACCGCAAATCCTTTGTTTGCAGTCTCAGTTGCTGGTACTTTTAAAGTGATGGTAAGAGATACCAATAATTGTGTCAGTAAAATATCTTCAACTTCTGTGAAAACTAAAGTCAATCCTGTACCTATTGCTTCGATTACAGCACTTGGAAGTACCTCGATTAGTACTACCGGAAATGTGAAATTGAAAGCATTGCCATCATTAGCTGATTTGTATCAATGGTATAAAAACGGTGTTCCTATTACTGGGGCTATCAGTCAAAATTTTATTGCAACACTGCCGGGTAACTACACGGTGGCAGTTACTAAGTTGGGCTGTATTGGCGTTTCAGCAACAACAATAGTCACCCAAACGACACCTAAAGTAGTTCAGTCGACCTCTACTTTTAATGAACAAAACTTTGTGCTAAGTGCATACCCAAATCCTGTAGGTGATTTGTTGAACATTACTGTGTCAGGTATTGAAGAAATAAATGGAACTATTCAAGTAATGGATGCACTTGGTAAAGTTGTAAAGTCATTCAGTTGTAAAGAAGATGCAAATCAAACAACTACCAACAATCAACAATCAAATATTAACTGTCAACTGTCAACTGTCAACTGGTCTTCAGGTGTTTACCTTGTTCGGTACAAAGACGACCAAGGCAGAACGGGAACTTTGAAGGTGGTGAAGGAATAAAATATAAGCGGTGAGATCACATGTTGATTGCTCATAACGAACATTATCTTAAGAAAGCTTCGCAAAATGCGGAGCTTTCTTATTTCTGGTTTTTCACCACCAATACCCAATCTCCTTCAAGCAACAGATACCCAAATTCATAGCAGAAACCATAAGTGTCTCCTTTTTTATTGGTATATTGATGTGTATGGTAGGTAAAGTTGAAGCCTGCATCTGTCAATTTTCTTTTGGTAGTTTTACCCATTCCTTCTCCTTCAGGAATGATGTCTTCAAGCAATTGTCTGTTCTTTCGCAGGATGTTGTTGATGTGGCGCATCAACGGTGTATTGCCAGTTTTTTGTTTGTTGTTGAAGGCATTTCTACAGCCATCATCACAAAATTTTTTGTCGATTCTACCTTTGATAACCCTGCCACATTGCAGACAGGAACGTGCTTCTTCCATACGGTAAATTTAGCAGAAATTATCCGTTTTTAAACGTTTATAAACGACTACATTCGATAGTAAGTGGATAAATACCGATTAAGGCTTTTGGGGCATCGCATCTTTGCATCGTGAAAGTTGAAACAACATTGCACAATCAAAAAAGAAAAAATTTTAGTTAACAAGAAAAAATCAAAAGTCATGAACGCATTGAAAAACAGAGTACAGTTGATTGGCAACTTAGGAATGAATCCTGAAGTTCGTACTACCGAAAGTGGAAAAAAAATGGCAAAGATGAGTATTGCCACCAACGAAAGTTACAAAGCAGCTAACGGCGAGTGGGTAAAGGAAACACAGTGGCACAACTTAGTTGCTTGGGGCAAAGTTGCAGAAACAGTAGAAAAGAAAATGCAAAAAGGATTGGAAGTAATGGTGGAGGGTAAATTAGTTCATAGGGAATACACTGACCGCACAGGTGTGAAGAGGTTTATTTCTGAAGTGCAAGTGATGGATATGCTGTTGTTTGAAAAAAACAAGAATGCTTAATTATTATAAAGGTCTTAATAATAAAAAACCGCTGTCAATTGGCAGCGGTTTTTTATTTTACGTAGAAATCGATCTTTTATTAGTTACCCATTTGGGCATACATCTGTTTGCTGCGTTTATTTAAGTCTTCTTTTTTCTCAATAAAACTATCGAGTTTGTCCTTAGGAATACGAAGACTATAATATTCTGTTGCCGTTTTCTTAGATTCAAATTGAGTGTAATCAGGATTCCACTTGTCCAAAAGTTTTCTGTCGACACCCAAATCCAAAGCAACCACATCTAAATGCAATGGACTAGTTATTCTTACAATTGCCATGTTCTTCAAATCTTCATCCGAAAACAAAGGTTTCTTAGCAGCAACAACAGCTTTCACTTCTGAAATTGTTGGTGCAACTGCATCTGGGTCCGTAAAGTTTTCAGATTCAGGCATTCCACCCAAACCTATAAACTTACTCATGTTCTCGAAGATGGAAGCGGTGGCAATAAAAGCCAAAACATGTCCTTGGGTTTCTTTAGGTAAATAAGGTTTGATATCCCAAAAATTGCTACTTCCTGTTTTTTGCATCGCTTTTTGAATAGTAGTAGGACCACTATTGTAAGCAGCAACAACTAACAACCAATCATTCAATTGATCATAAAGATAATTGAGGTATTTAGCTGCAGCATAGGTTGATTTGTAAACATCTTTCCTATCGTCTCTTTTCTTTGAAACAGTAAGTCCCATTAATCGAGCAGTGGATGCCATAAACTGCCAAGGTCCCACAGCGCCTACTCTCGAAATTGCGTTGTGATTCAGTGCAGATTCAATTACAGCAAGATATTTCAGCTCTTTAGGAACATTGTTTTGCTCAAGGACATTGTCAATCAATGAAAAGTGGTCTTCTCCTCTTTTCTTCACCACTTCCAAAGTCTTGTCGTTTTGCTGCATATAACGGCGGGTAAAGTCCATAACAAAATCGTTCATGGAGCCAAAATAGGCAGACTGCCCGGCAAGCGGAACAGGCTTTTTACCATTGCAAACTAGCAAAGGCAAAGGCACAGCAGGTGCAGGATTGGATGTAACAGTCGTTTTTGCCTGAGCAACAACGGTGTCTGTTTTTATCATCCTTGCACTCGTTGGCGTGATGGTAAAATCTTGATACTTCTGACCAAAACTTTGGAAAGAAATAGCAAGTAATATGATGGTTAATATTCTCAAATTTTTGTTTTTTTTTTGTTATTGAAGGGGGTAATTAGGCTTTCTTTTCCTCATTACTTTCCTTCATTCCATTCTCAATCTCGTTTTTGATACCTGTCTTAGCATCATTGAATTCGCGAATTCCTTTTCCAATTCCTTTTGCTAACTCAGGAATTTTCTTGCCACCGAAAAGAACGATGATGGCGAGCATTATCCACAACCACTCTCCGCCACTTGGAATAGAAAGTAACATCAACGACTTGTTTGCTATTATAGACATGGTATTTATTTATTTTAAGTCTCGGCAAAAGTAAGACTTAATGCTGAGAAAAAACAGGACAACGACACTTTAACTTATTGGTTTTTATGGCAATCGTAATCAACCATTGGCACCATCAAGCGAATCTTTCAACTGCTTGGTCATGCCGTTGATGTAGGTTCTCCATTTATCAATCACTTCTTGTATGTCTTCGGGAATTTCGGAGTTGAAGTGCATTTGTTCATTGGTTACCGGATGCACCAAACCCAATTCTTTGGCATGAAGGGCGTGGCGCGGCAATATCTTAAAGCAATTTTCTACAAACTGTTTGTACTTATTAAACACCGTTCCTTTCACAATTCTATCGCCTCCATAAGTACGATCATTGAACAAAGGATGTCCCTTGTGTTTCATGTGTACACGGATTTGGTGTGTGCGACCTGTTTCGAGTCGAAGTTCAAGAAGCGTTACGTAATTAAACCTTTCCAATACTTTGTAATGAGTGATGGCGTGCTTGCCATAATCGCCATCGGGGAAGGCATCCATGATTTTTCGGAAGCGAAGATTTCTTCCCACATGGGCTTCAATAGTGCCTTCATCTTCTGGGAAATCGCCCCAAACGAGTGCAATGTATCTTCTATAAACGGTATGTGCCTTAAACTGTGCTGCAAGATTGCTCATGGCAGTTTCGGTTTTGGCAATGACCACCAAACCGCTTGTGTCTTTATCTATGCGATGCACCAAACCTACCCGATGTAGGTTTTCGGAGCCAATATTTTGCTGACCAAGATAGTAGGCTAAGCCATTGACCAACGTACCCGTATAATTGCCACAACCCGGATGAACCACCATGCCTGCTTCTTTGAGCACAATCATGAGGGAATCGTCTTCATACACAATATTTAGAGGCAGGTTTTCGGGCAATACTTCTTCAAGCTCCGACTTGCGGGTTTCGAAGACGGTGATTTCATCGCCGGGACGGATTTTGTAATTGGACTTGGTGCTATTGCCGTTGATGAGGATGAATTTTTCTTCAATGGCTTGCTGCACTTTATTGCGGGTGGCGCCTTCAAGCCTTATCATGAGGAACTTATCGAGGCGCATGGACTCTTGTTTTCTTTCAACAAGAATCTTTATCCGCACGACCGGTTGCGCTTCCTCTTCTTCGGCATCTTCGAGGTCAATATCTTCCCAATCTTCTGTTTCTTCGTATTGCATGTAGTGGTGCAAAAGTAATTTAAATGCGCCATGAAATGAGGAAGTGTGGAAATGAGGAATTGTGAACGTAACTCAAAAATTGAGTAACAGCACTAAGATATTATCGTTTTCTATCAGCTACCGATGCGGATAACTTAGCTACCGATGCAGATTATTTAGCTACCACTGCGGATAATCTTGCTACCGATGTTGATGACTTAGCTACCGATGTGGGTAATGTAGCTA
>CAINUN010000002.1 GCA_903853805.1 uncultured Bacteroidota bacterium
AAGTACACCCCCAACTCCATCCCACTCATGAGAGATTGAATCTAGTATAACTACCTCTATCCCAGATGAGATACAAACCTTCATAGCTTGTATGTACCGTTCAGGTGTAAAAGGAGCAGTAAGTGGTAATACATTGTAAGGTCCTAGTTCTGAATAAAGATCAGCCGAATGGTTTTCAGAATCAATCACAGCTATTTTAGTCCAATCACCACATAGCCCATAAGCAATGAGTAATGCACTCTTTGTTTTACCCGAACCACTAGGTCCTTGTAAACCCATTTTTATTTTAGCCTTCTTTTTAGAAGCAACTGATAATTTCATTGTTTAAAATTTGAGAGATTAGGAAATAAAAAAGGGAGGCTATTACACCTCCCTGAGTTTGAATTTTAGTTGTCAACTACCTGTTTGCAGCAGCCATTATTGCACTACTATTTGCTTTTTGAAAAGTAGAATGATTTTGCTGTTCATCAACTTCTACTACACCGTGCCCAAGAAGCTCTTTACTACCTTCAGGCTGATATGCCCAAGAATAAGCCAAAGACATTACTTCTCCTGTACGTTTAACCGTAAATGAATAGGGCTCACATGCTGTTCTTACAATTGAACCTGGCATACTTTGTCCTATGCACATTTTAGCAGTGGCTTCATCAAAAGTACTTGGCATAGAAACCTTACGATTAGTTGCATAAAATCTGCCAGATGAAGAACTTTGAATTAGTTCAACATTTCCAGTCAAGGTTAATGCCACGAAATTTTCACCGCCCTTATTTTGGCGGATGTTGTAACCTGTAATTGTTACCATAAAATAATAAATAAATAAATGAAAATGCTCCTTTTTCTAAAGCCCAGGAGTTTAAGGCAAGAGTATAAAGTCAGCTATTAACTGAAACTTGAAATAGATGTGGAAATGAATTGAGGTATTGCTTATAGAATCCTCAAGAGAATGTAAGTGAGTAGGTAATAAACCAATTTTGTTTACTAAGTAGATAATCTAAACAATTAAGGTTTATTCTGAAAGCATAAACTAATTAGGTTTAAAGATTGTCGGATGGTGGGGGTAAGGGCTCGGCATTAGTAGACCCCGATGGGAAATTAAAGGTAGCCCTAGTGTTAAACGAACATACATAAGGCAGGGGGGCATTACTATATCACATAATCTATTTCTTGAATTTCAAGTCTAAAATTTTTAGAAAATTTAATTTGTGTTATAGAGTGCGCTTGAAATTATGATTACAATAATGTGAAATTAGGAAATTGAGTGGGATTTGAGATTAAATCCAGCCTTTGTCATTCACATATACATAAGTATAAGACTTCTAAATGGCTCATGAGCTAGAGTATAGCAAGTGAGGGCATTGTTGTGGCTCTAAATGATGGCGGGGTTAATAGGAGGACTAGTTTAATGTTTCTAACACTTACCAGAATGCAAAAATATAAAGTAGCTAGAGGGGTTATAGTTTGTTACAATTAGCGGTATATAGTATATAAATTTCTAACTGATTAATTTACAACTACTTATGAGCAAAATGAATATGGTATTTAATATTGAGTTGAAAAATGGATTATTTGCGTTTTGTGTGTGTTTAATACTGGCTTTGCTTATGTTACAAAGATGAATTGTTAATGATTTTATTAGAATTTACGCTTTGCAATTTGCAAAAGCGTATATAAGGGTTTGCAAACTTGCAAACGTTATAAAATGAATTATTTTTTTGTTTACAAGTTTGCAATTATTATTTTACTTATTGGCTTTCAATTGTTTTAAGTGAAAAAGTAACCTCTTTTTTCACTATTTTTTTATCTAAATAACACTCTTTATCCTCTTGATTAATTAGTATTTTCTTAGTTTCTATAATTTCTTTTATGCGATCAGCTAATGTTCTCTCCTCTACCTTTAAAGTTAAACGTAGTTTTTCGAATAATTCAACTTTAGTTATTGTTGTACAGTCACTAAAGTATATTTCAATTTGCTCAATTACATCATTAATATCAGCTTTTCTTCTTCTGTTATTACTTGCCTCTAATACATCGGAATTAGTTGCTAAAACAAGCCCTTGAGCGACTTGACAATATTTAAAGTAAAAAGGTTTATGCTTAGCAGTATTTCTACACTTCAAATACTTTGCTCTTATTAATTCTATTGCATTTTGGCTGGCATCTTTTTCAAATCCTACTTGAATTAAAGTAGTTGCCTTATTCATTAGTTCAGTACCAAAGTGACCTCTGCTTTTTTCACTTCCTGGATTCTCATGGATTATACATATAAAAGTAACTTTAGTTTCATTTATTGAAATATTCATTAAATCAATCAATTCCATACTTTTATCAATCCTATTAAAGTCCTCAATACAATCAGTAGAAACATCTAATATTACCACCATCATATTAGAATCACTTTTTCTTAAATGCTTTAAATAAGACTTCAAAGCTTTAAATCTTTCTTTTCTTGTTACTGTTAGTAATGAAATATACTGAAATTGTGATAATTCATCTTCTTTTTTATAGCCTGCTTTAATTTGAATTGATTGTAAGGCAAATGGTAACTGTTCAGAAATATTTCTTTCAGTATCAACATAAACAACGGTATAAAGTGCTTCTGAATTAAAACGAATAAATCCTAATAATTCATTTTTACAATCATGTTGTTTTAATAGTGCTGCGCAGATATTTTCAGCTACTCTACTTTTGTGTTGACCAGCTTGTCCTTGAATCACATTGATTGTGTGAGGGAAGATTACTGGATTCCCATTTTGTTCTAATATCGGTTCAGAAAACTTAATTTTTGTTGCGACTATTTTTCGCAACTTTTTTTGAGTTTCTAGTACCTTTTCTAAATTCAATTGATGACCCTCAGTATCTTCTGTATTCCTTTTTATATTTCCAACAATCATAATTACCTCCTTGATTTCTTTGAGTTAATAAATCTTGTTTCAGCCTCCACCTGTAGTTCCACCTCGGTTTTCTTCTTGCCAGTTTTAACCCAATCCAACAACTCGTGCTTTACAAAATACAACCGCTTACCCTTCTTGCTGTAGGGTAAAGCTCTTTTTTGAACCAGTTTGTAAATGGTGTTTTTGGACAGTTTTAATAACTCTCCTGCTCCACTGATGGTTAATAATCCATCCTCTGTTCTTACGGGCACGTCTCCCGCTGCCCTTAACTGCCTGTCAATGCTGTTGACCTTCTCTAAGATATCTGATACAACATTTGGCAAGTCCTCAAATCTTATTGCTGTCATATATTATAATGTGAGTTTTTGTTCCTCACATTGCAATTGTAAAATGACAAAATCAGGTGACTTTTGGTGACTTTGGTGATTTGTGGTAAGTAATGGTATTTAATAGGTCGGTATCAAAATTCAAAGGCTTTGTGGATAATTTCTTCCTGATGGTTTCTTCTTCAACTGAACTAAAAACTTCGAATGATTTCTTCAAAAATGTTGCCCATTTTGCCTGAGTAATTTTACCGTTTATTTTCTCTTTATAAAGGGTATAGAATGTATATCTAATGAAATCCTCTGATACTTTATTTGTGCGAATTGGCATTAATTTTTCTTCGATACTCGCTCCTTTGCTTTCTATGAAATGTATTGTATTGGAAATGAGTTTTTCAAAATCACCACTTTTCATTATCTCTATTTTAAGCCATATACCTCTTAGTGGTTTCAGAATATCTCTAATAACCTGTTCGTCTGAATTATAGTTGGTATCCTGAGTATCCACCCAAACATCAGATTCTAAAAATGTTTGAAAACTACGCTGCTTATCAGCATTACGTCTTATGTGCCGGTATTCACCAGATACCTCCGCTTTAAATGATTTATAAAAATGCAGTGCGACCTTTGAATATTCAGTATCTATATTAGTCTTTTCTATTTCTTTTACTTTACCACTTACTATTGTTAATAGTTTAGAAATAAATTCATCTTGTTTAATTACGTCCGAGCTTTCATTGATATAATCGCTAATTATCTTCAGTAAATGGTGAGATGTTATCTGCCCTTGCACTGGTAATTCTACATATTGTGCAGATAATTTATCATCGTCAATTTCATTTATATCACCAAACCTTGGGTATTCTATACAGCTATAATCCCATGCATATTCTTCTATACCGCAATTGATTTCCCAATCTGATTCATCAAGTTCATTAGTTTCTTCATCATAAAACTGATAAAAGTTTTTTTCTGATCTAATTATTTGATTTGTTTTCACATCATAACCTTGTTCCTTTTCAAATAGATTCTTGATGTTAGTGTACCATTCAAAATCTAATTTGCTAACAATGGAGATTATTTCTTCTTGAATTGTCATAACTGTGTTTTTTAAAATTCCATAAGTTTTCTAGCTACTTCGAGTTTGACTTTATCTTCAAATCCTGCAAAGTAGTTCTGTGTTGTTTTAGCGTCTGCATGACCTAAACTTTCTTGTAAATATTCCATTGAAGCACCGTTCCTAATTGCCATGGTTGAATAGGAGTGACGAGCCCAATAAGAGCTGATATCTTCATTGATACCAATTGCTTTTGCAATATTTTTTAGATGTTGGTTTACAAAGCGTGTAAAGTTTTTAATGTCTCTATACTTATCTTCTGCGGACATATTGCTATTGAAAATAGGAAACAAGTAATCATTTTTAGAAGTACCGCTTTTGTATTTTTTAATAAGCGCCTGGATATTATCTGTAACTGCTACTACTATTTTTTTGCTGTCACTCTTTGAGGTATTCTTTGTTTTTGCGCGTGTGAATATTATTTGAGCATCTTTTATGTCGCCTACTTTTAATTCAGCAATATCCCTAAAATTCATGCCATTACATTGATAAGATAAGAACCAAAAGTCTCGAGCTCTTTCTTGTTCACTTCCTTTTGCTGCTTTGTATTCAAACAATTTTTTCAGTTCATTTTTACTCAGTGCTTTTTTGATGTTTCTTGATGCAGGTATCTGGTATTTTCTTTTTCCGAAAGGATAGATTTCATCATTAACAACACCTTCGGATTTTGCAATGTTGAAAATTGACCTCAGTGGTCTTAAATAGATTCCTACTGTTGTGATTTTCTTTCCTTTTTCAATCATCCTTTGTTCGTAATCATTTAGAAAACTTGGAGTAATTGCATCAAAAGCTATGTACTTTATTTCCTTCGTTTTCTTTCTCCCTGCAAATGACAAAATGGATTTTAGACTTAAATCATAATTACTAGCGGTGCTGATTCTTTTTTCATGCCGTAACTGTTCTATGTATTGAGTGTAGTAATAAATAACGTTATCAGCATCACCAGTAGCTTTAAACATTTTTCTCTCAAAAGCATCAAAACTAAAAGATGGTATTAGATCAATAATGTCATTTGCTTTCTTCTCGATTTCCAATATTTTGAACTTGATTTCTTTGTATTCCTTTTGTGGTTTTTGAGTTAGAAAAGAACGTTCAAAATCCAAGGGACTAATTTCAATTCCAGTTAAGTATAGCTTTCTATTTTCCTTATAGTACACGCGCAACTTTACAGGGTAAATATTGTTGATTGAATTTTTACTATCAAAAACTTTGTTTTTGGATTTCTCACTATCTTTTACTTTGATACTTCTTGTATCATGATAGATTGAGACTTTTACTTTGTTCATCAGTTTAGATTTTGAAAGTGGAGCAAAATTATTTCATTGCACGATTTTTGCACGATTTTTATATCAAAATGCACGAAAATAATTATACTAAATATTAATTAAATTGTCTGAAAATCTTTGTAGTACTATGTTTCGACTAATAAATACCAATAAAGGATATAGTCTCTATTACGACTGTTAATCAGGGGGTCGTTGGTTCAAGTCCAACAGGGGGAGCGAAACGCAGCAAGTGATTGCTGCGTTTTTTTATTGTCAAAAAAAGCTACCGTTCATTTTCTCAATTACCTTAATTTGCCAAAACAAAATACAATTGAAAATGAAAATAACACTACGCATAGCTTTCGCTATGCTTTTGGCAATGGTATTATCACAGAATACTACCCGCGCACAAAACATAAGTAGCATGCCTTATACAGCAAGCATGGATACTTTCCAAACGATTACAGGTACGACTGTGGATGCGCTTAATGTGGATGACATGACTTACAACAACATTCCACTTGGTTTCACCTTCAATTATGGTGGCATAAATCATAACAAAATTGCTATTACAACAAATGGTTGGATAGACGTGGACTCTGTAGGGAATTCTCTTTTCACAGGTATATTTAATGGCTCTAACAATAATGTCATTGCCCCTTTTGCCGGAGATTTAAGAAATGGCGGGGCAGGTTCAAGCATCCAATACATTACAATTGGAACTGCACCTAATCGAATTACAATTGTTCAATGGTTACATTATCAATATTTTGGCAGCTTTACAGGCGATTTAAACTTCCAAGTTTGGTTGTATGAAAGCAGCAATTGTATTCGTTTTGTTTATGGAAACATGAACTTAGGTATCAATCCATTTAACACACAAATTGGTTTACGTGGAAACACTAATTCAGATTATTCTGTTTTAGCAGACACTAGTTGTAATTGGGCGTTGGCACAACCTGCAGTGGGATTGGGCACGATGTTCCCTGTAAGTACTATGTGCAGTATGCCTCCTGGTTTTGCATTTCATTGGGGCACTTGTGCCAATAGTCAAGGTGTTACTTTTTCTTACATCAATGGTAAAGTATATAATGACATTAATAACAATGGGGTTTATGATGGTGCTGATTCTGGTTTAGCAAATCATATACTGAACATTATGCCAGGTAATTATTATGTAAGCAGTAATGCTGTGGGTGATTATGCTTTCTTCTTTATTGATTCTAACTTAACTTATACCATCACTCCAGCTTCCCAACAATATTGGACTATAAGTTCTGCAACATCTCTTTCTGTAAGTCCATTAACTCAGTCTTGCGTGGGTAATAATTTTGGATTCCACATGATGCCAAATATTCATGATGTTGGCATTAATTGTCCTAATTGGACAATGCAACCTGGTGGTGGTGGTCTTTTACCAATAAGCTATCATAATTATGGTAATGCTCCTGAAAGTGACACTATTACCCTTGTAATGGATTCTTTGTTGTCTTATGTAAGTTGTGTTGTTCCACCAACAGTTATCAATGGACAATCATTGAAATGGGCATACAATAATTTGGCTCCAGGAGCAACTGCTGGATTTTTAGTTCATCTTGGTTGTTCTTCAACTGCTGTTTTAGGTAATTACACAAATTCTCTTTTGACAATTGAACCACTCGCAACCGACCTCGATACTTCTAATAATACTGTTGCTCTTCATCAATTATTATCTGCTTCTTTTGACCCTAATGAAAAGTTTGTTTCGCCTTCCGGTAACATTCCTTCAGGAACTTTATTGAATTACAATATCCATTTCCAAAATACTGGAAATGCTGCTGCAACAACTGTTATCTTACGTGATACGCTTGATGCTGATGTTGACCCAATGAGTTTGGTTCTTACAGGTTCTTCTCACCCTGTGAAATTTGCAATGACAGGAAACGGCATCATTAATTTCTATTTCTATGGCATTAATTTACCAGATAGTGGTAGTAACATGGCAGGTAGCAATGGTTGGGTTTCTTATAGCATTCGTACTAAAAACAACTTAAGTGCGGGAACACTCATTAACAACAGAGCAGGAATCTATTTTGATAATAACACAGTAGTGCTCACCAATACTACTCAAAACATGATTGCTATTGAAACCTCTTCTCCTTTAATCAGTCAAAATGGAACGGTTTATACCATTCATCCAAATCCTGCACACGAGCAAATTCAAATTTCTTTCTCCTCAACAAACGGACAAAAAGTAGATGTTTCCATCTTATCTGTAGATGGCAAATTGATGTTACAAGAAAAACAAATTGCTTCTGGAAAATCAATTGATGTAAGCCAATTGCCAAACGGTGTTTATTTCTGCCATCTTACATCTGGACAAGAAGTGAAAACTATTAAGATTATAAAAGAGTAAACTGAAATCACATAAACTAAAAGACCCCTCGTCACAAATGGCGAGGGGTCTTTTTTTACAATAATTTTTATTGGTAAATAACATAAAGCAGTGTTGTACCAACTGCTTTCAAAGTTTCTTTATCTATTATAGACATGTTATCGTTGTGAGTGTGCCAATGTGCTGCAAATGAGGTTTGTGTAGTTTGCTGCAAATTGATAATATCAATAGTTGGAATGCCAGCAATTTTGTTGACAAATACATGGTCATCGGTAATGAAACCACCATCATCGTACACAAAGAAAGAAGAATAGCCGGCACTATTAGCAGCTTGCCAAACTTTTTGCTGTACAGTTGGCGCAAATTGTTTTGAAAACCCTTCTAATGGAAATCTTGCACCACGCGCCCCTACCATATCAACCAATATTCCAAAGTCGGCTTTATATCCCGATACATGAGGATGAGCTGCCCAGTACTGTGTACCAAGTGCATAGCTTTCATCTCCCCACTCTGTCTTGCCATAATCTTCTACATCTGTAAAGAAAATATCAACACCTAAATCATCGGGAATTGCTTTTTGCTGCAACAATCTTGCTATTTCAAGCAACATGCCTACCCCACTTGCACAATCATCGGCAGATAAAATAGGTTTGTCTTTATCCTTAGTGTCTTGGTCTGCCCAAGGACGACTATCCCAATGTGAAATCAACAAAATACGATGTTTTGCTGCAGGGTGAATAACACCAACAAGATTGATACATGGTAATAATTTTCCGTCTCCTGCTTTCACCATTGCATCTTGACGAAAAACAGTATCGCAATATTGGATCAACTTATTTTGAAGCCAAGCAGCACATAATTTTTGTGCCTTAGTGCCTGGAACTCGAGGTCCAAAATCAACTTGTGTTTGAATAAACTGATAGGTGGTATCAACATTGAAAGCGGGAATATCAATAACGGGATTGGTAGCAGTAGTGTCTTGTGTTGTTTGGTTTTCTTCGCCTTTGTTGTTACAAGAAGCTATAAAAAACAACACAAATGCAAGAAGGGAAAGTTGAAATTTCATGGTGTAAAAATAACAAGGTGGTTAACAATTATTCAGGTAAAAAAAAAGAGCTTGAAAAAGCCCTCTTTTTTCTTAACTCTAAAAATTAAAACATTATGTCTTTACAAACTTATCAAAAATCTTTTTCCAAAATACCAAATGACAATCTTTTCTTTGAAAATAATTTGAAAAAAAAGTAGCCTATAAAAGGACTTCATTTTTACAAACAATTATTAAAAAGTGTAACAAAATTATCAATGCTTTGCTTTTTAAAAATCAAATTTATATTATTGATTATCACTTAATGATTGACTTATTAAGGAAAACAAGTAAATTAATGTTGCATTTACTCGTAAATAATACTTGCCACTAAAAAAGTTAAGCCGCCTTAAATTATAGGGCGGCTTAACTGAAAAGTACTTAATAATAAGCACTTACTCTTTAGTAACTTTCAACGTACCAGTTCTGCCTTCTTCATCTTTATAACGAATTAGATAAATTCCATTGGCATATTTACTCATATCAATTGTTGATTGAGCAGAAGTTAATAACCAGCTTCCCATTAATTGACCATTATAATTGATCATTTCCAACTGAGCATGTATTGTTTCAACACCGTTGATTGAAATGGTCAACAAATCATTAACAGGATTTGGATAAGACTGAATGCTGAAATTATCATCACTAGTAATTCCTGCATTTGTTTTTGCAGGTAGTTGGGTAACGATAGTTGCAGCTGAGGTTCCTGTACAAGCATTTTTAGTAATAGCAACTGTGTAGCTACCACCAGATGTTGCAGTGTATTGTTTTGTTGTAGCACCTGAAATGGCAACACCATTATTAAACCACTGCCAGCTAACTCCAGAAGAAGGTGATGCATTTAGTTTCACACTACCTGTTGCAGAAATAGTAGTTGAACTTAAAGGAGTAATTAAAGCAACCGGAATAAGATTGGCAGTAACTTTTACACTAGATGCAGATGTTTTACCTGTACATCCGTTTGAATCTGTCACCACTACTTTAAAAGTAGAGGAAGCATAAACTGCATATGTATTGGTTGTAGTTGTTGCAGAGACTGTTGTACCTACCATCCATTTGTATGTATTCCCTCCTGCAGGACTAGCTGATAATATACAGCTATCTCCTGCGCAGAATGTATTTGGATTAAGATTAGTAACAGAGGCTATTGGTAATGGATTTACAACTACAGTAGCTGAAGTGCTAGAAGTATCGGCACAACCAGCAAGTTTAGCAATTACCTTATAAACACCTGCAAGTTTAAAAGCTTTAGAGTTTCCAGCACCTGCTGCCAATCCGTCTTTTAACCAAGCATAAGTATAACCTGTAATTACAGGTGCATTAAGCGTAACACTTCCACCAGTACAAAAAGTTGTAGAACCTCCAGCTGTAAATGTTGCTGATGGTTTAGCCTTTATAGCGTATGTTTTACCTGCTGATGTACTAGTACATGTAGCTCCAGAAAGTGTGAGTGTAACACTTCCTGCACTTGCTCCTGAGGCAGTATAGATGGAATCTGTAGCACCTGAAATTGGAGCACCACCAAGATTCCATTGGAAATTAAATTGACCAACATAGCCAATAGTTGGGTCGGTTTTAAAAGAAACAGTAAATGGTTCACAAACTGAGGTCAAACCAACGGCAAGAATTTTTGCAGCAGTAGGAAATTTCTGAACATTTGTTGCTGTTGAATTTGATACACATCCACCAAAACTTGTCACGGCTACAGAATAACTTCCTGATGTATTTGCTGTGATGGATTGTGTTGTGGCACCATTGCTCCAAAGATAGCTTGCGCCATTACTTGCAGTGAGCGTCACATTGCTTGTGCCACATAAGGCTGTGGTTCCTGATGGAGTAATTGTTGCTATTGGAGAAGACAAAGCCATAGTAACGCCATTGCTAGTTGCTGTGTTCGTAGAAAGACAATTAGCATTGCTAGTGATTACAACTGAATAAATATCGCCATCATTTACACCCGAAGAAGCACTAAAACTACTATTTGTTGCACCGCTAATGTTATTGCCATTTAGTAACCATTGAAATTGAGTTGAATTGCCTCCATTTGTTGTATTGGAATTAAACGTCACGACAACACCTGGACAAACAGTAGTAGCTGTAGTAGCAGCTGTAACTATTGGTGTAACTATTGGATTGACAACCATGGATATGTTATTGCTATTGGCTGTAGAAGTTGATGAGCAAGTATTAGAAGAACCCATGATTACAGAAAGCACATCGCCATTCGCAAGACTTGATGAATTGTAGGTTGTATTTGTTTCACCAGAAATTGCTGAAGCATTATTATACCATTGGAAAGTAGGCGTACTACCGCCATTGGTAGGTGTTGCTGTAAAAGACACAGAAGCACCAGCACAAACATTATTGTTGGATGCTGCAATGGCAACTGAAGGAGTAATATTTGTGTTGACAACCATTGTTACATTATTACTGCTTGCTGTTAGGGCTGTATAACAAGCAATTGAGGATGTCATCATAACACCAACAACATCACCGTTAGCAAGTGAAGATGAACTAAAAGTTGAAGCAGTTGCACCAGAAATATTTGTTCCGTTTTTCACCCACTGATAACTTGGAGTACTTCCACCATTAGTAGGTGTTGCGGTAAATGTTACTGAAGAACCTGCACAAATATTGTTGTTAGATGCTGCAATACTTACGCTTGGCGTAAGATTTTGATTCACTGTCATTGTTACGTTATTGCTAGAGGCAGTTGGCGCAGTATAACAAGCAGTAGAAGTAGTCATATTCACTGAAAGCACATCACCATTGGCAATAGCACTAGAACTGTAAGTAGCATTTGTTGCGCTACTAATATTTGTTCCGTTGTTCTTCCATTGATAAAGAGGAGTGCCGCCACCATTGGTAGGTGTTGCAGTAAAGATAACAGAAGAACCTGCGCATATAGTGTTGCTTGATGCTGCAATACTTACACTTGGAGTAAGTATTGAATTCACAGTCATGGTAACATTATTACTAGTAGCAGTTTGTGCAGTATAACAAGCTATAGACGTAGTTATAACAACTGACATCACATCGTTGTTTGCTATGGTTGATGAACTATATGTTGCTGCTGTAGCACCACTAATATTGGTTCCGTTTTTCTTCCACTGATAACCTGGAGTACTGCCACCGTTGGTAGGTGTTGCTGTAAAAGTTACCGATGTTCCTGCACAAATATTGTTGATGGAAGCTGCTATGCTAACAGTTGGTGTAAGATTTTGATTCACTGTCATGGTCACGTTGTTGCTTGTAGCAGTTTGTGCTGTATAACAAGCTG
This sequence comes from uncultured Bacteroidota bacterium, assembly GCA_903853805.1. Classification (GTDB taxonomy): domain Bacteria; phylum Bacteroidota; class Bacteroidia; order Chitinophagales; family Chitinophagaceae; genus JAFIGV01. The sequence goes on from CAINUN010000002.1 coordinate 12,335, forward strand.
TAGACGTGGTCATATCTACTGAAATCACATCATTGTTTGCGAAGGTTGTAGAAGTATAAGTTGATGTTGTGGCACCACTAATATTGGTTCCGTTTTTCTTCCATTGATAACTTGGTGTACCACCACCATTTGTAGGTGTTGCTGTAAATGTTACAGATGTTCCTGAACAAATAATGTTGTTGGATGCTGTTATACTAACAGTTGGTGTAAGATTTTGATTCACTGTCATTGTCACATTGTTGCTCGTAACAGTTTGAGCAGTGTAACAAGTTGTAGATGTAGTCATGTTCACTGAAATCACATCATTATTTGCAAGAGTTGTTGAACTATATGTTGATGCTGTGGCACCACTAATATTGGTTCCGTTTTTCTTCCATTGATAACTTGGTGTACCACCACCATTTGTAGGTGTTGCTGTAAATGTTGCATTAGCGCCACTACAAATTGTAGAAGAAGAAGCTGCAATAGAAACAACAGGTGTCAACAATGGATTTACTGTCATTGTAACTGTATTACTTGTTGCAGAAGAAGTATTACAAGGTGCAGTTGGTGTCATGACACAAGTAATCAAGTTTCCGTTGGCAAGAGTTGTTGAAGTATAAGTTGCATTCGTTGCTCCTGTAATTGCTGTACCGTTATTTTTCCATTGATAGGTAGGCGTTGTTCCGCCATTGGTTGGTGTTGCTGTAAATGTTACGCTTACGCCTGTACAAATTGTACTAGAGTTGGCTGCAATATTAACAGTTGGTGTAGGACAACTTGCAGCAGGAATTGCAAGTGAAGTTGTTACTACTTGGTCGCCATTAGTACTTGCATTTCCATTCACATTATTCAATGCAATGTAGAAACTAGCAGTACCTGCAGTACCTGATGCAGGTGCAGTCCATGGGATATCTAATGTGAGAATAGTTTTGGCTAGTTTGGTATTGTGCTCAATATAGTTTCTGCTACTAAGCAGTTTGTTGGAAACACCTGATGGTAAAGTGCCCCAACCATTATTATTGGTATTGCCTGCACCTGTAGCACATGCCATTTGAAAGCCCCAACCAGCAGCACCGATTGCATTAAACGTTGCATTCGCACTTCTAGTAATTCTTAAAACATAGGCTTGACCAGGAGTATAAGTAGTTACAACATTGGCACCGGACATTAATTGAAGGGCAACGGTAGATGCATAGTTGGTAGAACTATGACAATCGGTACAGGTAACACCTGAATTAAACGGTGCTCCAGTGACTGCATTCCCTGAGTTGGCAGCCCCGGAAACATTGTACATGGAATAATAACCAAAAACTGATACTAATGCAAGTATCAATGTTCGTTTTAGGCTTTGCTCTTTTAGGAAATTCTTCCAAAAAGTGCTGAATTTACGTTTGCTTTTTTGTAGCATAGACTGGTGTTTTAGGGGTGAATTAATTGTTAAAAACAATACTAACTCAATAGCAATGTTAATGGTTAACAAAATTAGCAAATTGAAATTATCTTAAAATTAAATTATAGACCAATCAGAAAATTGCTTTATTGAAATGAATTATTTCAACGTTCAGGTAAATTGAAATTTGTTGTAAACAGTAAAGAAAAAATATGAAGTAGCGTAAAACTTAGCATTCACTCAACCCTAAAGGAATCAAAGCCGCCAAACCGCCTTCAGCAGTTTCTTTGTATTTATGATTCATATCGAGCGCTGTATGCCACATTGTATTGACGACAGTATCTAGCGAAACTTTTGCATGATATGGATTGCTTTGCAAGGCTAATTGTGAAGCGGTAATCGCTTTTATGGCGCCCATAGTATTTCGTTCAATACAAGGCACTTGCACCAAACCTGCCACAGGGTCACATGTCAATCCGAGGTGATGTTCCATAGCAATTTCTGCCGCCATCAATACTTGTTTTATACTACCGCCAAGACTCTCTGTTAGCGCAGCTGCTGCCATTGATGAAGAAACACCTATCTCTGCCTGACAACCACCCATTGCGGCTGAAAGCGTTGCCCCTTTTTTAAAGATGCTGCCAATTTCGGAGGCTACGCAAAGAAAATTAGCAATTTTATGTTCATCAAAACCATCACAGAAAGTGATGAAATATTGAAGTACAGCAGGAATCACACCAGAAGCGCCATTTGTGGGTGCGGTCACTACCCTACTGAAGGATGCGTTTTCTTCATTAACAGCTAAAGCAAAACAACTTACCCAATCGAGGATATATTGAAAATGAAATCCGCCCATGCGAATAGCTGCAATCCACTCGTTGTAATTACTATAACTTCTTCCTTGGATTAGTTTTTTATTAAGTGCTGCTGCACGTCTATTGACTTCTAAACCACCGGGTAACATCCCATCTATATGACAACCTCTATACGTACAATCTCTCATTACTTCCCAAATCTTATGAATGCCTGCTTTGGTTTCTTCATCACTTCGCCAAGTATGTTCATTCTCCATCACAATTTCAGCAATTGACATGCCTGTTTTTCGGCTCCACAACAAAAGGTCATTAGCAGTGTCAATAGGAAAAGGTAATTCAACAGTAGAATAACCATGCCCACCTTCACCATCTTTCACAACAAACCCACCACCAATTGAAAAATAGGTTTCAGCAATTTCTTTACCATCACTAAAAGTTGCCAAAAAAGTGACCGCATTCGGGTGTTGAGGTAAAGATTCTGTCATTAAGAAAACAACGTCTTCAACAGGATTGAATGCAATGAAGTGTTTCCCTCCGAATTTCATTTGCTGTTCTTCAGAGATTTGCTGTACCGTAGCATCTATCTTATTCACATCAAACGTAACAGGGTCTTCTCCACAAAGACCAAGAATGACTGCTATATCCGTCCCATGACCTTTGCCGGTTTTTGCCAACGACCCATACAACAACACCTTAGTAGCCACAAGGTTTTCAATTCCATGTTGTTTTACAGTTTCTATAAAACGGAGTGCTGCTTTCCAAGGACCAAGGGTGTGAGAACTACTAGGACCAATACCAATCTTAAAAATATCGAATACCGAGATTTCTTCTTTCTTCATGTTTGTGGGTTGATGCAATAAAAAAGGTTACACAAATGTGCAACCTCTTTTCGAAATTATTTCAAGGAACTTGATTAGTGCCCGCCCTCACTTGTAGGCTTGTTACATTTTTCTTTGATTTCATGAAAAACATCGTGTGCATTGCTGATGTAGCGCTTCAATTCATCATTCGATTTCTTTTCTTTCACTGCTGTTTCCAATGCTTTGCAAGCATCTACCAATCTTGCTAAAATAGGCGCAGTTACATCATTATTAAATCCTTGAGGTACAGTTGCTTTCTGCCATGCCGCTGCTTTTGCAACAAGCATTGATGCATTTTGTTTTACAGGCGCAAAATTGCCATCTTCTGAAGGATGAAAAGTTTTGCTCATTACTGCATGAAAATCCATCATTTCCTTCCACTCGGGTTGTTTTTGAGCAAAAGAATTGAATGACATGATAAAGGCTGCAAGAAGCAGTACTACATTTCTTAATTGTTTCATAATCGGTTGATTTTTTTAGTTTTTAAAATTTGATTTGGTAATTTATTGATGTTGCAAATGTATGATTGCCATCTTAAAAAGTGGAATGACAATTGTCACAAAGCAAAGTTATTTTTTAGTCATTGCAGTTAAGTAAGTATCTACCGTTCCGAAAAGGAAATCGGGATATTCACTGCTAAACTTATGTTTCACAAAACCGCCAATCAAAGGACGTTTAGCCGGTTGATTCATTTCTTCGGTGCTCATAGGGATCAAGTCATATTCAGCATCAGGGAAATAGGCCAACACGCGCAAAGCCAATTCCACACGGTTTAAAAAATCGGTACTACAAATATGGTAAATGCCTTGTTTGCCATCGCGCAACAACACAAACATTGCTCGTGCAATATCCCAAGCATTGGCAGGCGTGGCATATTGATCGTAGGGCAACTTTAAAGTAAGCTTTTGATGGTTTTTACATTGGTCAATGATTCTTGCTATGAAGTTCTTCCCGCGCACTTCATCTCCATATACATTCGTCACGCGCAATACAAGTGTATTGTTCAACTCATGCAAGGCCATTTGTTCCGCTTCAAGTTTATGTCTTGCATATACACTTAAAGGATTCACGGGTGCGTCTTCTTTGTAAGGACCATCTATCCCATCAAAAACATAATCGGTAGATAGGTAAACCAATTTTGCACCACATTGTTTGGCAACTGCAATGAGGTTTTGCGTGCTCTTCACAGTTTTTTCATAACTCTCTTCTTCGTGTGTTTCGCAATAGTCAACATGCGTCAATGCGCCGCAATGAACGATGACATCGGGACCATAGCCTACAATATCAAAATTGGAAGGATGTTCGGGTTCAAGAGTATTATAAAAAACAGTGTCATCCGTTGAAAAAGAAAAGTAAGACCCTTTCACTTCCCATCCTTGTTCCATGAAATGCTTCATACAATTTCCACCAACTAAGCCCGATGCGCCAACAACAAATACTTTCATAAGATTTTTTACGAGGGCTAAAATATCAAAAGCCTTTGGTTTTTATAGAAAAAGAAACTGAATAGTGCAACTTCATCAATTTTCTATTGTTTCCAAGAATTGTAAAATAGCTTGTTTTTAGAATCATAATAATAGGAACATAGATACGATACCTCTATTTTGAAAACAATGACAAATTTTTGTGAATAAGCGTCAACTAAAAACTTTTCCTTGAAAACGGATTGGGAATAAGCTATCACAGAAATCTATTCCGTTAAAACGGATTGGGAAAAGGCTATTACGGAAACCTTTTCCGTGATAACGGATTGGGAAAAGGCATCAACTTTTTGAGAAAAAGAGCCAACAAATGACTTATCCATGAAAACGGATTGTGAATAAGCTGTCACAGAAATCTATTCCGTTAAAACTTATTGGGAAAAAGCTGTTACGGAAACCTTTTCCGTTATAGCGGATTGATAAAAAGTGACCACTTTTCAATGAAAAGTGTCCTCGAAAAACTTTTTTGAGGTATCGGATTTGGAAAAAGTGACCACTTTTTAAGAATAAGTGCCAACTAAAAACTTTTCTGTAATAAGGGATTAATAAATAACTGTCACGGAAATCTGTTCTGTAGTAAAAAACTAAAATAAGTAGTATTGAGAAGTAGAAAAATAAAAATCACCTTTCCACTTCACAATTGCCTTATGTTAAAGAGCATTGATAATATCTTCACTCAATGGTTCTACACCGGGAGCAAAAACACCGATGAGGTTTCCTTTTTCGTCGATTAAATACTTCTGAAAGTTCCACTTCACACTGCTGTTTTGAAACCCATTATAGTCTTTGTTGGTCAACCATTGATAGATGGGTGCCATCTCTTTTCCTTTCACCGATATTTTGGCTGCCATAGGAAAACTAACCCCATAATTCTTTTTACAAAAAGCGGCGATCTCGGCATTACTGCCCGGTTCTTGAAACAAAAAATTGTTTGCAGGAAAACCTACTATTACCAACTTGTCTTTATAACGCTCATAGAGCTTTTCTAAGCCTTCATATTGAGGCGTGTAACCACATTTAGAAGCTGTATTGACAATGAGTATCTTTTTGCCTTTGTATTGTGCAAAATCAATTTCGCCACCGTTGAGGGCCGGCACCTTAAATTCATAAATGGTTTTAGGAACATCAGCATTGCTAGGAGCGCCAAAAAAACTAAACAGTTTGAAAAGGAACATAAAAGAGAATAACATCGGTTTTTAGATTTTAATAGATAATACAGTGCCTTACAAACATAGGATTTCTTGGCGAAGGTTGTTTGTTTCATCTTATTTTTGAGCGCATGAATGTATTGCGTTCCCAAATCCTATTTTTATTGGCTTTAGTTTTCTTATTGCAATCTTGTGCCAACATCGTTCCACCGGCAGGTGGTCCACGCGACACTACCCCACCTCGTTTGCTCAACATTATGCCCAAAGATTCTTCCATTAATACAAGAGTTACGAAGTTGGAAATGCATTTTGATGAGTTTGTGGGGCTCAATAATGCCGCTACAGAAATCACCGTTTCGCCTATTCTACCATTTCCAATTACCTCTGAGGCGAACTTGAAAAATGTTGTACTGAAAATACCTGATAGCCTACTTAAAAAGAATACGACTTATCGAATTTCATTTGGCAAAGCCATTCAAGATGTTCATGAAAACAATGTTTTCAAAGACTATCAATACATTTTTAGCACCGGTGCTTATTTCGATAGTTTAAAGCTTGGTGGAAAAGTGATGAATGCAGCAACCGGTAAAGCAGAAAGCAATGCACTAATTGTTTTGTATGATGCAGCCCTGAACGATAGTTGTGTGGTGCGACAAAAGCCAATGTATTTAACGCATACCGAATCAAGCGGGAGTTTTGTTTTTGAAGGGTTGCCCTCAATGCCCATGAAAATCTTTGCAATCAATGATGCTAATAACAACTTGATGTATGATGGTAAAGATGAAAAGATAGCTTTTTGCGACTCTGTTGTTTTTCCTACTACCAATTTAAAACAAAAAATAAGCTTGAATATTTTCTCGGAAAACGATTCATTGAATAAGAAAAAAGGGGACAACAATGTAGCACAAAGAAATACTACCAACACTGCAAAAACCAATGAAAAGCCATTTAGTTACACCGTTTTGGTGGACACTACCGATGTTAGAAAACGCATGCAAGAAATTTCTTTGCCCATCATTATTGAAACCAATAAACCAATTGCAACCATCAACAAGACAAGGATCAATTTGATGTACGATAGCCTTGGCATACAAGTTGAAACTACTGCAAAAATGAGCATAGATAGTTTCAAGAAAACGCAAATAATAATTGAGCCATCATGGAAAGAAAATTCGGTTTATACGCTCCGACTTTTAAAGGGTTTTGTAAAAGATAGCTTAGGAACAGAAGGTCTTCCATCTAAAAATATTTTTCGCACAAAACGCCAAGAAGATTATGCAAAACTTGTGGTGCACTTACCTACAAAATACTTAAGCAATCGTTATTTGCTTGAAGTGTTGCGCGATGATGAGCGGATGTATCTTAAGGTAGTGAAAGACACTATGGTTAGTTTTCATTTGCTTACACCAGGTGGCTATTCCCTTCAAGTAATTGAAGATAGAAATGAAAATGGGCAATGGGATCATGGAATATTATTTCAAAGGCTTCAACCAGAATTAGTTATTCCTTACCCAGAAAAAATAAACCTTAAAGCAGGATGGGAAAACATTATTGACTTTGAAGAAGAAAAAGGGAAAAAGTAGTGGGGCAAATAAAAAATTAGATTCCCTTTATCAACGTCAGCTTTAAATTGTTCATCTCTTTTAGCTTTTTTAAACAATCATCAAGAAACTTTTTGGGTACTCCTACTTCCATCATACAAAACAACTGAAGGTCTTGTTTGTATATGCTTGCTTCGTGTTGTTTAAGGATGTATAGTACTTCGCTCATGATGGGATATTGAAACTCTAAAGCGTATTTTTCTTCTACCCATTTTTCAATTAAAGAAGCTTGTTGCAAAGCATGGGTTGTTGCTGTTTTGTAAGCGTTGATTAATCCGGGTACCCCTAAAAGAGAACCACCAAAATAGCGGACCACTAAAACTAAAACGTTGGTCACACCAAAGCTATCAATTTGCCCAAGGATGGGTTTGCCGGCACTGCCCGATGGTTCGCCATCATCATTTGCACGAAACTGTGTGCCATCTGTCCCTAACCGAAATGCAAAACAATGATGCACTGCTTTTGGATGTTCTTTTTTAAGCTGTTGTACACGAACTTTCACATCATCCAACGAAGAAATTGGAAAAGCAAAAGCATGGAATTTACTGCCTCTATCTCGGAAGTCACCAATAGTAGGAACTGTGATTGACTTGTACTTAAATACTTCCATAATTTTCAGAGAAAGCAATAAGAAGTATAGCAAGGATAGAGAGACTAATTCCAATCAATTTATATCGTGTCATTTTCTCACTAAAACCATATACAGCAACCATTGTAGAAAGCAAAACCACGCTTAGGTTATTTACAGGAATGATGGCTGAGCTTTGCATAAAACCGCTATTCAGCATTCGAATAAGAAAATAAATAGAAAAGTAATTGGGTATGCCTAAAGCTATGCCGGCAAAGAGATTTCTCCATGCAAATTTCAGTTTCTTATTGGCATACAAACTTCCAACGATGACGATACCAACCAAAGCAGCAGTTGCAAAAGAATGAATAGTATAAGAAGCCTGTTCATCAGATGATTTAAGGTATCCTTGTTCAACATACTTTAACAATGTATCGAGCAAACCACTACCTAAAAATAAGATTGCAGGCAATAGTAGATGCTTAGCCTTTTTGTTGTCTTCATTTTGTTTTGTTGAAAAATACACAGCAGGAAAAGCAATCAGTATTCCAGCTATTTTCATAGCACTCGCCGATTCCTTGTATAAAAACAAAGAGAAAGCAACAGGAATAACCAAAGAAAGTTTGTTAGCAATAGTAGTAGTAGTAATCCCTTCTTTTTCGGTGCAAAAGCCAATGAGATAAAACAAAGAAATAAAACACATTCCCATTAAAATGGCCCAAGGTGTCCAAGCTTGTTGTAAGCTATTGGCTTGTATAGGAAAATGCCCAAGAAAAGAACTACCAGTAACCACACAAACAATGTAGTTGACTACAATGGCTTGAAAAGTATCAATTTTATATCGATGGAAAAGCTTGAATAATATTGCGAGCAATACATTGAGCGAAACAGTTGCAAATAAGTAAATCATGGTCTATACATCAAATAGGCATTCCTGAAGGATAAGGAAACAAGGGGTTTTGTTGGGTATAAAAAAGGAGTTTATCAGAAAATATTTCGTTGGTAAAATAATGTTGCGCATGATGCAATAAGGGCGCTTGCAAACCTTCGTTTAAAAGGTTTGCTGTTTCAAAAAAACGGGCTTCATCCCACAAACCTTCATCTATAAAACTTTGCAACAAACCTGCACCACCCTCAACTATTAGTGATAAAATATTGGCTTTATAAAGCAGCTTAAACAATTGCTGCAAAACATTTTCACTGAAATCAATCTTTACATAACTAATAGACTCTTGAACATCATCTCTTAATTCATTTAACACCCACACTGGAGCTTGGTCTGAAAACATTTTCAAAGTTGAAGGCAATTGAAGTGTTCTATCGAAAACTATTCTTAAGGGCTGTTTCCCTTGCCATAATCTTGCATTGAGTTGTGGGTCGTCATGCAAAGCAGTTTTGAATCCAACGAGTATAGCTGCTTCTTGTGTTCGCCAATGGTGCACTAATTGCTGACTATGATGATTGCTCATTTGAAAACGACTTCGGTCGAGCGGTGCAAAATAACCTTGTTGAGTTTGTGCCCACTTAAGAATGATATAGGGGCGTTTGTGTTGATGGAAACAAAAGAATCTTCGGTTAAGCCATAAGCCTTCCTCTTTCAATAATCCGCTTTGAATTATTATTCCTTCTTGTTGCAATAATTCGATGCCTTTACCATTCACTGCATCAAAAGGATCTTTATTGCAAATAATAACCTCCTTTATTTTTTCTTGTAGGATGCGTAATGTACAAGGTGGAGTTTTGCCATAATGAGCACAGGGTTCAAGACTTACATAGAGTGTGCTTGTAGGTAACAGTTCTTTATCTTCTTCTTTAACGCTTTCAAAACAATTCACTTCGGCATGTGCTTCACCAAATTCTTGATGCCAACCTTCACCAATGATTCTTCCTTCATTCACTAACACTGCACCTACCATAGGATTTGGTGCTACAAGCCCACTCCCTTTTTGAGCAAGTTCAAAACATCGTTGCATGAATAGTTTAGAAGAATACATGAGACAGCGAAAGTAATTTTAAAAAATAAAATGCTCCACATCAAATAAAAAAGTCAGCCCATTTGAGCTGACTTCAAAAAAAATAAAAAATAAAAATTACTGTTTTTGCATCACCTTATTAATTAATTCACCATCAACATTTACAGACTTAATGATGTAATAACCCTTCGGTAAAAATTCTGTATTGATTTTGTTCATTTCATCATTTACTTGCACGAAGTTGTTACAGTTTCTACCTGATAAATCATTAATAGAAACAAACGTTCCGTTTGATATTTTCACTGAATTAGTAAATGGATTTGGGCTGATTTCAATAGAAGCAAATGAACTGTTTTTATTTAACTGAATTGTTTTGCCATAATAGTAAACACCATTCAACTCAGTTACTTTTATTCGATAATAAAGATTAGTAGCACTACCCAAATATTTATTGTCCTCAAAATGATATACGTTTTCAAAACTACCGTTGTTTCCATTAGGCATTATAGTTCCTACTGAAAAATAGTTTTCACCATTTTCAGATCGTTCTATTGTATAAAGACTAAGGTTCTTCTCGTCTGAAGTGGTGAATTGTAAATTTGGATTTTGTTGCTTCCAATTTCCTTCAAAACTGATAATATTTACACTTAGCGTAGTAAGATTATCATAAGCACCAATTCTATTTATTGTCCTTGTATTCCCTTCAATATCAGTAGTAATTCCTGAGATAGCAACTCCAGCTGTAACAGCAGTATTCATTGGTTTCAAAGTCGAATTGCTATAAAACTGAGGATTAACATTTAAACTATTAGCATCATGTCCTGTAGCTACAGTGGTCCAAGCAGATTGGGAAGTGTAGTTTGTTCCATTGTTCGTTATTAGTATCCCACCTGTTCCAGGAGCGTAGTATAAATTATAATCTTGAGTAAGTCCTGTTATTGATCCACTTGAAATTGTCCCCACAATTGAATCTGCAATATTGTAAGTAGTACCAGCAGAAGCAAAACTTCTTAGGTTAGCAAAAATGTTATTACGGTAATTATGTGTACCTGATGCATATGCAGTACGTAAAGCAATTGTAGTTGAAGCATTGTTCACCCCGCTTCCTTGAATAGCAACTGTGTTGAAATAGAAATTATTGTTGCCACCAAGTTCATTAATGCCATAAATAATATAAGGATTTGTAAGGCTGTTATTGTTATTATCCAAGCCCAGATTTATTTCATTGTTTGAAAAAGTAGTAGCACCACCTGCAACATAAAGTCCTGTAATGATAGTATTAGAAGTAGTTGACGGGATTAGGTTATAAACTTTGTTTTTTGAAATATCTGAATTAATGGATGGACTAGTATTATTTGCAATTCCAGTAATTGATGCGTTAGTTGTAGGCGCAGTTGTGAATAGGTTATAGACATAATTACCTGTTACTGACTGTGAAATTGTACCAGAGGGTTGAAATAAAATGCCAACAATTGCAGCTGAACCACCAGCACCAAGTACTGAGGTAACCGAAGAAGTCAGATTTTTAATTGTATTATTTGCAACATTAAAATTGTGTGCTCCTTGAAGCAATATTCCTCTTAAAGTAGCACTTGAATTTGTTGATCCCCCTCCAATAAACATGTTTGAAATTACATTGTTTTTCACTTGATGAACTAATAGTGTTGATGATGCTGTAAACTGAGTGAAAATTGCCGATAATTGGGATCCTGATGAACTAGAGATAGAATTTGCAATTGTATTACTACCGATTAAATTATTATTTACAACAAAATAGGGCGCAGGATTAGAACCTGCTAAATAAATACCTCTAAAACCTGTTGCTACGATACTTGAACTTGAGATTGCAATTCCTGAAATTGTATTATTACTAATATCAACAGTATCATATACACCATTAGTTGTAAAGGAACCGTTAGATGTTATTCCATAAAAAACAGCAGATGTTCCTGAATTGTAAAAAGAGATACTATTTGTTATAGTAGAATCTCCAATTACATTTCCTTGAGTAGTTCCACAATTTACCCTACCTCCATAAATCATAATACCAAAATTATTGTTAGGAGTAGTAGTGAAGCTAGTATTTACAGATATGTTGGCAATTCTATTTGCATAAATGTTACTACGAGGAGATGCAGCCTGTCCGTTGTAATAGATTCCTTGAAACTGTACAGCACCATTAATACTCATTGCACTTCCTGCACAATTCGCAGCAGAACCACCAATATTGTTACCATATACATTGAAATTCACTCCAGTAGATAAGTTATTGATATATACAGCAGAGAAAGGGTCTGTTACTGTCTGTGTAGAAGTGTGATAAAAATTATTATTTGCTATGGTTAATCCATAATTTCCTGTGGAAACATAAATACCTGTTCCGTTAAAATTAACGAAATTACAATTGCTGATTGTGATCCCATCATTATTAGTAGCAGAAGAAGTTGTTGTCCCATTTATATAAATACCTTTATTAGGCATATTTGAACCTGCCCCAGTAATGGTACAATTGCTAATAGTATTATTGTCATTACCGGTTGTAGCTGCTGTAGAAATGAAAATATTTCCACCATTTGTATTGGTAGTCATTGTCGAAGAGCCTTGAATTTTGCATTTATTGATGCGATTTTTGGTGGCATCATTATAAAGTCTAATTGTACAGGTCCCTGTATTGCCAGACACTGTTGTATTACTAATGGTTAAAGAAATGCTACCATTATTTACCCCTTCAAAAAACACGTTGTCTGCCCCATTCAAATCGATCAAAGCACTACCAGCAGCAATTGCTCCACTTATTGTATAATTTCCTGAAGAGGTAACTCTAACACTGTCATACAACGAAGAACCAGTTCCACTTGCATTCAATACACAGGTAGCAGTTTCTGTTGTATTGCCATTAACTGTGACAACTACATAGCCTTTATGAGTACCACTATTAATTGCTGCAAAGGCTGCATTAAGAGTTGTGTAGTTTGTATTTGAAGAAGTAGTACTTCCCGTAACATTGACGTTTTGAGCAAAACTAGGTGCTACAATAAATAGTAAGATTAAGAGCGTAAAATATCTCGTCATTAGTTAGAAAATTAATAATTTAGTGAATGCTTTGTAACTTGAAATGAATTACAAACTAACTACGCAAATATAAACATCAAATCAACAAAACTTACAAAACTTGTTTAGTTTATTTTAATGTCCTTTTAGATAAAATCTATCGATAACTAACCATGTATTCTAGCCATATGTTTGTTCATCTCATTAATTTGAGAAACAATTTGTTCATTCTTTGGCTTTAATGATTTTGCTTTAGCAAAATAGTTTTTTGCACTCCTAAAATCTCTTCTTTGCATACATAAACCTGATAGCTGTAGGTAAGCCGCAGCTTCATTTTCTTTATCAGGCAAACCAAGTTTCACTGACTTTTTCAAATATTCAAAAGCTTCTTTATTATTTCCTTTTTTTAAAGCAATTGAACCTAATTGAAGGTATGCTGTTCCTTCAAATTCCTTTTCAGGCATTCCTGACTCTAAACTTTTCCTTAAGTCTGCTTCTGCCTTATCAAGGTCATCACTCATAGTACTTACATTGGCACGAAGCATATAATAAGAAGAACGAACAGGCTTGTATAGCAAGTTTGGATACTTTACTTTTTCCAATAGTTTTTGAGCACCATCCATGTCGCCTTCTTCAACATATTTTTGAATAAGCGTCATTGGACCAATTAAGAAATGTGCCACAACCATTAGTACTGCAATTAAAAAAGGTAACCATGCAATCCACCAGCCACCATACATACCAAAGCCTAACCAAAAACCAAGTGCAATTAGTGCTGCAGCTACAAACAAACGATTAAATACAAGGAACTCTCGTAGTTTCGATTTCATCTTTTAATAAAAAATTGAGCGCAAATATAGTCATTGCCACTAAGCAAAAACAAGAATTGTCCTTTCCTACAATTACATTTGTACCTTTCTAAAATCATATGTCCCATCAGCAACCAGAATGGTTTGAAAATTGGTTTGGCTCACCTTACTATCGTATGCTTTATACTCATAGAAATGATATTGAAGCACAAACTTTCATTCAAAATCTTTTGACATTTTTACACCCTACTGTTGGTAGTAAAATGCTAGATATTGCTTGTGGAGAAGGCAGGCATAGCATACAGTTAGCAAGCAAAGGTTTTGAAGTAACGGGAATTGACATTTCGGCATTGAGCATATCACAGGCAAAAAAATCGGAGAAGGATAACCTTCAGTTTTATGTACATGATATGCGGCTTCCTTTTTGTTTTAATTACTATGATTTTGCTTTTAACTGTTTTACAAGCTTTGGTTATTTTGCACATAATCGAGATCATGAACAAGCAGCAAAATCTTTTGCTGGAAATTTAAAGAGAAAAGGCACATTAATAGTAGATTATCTTAATAAAAATTACAGTCTTCAACATTTAGTGCCTGCTGAAACTATTGTAAGAGAAGGAATCACTTTTTCTATTAAAAGAAGAATGACGGAAACTCATTTCCTAAAAGAAATATCATTTTCAGATTTCAATGGTAAACAAAGAATTTACCAAGAGAGAGTTGCCGCATTTTCTATAGAAAATTTTAAAGAAATTTTCTCGAAAGCTGGGCTTGAAATGGAGAATGTTTTTGGTGATTACCAACTTAATAAATATTGTGATAACGATTCTCCAAGATTGGTAATGGTGTTTAAAAAAATATAGTATTGAAAGAACTCATCAACAACCTACTTTACTATGATTATACCTTATGGTATTACATCAATGTTTTGTGGCGAAATCCTTTACTCGATTTGTTAGTTCCTTTCATAAGGAATCAATGGACTTGGACGCCTCTTTATGTTTTTTTACTTTCTTACTTGTTGATGAACCATAAAAAAAATGGTGCTTTGTGGTGTGTGTTTTTCTTGCTCACATTTGCAATAAGTGATCAAATTAGTGCACATTTTCTCAAAGAATTTTTCCAAAGAACACGTCCCTGTTTTGACACACATTTCGCAAACATATGTAAACTAATTGTTCCTTGTGGCGGGGGTTACAGTTTTCCTTCAAGTCATGCTGCTAATCATTTTTCACTAGCTGTTTTTACTGCCATTACTTTGGAGAATAAAGGAAAATGGATTTGGACTGTAGCTATTTTTTGGGCAGCAATTGTATGTTATGCTCAAGTTTATGTGGGTGTTCACTTCCCTTTGGATGTGACATTCGGTGCTTTAGTTGGCATATTAGTCGGCAAGTTTACAGGTAGATTATTTACTCGTTTTGTAGGAATTGAAAATGACATTTCTGAAACTTAATAAAGCAAAAACGCCGCTTTTATATAAAAAGCGGCGTTTTTTAATTTGTAAATAAGGAAGTTTACTTTACAGTTGCATCTTCCATGATTACGTCAAAAAAGTAACCATAACCAAGGTCTTTATCGAGACTAATTTTACCTTCAATAATTATTTTGTCTCCTACTTTTACTTCTTTTGTACTAGTGACTACAAGGTCAAATTTTCCATTGCTTTCACTACCATCTTGAATATGTAACCAATTTTTACCCATAACAGCTGGCGTGAATTTGGTAACTTCTCCTTTTATTTTCACTGTTTTCCCAGCATAATTGGACTTATTTTTATACAATTCACCTATTGTAATACCTCCTTTTACTGGTTCAATTTTTACTGTTTTCTTTTCAATAGTAGGAGGTGTTCGTTTATAATCAGATGGTTGGGCTGGAGCAACACTATTATTTTCAGCAGGCACTTCTGCTACTGTGTGTTGTGGAGCAACTTGGTCAGCAGGCACACCTGGTTGTTTTGCCATTTTTGCACTTTCCTCATCTGTAGAAAGTCTTTCTAGGAAAATAATATTGTCAAAGGTTTTGCCTAATTCCTTACTTTCAAAATTATTCATAACCAATCCGCCACGATAAAAATAAGTATCGCCCGTTTTGACTTGCTGAGAAGGAACAGCCACCCATTGTTCTCCACTACTTAAAGTGAAAAGAATGTACGTATAATTGGTGGTTTGCATAGATTGCTTCACTACACCTTTTATTACCTCGGTAGTGTTAGTTGATGAAGCAGATGTGGTGTCAGTTTTAGTAGTAGTTTTAGAATCGTTGACATCCTGACAAGATGCAGCAATTAATGTGAGTCCGAGAAAGAACGGAGCAATTTTTAGTTTGGTCATAATGGATTTTAAATTTTTAATCTTGCTGTAATTTCAATGCAATTTTAGGATAATTTTCTGCAAGAAGTCATGAGCATAGTCATGCAATATTATGACTACTGTTCTTAGCAATTGATGTGAAGAGAAATATTTTTGATGAAAAATTGGGAAGGTGTATCTCCTTGGAATTCAAATAACATTTTCAATACAAACATTTAGGTCAAATGCATTTGCTTTAGTAATTGCTATGGTCTTACCTTTCAGTTTTGTAAAAGCAGGAGATAAGAATGATATAAATAAAGGGAAAATAAAAACTGAATCTGCCCATATTGAATGGATAAGCCAGTTTCCTACTCCTCCTAAAAAACAAAAACATGAAGTTTTAATCAAAATGGTTAAAATGGTCGTGGGTGATCCTAAAGAATATCAACTTATACACCCTATTGCCGTAGTCGCCAATAGCAATTCCGATTATCGTATTCTTGACCAAGGTAGCCAAGTTATTTTCGATATAAAAAACGATAAAGACGATATCTTTCGTTGTTTTAAAAGAAAAGAAAACAGTTTTGCTTCTATGGCTGGCATTTGCCGTTTGCCTTCAGGTGAATTTTTATTTACAGATTCCCGTCAAAATAAAATTTACAAAGTTTCGCAAGATGGAAAACACATGAAGCCATTGAACGACACTTTGAAGCTTTTGCAACCTACAGGAATAGCATACACTGCTGCTACCAAAGAAATTTGGGTTATTGAAACCGCAGCTCATAGAATTGCTGTCCTAAATGATTCTGGAAAATTGAAAAGAACAATTGGGGAACGAGGTAGTGGTGATGGTCAATTTAATTTCCCAATTTCCATTTGTTTCGACAAAAAAGGAACGGCATATGTGGTAGATGCGATGAACTTTAGAGTTGAGATTTTTAATGCCTTGGGTGAATTTCAAAGCAGTTTTGGTCAGGCAGGTGATGGCTCAGGAAATATGGCGCGCCCCAAAGGAATTGCTGTAGATAGTTTTGGAAATATTTATGTGGTTGATGCATTATTCAATACAGTTCAACTATTCGATAAAAAAGGAAATTTACTTTACAGTTTTGGCACTCAAGGACGTGGTAAAGAAGAATTTTGGATGCCTTCTGGAATTTTTATAGACGACAAGAACTACATCTATATTGCTGACACTTACAACTCAAGAATACAAGTTTTTCAACTAATAAATGACTAACGACAATGAAAACGAACTATAGATATACAACACTAATTTTGCTAGTTTGTTTACCAATTTTTTCCCTTTCGCAAATTGCTTTGACTAAGCATAATCTTTCTGCAGGAAGTGGCAATACCATAAAAGCTTCCACAGAAAACGAAGTGTGCATCTTTTGCCACACACCACACAACTCCACTACAGCCCAACCCTTGTGGAATCGGAGTGCACCTACAACTACCTATACACTTTACACAAGTTCAACTCTGAATGCTACTTTAGGTCAACCTGATGGCACTTCAGCAATGTGTCTTTCTTGTCATGATGGTTTAGTTGCTTTAGGAAATGTAGTGAGTCGTTCTACTCCTATTTCATTTGGAGCTTCTTCTACTATTCCTGCGGGAAATACCAATCTTAGTACCAATCTTTCAGACGACCACCCTATTTCATTTGTATATTCTTCTGCATTAGCAGCTACTGCTGGTCAATTAAAAGACCCTACTGCCATTACTCATCCTGTGAATCTTGACAAAAACAATAAGATGCAATGCACTTCTTGTCATGATGCGCACGACAACTCTAATGGAAAATTCTTGTTAAGAACCACGCAAGGTTCTGCTCTTTGTTTTTCTTGTCACGACCGTGATTATTGGAGCACAAGCAGCCATAGTACATCTACCAAAACTTGGAATAGTAGTGGCACTAATCCTTGGCCACATTCAAGCTATACTACTGTTGCTCAAAATGCTTGTGAAAGTTGTCACCAACCACATACAGCAGGCGGGGCTTCAAGAATATTAAATTACCAAAACGAAGAAGAAAACTGCATGAATTGCCATAACGGTAACGTAGCAGCAAAAGATGTGAAAGCCGATTTTTTAAAAACTTACCGTCACAATGTCTATAATTATAACGCAGTTCATGACCCTACTGAACCTGCTTCGGTTACATCTACTCACGTAGAATGTCAGGATTGTCACAACCCGCATGCTACTAATTCAAACACAGCTACTGCACCAAACATTAAAGGTTCAATGGCTGGTGTTCGTGGCGTTGACATTAATGGCGCAGAGGTGAATCCTGCTAGTTTTGAGTATGAAGTTTGTTTCCGTTGTCATGCCGACAATCGCGCAATGCCTCGCTACATTACTCGTTATCGTGGCATTGGTAATACTCGTTACGATTTTACTTCTACCAATGTTTCCTATCATCCAGTAGCAGCTGTAGGAAAAAACACATCCATGACAACTTTGGCTTCTCCATACACAGCTTCAAGTCAAATTTATTGTAGTTCTTGCCATGCAAGCGACAACAATAGCAATAGCGGTCCTCACGGTTCTTCTAACGTAGGACTTTTGAAAAACACTTATGACACCACCAAAGCGCCTTACTTCGGAGCAGGTTGGAACTCTACAACTCTTTACAATCACTACACCCTTTGCTTTGAATGTCATACACTAAGCACCACAACAACAATGCATAGCAATATTGCAGGTGGTCACTTCTTCAAATACATTGGTTGTAGCACTTGCCACGACCCGCATGGCTATGATGGTTCTCTAGGAACAAACGGTGGTAATACAGCTTCTGCTTTTGAAATGTTGGTGAATTTCGATACAACAATCATTCGACCTAATGCCAATAATGGCAAACTCATTGACATTCCTAACCGCAAATGCTACATGGTTTGTCACGAGCCAAATGGCACAGGCACCATGTATCATGTTCACCTCGATAATGGTTCAGGTTTTTAATTAGTTATTGATAATACAATGAAAGCCGTGGTGAAAGCCATGGCTTTTTTTGTGGGAAAGTGCCTTACAAACTCCATTAAAACTGGTATAGTATACAGAAAGCGTCAATTTGCTCAAATGAAAGCATTTAATAGGCTGTAAAACCTTCAACTTACTCGGTGGACACTTTTACATACTCGGAAAACCTTCAACTCAATCGGTGGGCACTTTTACATACTTGGAAAACCTTCAAATCGCTCGGTGGAAGAAAAAACATAAAATATTTGCTACCATTTTTCCCAATTTCCGACAATCTTTTAATTAAATTTACGGTAACCAAATTATTAACTTATGATACTCTCAAGGCTTGATTTACGCGCATTGCTTGGCAACGAAATGTTGCAATTTATTACACAGGGAATTAGCATTGTTAAAAATGAAGACCCAAAACTGGTTCCGAATATTGCAGCTAACTGCGACAAAGTAGAAACATTTATTCCATTACTACAAGAACTAATGTCGAAAGATGCTCAGTCGGAATGGACCGAAAAAATTGTAGCTACTGATGCCCTTCGCGACCAATGTATTATTGGCATCAAAGAAGTGGCAAGCGGATTTAGCAGGCATTATGTTCCTGCCAAAGCATCGGCAGGGGCGATTGTTTTAAGAGCCATTGAAAAGCATGGCAATATTGCCGATAAAACATATAATGCCGAATCAGCAGTCATTGATGAAGTGCTAATGGAAGCAAACAATGTAGTGGAGTTAAAAAATGCGATTACACAATTGGGCATTACCGATTGGTTTGCAGAACTCAAGAAAAGCAATGATGCATTCAATACAATTTATATTGAAAGAGTGAAGGAACGTGGAAACCAACCACAAGCACGAGTTGTTGATAAAAGAAAAGAAGCTTCCAACGCCTATAAGAAATTAATGGACACTATTCAATCTGCTGCAAATCTCAGCGATAATGGAGCATATGACGTACTCATTACTAATCTAAATGAATTGGTTAGTAAGTATAAAACTTTGTTAGCAAAGCGTAAAGCAGCTAAGAAGGAAAAAGGTGAGCAGAAATGATGTTTCTTTTTTAAAAAGAAAACTAATAACAAAGGCTACCCGAAAACGGTAGCCTTTTATAATTGTTCAAAACTTATTGTTTGCTAATTCTTTTTCAATTTTTTGTCCATCCATTTCCAATCAAACAAAAAACCTACCCTAAAGCCAATGCCCCAAGATAATCCCATATCGTTTTTGGCAGAACGAGTATAACCAAATCCATTGAAAGGTAAATTGTTATCAAAAAAGTAATTGATATTGTTGCCATCTTGTATAGATGATTGATAATTGGCAAAAAGGTTATCAAAGCTATACCCCAACAAACCATAAATATCAATAGAAACTGAGTTATCCATAATCCATTCTTTACCTATTGTAACGTGTGGATGAATGGAAAAGCAGGTCTTTTTAGTTGTAGATTCTAGACTGAAAGAATCAAGAGCAATAAAATTTCGTTGAAAGACATTCATTGAAATGGCAGGTTTGATGTAAGAGCCTTGCATGAGGTGACGAAGGCGTAAAGAACCATTGACAAAATCGGGCAAGCGAATAAACTTAGCACCAATGCCTACACCAAGTCCTGCTTGTTGCATTGTAAAATCAGTAGTGCCTATTTTTTGGTCTTGTCCTAAACCTATAAGATTCAGTTCATACTCATAACTTTTGCCGGGCTTCACACTTCTTTCATAAAAAAGCTGTGTGCTTCCTGTGGCAATGTTCATGAGGCTTACTTTAAGGTTATTGAGGTGTTGTCCTTGGTAGTAAGTCATATCCTGCATAGGATTGTTGATCATGTTTACCTGTCCGTTTTTGTAAACAATTTTGACAACATCTTGCTTGTCGATTGAAATGACAAGGCTTGGACGGTCGGGCGCTTTGTACTTAATTTCGTTTGTACCTATTTCCACTACTTCACCATCAATAGGTTTTGTTTGAAGCCTTGTGTAAATTTTATCTTGTGAAAAAGCTATTACGCTTGTAAGAATGAGTGCTAATAGCAAAAGTTGTTTTTTCATAAATAATTGTTTTGGTAGTTAAAGGTAAGTATTAGGCAAACATTATGCCATTACCGCTTTTATTCCAGGCAATTCTTTTCCTTCAAAAAACTCGAGCATAGCACCACCACCTGTAGAAACATAGCTAACCTTTTCGGTATATCCGAATTTATTAACAGCAGCCACACTATCGCCACCACCAACTAATGAAAACGCGCCATGAGCAGTTGCTTCGGCTACTGCATCAGCAATAGCTTTTGTTCCGTGTTGAAATTTTTCCATTTCAAACACGCCCATCGGTCCGTTCCAAAGAATGGTTTTAGAAGATTTGATGACGTTTGAAAATTCAGAAGAAGCATTGCCAGCAATATCTAATCCCATCCAACCATCAGGAATTGCATTGCTTGGTGCGGTAGAAGTATTGGCGTTGGCATCAAACTTATCCGCAATAATACTATCAGAAGGAAGGTGAATTCTTACGCCTTTTGCTGCTGCTTTTATTAATAATTCATTCGCAGTTTCCAAACGGTCGTCTTCACAAAGCGAATTTCCGATTTTGCCACCGGCTGCTTTAAAGAAAGTATAAGCCATGCCACCACCAATAATGATGTCGGTAGCGCGCTCTAAAAGATTTTCAATGATGAGGATTTTATCCGAAACCTTTGCCCCGCCAATGATGGCTGTAAAAGGTTTTTGTGCATTGTGCATCACTTGTTCTGCAGCTTTCACTTCGGCTTCCATCAACAAACCGAACATTTTATTGTCTATTGAAAAAGAATCAGCAACAATAGCAGTAGAAGCATGAGCGCGATGGGCTGTTCCGAAAGCATCGTTCACAAAGACATTGCCATAAGCAGCTAATTTCTCAGCAAATTCTTTATCACCTTTTTCTTCTTGCTTGTAATAACGAAGGTTTTCAAGCAAAAGCACTTGGCCAGCTTGAAGATTTTCAGCCATATTCTTGGCATTATCTCCAATACAATCATCAGCAAAAAACACTTCTTTACCCAATAATGTTGCAAGATGTGCCGCTACTGGTTTCAAAGTAAAATCAGCAAGCGTAAGGTGCGGTTTCTTTTCAATGTCTTTCAACGGACGACCCCAATGACTCATCAAAACCACACTGCCGCCATCATTCAATACCTTTTGAATAGTGGGTAATGCTGCGCGCATACGTGTATCATCGGTGATTTTACCTTCTTTAATAGGCACATTGAAATCAACACGAATCAATGTGTTTTTTTCTGCAAAATTGAAGTTGGAAAACTTGCTCATAAAATGAAATGTTTTAAAAAGAAGAAACGCCACCTTGTGAGGTAGCGTTTCTGAAGTTTGAGAAAATTATTTAGACATTAAACCAGCGAAATATTTCACAGTACGAACGAGCTGAGAAACATAACTCATTTCGTTGTCGTACCAGCTTACTGTTTTTACCAATTGAGTATCGCCAACAGTCATTACTTTAGTTTGAGTAGCATCAAACAAAGAACCGAATGAAGTGCCAATGATGTCGCTAGAAACGATTTCATCTTCGTTATACCCGAAGCTTTCGTTTGCAGCAGCTTTCATTGCAGCATTGATTTCTTCAACAGTCGTTTTCTTTCCTAGAATAGAAACCAATTCAGTTAAAGAACCTGTAACAGTAGGAACACGTTGTGCACCACCATCTAATTTACCTTTCAATTCAGGAAGAACCAATCCGATTGCTTTCGCAGCACCTGTGCTATTTGGAACAATGTTCTCAGCAGCTGCACGCGCACGACGAAGGTCTCCTTTAGGATGAGGTGCATCCAATGTATTTTGGTCATTGGTATAAGCGTGGATTGTGCTCATAATACCAGTAACAATGCCATAGTTATCTTGCAATGTCTTAGCCATAGGAGCCAAGCAATTGGTAGTACAAGAAGCGCAAGAAATAATCAATTCGCTTCCATCAAGGATATTATGGTTTACATTGAACACCACTGTTTTCAAATCTCCAGTTGCAGGAGCAGAAATAACTACGCGTTTTGCACCTGCAGTAATATGTGCTTGTGCTTTATCTGCATCGGTAAAGAAACCGGTACATTCTAAAACTACATCTACCTGATGTTGCCCCCAAGGAATTTGAGCAGGATCTTTTTGAGCGTAGATTTTAATTTCTTTTCCGTTAACGTTGATAGCATCATCACTATGTGTAACATTTACTTCAAAACGACCTTGAGCAGTATCGTATTTCAATAAGTGAGCTAATACATTTGGCTTAGTAAGGTCATTGATAGCTACTACTTCAATACCTTCCATGTTATAAATTTTGCGGAAAGCCAAACGTCCGATACGTCCGAAACCGTTAATGGCAACTTTTACTGTACTCATTTTGTGATATTTTTTTTAGGAACTTTAAAAAGTGGTGCAAAGGTAAAGTGTGAGAGCAGAATAACCAAAGTTAAATCGGATATGATTTTTAGGCTTTATTTACTTGTCACTATATTAGAATATTGGTCAACCCTTTCAATGTTTTACTTTTGACTTTTGAATAACTATTAAATGCTTCAGGATTCCTTCGGACGTGTACATAATTACCTTCGGATTTCACTTACCGATCATTGCAACCTGCGATGTCATTACTGTATGCCCGATGAGCACTACCCTTTTCTTCCTCAAAAAAGCTTGATGTCTGCCGATGAAATCCTCCTTTTGGCAAAGACATTTGTGGGTCTTGGCATCAACAAAATAAGGCTCACAGGCGGCGAACCCTTGGTAAGAAAAGACTTTGATGAAATCCTATTTCGCTTGTCGCAACTTGATGTGGAGCTTTTGCTCACCACCAACGGAGTGCTGATTGACAAACACATTGACCAACTGAAAAAAGCAGGCTTGCACACCATCAATATTTCGTTGGATTCTTTGCAAGAAAAAACCTTTGAGCGCATTACACAGCGCAATGAGTTTCAAAAAACATGGAGCAACATTATGTTGCTGCTGAAGAATAATTTTAGGGTAAAGCTCAATATTGTAGCCATTCATGGGCATATAGAAGAAGAGCTTATAGATTTCATCAACCTCACCAAAAACCTTCCAATTCATGTTCGTTTCATAGAGTTTATGCCTTTCGATGGCAATGAATGGAAAAGCGAAAAAGTAATTACATCGCAAGAAATGTTAGCACTTGCTGCCAAAGATTTTGATTTGGTAAAACTTGTTGATGAACCACACGCCACTACCAAAAAATACAAAGCCATTGGTCATGATGGCACTATTGCTTTCATTACTACCATGAGCAATCAGTTTTGTGGCGATTGCAATCGCATTCGTTTAACAGCCGAAGGAAAAATCAAAAACTGTTTGTTTGGAAAAGAAGAAATTGACCTCTTGACTCCTTTAAGAAAAGGGGAAGACATCACTCAATTCATTCTTCAATCTGTACAAAACAAACATTCGGTAATGGGCGGGCAATTGGAAAAAGACTACAAACAAACGGACGCTAAAAACATCATCAATCGCAGTATGATTGGCATTGGCGGATAAACGATAAAGGAAATGATTTCAGTAAATGAAGCCAAAGAAATTTTAGCCAAGCATCTTACACCACTCGCATCAGTTGAAGTGCCGTTGACCAATGCACTTGGGTTTGTTTTGGCAAGCGATATTATAGCGCCGATGGATGTGCCCTCCTTCAATAACTCAGCAATGGATGGTTATGCTTTTAGTTTTGAAGAAGGCGCAACGCAATACAAAATCGTCCATCAAATTCAGGCAGGCGATGAAGCAGCATTGCAATTAAAAAAAGGAGAAGCAGCAAGGATATTTACAGGGGCGAAATTGCCTGCTGGTGCCGATACGGTTGTGGAACAAGAAATAGTAAAACTAGAAGACGGCTGCATAGCATTCGATCATTCATTTTCTTTTCAAGGCAAGCATGTAAGGAAGAAGGGCGCCCAATGCTTAACTGGCAATATCATTGCAAGAAAAGGCGGGAAAATAACCGCAGGAATGGTTGGATTGTTGGCTTCAGTTGGGGTTCAGTTTGTTCCTATTTATTCTTCCTCAAAAGTTCACATCATCACAACTGGCAATGAAATTATTCCTTTAGGAAATGAATTAAAAGAAGGTCAGATTTTTAACAGCAATGAACCAACACTGATTGCATCCTTGAAGAGTTTGAATATTCATGAAATTGATTGTTTCCATGTGCGCGATGAATATGAAGCATTAAAAACGCTGATTGCTCATTCATTAAGTCAGGCAGATGTTATCCTACTTTCTGGAGGTATTTCCGTTGGCGATTACGATTTTGTTTATAAAGCATTAAAAGAAGAAGGTGTTGAAGAACTTTTTTATAAAGTGAAACAAAAACCAGGCAAGCCATTCTTTGCAGGCAAGAAAGGAAACCAATGGATTTTTGCATTGCCTGGGAATCCCGCTTCTGTGCTGGCTTGCTACAATCAATATGTAAAACCATGTTTGCTGGAAATGATGGGGCATTTAGCTGTTTTTCAACCTAATTGTTACTTGCCCTTAAATAATGATTTTGAAAAGATAGGAAGCCTTACCCATTTTCTAAAAGCCAAGACAGAAAATGGAGGCGTTACCATTTTATTAGGGCAAGATTCTTTCAACCTTTTACCTTTTGCTGAAGCTGATTGTTTTGTTTTGATGCCCGAAGCAATTGCAACCTTAAGAAAAGGAGATTTAGCCGCAGTTTATTACTTGTAAATTTCAAATAAAATGAACCTACTTGCCTTCGGAATAATAGCAGAAAAAATAGGGGCGTCTAACTTTTCATTGGAAGACATAAAAGACACAGATTCCTTAAAGGAAAAATTATTGCAACAATATCCTACATTACAAGAACTGAACTACATTGTATCCGTCAATTGTAAAATCGCTCATGGAAACACTGTTTTGGATGACCTTGCTGAAGTAGCTTTGTTGCCTCCTTTTTCAGGAGGTTAGTATGCCCATGAATCGATTCGACAGACAAATAATCCTCAAAGACTTTGGACAGAATGCACAACTAAAATTGCAAAAAGCAAAGGTGTTGGTTGTGGGTGCCGGTGGTTTAGGTTGTCCTGTATTGCTGTATTTGGCAGCTGCAGGGATAGGGAAAATAACGGTGGTGGATGGTGATGTTGTTCAAGAATCAAATTTGAATCGACAAGTTTTATTTGGTGAAAAAGACTTAGGGAAAAACAAAGCAATTGCAGCCAAAGAAATAATTAGCCAGAAGTATTCGGACATAGAAATTATTGCAGTTAGTGAATTTATAACCACTACCAATATTGTGGCGTTGGTTCAATCACATGACTTGGTAATTGATGGCACTGACAATTTTGCAACACGCTATCTAATCAATGACGCTTGTGTTTTGTTAACAAAGCCTTTAGTGTTTGGCGCCATTTATCAAAATGAAGGACAAGTTGCTTTATTTAATGTTAGCGATGCAAATGGAATAACCACTAACTATCGGGATGTTTTTCCTAATCCTCCCCAAGAAAACCAAATACCCAATTGCAATGAAACTGGAGTTTTAGGCCTACTGCCGGGGTTGATTGGTGTTATGATGGCAACAGAAGCTATCAAACACATTGCTGGCTATGGGAAAACACTCATAAACAAACTGCTTATCTACCATTTGTTATCTACTAGCTTTCATGAAATTGCTATAGATAAACACCCTCATGCTAGTTCTTTAATACCAAAAACTATTACTGAATTAGAAACTAGCAATTATGGATTTCAATGTGCAGTTTCCGAAGAAATATCATGGTGGGAAGCTATTAGTATTTATCTCCAAAACGAAATTACTACTGTATTTATTGATGTAAGAGAAATTCACGAACAACCAAAATTGAGCGACTACCCCACTACATTCATTCCGTTAAAGTATTTGTCTGATAAAATTGAATCTGTTACGGCTTACTCAAACATTTTTGTTTTTTGTCAAAGCGGCGTTAGAAGTAAACAGGCAGCAATGGAATTAGCACTTCATTTTCCCGATAAAAACATTGTAGCTATCCGCGGAGGTATGAATACATTCAGAGAGAAGAAGTAGTTTTGAACCGATGAAACATTCACCCAAGAATATTTTCGTTCATGGAGCTATTACTCCTACTAAAATTGCTGAAAGCATTCAACATCATAGCGCCAAAACAGATATTGGCGCACACTCCATTTTCTTAGGACAAGTTCGTGCTGATGAATTAGAGGGAGGAATGGTTATTGCCATTGACTACACCGCTTATGAGCAAATGGCTTTGGAAAAAATGCAGGAAATACGAGAAGACATTTTTGCTAAATACACTTTGACTTGTGCGCATGTGTATCATAGTCTTGGTGAAGTGAAAGTTGGGGAATTGTGTCTTTTTGTTTTCACTTCTTCCAAACATCGAAAAATAGCAATTGATGCCTGCGAAGAAATGGTGGAACGCATCAAAAAAGAGCTGCCTATTTGGGGAAAAGAAATACTTGAAAACAACAGTACTTCCTGGAAAAACAACATTTAAACTATGATCAACATTACTCATAAACAATCTACACATAGAAAGGCTATTGCTCAAGCTATTGTACGTGTGAGCCAACAAGCAACCATTGATGCAGTTGTCAACAAACAAGTGCCGAAAGGTGATGTTTTTGAAATGGCAAAAGTGGCAGGTCTTTTTGCTGCAAAAAGGACAAGCGATATGATACCCGATTGTCATCCGCTACCTATTGAACACGCCTCCGTTGCTTATGAAATCATGGGACTAGATATCATTGTTAAGATGACTATTGAAACCATTTACAAAACAGGTGTTGAAGTGGAAGCTATGCATGCTGCATCGGTAGTTGCTTTGACGATGTATGATATGTTGAAACCGATAGACAAAGAAATTTCCATTGAGCAAATCAAACTTATCGAAAAGAAAGGAGGCAAGAGTGATTTCCTAAACAAAGAAACACAGGCATTAAGGGCAGCAGTAATTGTTTGTTCCGATAGTATTTTCAAAGGCACGCATCATGATGAAGCAGGAAAAGCAATTATTGAAAAACTAAAAAACTGTGGTATTGTAGGTGAAGATTTTGCTGTGATTCCTGATGAAAAAGAATTGATTCAAGAGAAAGTAAAAGAGTACCAAGAAAAACATTTCGACTTACTCATCTTTACTGGAGGCACGGGTTTATCTCCAAGAGATATTACTACTGAAGCACTTACTGAGATAATAGACCGGCGCATTCCTGGGGTGGAAGAAACGATGCGTTCTTACGGTCAACTACGCACGCCTTATGCGATGCTTTCAAGAAGTGTAGCAGGCTATGCAGGTAAATTATTAGTCTTAGGACTGCCCGGTTCTACTCGCGGTGCGGCTGAAAGTATGGATGCACTCTTCCCGCATTTGCTTCATTTGTTTAGGGTGAGTAATGGTGCGAGGCATTAATTTGAAAAAGGGAATTTGTAGTGTACTATGATTACTAATACACTACAAATTTCAAAGTTTTTTGAAGATTGCCATTTCTTAAATAAAGCAAATAATTCCCTGGAGCAAAACCGCTAACATCAATTGCTGTACTCCAATGATTACTATCAATTTTGAAGGATTCTTGTTTCATCAAACTTCCACATTGATTTATTACAACAGCTAGAAACTCTTTGCTGATTGCATTATTAATGTCAAGGCTCAAATGCTCATGAGCAAAATTGGGATAAAGAACTATGGAAGGTTCATTATTCGATTCATCAATTCCTGTTGGATGCTCTGACATTATTCTGCTAAAGCTATTTGAAATATCCCCTGTAGCAAAACCATCATTATTGGCAGCTAAAACAGTAGCATATAATGTGACAGTACCTGAGTTTTTGGGTGGTGCAATCCAATTAATTGAATCAATACACCTACTTAGATAAGTACTCTTAGGTTGAGTAGTTTCAATGATTTCGTATAAGCCAATCGGAATTGCATGAAGACCAGGGGTATTAAAATAGTTACCAGCTCCTAATCCATTTTGCTGTTGTGCAGCAAATTGAAATCCAAACTTTGGATAACTTCCTCCACTTGAAAAATTTGCCCAAATTCTAATTTTGTATGGCGTATTTGGAGTGTATGCATTCACTGTATCATTATTGACTAAATCAACTGGAATGATGCTAATACCGAGGTTTGAATTATTAGCACTATGGCATCCACTTCCGCTACAATCTGCTTGTGTTCCGCCAGCACCTGTTCTGTTTTGTCCATTTGGAGGTGTAGCTATTCCATTGCTGAATGCACTCAAGATCAGTATGCTAAAAACAGTAGCTATAGTAGCCAGTTTTGTGTTTTTCATAAAAGGAATTGAATTCAAATTTACACTACCTACTTTAATAAAAAAACTGCTCCTCATATGAGAAGCAGTTCCAAAAAATGTGTTTGCAATGAACTATTGAATAGTTACTGGAACTACTCTTTGTGCACCATCTTTTTCAACATGTACAAGATACATTCCTGAAGAAAGACTTTCAGCGTTTATTGTCATTTCAGCACTATTGTTTATGTTGATATTTTGGTGTTGTAATTGCTTACCACTTAAATCATAAATGCCAACTTGATAATTGCCGTTGAGTGCATTTTCAAATTTCAGTTTGAAACTACTTTGAGCAGGATTTGGATAAGCTGTGATGCCAATTGAACTTGGTAAATCATTAACAGCTGAAGGCTCATGATAGGTCACTGATAAATTGTAGTAAACATCACCAGCATCTGCTAATCCATTACCATTAGCGGCAACTATAATTGTGTTGATAGTAACATCGCCTTTACCACTATTGGGTGCAATCCAACTATTTGTTGTTGACATTGCTCCAGAGGTTGCAACGATTGGAGCTGTATGCTCTAAAATAGGAATAGATCCGGTAGTTGAAGAAGAAACTGCACCAATATTTGATCCAATTGGAATTAGGGTTCCTAAATTCAAACTGTGTGTAGCATCTGTAGTGGATATTTGCAATCCAAATTTTACTGCACCCATTCTAAATGTGTTCAAAACAAGCGAATAAGATTTTGTAGGCGTGTAATTAGTGTTTATTGGAATTGCTGCTCCAGAAATAGGATCTTTTAAATACATTAATGTTGTGGCATCGGTTACAGGAGTGCCATGACATCCTCCACCACCACAGGTACCTGATGGTCCTGTTCTGTCACCTGCACTAAAATTTTTTGCCGGACCTGTAGCATTTGAAGATAGTGTGAAATAAGCCATTGCGGCTGTTGCTGTAAAAAGTAGAATTGATCGCTTCATAAGCTTTGTTTTAAGTTGTTTAGTTATCAAATTATATTTGCCCGATGGGACAAAAAAAGTTAGTTCGTTTTAAGGCTATTGAAAACTATCAAAACGTGCTTCAATACCCTGATGACATCAAAGGTAAGTGGAAAAATCATTTCAAAAACGAAAATTCTATCACGCTTGAATTAGCCTGCGGCAAAGGAGAATACAGCGTTAATCTCGGTCGCGAACATAAAGACCGAAATTTTATTGGTGTTGACCTTAAAGGCAACCGAATTTACATTGGTGCCAAAACTGCTTTAAAAGAAAATCTTGAAAATGTGGCATTCATGCGCACCCAAATTGGGCAAATCAACCAATATTTCGAAGTAGGCGAAGTGGCGGAGATTTGGATTGTTTTTTCCGACCCTTTTTTAAAGAAACCCAAAAACCGCCTCACCCACCCTCGCTTCTTGCATCTTTACCAACAAATCCTTCAACCCGGAGCAAAAATTCATTTAAAAACAGACTCTCCTGTGCTTTATGATTTCACCTTAGAAACTATTGAAGAACAAGGCTGCATCATCCATGAAAATATTGCCGACATTTATGGAAAAGGAAAGGCTACGGGCGCATTGGCTATTCAAACTTTTTATGAAAAAATGCACCTAGCCGATGGTCGCCTTATCAATTATGTATGTTTTAGTTTGCCCCAAAAAGAAATAATTATTCCTCCTAAGAAAAAGAAAGATGAAAGCCCTGAAGCCGAATGAGGATTATTATTTCCGACCCAATGGAAACCTAGTTTTCACGGAACAATATTTACTAAGTCGAGGTGTTTGCTGTGGCAATGGCTGTTATCATTGTCCTTTTGAATATTGTAATGT
This sequence comes from uncultured Bacteroidota bacterium, assembly GCA_903853805.1. Lineage (GTDB taxonomy): Bacteria > Bacteroidota > Bacteroidia > Chitinophagales > Chitinophagaceae > JAFIGV01. The sequence continues at coordinate 43,404 of CAINUN010000002.1, forward strand.
GTCCGAGCGTTTAAATGCACAATTGATGCAACAAAAAAGAGAACAAGAGTAAAGGCAATATGGCAATAAGAAACACCCTAACTAACTTTTTTGAATAAAAAACAGCGTAGTTAAGTTCTTGTTTCTTTTCTTTTGTCGTCACTATTCAGTGGTGGGGTGATGGTTTCCGCTGTTCAATAATGTTAGCGAAGCGCATCTTGAACTAAGGATAAGTTTGGGTCTCTGAACCAATAATGTACAGTAAGAGATTAGATTTTATTCTTGGTTCCGTATGTCCATTGGACATACGGAACGGCAAGTGATTTCATCTATGAACGAACAAACGCCACAACCAAAGACTCAATTGCTTCCATCAAAAGCATATTGTTGATTATCAAGCATTGACCTAACACAATCGAAAGCACAAATGTCAATAGTAAATAAACAAACAACTGTATCTAATGTACGATTGCCATTTTCAAACACTGAACGAAGCCTATCATCACCTCGAACGTTGCAATCAATTACTCGTTGAACATAAACATCATCTACAACGAGGCACCTAAGATCTTAGGTGTGACAAACAAATGCTTAGTTGTGACAAACAAGATGATGGTTGTGACAAACAAGATGATAGTTGAGGTCATCTAGCATTTAGTTATAATAAACATGATGATGAATTAGATAATCAAGTACTTAATTGAGATAGACATTATCTTGTATTTAACCAGCATTATCATAGTTGTGACAATCGTTGTCATATTGATAATTATCATCGTCAAAATTGCTTGATTGTGTTCTGTTTTAACGTTAATCGTGTTTATTTATAGATTAAAACATTTGGAATATTATTCTGAAAACATCTTGAACAGCGAGAGGGAAATATTGCCTAGTCTGAGAGATGTTTTTATCCTAGATTCAGGATGTCCGTTGGAACAACTAGCATAGCGAGTGATAACACCAACAAAAGTGGAATCAACAGGCTACATATTCCCCGATAAATGCTACATGCCCTATAATTAATGCTACATGGGATTCATGTAGTGTGCTATCAGTTCCATGTAATGATGTTTTTGTTATTTGGAGCATGCCAACAAAGCAATAATACACTACATCCA
>CAINUN010000003.1 GCA_903853805.1 uncultured Bacteroidota bacterium
ATAACATTCACCTTGCCAACTCGGCTACTCCGTAAAAATTAGATTGGGTAGCATTTTTGCTCAATGTTGCGTTGCAAACGCGAAACCATTACTTGCTCGTTTTAGAAATGAGGAGGGTGTTTTGTTCTCCAAAAGTTTCTTCTTTTGGGCATTGAGGCGAAGTCGAAATGAAGCATAGCAAGGTCGGTAGGTATCTGTAATCTATTTGCAAACGCTAACGCTTCCCTCAAAGGCTTTGCTGTTAAGACTTTTGCAGGACAGAAGTTCAATAACGGTCATTTATGATTACTATTATTATTGCTTACACTTCTTTAAAAACTGCTATCAGTACAATGTCAAACATTCACCGATGCACCATAAACAAATTCAGGTGAAAGGTCATATTCACAAACCATACTTACCCCATTTTCATCTTTCATTTCGGCAACGTTATCCCAATAGACCTGACCCAAAGCGCCAATTTTTGCTGTACTAAATACCGCTTCATTCAGTATTTTTTCTGTGTAAATTTTATTGGATTCGCTTTGTAAAAAGATTTCACATTGTAGTCTTTTTACTTCCCCATTATTAAACTTGCATATCAAATAATAGGGTTTACACTCTAAAATTTCTATTGCTTTTATCATTGTTCTGTTATATCAAAGGTTCAATTTTATGAAATTGTTTGGAATGCCACATTTCCAATAATTCGGCTTTGTGAATTTCAGCCCATGCAGCCACTAATTTCAATTTACTAACTGGTAAATCACCATTCAACAGCGAACCGTTTTCAATGAGAATGTTGGCTTCAAATTCACTACACTTTGTTTTGAAATGTGGTGGGTTATGGTCATTGAAAAACATGTAAATAATGATTCCATAAAACCGGCTTATTTCAGGCATTTTTTGTTTTTTACAAAAGTACACATTTTCTAAAATCTATTTGCTTGTCTTACCTCTTCAAATGCTACCTTCAATACCTAGTTCCTTCCACACGCTTTCTCTGTTCACCAAATGTCTCTTATATTGAGCGTTGAGCGTACTCGAAATGTAGGGTAGCAAGGACGTTAGGCTTTTATACACAATTTACAAAAGGCTAACCCTCCCCTAAAGGCTTTGCTGTTAAGCCGAATTACATCACCCAAATTACTGCGCATAAATGAGCTGCTTTTCATTTTCAACAATTGGCTGAATATACTTTGATAACCCATTTGATGAAACTAAATCAACCTTTGATTGCAGTAATATTTCTAGGTCATTTTGCATTTATATAAAGCCTAGACCTATTTTTTGGTTATAATCAAGTTCAACTAAAATATCAATATCACTATTAACATCAGCTTGTCCACGAACATAAGAACCAAACAAATAAGCCCTTAGTACAGGTTGTGTTCTAAAGTATTCTTTGATAATATTTATTTTGCTCTTTTCAAGGTTCATGGTTAAAAGATAAGAATTCTTCTATTTCCCCTACTAGTTCTTGCAGTTTGAGTTGCAGCATAACGTGCATGGACTTTCATTTCTTCACCTTCATTGGCAGGCACGAACCGTCATTGCGAGGCACGAACCGTCTTTGCGAGGCACGAAGCAATCTTATACACTAAGCTAAGTATATTCTGAACTGCTTACAATGTTGCGTTGCAAACGCGAAACCATTACGTCCTCGTTTTGGAAACGAGGACGAGGTGGGCTAAACCGTTACCTCCTTGTTTTGGAAATGAGGACGATATAGGTATATCACAAAAACATTTTCAACTGCCCATCATTTTTATCTAAGTAATTAAACTCTTCAAAATTCTTTGCATTTTGTATACCTCCATAATGATTAATTGTGTCCATAACTAAACCAATAGAATGGTCAATATTCAATTCAATGTCTTTATTTGTAAAACGCAAAACAGACCACCCTTCACTCTCAAGAATATTATTTCTTTCCTTGTCATATTGAACTGCTTCGCTATTCATATGGTATTGGTCACCATCAACCTCAATGTCAATGTTTCGTGTTTTACAAAACACAGCAAAATCGAGAAAATAATTTCTTCTTTTTATGTTTAAATAATACTGTCTTTCTGACTGAATATTTCTACTGAGCATAGAATAAAAAAAGGAATCTTCTAATTTACTCGCATTAAACAAGTTATTAATTTCTTTTGCTGAAAAGAATTTATTCTGTGTAGTAGGAATGAATAATAATCGTCTTGGGCGCAAACTAAGTATTGGTATTTGTAGCATTGCTAATGGGGCAAAATCAACTTTGTAGTACTGCTTATCTGATTTCTCGTTAATATTTTCTTGTGGAAATAACTCTCTCCTACTAACAATTTTTACTCTTTTAATTTCAGCAAAATAACGAATGCTAAATTGTTCTTCTTTAAACTCTTTTGTTTGATAAAATGCAATAATCTTAGCCTTATTTTCTTTGATTATAGGCGGAGCTGTCTTAACTGGAATTCTATACCATTGATGAAGTTGTGCAATAGCAAAATCATCATGATTATTCATCAATGCAACAATAACAGTATTTTCAGTTTTCGTGCCCATTTAATATCAATAAAGTGCTTATTAAATATTCAATATGGAATAAAGATAAGATTGTAAAGCTTTTGCTACTGCATGAGCAAGAGGAACGGGAACACCATTTCCAATCATTTTAAATTTCTTTGTAAGTGAAATTTCCGAAGGTAAAATATATTCATCTGGAACGCCTTGTATTCGCAAAGCTTCACGTGCTGATATTCTTCTATTTAAATAGGGGTGTAAGTGTACTTCATTATTCCCATAACAAGCAGTAGGACTATATTTGAAACGGTGAAGGCGTTTGAATGAAGGTCTATTTGTTTCGCCTTCGTCAATTTGCATTAATTCATTTTCTGATTTGTATAAAGTGAATATTTCATTTGCATTTGGAATTGTATTAATTTTATCAATAGGTACTAAACAGCTTTCAATACACAATTCATAAGGAACATCCTCAGGCTTATTCATTTTATTACCAAAAGGAACTTTCTTACCCCAATTATATTTTGTTGCTGCTCCATGATATTTTTCATCCATTGGAAATGGAAACCATTTTCCGTAAGCTATTTGTTCAGCAACTTTTTTATTTACACAACTTTTTCTAATGCCAATTAAAAATACACGTTCTCTATGTTGTGGTACACCATAATTCAAAGAATTTAAATTTTCACTGTCAACGAAATATTCTTTCTCAATTCGTTTCAAAAGTGACTGCAAAAATTCTTTTGTTTCTTTTCTCTTTGTCAAGCCGGTTACATTTTCCATTACAAAAAATGTAGGTTTCAATTCCAAGATTTTATCAAAGTAGACAATCGTGAGTTTTCCCCTTTCTCCGTTAAAACCTTTTAAAGAGCCGTTCATACTAAAGTCCTGACAAGGTGGTCCACCAATCATTCCAAAATGTTTGGGCTTTCCATTTGGAAATGCTTCTTGTATTATTTCTCTTGAAGAAACTTCAGTGATAGATTTTGTATTGAAAATTTCTGCTTTGATTCCATTACCATATGATTTACGCCATGAAGTCATTCCTACTGCATGAAGTTTTGCAAAGTCCTTATCAAATTCATTAGTCCAAACAACTTCAAAACCTGCTTGCTCAAAGCCCATGTCCATAAAGCCCCCGCCTGAATAGAAAGAGAGGATAGGAATTTTATGTTCGTGATGGTTATTCATAAATTACTGTAAAGTTGGTAGCAGTTGCATTCAATGATTGCTTTGTTTTTTTTAAATTGTAAAGAATTACTTTTTTACCAATGAGAGATTTATAATCTTTCTTCTTCTCCGTTGATAAACCATTTATTAAAACTTTTTTGCCTTGCATTTGTAATTCAAATCCCAGTGTATCGTTACTGAATTGATTTACTTTTTCAATTGTTCCAAATAAATCATTCACTGCTTCAAAATTAGTAGTTAGCCAACTTGAATAATAACTGCACGCAGGTCGGAAAGAACAATATTTGCAATTCTCAATTGAAGGATTAGCAATTGACTTCATATCATCTTTTGTGATGAATGAATTTGTTGTTGCAAGAAAGTTCAATGCTTCTGAATAGATTTTTTCGCAATCAGAATTTTCAAATTCTACTTCTATAAAATCATTTGAAAGAGTTACAATAAATAATGCTTTCGGATATTTTCCGTTCATTAAAAAATACAAGTGAGCATAAAGTTTCAATTGAACTTCATATTCTCTTTTTACTACTTTCTCTGTTATTCCGCTTTCATCAATTGCATCTGAATAAATCTTTCCGGTTTTGAAATCTAAAATTGTTGTTCCTGAATCATTCTCAATTATCAAGTCAGCAATGCCGGTAATGCTCTTTTCTGAATTTTCTAATCTCTTTTCAGGATAGAATTTACTTGAAGATGTTTTAGAGGAACGATTAATTTTCTCTTGCCTTTTCTGCAAGATGTTTTTGATTTGATTTTTCTTCAACGCAAAGTCAGAAATAAAATATTTCAAAGGTGTAATGCTTGCTAAACCTTTCTCCTTTAATTCTTCTTCCTTCTTACTTATTAAGTCAATCCAGCTTTCAGAAAATGTTTGTTCGTCATTGATTACTCCTTTTGAAATTAGCTCAATCATTTTGTGAATGATTGAACCAAAGTGTGCATTGGCATTTAACGGCAGCAAAGGTTGATACCCGAATGAATTAGCTAAAACTAATTTGTAAGGGCAACTAATCGCTGAATGATATTGACTTGGAGAAATACGATTCAGATTTTTTATTTTATGGATGCTTAATTTCTGAATCATTTATTCATGATTTTTTCAAAGCACCAACCAATTCTTCTTTGAAGATTAAAAGTGTCTAAGCATTCAAAATCATCTTCTACATTTCCGCCTTTGCTTAGAATGTACTCATGTGCTTCGCTAATTCTGTTTGTGTACCATGCATCTTCTTCTGGATTTTCTAATTTCCAAAAAGGATGAACTATCAAAATTATTTTTCGTCTTCCGTTCTTTGCTGCACCATGCTTTATTGCTGGCAGTCCATTGAATTCAATTATGTAATCTTCTTTTGGATTTCCTTCTTTGACAAAGAAACTTTCAACAAACTGGTCTCTCAATGTTGTGGCAAACGCCAACCAATTTTTTATTTCAATTTCATTGAATACACCATCAGCACCTGACTTGTAATTTTTGTCTTTGAAGATTCGCAAAATCCCTAAACCTAAACGCCAATCCAACAAGCTATGCCAATTCATATTTCTGTAAACTTTCAAGCAATCGTAACAAGCATCAAAGCATCTGCCTTCGTGTTCATCTGAATGAATCCTTTTTATGTAAGTGTCAATTGATTTTGGTGCTAATGCTTCATCAAGCATTGATTCAAATTCCTCATAAAGTTTTCTTACGAACCCTGAACCGTTTGGCAATTCATCTGTCAGAATTATTTCAGCAACATTCTTTTTTATTACATCATCAATTTCTCTCTTGGTAATATCTGCAATTTCAATTTCTGTTGGGTCAACATCAAGTGTGTCCGCTAAAACTCTTTGTAATAAAAATGCACTTGAATAAAATCCTGCTCTCACTCCCAAACTTTGTCTTTCAAAATAATTGGGATTGTCTTTTAGATTGAACATGTCTAAATGCAATTCCGGTGGAACGGAAGTAGGATAGAATTTTAGAATTTCAGTTTTCTTATTTATTGCAAGTGCCAACGGTTGCTCTTGGATTCTATTTACGAATTCAATGCTGTATCTATCTTCATTGATAAAAGGGTTGTTGCTGCCAAAAGGTGGTGGAACAAAAGTGTCCTGAATCCATTGGTTTTGGAACACTGATTTTTTATGGGTTTCAGGATTAAAGTTTCTTACTTCATAATAGCTACCAGTATAAAATTTATCTCCGTTTGTATTGATTCTCCAAGTAACATCTTTGTCAGAAATAATAAGTTTCGTGTTGGCTACATTTTTATCATCACGGTTTGCATCACCTTCTGTTGAACGGTCAGCATAAATAGGTGGTCGGTTCGTTACAAAGTCCGCTTCATCTCTGTTGTCTGCGCCTAAAAGAAAATTTCCTCTGTATGCCTTTGGTGATTTGATTCGGAACTTGCCGTAAGTGAATGTGTCAAAGTTGCCACAATTTGGACATTGCAAATTTGTTGGTTCAGCATCTTCTGCAAATGATTTATTGTAACCACATTTTTTGCATCTCTCCATCCACCTGCTTAGATAGAAAGGCGAATTGCCGGTTAAGCTATCTTCTTTGTTAGTTAATATATCTCTACCGCCATCATTTAATTTGACAATGTCAGAAGTAAATCCAATTGACTGATAAATTGCTTTGTCTTTTGTTTTCTGTGCACCCGGGGCAAATTCATAAACTGCCATTGCTTGCCCTCTGTCAATCTTTAGTGTTTCATAATTCGGTGCTGTGCCGTGATAAAAATATTTTACATCAGTTGGCATTCCGAACATCGGGAGAATTCCACCCTCGGCAAATTTTTGTGAAATATCATCGGTAGGAATTTCAGCATTCATAATCACACTTTCCACTTTAGCAATAAAACCGTCTGCTGTTAATGTGTCTGCAAAATAATTTTGAAACTGCTCTTTGAGATGGTTTAATTGATAAGGTGTAAGGCAATCAATAACTGACTTAACGGAAACATGATTAGCATTTATCCAATTCGTTATTTGCGTTTTGTAACTATTCCAGTTGTGAGTTTTTCCAAACACTCCGTGAATGCTTGATTTGTTTTCATCAAAGTTTTCATTCACTTCAATTGTCAAATATGCTTGGCGTAAAATTTCTTTAGAAATTAATCGCAAGCAAATTCTCTCTTGCTTCATTGTAAGGAATGGAGTAGGTGGACTATCGCCTGTAATCTTTTGAGGATTTGAAAAATAAAATTCGTCATGACTTCTACCTCTGCAAAAAGTAAGTATTATAGAATATGCTTGTCCTCGTCTTCCTGCTCGTCCAACTCTTTGTTGATAGTTGAATCTTTGCGGTGGCATATTCGCCAACATCACCGCTTGCAATGCTCCAATATCAACTCCAACTTCTAATGTTGTTGTTACACTTAGCAAGTCAATTTGTTTTACAAGTGGATTTCCTTCGGCTTTCAAAACAACATTTCTAAAATGTCGCTGCCTTTGAAATTGATTATCTGTTTGTCCTGTTAATTCTTCGCAGTGAATTCTTATCGGCTCTCTGTTTTGAATCATTGCAGAATGAGATAAATAATTCTCTTCCCAAACTTTTTCACAAGTTGTTTTATTGGATGGGTCAAGTCGGGATTTTGTTTGTGTGCAAACTCCACCGGAAAAATGAAGATGTGCTCTTCTGCTTCTACTGCTTAACCAAACTTCATCTTTTGCAATTGATGCTTTGATAAATAAATCTTCAAACTGTAAACCTGTATTCCCATTTAGCAGATTTATTTCTGTAAGCAAGTCAAAAATATTTTGCCCTAATAGTGTATCAGAAATTGAGAGGCGGTCAGCAACATTGGTGATATAACCTTTGCATAAACTTGGAAAATTATTGTAGGCAATAATGTCAAACGGAAAATTGTCTTCGTCAACTTGATTGTGATTGTATTTGTCGCCTAAAATTCTGATAGCAGAATTTACAATTTCAAGAAACACTTTTGGTGCTAATCCAACTGCACCTGCATATTTTGAAAGTGCTGGTGTGTCGGGGTTGATTGTAAGATAACCCAATGCAGAACTTTCAAACGAATAAAATAAAGAAGCAAAAAACATAGTTGACATCTTTCGCAATGTTCCCTTCTTTATTTCCTTGATAAATTCATCATCAACTCCTTCAATCCATTGTTGTGGGTTCTCAAATTGAATCACTTTATACCAAGGGATTTTTGTGTCGGGTGTTGATTGCAACCTAATGTCATTACCACCCGGATTGATTCCCAACTCTGCAATTCTCTTAACTAACGGGGCTAAGTTCAAATTGTGGGTGTAATTAATTAAATCTCTGACTTTAATAATCCTCGTTTCAATTTCTTGAATTTTGCGTAAAGCAAAATTCTTATCGCTTATTGCTTTTGCTGTTGTTCTTGTTGTGTTCGCATCATTCCAAACATCATCAACTTCATCAACAAGTTCATTGTATTGCAATCTGAATTGAGTGATTTTTTCTGCGTCATTTGCTCTAAATGCTTTTAGAATTTCAAGTTTAATTATTAGTCGGCTGTTCAACTCTCGAATCAAAAGTTCTCTCAACAAATCCAAAAAATGATTTCTCTCAATTCCGTTTGCAACCTGTGCTGAATCTTCTCTGCTATCAGAAAAAACAACCAACTTTCTTTCGTCTTGTTTGCTCGGAAGTTGATACATTAATTCCTTCGCAAACATTTGACTTGATTTGGCGAAACCCGTTCTGAAACCTCTAATTGAAGAAATTTTATTTTTACTTACACCTTGCTTGTGTTTGCTGTGATTGACTCCGCAGCCAGGGCAAACACATGGTGTTGCCTTATGTGTATCTACAGTTGAAGTATTAAACGCAATATCCAACCTTGAAGAATCTTTGTGAGCAATCTTGAAGTAATATCCTTTACGCCAGTTGGTAGGTTCTTGCTCTGCCTTCTCGTAAGTTTCTTTTATGTCGCCTGAATAAATATTTATGGATGCTTTCTCCCAAGTTGAAATGTAATCTTTTTGGTTGAGAGAATTATTTACAGTTGCCTGTCTCCAATATCCATTAGGTTTTTCGTGTGGTTCCAATTCCTGTTTGCCTTGTGCCCAAAAAACAGCATATTCTTGATAGGTTCTTCTTTCCAAAAGTTTGTGTGGTGTTTTCTCTGGAATACCTTCAATATTTGGACTTAGCGGAAGCAACTCAAAAAAACTATTCGTTTCATCTGATGCTTTCAATCGGCTTCCACCGAAAAGAGTTGTTCCGCAATTATCGCAATAGAGTAATTCTAAAACTCTATAACCCTTCTCTGATTTTATTTGTGCTTGTGGGTATAATTTTCCAACTGTTCTTTCTTCGTCTCTATATTCATCAGCAATATCATCAGCATTTAATGAACCCCACAAACCTTCAATGTTGCGAAAGAAATAGTGAAATCTGAATCGTGGCAATTTTGATGAGTTGTTATCTGATTCAATTTTTTTGTATTCAGAAAGGTCATACATGGAACGCAAAATCAGTAAACCGCTAATTGCTTTTCTTAAATCTTCCTTTGAGTTTTTCTCTCCAAATATTTTTTCGGTTAAAATGTCTTTGCTGTCAATGTCTCCGTTTGCTCTTAAAGAACAAACTGCTCTTTCGTTACCATCAATTGTACAAGCATTGTATAATCGTTCTCTTAGTTCTAACTTTTTGTCAAGTAGAACTTTTAAAATCAACTCTCTTGGTTCTGCTTCCGTCAAAGTAATTTTAGCAAACGATTTCAATTCATTTGCAGAAAGCAAACATTGTTGTTTGAATTCTTCCGAATTGATATCCCCTTTGTTTGCATAAAAAACTTCACTGATTTTTTTGAATGGTTCAATTGGAAGTTTGTTTGCTCCGCTTGATAAGGGATGAACAAAATTGTTTTCGCCTTTGATAATTGCAAAGGATTTCTTTGCATCAGTTACACCAAAAAAATCTTGAATGAAGTCAATGCTCTTTACATCATCTCCATCAAGTGAGGCAGAGGAAGCAAGTATCTTCAATTGAGGATGATTGGGGTGTAACCCCAATCTATTCAAAATTAGTTTTAAAAGATACGCTACTTCTGTTCCTTGCGTTCCTCTGTACAAGTGCAACTCATCGATGATTAAATGAAAAACTCTGTTTTCTTTTTCTTTTGTTTTTTCCTCTTTTGAAAGGTCTTTTGAAAATTCATCATCGCAATTGAGCCAATCTTTTGTCTTGTCAAAAATTCCGCTGTCAATTTCTCTCATGAGCATAATGCTCAACATGGAGTAATTCGTAATCATGATGTCAGGCGGTGCAACTTGCATATCAAATCTTGTTCGCATTTCCGCACCGTCTAACCTCGGATAAAATGCAATTAGATTTTCCGGTGTGTCGCTTAATCCATCCGGCACACCTTGGTTTTCTTCAATGTGCTGTTTAATATCATTGGAAGATTTTTCAAGTGTTGCAAGTTCTTTTCGTAGTTGTTCAACTTTATACTTGTTTATTTTTTTAACTCCACTGTCATTGAAAGAATGTAATTCTCCTGATGATGGTGTGTTGCCGGTGTACCTGCCAAAATATATTGAGTTGTTGTTTGCTTTTGTTTTCAACCATTCCCTTGTCTTGTCAGAATCAAGTGCTTTTCTCAATCGTGTAAGTTGGTCTTCAACCAATGCATTCATTGGATAAAGAATAAGTGCTCTTACTGCTTGCGGTCTTCCATCATTGGGTCTCTGCCTTACTCCTGAACTAAGTTGAAAATTTCTATCAACAATTTCCTTATCAGCTAAGTCGGTATTGTTCCACCAGTAATTTTGATTTGTGCCAAAAGATTGTCCCCATTGTGAAAGTTCCTTTGAAAGTTGTGCAAACAATGGCAGTAAAAAAGATTCTGTTTTACCTGAACCTGTACCGGAAGTAATGATGCAATGTTTTTTATTCATTGCTTGCTTTAGCATGTTCGCCTGATGTGCATACATAGGAAACGAATCAGAAAACAATCCTGTTTTTACTAATGACTTGAACGCTTCCAACTCTTTGTCAGTCATGTTCGGCACTTCACTTTTTGTAAGTTGCGAAATTGTAAGGTCGCTTGATTTGTAATCCGGCAACGGTTCAATCCAAGGTTCTCTGTATAAAACCTTGTCAGTATTTAGTTTGATTCTTCTCTCTGAATTTACAGAAATGAATTTCGTATCAAACGCCGTTTCTACATAGCGTATGTAGTTGTCTTTGATTGTGTCAAAAGCTGTGATTGGGTCTCTCATATTTTACCAGTCGTTTTTGAATTGAATATTTTGATGGAACTTCTTGAATAAATTTTCGGCAAATAGCTTGGGAACATTTTGGTAAAATTGATAAACCAAACTACTACCTTCAATATTTACACTTTTATAATACGGCACTTGTCCGCTAAGTAACATTATTGATTCCGCAATTAACCTTGGGAGTTGAACATATTTTGGTATTGCCAACTCATTCGTGTTTTCGTTGTAGTAAATTACTTTCTTATGCTTTTCAGATAGCAGTAAAAACTTTCCCCAGTTCCTATCCACTTCATAAGATTTGTGGTCAAGCCAAAGAATGTGTGTGTATTGATAGCGGACATAATATTCTTGCAGCGAAAGTTTTTTATCAATCTCTCCTGTGTCTTTAACAAACTTCAAGAGATTGATGTCAAACACTTTTCTTGCCCATTCGTAGTTTGGTTTTTCTACAAACTTGTTTGCTAAAACATTTTTCTTGTAACCTTCAATGGTTTCGCTGAAATCTTGTAAACCAAATTGGGCAATCTGCGGTTGCGGAATTGGTTTCTCTGTGATTTTAAATTCTATGTTTAATTGTTCTGCAATCCGTTGTAATTTTTTCCAAGCATCAGTGCAGTTTTTACAGTTTGCCGGAGTAAGACGGATTTGGTCAGGTAGATAATAAATTTCAAGTTGCTTGTCTTGCGGAATGATTTCAATATTCACTTCGTAAGTTTTGCAACTTTCTTGCAGGTTGTCAATAAACGATTTTGAATGCCCACCAATTAGAATTCCTCTTACTGATTCACTCAGCTGACTCTTGATGTTATGGGAAGGAATAATTACAAACTGTGGTTTATTGATCGAGATTTTATTCAAAAAGTAATCGTAATCCAAACAACCTAAGTAATCATAAAAACTAATTGCAGTTTGCTTTATGTATTTAGGGTTCTGTTGGTATTTTGAATATTCCCAAACCCTCTCTATAATTTCGACTGAGTCAACAATTTCGGAAAACTCTTGGAACTTTAAATTCCGTTTCATGCTAAGGATTTGGAGAATAAGATTTCCTTTTTGAAGTTCAAATTCAATTTTGTTTTGGACAAATTCAGATGTATTGTAGATAGTTGAGAAAAAAGGCATTGAACAAGATGCTTGTTTTTGCCAATCATTGTATGTTGTGTTACTACCAACAACATAGCAGACATCATCTGCTTCGCTAACTTCACCAAATCTGTTTCGCTTTGTTAAATTTTCATTTACAATATCATGGGGATTAAAGTCAATGTCAACAATCTGATAAGGCAATTCAGAATTGACTAAGTTTTCATTTTCAATTCTGACTAAAAAATTTTCATTGCAAATAACAGTATCGGGAATAATAAACTCTTCTGGAATGACTGTACTCCGGTTTAGGAAAATGTTTTGATTAGATTCTGTGAATTCTAAAAATACTTTTTCAGTTCCATCAGCACCGTGAACATAAATTTTTGGCAGTAAGTTTTTCAAATAACTTCTGTTCTCTACTTTAACTCCACCACGAAATTCTAATTGCTTCTTTGTTGTAACTCTTAAAATTTCTTCTGTTGGATGTGAGCTTGGTGGATTTTTAAATTTATAAAGATTGAAGCCGACTGGAACTTTATCATAATTAACCGAACTGAAATCACCTTTTAAAAAAGTTGCTCCCCAATCTTCAATGCTTTGTTTCTTTGAATCGGTACAAAGCAAATACATCAATGATTGCCGACTGACTTTGTCTGTTTCAATCAAGTTATCAGAGGGCAAACCAAAGTATGAACCTGATGTGTAAATTACAATTTCGTTTTGTGTCGTGCTTGCTCTCCATTTATTTTGGTCGTCTTGTAGATTCAACCTTTGATTGAAAGCAATGTTTATCGGTTTTGAATAACCGTTAACGGAATTTCTGATTTCGTTTTCTCCTAAATGTAATTCATCAGGAAAATCATACGGTGAAAACAAATAGTAAAAGTGGCTGAATGATTCATCCGCTTTATTCAAATTAAATGCTGACAAAAGTGTTGCGTAAACCCAACCGGATTTTGGAGTTAAAACTTTTTCGTCTTCGTCATATTCAATTACATATCCTTTCCAATTGGTGTACTCTCTTTTTACAATATCAAGAATGACTTTACGGAGTGGATTTTCTTCGTCTGCTACAATGGAAATAATTCTCTGACTAAACCCTGCTTGTGATACACCATGCAGCGTAATAATTCTCTGAAATTGTTTTTCGGGAATAATTGAGTTGGGTGCGATGTCTGCTTTCCAAAAAATGTTTGGAATGTCTCTGATATTTCTTGGCGAAACTAAGCATTGCGAAAATGCTTTGTTTACATACACCCATTTAAGATTACCTAAACGCCTTTCAATGAAGTAGCCAAAATCTGTTTTGTAATATTCCTTGCTCCACTTTTCTAAATTACTCCAAACCCAATCAACATCTTGAATTGTCCCAGTTCGTGTACTTGTAATTCCATTCTTAACTAAGAAATTATTCAGAGGTGGGAAAAAAGAATTTGCTCTGAAATCATTCACATTGTCTGTCAATGGAATTATAAAAACAATCAAATAAGCAAGGTAAAAAGGATAAACAATGTTGTTGTCTGGATTGTAGATTGAAACGGAATCAATCTTCAAATCATTTTTGTTATTGAGTTCAAATACTACTCTTTCAAATGATTTCCATTTGTTGGCAACAACTAAAAACTTGTCAATGAAATTTGCCTTTGAAGATGTTTCAGGAAAATCACTTTTTATTGTTTTGCAGAAATCTTCCCAACTTTCCTTTTCTGTCTTGAAGTTGAATTTGATTATTCCTAAATCAGAAATTTCCTTTTGAGTTACATACAATAGAACTTCTTTATCCGCTTTGTTAGGATTAAAAAGGTATTCTCCTATTATATGATTCCATTGAAGGTATTTCACACGAACATCTAATTAAATATTTATCTCTTACAAAGCAACAAAAACCACACCACAAAGTCAAGAAAATTGCAAATTATTTTTTCAATACTCCTTCCTTTCTGGAATCACTCCCCTCACCCCACCCCTTGGGTTCAGTACATCGCCATTATAGCGAGGGATTAAATGGATGTGTACATGAGGCACGGTTTGTCCTGCTGCTGCTTCAATATTGATACCTACATTAAAACCATCGGGTTGGCATTGTTGGGTTATTAGTTCTTTGGTTTTGTTCAGCATCAACCAACAAGCTGTCTGTTCTTTAACACTCAATTCAAAATAATTGGCGCAATGCCTTTTGGGGATGATTAAACTATGTCCCTTGCTAACAGGAAACTTATCTAAAAGCGCATAAGCCGTTGCCGATTCTAATAATAAAGTTCTTTCTGCCTCAGGGTTGCAAAATGGGCAATCAGTTTGAAGGGTTCTTTTCAATTGGTTGTAATGTTGGTATTCATAGACCTCACAACTTTCATTCTTGAAAACTGAATTATAGTTCAACACCACATTGCATTGATAGGTAAGTTGTTGGTGGAGTTTGTGCATTCTAAACCCTTCATGATGTACATCTCTTCGCACAGCAAAATAAGCTTTACCACCAGGCTTTAAGAGTTGCGAAACTTCCATCAATACCAATGCTTGTTCTTCAGGCTGTAATACATTGAGTACATAAAAACATAGAATGGTATCGTATTGTTGAGTTGGGAATTGTGGGAAATAATGTTTGTCGTAACCCTTAATGGATATGCCTTTTGCAGCTAACAAGCTTACATCCGTTCCGAAGCCACAACCAAAATCCAACACATCGCCCACCAACAAATTTTGTTGCAACAAAAGCTTTGCAGGAAAAGAAAGACTATCTCTTTCTTTAGCGGTGAGGTGGCTGTTGGGGTTGTTGCTTGTCATACTAAAAACTCAAAGCCATTGTTGGCGGCAATGGTGATTAATGGTTGCATACTTTCTTTAAAACGCTCTTTGGAAAAGTGTGTTTCTAAATCGGGGAAGATGGTCAAGTACTCTTCCAAATAATGGTTGGATGGTGTTTTGCGTTTTACAATTTCGATAGCGGTTTGTTGCAAATTGAAAAATGAATTGAAGTATTTATCGAGCGGTGGCAACTTATCGCTCTTCATACTATTGAAAGCTTTATCGGCAGGGATTAAGTTCCAAATTAAGTCGTGAGAAACAAAGCTGTAAGGGATAAAGTGTTCAACAGCATAATTGCCAATGGACAGTTGTTTACCTGTATAAATACAATCAACAGAGCCAAGCTCTTTCAATACTAAATCCCAAAACAATTTTCTTTGACGACTAAGGCTGTTTCTCACCGCAGGTTTTATCAACTTATTGGGAATGTCGGGCACACTAGGATTCTTTGCTTGTAAAAACAAGGCTAAATTCCAATAGCAAAAGTCTTTCAACACTTTGGCATTTGCAGTTAAATATGGTTGCCAACTTGGACTGATTACGACTTCATTATCATATAGGGCATACAAACAATTTTCACTAAAATTTTTAGAGGCATTGTAAACATCCGTTTTATTCATACTCGGAAACCAAGGACTTAAAAACCAATGAGGCACATTGTTGTTGAAATGTCGGAGTTGTTTTTCTGTTGCAGGATTTTTTGATGCTGCTAATTTTTCATAAACGATGTTTTGTTTTTCATCAATAGAAATGGACTCTAATTGATGGATAAACTTAACCGCATCTTGAATTAAATCTTGCTTGCCAAAAGAAACATGAAAGTAGTTGACAGTGTACCATGCATTGGCAATCATTCTTGCAAACAAATTCTTTTTAGGGATTTCATTTTTCTCTTGTTCCACTTCTTGCAAAATGGACAAAAACCAGTAATACTTGTAGGTAGCAGAGGTATTATTAAAACAAGCTGCTAGTAATTGGACGGGTATATTATTATCAACGGGTAAGTTCATCCCTAAAAGAAGATGCTAAGTAACAAAAAATACTTGTCAGTTTATAGTTACAACAAAAAACAAAAGGGGCGATAGACATCGCCCCACGTAAACATTGGTATTTGGCAAAAACGGTGATTAGGATTGCACCGTCACTTTTACAGCCTGTGTATAAGCACTGTGCAGGCTATTGGAGCCCACCGCACTCACCCTAAACCAATAATCCTTGTTTTGCAGGTTTTTTACAGTGGCTTTGTTGCGGGTGCTAAAGATGACTAAGTTCCACACAGGGGTGGCAATGTTGTCGCAATATTCAACCGAATAACTGCGGCTACCGTCCACTTTTTCCCATACCAAAGAAGCATGTCCTGCCTCAGTGGATTTCACCTGCAAATACTTAGGTGCTTCTATGCTATTGGCAACGGCACCTTTTTGTTTTTTAATAGGCATACCTGCCTTGCGAATAACGGCAGCATTGCCTTGGCTTACTTGATTAACATAAAGCCCCAATGTTTTGAGGTCTGCTTCTACCACTGCCATTTTTTCGTCGCGAATTTCAGTCTCAGTTTCACCACCATGAATGGTATCTGCCTGAGCCTCTTCCGCTTCTAAAATATGCGTGTCGAAGTCTTTCAACAATAACGGGAGGTTAGTAAACAAAGTAGGGTTCGCCTTGATTTTTTTACTGACGTTGCGCGCGATGATGATTTTATCGCCCGCTGATTTATTATACAATTTTAATGCTACTTGAGCCATTTTGAAAAAATTTAAAAGTTAAAAAAGGTCTGCTTCGATTGGTGAAAGATGAGTGTTGCAACAACGGACGAAGCAGGAGATGCCGCATTGCCAACATTTGTTGAGAAGTCGAGGACTTCCTCTTGTTCTATTGGGATAACTAAAAGATATTGTAGAACAAGATGATGAATATTGCAAACAAGTGCTTGATGACCAATAACAAGACAATGAACCATAAAACCATAAACACAAAGACCACCATCTAATGAACGATTGCCTGAACCAAAACAATGAATAACAGACACGAACACTGAAATATAATAACCATGATGATGAAAAGGAGCATTGAATGAATGATGAACGCGAATAAGCATTGAATTGACACAAACAAGATAATGGTTGACACAAACAAGATGATGGTTGTGATAAACAAGATGATGGTTGTGACAAACAAGATGATGGTTGTGACAAACAAGATGATGGTTGTGACAAACAAGATGATGGTTGTGACACTTCAACATTCGATTGTGTTGATTGTTTATTGAAAAGCGACAAACATGTTCTTGTTTTATAAAACAAGAGCTTGATTGTGTTATTTGTTGATTGAAATGTGTTGTTCATCGTCATAATAATTAACGATGTAAAATTGAGCAGATAGTAAGGCACTATCATTGGTGGAAACCACAATTCTTTTTGCGGAAACCACCATTTAGGATTGCGGAATCCGCAAGCATTTGTTGCGGATTCCGCAAGGGAAAGGCAATTCGACACTTCGGTGCTTCGGGTACTTCGATGCTTCGACTACGCTCAGCAACCGAAGCTCAGTGTCCGAAGCCCAAACCCGCTGAGTGAGCGTAGTCGAACTCAAGGGAAACCGAAGCCCAAACCCGCTGAGTGAGTTGCTCCTTGAGCGTAGTCGAAAGGCAGTCGAACTCAAGGGAAACGAGTTGAAATGGTGGCTTCGACTACGCTCAGCCAACATTTTTTTAGCGTAGTCGAACTCAAGGGAAACGGAATTTTTTAAATCTTCTTGTAGTTTTTATAATGAGTTTCATTTAAGCATTCTGCAAGTTTTTTAAGTTCTTCAGGCATGTCATTTATCAAAGCTTCTTTCTTTTTTCTTGTCCAACTTTGAACTTGCTTTTCCCTATAAAACGCAGCATCAACTCTTGAACATTCTTCAAAATAAATCAATTCAACAGGCAGTCTTTTTGCAGTATAATTTGCACCTTCACCAGCTTGATGCTGCATCAATCTAAGCTCCAAATTATTGGTACTGCCGGTATAATAAGATCCATCGGCACATTTCAAAATATACATGTAGCCTCGCTTCATTGTTGCAATTATATTGATGTTCAAAAGTAGAAAAAATAATTACAGCAGGTACTTCGATGCTTCGGGCACTTCGATGCTTCGACTACGCTCAGCAACCGAAGCCCAAACCCGCTGAGTGAGCGTAGTCGAACTCAAGGGAAACGAGTTGAAATGGTGGCTTCGACTACGCTCAGCCAACATTTTTTTAGCGTAGTCGAACTCAAGGGAATC
>CAINUN010000004.1 GCA_903853805.1 uncultured Bacteroidota bacterium
AAGAACCTAACAACAATCGCTATTAGGTTCTTTTCTTTGTATTTTTCAACTATTCTTATCCCATGTTATGAAACACTCGCTGAACGTCATTGTCTTGCTCGAGGCGCTCAATGAGTTTAAACACATCATCGCTTTGCTCTTCAGTAATGTCAACCGTATTTAAAGGAAGCCATTCCAATTCAGATGAAAGAGGAATGAGGTTTCTTTCTTCCAATGCTTTTTGCATATTGCCAAAGTCGTTGAAGCCGCAACGAACCACCAAGTTTCCTTCGCTGTCTTCGCCAAGTTCTTCAAGTCCTCCATCTATCAATTCCAATTCAAGGTCTTCCGCACTTAAGCCTTCAGCATTGAGTTTGAAAACCCCAAAATGATTGAATAAGAAAGCCACCGAACCACTATTGCACCGCTACATTATCATCTTGTCGCATTAAAAGGAGCAATAGTGCAATAATTTCAATGACAATACCACTTGCGAGAACCAGACCCCGATTGCCGCTCCCTTAATCTCCATCAATCAGCATAATGCCGGCTTGGGTAATATCTATTTTTCTTTCTTTATAAAGATTGCCAACCGTCATTTTAAAAGTCTTTTTGCTAATGCCAAAGGTTTCAGAAATGATTTCAGGGGAAGATTTGTCGTTAAAAGGAAGAAAGCCACCGTTGATGCGCAGTTGCTCCATGATTTTTTCTGAAGCAGTACCCACTTTTTTATAGCCAATTTCGCCCAACATCACATCAATCTTGTTTTCAGGACGCAGGGTTTTGATGTAGCCTTTCAGTCTATCGCCCACTTTAATTTCTTGATAAATATCGCTTGTGTGCAACACGCCTGTGTGCTTATTGTTGATGATGACTTTCCAACCAATATCAGTAGGATGAAACAAAATGAGGTCCACCGCTTCTTTTTCTTCCACCGTCAGCACTTCATTGCTCAAGTATTTCTGAATTTTTTCAGTTGCTGCTACCCTACCCGTCTGTTCATCAAGGTAAACATAAACCAAGTATTCTCTGCCCTCATACATTTTATTGAACTGTTGACTAAGCGGCACAAAAAGGTCTTTCATAATGCCCCACTCTAGGAAAGCACCATGAACATTGATATGAACCACTTTCATCAAAGCAATTTCGCCTACAATGGCTTTGGGTTTTTGGGTGGTGGCAATGATGCGGTCTTCGCCGTCGTGGTATAAAAACACCTCCAACTCATCGCCTTCATTAGCATCGCGCGGAACAAAACGCTTAGGCAATAATACTTCGGTGCCATCGGCATCGAGATAAAGACCAAACTCAACTTTCTTGACAATTTTTAGGGTATGATATTTTCCGGCAGTAAGCATAATTGAAATTGAAGGCAAAGGTAACTTTAATTTTCCCGAAGAGGTTAGGAACGCGAATATTCATCTAAGGCATTGCGCTCTTTGGGAGTCAGGCTTTCCATTCCTTGCTGATGAATTTTTTCTAAAATCCTATCCACTTCTTTTTTCTGCGCCACTTTGGTCAGGTTATATCGGTCTTCGAAATTGAGTTGCTCGCGTTGCAGTTTTTTATCGGTAAGAATTAGATTGGGTTTGCGCACCAACATCCAAATCAACCCCAAAGCAGGCAAAAGCACGCACAACAAATACACCCAATTTTCTTTCAACGCTTGCGGAAATAATAGGGAAGCAATCATCATTCCCATCAATGCCCCACCCAAATGATTGGCATGACCTGCATCTGTCTTTTGACTTCGAATGGCAAAGGCAGTAAGCAACACATAAAGCACCCCAAACACCCAACCCGGCACCATGAAAAAAGTAATGTTGGGCATGATAGTGATAGAGGCAAACACCAAGGCATTGACTGCCCCACCCGCACCGCAAGTATTGAAAAATGAACGGTTTTGATGAAGTAAGAGCGTCAACACATTGCCCCCAATAATGCCTGAAAGAAAAATGAGGATAAAGGGAAACTTACCTAAGCTTACTTCGATGCCAGTGCCCAACGAAAACAGCACAATCATATTGATGATGAGCGGTGTCCATTGTTCATGAAGAAATGCGGATGTAAGAAAACGGTAATACTCTTTTCGCTGCCTTATCTTTTGAATATTAAACGTGAACTGTTCAAACAAAATCGGGTTGTTCATTCCTCGGTAAGAAATGAACAGGGTAAATGCGATGATGGTAATGGTGAGGAACATAATGCCAATTCGAACAACAAATTACTAGGAAAGATTTCATAGGCACTTCTACTGTAAATGACTTTTAACTAAGTATTTTAAAAAGAAGGCACAATTTTGTTGTGATAAAAGCGTTGATAAGCAGGATTCAAAACTTTCTTTACCAAGGTTTAAGTAGTTTTGCGCTACGTTTACATCATTAAACAAATATTTAACCAACACAACTTGTATGAAATTTATTCAAGCTGCCTTAATCATTGCCACAAGCACCCTACTTTTTTCTTGTGGTACAGCTAAAAAACTAAAACTTGCCGATATCAGGTACCATGTGCTCGATAGCACTTACCAAGATTTGCAACGCAAACTCAACGATGCTCAATTGCTTGCTTCTCAAAAACAAGCCCGTATTGAGAGTCTTGAAGAGCAACTCAAAGCCAAGAAAATTCAGAACGATGAGACGTTGAATCAACTACAAAGCCTTTCAGTGATTTCTACTTCTCAAGCCGAGAGCATTAAAAAATCATTGGAAAACATCAACGGTAAAGATGCTTACATTAAAGACCTTCAAGGTGCTATGCAACGCAAAGATTCATTGACCATGAATTTAGTAATGAACTTGAAAGGCGCTTTAGGCAACATCAGCGACGAAGACGTGAATGTGAAAGTGGATAAAGGTGTGGTGTACATTGACATTTCCGACAAAATGTTGTTCAAAAGCGGCAGTTTTGATGTGACCAACCCTGCAAAAGCAGTGCTTGAAAAAGTAGCTAAAGTATTGAACAACCAACCTGATATTGAATTTATGGTTGAAGGTCATACAGATGCTGTTGAATTCAGTCAACCACCACTTGCCGACAATTGGGATTTGAGTGTAAAACGTGCAACCTCTGTGGTTCGTTTGTTAGAAGACCAATATCATATTGACCCTAAGCGCATGACGGCTGCGGGTAGAAGTTCTTTTATTCCTGTTGCTTCTAACGATACTGAAAAAGGTCGTGCTACAAATCGTAGAACAAGAATCGTGATTCTTCCTCAGTTAGATCAGTTCTTTAAATTACTCGAAACTCCTAAAGGACAATAAATAATCATTGTTTCATAAACAAAAAATGGCTGCCGTTTGGTAGCCATTTTTATTTGTAGGGAAAAACTTGCGAAAATTTTTTAGTTTATCGCTACCGCTTTCCAACTGTTTAATAGATTAAGATTGAGCGAAGGTTTTCCTTCAGCTGTTGTCCCAATAATAGAATCGAATTTAGCACCCCAAACAATTTCATCTACGAAATAAGAAAACCTTTCAAGCACCGTTTGAGAAGTAGTTTCTTCCAATGCTTTGAACAAGACCATGAACTCAGCTCTCGAATTGATAAGCTCATCATGACTCATTCCCCAAAGCGGACTTTCTTCGGTAATAGGATGAACTATTGTCCATGAGGAAGAAAGAAAATTGATTTTATCGAGTTCTAAATTCAAGAAGAAAAACCTTCTTTTTGAAACACCCTTGTCCATTTGATTATAGCCGAAGGATAAACTAATACTATTGTCAATAAGTATAGAATGCCTGCGCGTACTTGCTATACGAAACATCACTGCATTCTTATTATCCCTGTAAGGTGCAATAAGAATGTGGTTGCTATGCAATAAATGAGCACGTGGTCGGCTAAATCTTCCATACAACAAACCTGTAGCCATAGCAAGAGATAACAAACCTACTAACCCTTCAACACTAGCCAAAACGTTGCTTGATATTCCTTGCGGATTTACACGGCCAAAACCAATTGTGGTAAAACACTGTGTGGAAAAGAAAAAACACTCGAGATAATCGTAAAGAAAACTACCTGTGGGCGTGATATTTAGGTGTTGAATGCCTGCCCAAAAATAACCAAAAGCAAAAAGTATATTGGCAATTAAATAACCACACAACACCAACAGCAAAAACCTACCCCAAGACATGGTAGTGAGCTGATGAAACACATCGGATGCACTGATGAAGGGACCACCAATTCTTTTCACATTGGCACTCCCATCTTGGTTCATCAAGCGCTGACCACCAAATGAGGCTTGAGTGCCAAAGCCAAGTTCTTTTGAGTTTGTTTGTTTTTCCAAAGCTAATTTTTTATCGGGTTTGAACTTTGAGCCAATTAAGAATTTCGTTGAGTGCTGTTGGCGAAAACGTCTGTTCAATTTCAGCGTACTCATCAGGTAAACCAGTAGCACATTCCTGAAAAAGATGATTCAGCTTAGGCAATATTTTTGTCGTCACGTTTTTATTGCCAGCCTTTGTCAATGATTTTCGAATAGCTTCAATATTTTCGTTAGGTGGCACTTGCAAATCATGCGCTCCATTCAATGCCAACACAGGACAATGTACCTTTTCTAATGCCGGAGATGGATTGTATTTTAAGAAGTATTGCATCCAAGGTGAGGTCAATTCTTTAACCTGCATTTCCACAAAACCTTGCTTGTCATCACTCATTGATTTTTCAAACTTTTCGTTGAAGTATTCAGTAAGGTCATTGGAAAGCTTTTGGTTGTTCGTTGACTTTTTCACCAAGTCATAAGCTCCACTATTGATCTTTTTGTTCTTATCAATTTCTTTTTGTTTCATTCCCGAAGCTTTACTGATGAGTGCATTTTGAAGCACCAAAAGCTCATCGCATGGAATGCCAGGACCAGCAAGCATAATAATGAATGCGACATCCTTTGATTTAGCAGCTACTAAGGGTGCAATATAACCGCCTTCGCTATGCCCAATTAATCCTATTTTATTAGAGTTGATTTCCTTTCTTGTTTTTAAATAAGCAATTGCTGCTAGTACATCTTCAGCAAAATCTGCGCTTGTTGCATTCTTAAAATCTCCTGTTGATTTTGCTACCCCTCGATCGTCATAACGCAACACAGCAAAACCATTTTTTGTTAAAAAATCAGCAATCACTAAGAATGGTTTATGTCCCATCAATTCTTCGTCGCGGTTCTGTGGTCCACTTCCTGAAATCAAAATCACAACAGGGTATTTCCCGTTTTTAGAGGGAAGTGAAAGTGTACCAGAAAGTATTGCATTCGCTTTAGAATTTTGAAAGGAAATCTCTTCAGTTAAATAAGAAAAAGGAGGTAGTGGTTCTTGTGGTCTATTGGGTTTTTCCACTTTTACTTCCGCTCTCGAAAGATTCATGGGATTGGAAAAATTACCTTGTTTAAAAACACCTGTAATGATGCCGTCTTGAAGTGTTCCTGAATATTCCAGTTTAATGTTGTCAACGGTAATGGTCAAATTGTTGTTTTCAAAACGAACAGAGGAAACTGGAATTCCTTTAGCACCTTGGTCAGGACTATCCATTGTCGCGCTATATTCATTGCCGTTTTTAGCGATATTAAATACAAGTCGCAATTGCATTTGCTGCACTTTTAATATGCCATTCCATTGCCCGGTGATGTCTTGTGCAAAAACAGAAAAAGCGCTACAAAAGAGGAGCATAAAGAAAAATGCTTTTTTCATTGGAAGATGATTTTTTTGGGTTGTCCAAAACTAAATAAAAACACCAAGTAGATGTAAAAAGAAAAAGCCCCGGCATACACCGGAGCTTCTATTAATCACAAGACAAAGCCTATTGTTGGGTTGCAGTATATACTACGTCAGTAGCATAAGTTCCTGCAGGATATGCGAAACCAGGAGTAGCTTTATACATTACAGAGAATGTTTGGTTGCCACCATAAGTTGCGTTAGTAATTAAGTTAGCAGCTGTAGCTGATAAACTGTTATAAGCACCTTCGTGAGCGTTGAGCACCTTCGTGAGCGTTGAGCACCTTCGTGAGCG
>CAINUN010000005.1 GCA_903853805.1 uncultured Bacteroidota bacterium
TCAATGGCTAATAGCACATCAATAATTTCGTTTTTTTACTGTCTTAAGAACTTTTCTTTTTACCCCTTTCTTCGTTTGGGAGTGCAAAGGTAGAAATCCTTTCCACTCCGCCAAATCTTTTTTAAAAAAACTTTTTTTTGATAACCACTTCTAATGCTATAAAACCAACACCACAGCAGATCTTTATACCAAAAATATTTTTTAGAAAAAGAATTTCTTTTTTACCCGTTTCTTAAAGAGGACCGCAAAGATAAAAGAAAAATCAAACCCACAAAATAAACTATTGAAAACTATTGCTTTGTCATTTTCAAAGCATAAACCAAAGGAATGAGACCCTTCATAGATTTAAACTGAAACTGATTGGGTTGAACTTCTACCATTTCAGGAAAGACATTGTAAGGACTATATTCGTATTCCTTGAATTGCACCAAACTAAGTCCGGCATCCA
Organism: uncultured Bacteroidota bacterium; assembly: GCA_903853805.1. Taxonomy (GTDB): domain Bacteria; phylum Bacteroidota; class Bacteroidia; order Chitinophagales; family Chitinophagaceae; genus JAFIGV01. The sequence continues at coordinate 449 of CAINUN010000005.1, forward strand.
ATAAATTCTGTATAACCTCATCCAGACTATGATTCCAACCAACTGATGTCAATGAAATTGTGGCATTTTTGTCGGCATAAGTACCTAATTCCTCTTCTACAATCGGTTCTTTCTTGAAATAGGAATACTGTAGTTGCTTAAAGCTGTTATCAAACATCCAAACTACAGGATGAAATTCAACAAAAACTAAGGAACCTCCTTTCTTTAAACTTTTTGCAACCACTGACGCCCATTTTTCCAAATCTGGTAGCCAACCAATTGTACCGTAGGATGAAAATACCATATCAAATGGTTGCTTGCCGTGTTTGGGAAAATCGTACACATCACAACAAACAAAGCGAGCATCTTGCTTTAATTGCTTTGCTAAATCAATAGCGGCATAAATTGCTTCTTCGGAAAAATCAACACCAGTAACATTAGCTCCCATTCTGCCTAATGACAAACTATCTTGACCGAAATGGCATTGTAAATGAAGTAACGTTTTACCTGAAATATCTCCAAGCAAATTCAACTCAATTTCATTCAAAGAACTACTCCCATTCAAAAAACTATCGAGATTGTAAAATGATGACTTCAAATGATGCTTGGTTCTTTCGTTCCAAAGGCGTCTATTGAGTTCTAAATAGTTGTCCAATACATTCATTTAATAAATGTAGGCAAAAGCATTTAGATTGTTTTGCTGACGATGCTCATCTTTTCATTAATCATTGATTTGTACCTTGCCCGCTCAAAAATAATGCATGGCACAACTTATCAGAAAAGAAGACGCCCTTGAATATCACTCGAAAGGAAGACCTGGAAAAATAGAAGTCATTCCTACCAAAGAAACTAAGACTCAACGTGACTTAGCACTTGCTTATTCACCAGGAGTTGCGGAACCTTGTTTGGAAATTCATGAGAATGTTGAAAAGGTTTATAAATATACAGCTAAGGGAAATTTAGTGGCGGTTATTAGTAATGGTACGGCAGTTCTAGGTTTAGGTAATATTGGTCCTGAAGCATCGAAACCGGTAATGGAAGGGAAAGGTTTGCTTTTTAAAATTTTTGCAGACATAGATGTGTTTGATATTGAATTGAATGTTACAGATATTGAAGAGTTTGTAAAAGTTGTTAAAGCAATGGAACCCACGTTTGGTGGCATCAACCTTGAAGACATCAAGGCTCCAGAGTGCTTTGAAATTGAAAGAAGATTGAAAGAAGAGTTGAGTATTCCCATAATGCATGATGACCAACATGGAACAGCAATCATTTCAGGAGCTGCGTTATTGAATGCATTAGATATTGTTGGGAAAGAAATCTCCAAAGTGAAATTTGTGGTAAGTGGGGCTGGGGCCTCAGCAATATCTTGTTGTAAAATTTATATTGCTTTAGGGGCTGATGTTCGAAACATTTTTATGTTTGATAGTAAAGGTTTGATTACTAAACATCGAAGTGATATTGATAAATATAAGCAACAATTTGTACAAGATTGTGAAGAAATTTCTTTAGATGAAGCATTTATTGGTGCAGATGTATTTATAGGACTTTCAAAAGGTAACGTAGTAAGCCAACAAATGGTGAAAGGTATGGCAGCAAAACCCATCATCTTTGCGCTTGCTAACCCTAATCCTGAAATTACCTATGAAGATGCATTAGCAGCTAGACCTGATGTTATCATGGCTACTGGAAGAAGCGATTATCCAAACCAAGTGAATAATGTTTTGGGCTTCCCATTTATCTTTCGAGGAGCACTCGATGTAAGAGCAACATCCATAAACGAAGCAATGAAACTCGCTGCTGTGAAGGCATTGGCAGCACTGGCAAAAGAACCTGTTCCAGAAATTGTAAATGCAGCTTATAATGAAACGCATTTACACTACGGACCAACCTATATTATTCCAAAACCTGTTGACCCTAGATTGTTACCTACAGTAGCTCCAGCAGTAGCGAAGGCAGCAATTGAAAGTGGTGTCGCAAAGCATATCATTACCGATTGGCAAGCATATGAAGATGAATTGTATAGCCGAAAAGGAACAGACGATAACTTACTTCGCTTTATTACCAATAAAGCAAAACAAAACCCTAAGCGTGTTGTATTTGCTGAAGCTGAAAATATTAAAGTGTTGAAAGCAGCTCAGATTTGTTGGGATGAAAAAATTGCTATCCCAATTCTATTAGGAGAAGAAGATAAAATAAAAGCCCTGATCAGTGATAATGATTTACAACTTGATGGTGTGACGATAATTGACCCTCGTAGTAAAAATACTGACGATAAACGCCATGAGTTCGGTGAAATATTTTTTGAAAAAAGAAAAAGAAGAGGGTACAATTTATATGAAGCTAAGAAAATCATGCGGGAGCGAATTTATTTCGGTTGCATGATGGTGGAAACTGGAGAAGCTGATGCAATGATTTCTGGCTTAACACGTAATTACCCTGATACCGTTCGTCCTGCTTTGGAAATTATTGGGATTAATGAAGGGGTGAATAGAGTTGCAGGCATGTATATTATGCTTACAAAAAAAGGTCCTTTATTTTTTGCTGATACAACCGTGAACTTCAACCCTACAGAAAAAGAGTTAGAGGACATTACATTACTTACTGCTGAAGCTGTTAAAAACTTCAACATAAAACCTAGAATAGCTATGCTTTCTTATTCTAACTTTGGTAGTAGTAATTCACCAGAGGCAAATATGGTTAGAAAGGTAGTTGATAACATAAAAAGCAAATACCCAGACCTTGTAATTGATGGTGAAATGCAAGCTGGAACTGCATTTAACAAAGATTTACTAAGAGAAAACTATCCTTTTTCTGACCTTGTTACTGAATCTCCTAATGTGCTCATCTTTCCCAATCTTGCAGCCGGAAATATTGCCTATCACCTTTTACAAGAAGTTGGAGGATCCGAAGCAGTTGGTCCAATCTTACTTGGTCTAAGAAAGCCCATGCATGTTTTGCAACTTGGAAGTACAGTTCGACAAATTGTAAACATGGTTTCAATAGCTGTAGTAGAAGCTCAGTCGAAGGATTTAACTTGATAAAGATGTTTTCTTATTTCTTTTAAAATCTAATTTCCTAAGTAAAAACAAACATTTGCTATGGAAAGATTTTACGATTAAACTCTAGCCATTATCTTTGTTGCAAACCACAGTAGCATTTTATTATGGCGCTTATGCAGGATCAGGTTATACACAATGCAAGTCGTTTGTCTTACGAAGATTTTAAGAACGAAGTATTAAATGATTTTCGTTTGGCAATTGCCAGCCGGGAAGCAAGTCTTATCGGTAGGAGGGAAGTGCTTACCGGGAAAGCAAAATTTGGCATTTTTGGCGATGGCAAAGAACTTGTTCAATTAGTTGCAGCCAAATGCATGAAACCTGGTGACATTCGTTCAGGTTATTATCGCGATCAAACCCTCATGTTTGCTACAGGGATGGCTTCTATGGAGCAGTTTTTCTCACAGCTATACGCCAATCCTGATACTCAAGAAGAGCCTTCAAGTGCTGGACGCATGATGAATGGACACTATAGTACACGTTGGTTAGATGATAATGGCAATTGGAAAGATCTTACCCAAAGTCCGCAATCTTCTTCTGATATTTCACCTACTGCAGGACAAATGGTGCGTGCATTAGGGCTAGCTTTTGCTTCAAAATGTTATCGAAATGTACCTGAGTTGAGTTATGGTTTTGAGAAATTTTCTAGGAAGGGAAATGAAGTGGTTTTTTGCACTATAGGCGATGCATCCACATCCGAAGGTCCCTTTTGGGAAAGTGTCAATGCTATGGGTGTATTGCAAGTACCTATGGCTGTTTTTGTTTATGATGATGGATATGGAATTTCAGTTCCAAGGAAATATCAAACCACAAAGAACTCAATTTCAGATGCCCTTGCTGGAATGCAGTATGAGAACAAGAAAGGCGGCATCAATATTTACACTGCGAAAGGATGGGATTATGCTGGGATGATGCAGACCATTCAAATGGGCATCGACCGAGTGCGTGAAACACACATTCCTGCTATATTCCATATTCAAGAAGTAACACAACCACAAGGTCACTCCACTTCTGGTTCTCACGAACGTTATAAAAGCAAAGAGCGCCTTGAATGGGAAAAAGAATTTGATTGCATTCACAAAATGCGTGAATTTATTATAGATAATTCAATCGCTACAGATGAGGAACTTGTTCAAATTGAAACTGAGGCCAAACAAGAAGCAAGAAATGCTAAACAAAGGGCTTGGGATAAATTTATTCAACCTATTAAACAACAAATTCAAGAAGGAACTCAATTAATCAATCAAGTTGTTTATGAAGCAGGAAATCATGCCGAAACAATTGGCAATCTGACAAAACAACTCAATGCCATTAAAGAACCAATCAGAAAGGATTTGATGCAAACAGTTCGAAAAGCATTGGGATTATTGAAAACCAACAATTCGGTTGCAGTGAACAATCTTCGAATATTTTATGAAAACCTGAAAGAAGATAATACTCAAAAATTCTCCTCCCATTTACATTCAGAATCTGCACAATCAGTGATGAAAGTAAAGCCTGTTACAGCACAATATGCGCCAGATGCTCCTATGGTAAATGGATTTGAATTGCTTAATAAGTTTTTTGATCAGACGTTTACAAAAAACCCAGCCGTTTTTGCTTTTGGCGAAGATTTAGGAAAGATTGGTGATGTCAATCAAGGCTTTGCAGGACTTCAGGAAAAATTTGGCGACAAGCGTATTTTTGACACAGGCATTCGTGAAGCAACTATTATTGGTCAAGGCATTGGTATGGCATTACGTGGACTTCGTCCCATTGCTGAAATTCAATACCTCGATTACTTACTTTATGGATTACAACCATTGAGTGACGATGTAGCAACATTACAATATCGCACACGCGGGGGACAAAAATGTCCTTTGATTGTACGTACTCGTGGGCATCGTTTAGAAGGAATTTGGCATAGTGGTTCGCCTATGGGAATGATTATCAATTCTGTTCGTGGCATTCATGTTTGTGTACCACGAAATATGGTACAGGCTGCAGGCATGTACAATACTTTATTACAAAGTGATGAGCCAGGAATCGTCATTGAATGTTTGAATGGGTATCGCCTCAAAGAAAAATTACCTTCAAACCTTGAAACATATACCATTCCTTTTGGCGTTCCTGAAATAGTTAAAGAAGGAAATGACATAACTATTGTTTCCTATGGTTCAACACTCCGTGTTATTGAAGATGCTATTACTAATTACTTAGAACCACATGGCATTTCCTGCGAATTGGTAGATGTGCGAACGCTGCTTCCATTCGACATCAATCATATCATTATCGAATCTTTGAAGAAAACCAACAGAATCATTTTCATTGATGAAGATGTTCCTGGTGGAGCAACAGCGTATATGTTCCAACAAGTCATGGAAAATCAAGGTGGTTATCGTTGGCTGGATGTTGCTCCAAGAACATTAACTGCTAAAGCACATCGTCCGGCTTATGCCACCGATGGTGATTATTTCTCAAAACCTAACGCAGAAGAAATTGCTGAGGTGATTGAAGAAATGATGGCAGAATAGCACAGGAATCTAATGAATTCAAGTCCGTAATTTGGAGAAAAATTCCGAATTACGGATTATTTTTTATAATAAAAGATATTCATGCTATTCAATTTCAACACTTTAGGATTATGGCACCATCTTCGTTTATTGTGATGAATTAATAAGTCAAAAAGTGTTTAACAACCTGAAAATATTCATACTAGATAACGACCCATCCACAAGGGATCGTTATTCTAATCACCTAAAAAACATGGGTTTTGTAAATATTTTTCAGTTTAACAATATCACAGACTGCCTTTCAAAGCTGAGCCATCAACCAAACATAATTATTATTGACCAAGGAAACGAACCTCAGCAGAATATTGATGTAATTAAGAAAATTAAAGGTTATAATCCTGACATTTATGTAGTTTATGTCACTGATAAAAATCAATTACAATTTGCTTTACAAGCGCAAAGAAACGGAGCATATGATTTCTTTATCAAAGGACAAAACGAGGAATACATGATCAATGAATTATTCAATAGAATCATTAATATAATGAATTTGTTGATAAAAAAACCAATCACCTCAAAATTTAATCAAGTAAATTTCTTTTCGTTATAACTTTTTTATCAAGTAAATATTAATTTAAACACCAAAAATCAAATAACATAAAAACACCAACCATCCTGTTGATGAGTGTTTACCTCCATTTTCTTTATTATCATTTAGGGCCAAAGGTTGCACAATAATCATCAACGGGGTAAGGCTGTCTCTTCAGAGGCAGCCTTTTTTATGCCATTCTTAAATTGTAAAAATTGAAACAAATCAAAAAAGGACTATTGTAATTTGCATTTACTAATGGAAAATAACTACAAGGCAACGCGATTAAACATGTATATTGATAAAGTGTATTAATTTTTACATCTTTTCCGGTAAACTTATCCCTAACAAATTCATTCCGTGACAAAGCACTGAAGCAGTAATAATGATGAGCATCAAGCGTAATTGTTTTTTCTCTTCATTTTCAGCTTTGCTGATGCTATGTACGTCATAAAAGCTATTAAATTGCTGTGCCAATTGGAATACGTAATTACACAGCGTTCCTGGATTGTATTCTTCAGCTGCTGTTTGTAAAACGGAAGGATATTGCTCGAGCATTTGTGCCAATTTCTTTTCGCTGGAAGAAAGCGGCTCACTGATATTGAAATTGGAAAATGCAGTCATTTCCAGTTTCAATGACAGATTTTCTTTTCTTAAAATAGAACAAATCCTAGCATGTGCGTATTGAATAAAAGTAGCCGTAAAACCATGAAGGTCTATAGATTCTTGCGGATTGAAAATCATTTTCTTTTTAGGGTCAACGCGCAATAGATAGAACTTCAGTGCACCCATACCAATGGTTTCATACAAGCGAGTTAGTTCTTCTTGTGTAAAACCATCAGTTTTGCCGGCTGCCTCAGTTTGTTCTTTGGCAAGGGCAATCATTTCATCCATCATATCATCGGCATCCACCACAGTTCCTTCACGGCTTTTCATTCTTCCGGTGGGTAGTTCCACCATACCGTAGGATAGATGAAAAATACCATCGGCACAAGGTTCGCCAATTTTAGAAAGAATGAGTTTCAACACCTGCATATGGTAGTTTTGCTCATCGGCTATTACATAAATGCTTTGGTCGAGGTTGCAGTAGTTGTATTTCAGTTTGGCAGTGCCCAAATCTTGGGTGATGTACACTGAAGTACCATCACCACGCAACAATAGTTTATGGTCCAGCCCATCTTCTGTTAAATCTATCCAAACCGAGCCGTCTTCTTTTTGATACAACACCCCTTTCTTCAATCCATCTGCTACAATTTCTTTTCCTAAAAGATAAGTGTTGCTTTCGTAGTACATCTTATCGAAATCAACGCCGAGGCGCCTATAGGAAACATCAAAACCTGCATAAACCCAATCATTCATTGTCTGCCAAAGCTTCTTGACTTCTTTGTCACCTGCCTCCCATTTGCGTAGCAAATCCTGCGCTTCTTTCATAATAGGTGCTTCTCTTTCGGCTTGCACTTCTTCCATTCCTTGTGCAACCAATTCTTTTATTTCAGACTTGTAAACATCATTGAACTTCACATAATAATCGCCCACCAAATGGTCGCCTTTAATGCCTGTTGTTTCGGGGGTTGAACAATTTCCATATCGCATCCAGGCTATCATGCTCTTGCAAATATGGATGCCTCTGTCGTTGATGAGATTGGCTTTCACCACTTCTTTTCCTGTGGTTTTTAAAATTTCGCTTACCGCAAAACCAAGAAATATATTGCGTAGATGACCGAAGTGCAAAGGCTTATTAGTGTTGGGAGAAGAATATTCCACCATCACTTTTTGGTGGGTATTTGCTTGTGCACCAAACTGTTGATTGCTTACTTCTTTTTTTAAAAAGCCAACAAAAAAATCATCGCTCACTGTAAGATTTAAAAAACCGCTCACTACTTCATACGCATTAAAAAGATTGTTTTTTTTCACTAGATATTCGCCCAAAGCATTGCCCAACACATCTGGTTTTTGACGCAATAATTTCAGGAAAGGGAACAACACAATTGTATAATCGCCTTTAAATTCGGGTTTTGTTTGACTAACCTGAACCGAACCAATAGGAATCGCTGCATTGGGGAATAAATGAGTTAAAGCAGATTCGGCAATTGATTTTATTTTTGATGACAGCGTCATGATATTCATTGATATTTTGAAAGACAAAATTGCAGCTTTTACCAACGAAAACAATAGGCTATTTAACTTTCGTTGGTTCTTGCTTTTTGAAACAATAATAATTGTTTAAGAAAATTCGACTTTGCTTTCTTTTTCTTTAAGCAAAGTTTTATGAACTTTACCGCAGAATTCCAATTTCTGTTCAATGAAAAAATCAGTCTTATTAGCAGCTTGTTTTGCATTTGCTGCGTCCGTATTTGCGCAAAAATCTCAGATTAAAGCCGCAGTTAATTATCTCAATGATAAAAACTATCCAAAAGCCAAAGAAGCTATTGATGCAGCAAGCATTGATGAAAGCACTAAAGGTGAAATCCGTACATGGTATATCCGTTCAACTGTTTACTTAGCCATGCAACAGGATCCCTCAGGTGAAGGAAAAGATTTTTATAAAGATGCAGGCGTTTCTTTGAAAAAAATAATTGAATTGCAATCCGACTTTGAAAAAACAGACATAGACAAAAGGCTATTTGCTGTTGCTGTTTATTACTATAATGACGGACTTACAGCGTTTAAAAACAACAACTACGATAAGTGTTTCGAAAACTTTGGAAATGTAGTTTCCATTTTTAACACAGATGCTAGCAAACGATTTATGGGTAGAAAAGATTTCGACACCGTTGCACGTCAGTCTGCTTTATATCAAGGCTATAGCGCTTACTACAACAAAAATTATGAAGCTGCACTTCCATTTATTGAAAAAGCAAAGAATGACCCAATCGTATCTTCAGCAAACACATTCCTTATTCTTGCTGAGATCTATGGTTTGAGAAAAGATGCAGCTAGTCAACAGAAAGCTCTTGCCGATGGACGCAAAGCATATCCTCAAGATAAATCTTTGCAAAATGCAGAAATCAATTATTACATCCTTTCTGGAAAGTCGGCTGAATTGGTTGTAAAATTGGAAGATGCAATTAGAAATGACAACAACAACCCAGACTTGCTATATATTTTAGGAACAGCTTACAATCAAATGGCGAACCCTAAAGATAAAGATGGAAAAGACTTGGCAAAGCCAACTAATTTTACTGAGTTGTTTGATCGTGCAGAAATTGCATTTAAAGCAGCACTTAGTGCTAGCCCTGACCATCTTGATGCCAACTATAATACTGGTGCACTTTACTTTAATCGTGCAGTAGGCATCAATGACAAAATGAACACGATTACTGGTACAACTGCTGCCGACTTGAAAAAATATGATGCGCTAAAGGCAGAGCGAAATGAGTGGTTTGGAAAAGCATTGCCTTTCCTTGAAAAAACCATTGCTATTTATGATGGTAAATTGGGCACCATGAAACCGGAAGACAAAGACACTTATGTCAATGCAATTACTTCAGCCAAAACCATTTATGGCAGCTTGAATAAGACTGATAAATTCATGGAGATGAAGAAAAAACAGGAAGCAGTTAAATGATTTTTCATAAATAAAACTAAGGAAAGCCGCTTTCAAAAGGCGGCTTTTTTGTTTCAATCTCTTTATAAAAAACCATCTACTTTTACACCCTCATGCAGGAAAAATTTCAGTCGGGCTTTGTCAATATTTTCGGGGCACCTAATGCGGGTAAATCCACATTATTGAATGCATTATTGGGCGAGCATTTTGTGATTACCTCTCCCAAAGTGCAAACCACAAGGCATCGCATTTTAGGTATTCTCAACGAACCCGGATATCAAATTATTTTTTCGGATACACCGGGCATCATCGAACCTAAATACAAGTTGCATGAAAAGATGATGCGCCATGTGAAGAGTGCATTAGAAGATGCTGACGTAGCCATATTGGTGCACGATATTACACAGCCCCTTGAAGAAATAAAAAACATCTCCGATTACTTAAAGTTGAAAGTCCCTACCCTACTTTTGTTGAACAAGATTGATTTGGTTAAAAAAAAGGAAGAATTAGAAACCATCTTCAAACAATATCAAGCTGCTTTTCCTAATTGGCATATTTTAAAAGTATCTGCGCAAAAAGAAACCAACATCAAAGAAATTGTTCCTTTTCTTTTAAAACATCTGCCCGAAGCACCGCCTTATTATCCCGAGGATAGCATGAGCGATCGTCCCGTTCGGTTTTTTGTGAGCGAGTTGATTCGAGAGCAGATTTATAGCTTGTATCAAGATGAAATCCCTTACCATGCTGCGGTGATCATTCAGGCTTTCGAAGAGAAGACTACCTTGGATGTCATTAAAGCAGAAATTATTGTTGCAAGAGAAACACAGAAGATGATATTGTTGGGTAAAGGTGGTAGTAAAATCAAACAACTCGGCATTAATGCCCGCAAGCAAATAGAAGAATTCCTGCAACGAAAAGTGCATCTTGAACTCTTTGTAAAAGTGCGTCCTAAGTGGCGCGACAATGAACTCTTTCTGCGCGAGTATGGTTACAATTGATGAAGGGAAGGTGTTCATCCAGCATTTAAAAGGCTTTGCATCCTTGCTTGTTTCCATGCTGCGGCTTGATGAATTGCATCCTGTCATTTCAGGGAATAAATGGTATAAACTCAAACACAATTTAATTGAGGTAAAAGAGAAAAAACTTGCCGGTGTGTTGACATTCGGCGGGGTTTGGTCTAATCATTTAGCAGCTACAGCAGGTGCAGCCAAAGAAGCAGGCGTTAAAGCAGTGGCAATTGTTCGAGGATTTCATGGTAAAGAAAATTTGACACCCACCATGAAACATTGCCTAGACTATGGCATGGAGTTACAGTTTGTGAGCCGTGAAGAATATTCGTTGAAGGAAGAGGAAGTTTATCTCAATAACTTACAAGAACAATATCCCGAACTGCTTATCATTCCTTATGGAGGCAGCAATGAAGCCGGTAGAAAAGGTGCAGCTGAAATTGCTACATTAATTCCTTCCGATTATACTCATGTTTGTTGTTCTGTGGGCAGTGGCACTACGTTTATGGGTTTGAGAAACACATTGCCTTCCGCTACCAAACTCATTGGGTTTGTGCCGATGAAAAAAGGCATTTATTTAAAAGAAGAAATGCAACCCCATCTTTCTGCTCCTTATGGCGGTAATTGGGAGTTGGTAGATGAATTTCATTTCGGGGGTTTTGGGAAATGGAATGTGGAATTGCTCGGTTTTATGAACGAAATAGTTACAGCGCATCAGTTGCCACTCGATGTAGTGTACACTTCTAAAATGATGTATGGTGTACGTGCATTAATTCAGCGAGATTTCTTTCCAATCAATAGCAAAATTCTTTGTGTGCATTCCGGAGGATTGCAAGGAAATGCATCAGTGGCGCAACAATTGATTTTCTAAAACTTATCTTGCGCATATGGAAGCGCATACACCACCTAAGAAATCTAAACTCACGTTGTATATCATCATCGGTTTGGTTGCCGGTATTGCCCTTGGTTTTGTGTTGAACGGCAATTATGTGCAAACCGAAAACCTGCGGATTGCCCAAACTGAAGATAGTCTGAAATGGGTGAAACAGGAATTGAGTGTGGTTTCAGACACAACTACAACTGCTTTTCAAGAATTAAAAACTATGAAGGCATCGCTGGCTAAATCTAAGAACGCTGTGTTGGATGCGCGCAATGCTAAACTTGATCCTTTTTCTATTCTTGCTGATATTTTTCTACGATTGATTAAAATGATTGTGGCGCCATTGGTGTTTACTACACTTGTAGTCGGTGTGGCAAAGTTGGGTGATGTAAAAGCCGTTGGGCGAATTGGTGCAAAGACTTTGTTGTGGTTTCTTAGTGCTTCGTTCTTGAGTTTATTGTTGGGAATGATGTTGGTGAATTTCTTTAAACCCGGCATTGCCATGCACTTACCAACACCCGAAACTGCTGACCTTGGTTTGCCACAAGCAGCTTTGAGTCTTAAAGAATTTATCAGCCATGTTTTTCCAGCGAGTATTATAGATGCGATGGCGAAAAATGAAATCCTGCAAATCGTAGTGTTCTCGCTTTTCTTTGGAGTGGCTACAGCTTCTATTGGAGAGAAAGGTCAGGTGGTGATTCATGCGATGGATGCTATTGCACATGTGATTCTAAAAGTTACGGGCTATGTAATGAATCTGGCGCCGTTGGCTGTGTTTGGTGCGATGACGGCTATTATTGCAAAGCAAGGTATCGGCATTTTAAAAACCTATTCCATCTTCATCGGCGAGTTTTATTTTGGGTTGTTGCTACTTTGGTTGTTTCTAATAACGGCTTGTTCCTTATTCATCAAAGGCAGGGTGTTTCATTTATTGCAAAGAATAAAAGAACCTATTCTTTTGGCTTTTAGCACAAGTAGCAGCGAAGCAGCTTTTCCTAAAACGATGCTTGAACTAGAACGCTTTGGTTGCAAGAACAAGATTGTGAGTTTTGTTTTACCACTTGGTTATTCTTTCAACCTCGACGGGTCGATGATGTACATGACTTTTGCCTCTTTATTTATTGCGCAGAGTTATGGTATGCACCTCGATTGGGGCACACAAATGAGTATGTTGTTGGTATTGATGCTTACGAGTAAAGGGGTGGCAGGAGTGCCGCGTGCTTCGTTGGTGGTGATTGCCGGAACATTGGCTACTTTTCATATTCCTGAAGCTGGATTGGCTTTGTTATTGGGCATTGACCCGCTGCTGGATATGGGACGAAGTGCTACGAATGTGGTGGGCAATAGTGTGGCAACAGTGGTGGTGAGTAAATGGGAAAAAGAGCTAGACCACTAACCTTCACGAAACGACAACATTCTCTAAATAGTTTTTAATTATTTTCACCACAGAATTTATACCATGCACGATATAATTGAATTGATTAAAGAACTGATGAACGCCGAAAAGTTGGCTGCTTTGGTGACTAATTACGGAGGTTTATACCTTGTGGCACTCATCATTTTTGCAGAGACGGGTTTATTTGTGGGCTTCTTTCTTCCCGGAGATTCGTTGTTGTTTGTAACGGGGCTGATGATTGCTAATAGCCAAAGTCCGTTTCATAATGACCCGGCAAACTTGCTTTACTGGATTTCGCTTATTAGTGTTTCGGGAGTTATAGGCAATGCAGTGGGTTATTGGTTTGGGAATAAGACAGGGCATTTGATTTTTGAGCGGAAAGACACCTTTTTGTTTAAGAAAAAGCACTTGATTCAAGCCAAGGAATTTTATGATAAAAAAGGAGGAAGCGCCATTATCCTTGCGCGGTTTTTGCCGATTGTGCGCACGTTTGCGCCGATAGTGGCGGGCGTGGTGGAAATGGACCGCAAGAAGTTTGTGTTTTATAACTTGATAGGCTGTGTGGCATGGGTGGTAAGTATGGTATTTTCGGGGTATTTTCTTGGGGAGAATGAATGGGTGAAACATAACTTTGAGAAGATAGTGATAGGGTTGATATTGGTGACTACGCTACCTGTTTTGTTTAAGATGTTTTTCCATAAGGGGAAGGAGGGGTAGGTGAAATTCTAAAGAAATAAATCTCGAATTCGTTGATTCTTATAAATAATAGTAGTATGAAATCAGGCAAAAATGTAATTGTAGAGCATTTTAGGAGTTTAAGTTTTTTAAAAGGCAATGTAGTTGTCAAAGAGATTCATCCTTATATCTACCCGTCATTTGTTTTAAAAATAGTTGAAGGGGAAATTGAAAAAGAAACTAAGAATAACATAAGTGAAGTAGAGTGTCATATTAATACTCTACTTTTTAGTGAAAACAACTATGAAGTGTTAACTGGTTATTTATCAGTTATATTTTGGGGGTTTTTAGGGAATAGTAAGAATGATAGTGTAAATTTCGGTAGAGCATTTGCAAAAGTTATAAACACTGGTTATATAAGGAATGCTAATGGTAAAGAATCAAGAGATTGTGAAGGTGTTTTTAATATTGAAGAAAAAGAATTAAAAGAAATAAAAGCCAAAATAAAAACTATTATTTCATTAGTAAAACAAAGAAAGTACAATGAAGCTGTTAAAAAAGCCATAACACTGAAGGGGTTAGGGTTTTCATTTGCTACAAAACTAATCATGTTCATTGACCCTGATAATTGTGGAGTATTAGATAGTGTTATTGCTCAAAAGTTAACTCACGTTGAGATTTTAAAAACTAGTGGATATATAAATAATAGTCAAGAAAACACTGAAGTGTATCAAAAATATTGTCTTTGGCTCCAAGATACAAGTAAAAAAATAGAAGAAAATTTGTTAAAAAGAGCCGTAGATGTTGAAAGATATCTATTTTATGAGATAGATTAGTTTAGATAAGTTTCCACCTCACAGACATAACCCATAATCAGGCTTTTCAACTAAGCTAGAAATGAAAAAAACAGAGTAAATCGAGGCTAGGATATAGTGATGTTGGATTTAGATATAGTAAATCGAGGCTAGGATATAGTGAAGTTGGATTTAGATGACGGAAAGTTGGGCGAAAATGACGAGAAATTCAATTTAGATGACGGAAAGCTGGGCGAAAATGACGCAATGCTCAATTTATTTAACGCAAAATCGGATGTAAATGACGCAAATCTCGATTTATTTAACGCAAAATAGAATGAAAATGACGCAGATTTCGATTTAAATGACGCAGAAATTTGACTCAGATACGGAGAAATTGGGTGAGGATGGCTGTGATTGGGTTTTAGATGGCTGTAAATTGGTTGTGGATGGCTGTAATTTGGGTTTTTATGGCTTTTTAAAAAGTGGTTATGCAAGCGTGGTTTTCCTAGAATTTTAGTTGTTGTGGGATAAGATTGAGGTTTCTGTGAGGGGGCTTTGCCTTGAAGCGCAAAGTTGTATTATCTTTGCCTTCCTAAAAAAATATTTCATGCAAAAAGGACCAATTTCTCAGTTTATTCAGCATCATTATCGCCACTTCAACGCTGCTGCATTGGTGGATGCTGCCAAAGGATATGAAACGCACCTACTGGAAGGTGGAAAAATGATGGTGACGCTTGCGGGTGCTATGAGTACTGCAGAATTGGGGATTTCTCTTGCGGAAATGATTCGTCAGGATAAGATTCAAATCATTAGTTGCACGGGTGCTAATCTTGAAGAAGACATTATGAACCTTGTGGCGCATACGCATTATAAGCGTGTGCCTAATTACCGCGACCTTTCGCCGCAAGATGAGTGGGATTTGCTGGAAGATGGTTTTAATAGGGTGACGGATACTTGTATTCCGGAAGAAGAAGCTTTTCGCCGTATTCAACGCCATATATACAAATTGTGGAAAGATGCGGACACTAAGGGTGAGCGTTATTTGCCACACGAGTATATGTATAAACTTCTTCTCAGCGAAGTGATGAAGGGGGATTATGAAATACCTGTTGAACATAGTTGGATGATAGCTGCTGCGGAGAAGAACCTACCGATTATTTGTCCGGGATGGGAAGACAGCACGATGGGCAACATCTTTGCATCTTACTGCATTAAGGGCGACCTGAAGCCAAGTACGATGAAGAGTGGGATTGAATATATGGTTTGGTTGGCAGATTGGTATCGTGAGAACAGTGGGGGTAAAGGAATTGGGTTCTTCCAAATTGGTGGTGGTATTGCTGGCGATTTTCCTATTTGTGTAGTGCCGATGTTGTATCAAGACCTTGAAATGCATGATGTTCCTTTTTGGAGTTATTTCTGTCAGATAAGTGATTCTACAACTTCTTATGGTTCGTATAGTGGTGCTGTTCCGAACGAAAAAATCACTTGGGGTAAATTGGACATCAATACGCCGAAATTTATTGTAGAAAGTGATGCTACGATTGTAGCGCCGTTGATATTTGCATATCTCTTGGGTTGGTAACTCAATGAATCATTTAAATAAATGAAAATAGCCTCGAAAAATCGAGGCTGTTTTCATTTTTATAGAAGCAAGCGTTTGTTTTTGGGAACTTACTTCGTCATAGTTGTTGTTGTTCTTTCGTATTTTCTTTCAGTATGGCAACCTGGAGCGCACGAACCACCTTTATCTGACTTCACAAATTTCAAAGGCATATCCCAACTACCGAAAGGAGAAGAGTCATTGATTAACTTATCATTTGGAGCACCGTGAGGATTGTGGCAAATGGTACAGCTTCTTCCTTTTTCTCCATTCAAGTGAATGAAGTGAAGGTTTTTATCGCCATTTCTAAAGCCCGTTACGGTTGATGTTTGTTTTTCTATCAAATCAGATTTATGGCAAGTGAAGCAAAGGGCAAAGTTTTCTTTGTTACCGTTTGCATAATTCCCTACTGGGAATTCTTTATTTAATAAGCTATGGGTATTGGTGGCGTGAGGATCGTGACAACCTGTACAACCGTTTTTATCAATAGCACCGTGAATGGATTTGCTCTTTTTAAGAGTTTGCTCAATGTTGTTGATGTGTCTATTTCCTACGGTAATGGTCTTGTTATGACAACTTAAGCACAAATCTTTGGTGTTGTTCACTAAGAACATTTTTTGATCGGAAGCGTGTGGGTTATGACAATTGAGGCAAGATAATTTATCGTTCAAAGCACCGTGAACCGTTGTTGCTTGTTCTACCTTTTTCTGCATATCTGTATGACAATAGAAGCAAAGGTTTTTAGTAGTGAGGTTCAACAATTTCTCTTCAGTAGAGCTATGTTGTGCGTGGCAATTCAAACAATTATTTTGGAATGGCGGGTGAACGTTAGGCTTCTTCATTTGTTCTGCTTGCACGTTATGGCATTTCAAACAAAGATTTGGCGATGTTTCCACTAACATTCTGTTATTATCTGATTGGTGAGGATCATGACATTTAACACACTCACCTTTTACAACAGGTTCGTGCTTGTGTTGTTTTTGAGCTGATTCAAGTTTGTTGTGGCAGCTTAAACAAAGTTCCCCTTCTGGATACTTCTTTAAAAGATAGCTTTCGGGGCTGCTATGAGGAGTATGACAATCGAGACATTTGCCGTTCTTAACAGGCATGTGAACGTTTGCCATCGTATTATTTTCGTCATGACACTTATAACAAAGATTAGGCACTTCTTGAGAAAGTGTAAAACCTTTTACGTCTTTTTGAGGGTGAGTTTGCCCATTTGCCTGATGGCAGTTATCACACTTTTTCCGAGCAGCTGGGTGAATAACATCCTGACTCACTAAATTACCATGACATTCAGTAGTAGAACAAGTGTTGGTAGGTTTTTCGTTTTGTGCATCTGCCTGAAAAACAAAAAAAGAGGATATTATGAAGCAAGTCAATAATTTCTTAAGCATGACTATTAGTATTTAAACTTTTTAACAATTTGGAGACTACCACCTATACTATTATATTTTTGAGTATTTAGATAACTTCTTTGATAAGCATCTAAAGAAGCTATTAAGGAAATACTTCTGATGGATTTGGTTAATCTTATTCTTCCGGATAACAATTCTAAATCAACTTGCTGCCCATTTTGATAAGTATAAACAGCATTGAAATCAATCTTTGTTTTTACATTAACGACATATGTTACGTTTGCATTTGCATCATAGTATGTACGACTTACGTCTGATAATGCATTCTTAGTTTCATTGTTTTGAATATTATAAAAGTAGCGATAATTAGCATTAAGTGCATAGATAAGCTTGTTGGAATTTTTACCTTGAATTGTCAAAAAACCTCTAGCCATTTTATATGGGTATAAGTTGCTTTGATAGTCATTAACCTCAGCACCTATTGACAAGAATTTATAATCCGACTTAACTCCATAAATGCTATTGTTGAAGTAGTTAAGATATAAAGCATCCGTGTTATTAAGATTACAGTAGTCCACACATGTATTATGGTAGTATAAATCTAAAAATCTTTTTAGTAAAGTTAAATCTGCAGAAAAACTAGTTTGATTAGCGTCATATTGATTACTTCCTGGTTGCGTAGCTGTATAGGTTAGATATACGTTACCATTCGGCGGAATTAACCCACCTGGAATACGCTTTATTTCAAGATAATTACCGTGTGTGTATAATTGATAATCAATATTCAGGGTGTATATAATAGTTCCAGTAATGTCTTTTACAAGTAATGTAGGTTGAAGAACATAGGGTGCTTTAATGATAACAACGGCATTATCATCTAATGTGTAGACTTCATTTATGACATTAAGGGTTTGATCGCCACTTTCATGACAGGTTCTTAAAGTATTATAATTATAGCTAATTGTAAGGTAATTTTTTCTTAATATTCTTTTTGAATAAGTAGCATTATAACCTAAATTTAAAAACCAATCTTTATATTCAGTTTGATCTGCTTTATTGTATTCACCATTTACACCCAATGTTAAACTCTCAAAAAACTGTTTGCTGACAACAGCATTTATTTGATTTTGATTAAAGCACTGGTGAGGGTTTTGACTATAGAAAAAGCTATAATTACTTGCTATTTGTGTCTTATTTTTGAGTCTTTTATTAAAAGATTCACTTACTCTTAATTGATCAAAACTATCAATACCACATTGTCTTAATGCATAAACATCGGTAGAAAGTCTTGTATTTTTGACAGAATCAAGAAATAACGTATTCCTTAATTGAACAGTTTGAAGATTGTTTATAACGTTAGCAAATGTATCTACTCCTCTACAAAAAGTTTTATTATTATAGGAAAGTTCAGTTTTATCTCTACTAGTATAAGATTTGGATACATTGGCAATAAATGACGATTCATTATAAATAATTTGATGAATTGTTGTTAACTCGTGTTGTTCATACAATGAATTAGTATATGACATAAATACTGGCAATCTCTTACTTTTTATCGCAAGACTCATTCCTAGTGTTTTTCCTTGGTTTTTTAAGTCAGTAAGGTTTTCTCTATTATCATAATTATCATTAAAAGAAGCAAAACCATTTAAAGTGAACTTTTTTGTAGGGAGTATGGATGAATAGAAATTAATATTCCTTGAATCCACTAAATCATATCTATTATTAAATAACTGGCGTTTTGATTCTGCGCTTGAAGGAGTATAATTGGCATTAATACCTAAAGTAATAAAATTTGGACTCCAAATATAACTATTAGTATTTAGCTGTAACCCGCCATAATAGCTTTTTGATTTAACATAATCACTCGCACTCTGAGAACTCATTCCTCCTTGATGAAACATGCCACCGAATCTAAACTCGCCATAAACAGAAGAAAAATTCCAAAAGCCTAAAGAAAATATTTTTCTGTCGTCTACCTGAGCTTTTGTAGATGTTATGACAAACATCAACAATAAAACTGTATTTAAAATATTTTTTTTTCGCATTGTCAATAAGTTAACGTTACAACTCATTTTACAATAATTGTAATTTTCAAAGAATTCTGTTTTTCATCTTTTGGAGTACTTACTCTGGTATATTCAGCTAATATTATTCTATTTCTACGAATTCCTTTTTCTCTAAAGAAATCTCGAATGTCTTTACCCTTTTCTTTTGCTTTATAATTTGAAATACTATTTCCATTAATTGTAACAAAAATGAAAGCTTTTGTAGATTTATTTGCATATAATCTATCAAAAACAGTATTGCAATTTTTCATTTCTATTTGCCTTTCTTCGCCGTTTAATTCTTCAATAAATTCAACAGCAAATTCTTTTTCTTGAGGCTGATTATTATTAATTACTACTTGATTATTAAACACAGAGTCTTTCTTCTTTGTATTTTCATTATTAATAATTACAGCATCAGAAGTTTTTATAGGCAGAACAGCAAGACTACTATGGAGAATACGATACAAACTATCATTATACGTAAATTTATTCTTCTTACTATAACCAAAATCGCACAACACTTCGTCTTTATAATTTATCATTTCAAGTTTAATGCTATCGTATTCTTCACCTTTGAGTCGAATTGTATAGTTGCCACTTTTCTTAATTTTATCTACAAAGAATCTACCGTCTTGGTTGATTTTTTCAATATTTATTACCTCAAAATTCTTATCATTATCCTGAATAAACACTTCTTTTCCAGCAGGAATATCCCCTGGAGTTATTACATACATTCTAGCGTATAATCTTCTTGATAAATAATTATTTAATGCTCCAAAGCCATTAAAGTCAGCAAGTTGATTGTCTCTCAAAAAATTCTTTGTATTTCCTCCATGAGGATTATGACAAACAGTACAAGATGCATCTTGTATATTATTGTGATACTTCGAGTTTTTATTCATGCTATTTGTATGGCAGAACAAACACAAATCTTGCCCTTCACGCAATAATAGTTTAGGCAATTCAGCTAAGTGTTGATTATGGCACTTAGTACAATATCCTGCTTGTATAGGCGCATGAACATATTTATAGGTTTCATTAAAGCTTTTATGGCATCTATAACACAACCCAGGCATTGGTTCAATTAACTGTCGATTTGGTGTATGGCATAAATCACATTTTCTATCAAAATAGGGCTTATGCAAATTCATTTTAGGCTGTTCAGGCTGAGAAGTCGTGTTTTGCTCTAAACTTGCCGTTATGTTTTTTGCGGTTGATATTTGTTGTGTATTTGTGTTACTATTTAATGGAGGTACACCATCAAAGAAAAATACAAGGGTTTTATAGGTTTGTTCTACCGTGCAACCACCAATAATTAACAAACTCAAAAATGAGATTATTACATTATAGGAATTATATTTTTTCTTCGACATTTCTATTACTTTTTAATTTCTATTGCTCCATAAACGTTTACTTTGTCAGGACCGTATTGGTTACAAACAATCACTATGTATTTTAATGAATAACCAGGTGCTACAAATTTTTCGAAATACTGAAGATTATCGTAATCAACAGTTATTTTTTGAGGCAACCACATGTCGCCAGATGACTTATATGGACCACCAAAAAATAATAATAACTGTCCATCTTTATTAAATATTTGTGCATTTTCAAAACCTGCATCAACTACAAATAAGTTTTCTTCTTTATCAACACAAATTCCTTTAGGTCTTACAAATTGTCCAAGTGAGGTGCCATAACTACCTACTGAATTTAAAAACTTCCCTGTTTTATCAAATATTTTAATTTTAAAATCTCCAAAATCCGTTACATACACCTTGTCTTTGGAAACGAAAATATTAAAAGGAGCATACAGATACCCATCATCTCCTTGCTCATATTTACCAAACCGATCTTTTAGTTGAAGATTATTTTTATCATAAACATTTATTGAATGACCTCCAGGATTAGTTACCCAAAGTTCATTACCATAAATAAAAACATCAGTAGGTTTAAAATCTCCTGTGTCTTTTATAGCATTAATAAATCTCTTACTACTATCAAAAACTAATACTTCATGTTTTCCTACATCGCCAATATAAACATTAAATGCGCTATCCACAGCTAATGAAAGTGGCGTTGATAATGACCCCCCCCCCGTAGGCGCTAGTATGCTCCATTTTTTTTGATTAAAGTCAAGAATATTAATTACTGCATTACCTCCATCACAAACAAACAATTTACCATTAAACACTTTTGCGATATAAGGTTTATTAATGAATGATGTGACTTCAGGGCCAAGGATGAATGTTGCAAATTTTGATCTTTTCCCTAAGAATCTAGAATTATTGATAGTGGTCAAATATTGTAATCTTGGAGAATCCGGAAGTGGTGGGTAAACTACATAATTGCTAATGGCTTTTTTATCTTTTACAAAAATTTTTTTCATTGTTGTACAAGAAGAAAAACTAAATAGTAACAGGAAAACAAAAACCACCCCGAGGCTGTAAAAACTAATTTTGTGTGTCATTTTATTGTTGAATTAAATAGTGAGTTAAACATTGAAATACCCGCCTGCAAACATTCTTTACCAAAGTAAAAGTGTGAATTGAAAATGTTGTGTTTGTTGAGCATCGGATATACCTTGAAATTGCTTGTAAAAGTAGTTATGCCTTATGGGCTATCTAATGATAATTGTCAGGCAAAGCAATGACTCTTCTTACTTTAATGAACTTTAATTCAATGCTAATATTGTGAAGAATTTCAGAAGTGTTTTTTGGAATTTTATCAAATCACTTTTTATGAAAAAAGCAATTATAGTAATTATAGCAATTCTCGGTTTTTGTCAAACAAAAGCACAGCACAATAACCATGAGACTCAGCGCACACATGCAGTTGTTATTGACTCCATTATTCAAACATCAAACTACACTTATTTATTAGGTAGAGAAAATAAAACATCAACTTGGTTGGCTGTGCCCACAACTGAGGCTCAAGTAGGCAAAACTTATTATTATATGGGTGGAATGGCAATGAACAACTTTGCTAGTAAAGAATTGAAGCGTTCTTTTGATGTCGTGATGTTTTTGGGTGGCATTTCTGATGTACCATTAGATGAAACTGGTAATGCTCAAAACAATCCTCATGCAAATGATAAGCCTTATAAAAGAGTAGTCCCAACAGAAAATAAAATTGAGGTCAATATTGAACCTATTGCAGACGGAATAACTATCAAAGAACTATTCTCAAACAAAGAAAAATATGCTGGTAAAACTGTAAAAATAAAGGCAAAGGTGACAAAATACAATGAAGCAATTATGAATAAAAATTGGGCTCATTTACAAGATGGCAGCAACTTTGAGGGAAAATATGACTTGGTAGTAACAACAGAATCAACAGTTAAAGTTGGTGATATTGTGGTTATTGAAGGAACTGTTATTTTGAACAAGGATTTTGGATACGGTTATAATTTTGATTTATTGGTAGAAAATGCTGTAGCTAAATAAACAATATTAATTTTTCTTTTATAAACCTCTTGAAAAAATCAGGAGGTTTTTCTTTAAATAAAAAATTGCACATGAAATTTACCATTACAAGACTATCGGTATTACTCTTTGCAATGAGTTTTATGCTGTATGCAAATACGCTTTATCATGGCTATGTTTTAGATGATGGCGATTTAATATTAAATAACAGATTAGTATCAAATGGCATTCAATCAATCCCTAAACTTTTAGTAACACCCTATCGTTATGGTACGCTGAAAAGTGAAAATGATTTGTTTCGTCCATTGTCATTAGTCATGTTTGCAGTCGAATATGATATTTCCGATGGAAAACCACTATTAAGCCATGCTATAAATGTGATTTTGTTTTCTTTTTGTGTAGTGTTACTATTTATTTTTTTGAATGAATTTTTCAACAGAAGAAAAATAGCTCTAGCCTTTCTTGCAGCACTGATTTTTGCATTTCATCCAATTCATACAGAAGTTGTAGCCAACATTAAAAGTAGAGATGAGTTGCTGTGTTTTTTATTTGGTATAAGTGCGTTGATCACCTCAATTTATTATTTCCATAAAGGCAAGTTTTTTTACTTGCTTACAACAACTATTTTTTATTTTTTGTCACTTTTTTCAAAAGAAACATCTATAACACTATTGATCATTTTCCCTTTGATTTTCATTTTTTATTTTAATGAAAATAGAAGAAGAAGCCTATTCGTTTATGTTGCTGTATTGTTAGCGAGTGTTGTCTATTTAACAATACGCCACAAGGTATTATCAAACTACGACGCCAACCATACTTTAAACGTAGACTTCATTGATAATATGCTTGTTGGCGCACCCAATTTTACTATCAAAATAGCAACGTCTATTTTCATACTTGGGAAATACATTCAACTATTACTTTTACCATATCCGCTTGTTTGCGATTATACTTTCAACACAATTCCTTTCGTTGGATTTAACAACATTTACGTCATTACTTCCATCATTGTTTATGTAGGAATGATGATTGGTTTTATTTATTTTTTATTTTTCAAGAAAAACAAAACGCTAGCATTTTCCATCTTTTGGTATTTTTCGAGTATATCTTTATTCTCCAATTTCCTCTTCCCTGTAGGTGTTCCTATGGCTGAACGTTTTCTGTTTTTTCCTTCAGTTGGCTATTGTATTATCCTTGCATTGCTTTTTGAAAAACTGTTAACAAACAAGGGAACAATTGATTGGAAAAGCTATAAAACACTAGCCTTTATTATTCCTGTTTTTTTGCTGTTAGGGATTATCACATTCACAAGAAATTTGGATTGGGAAAGCAATTTGAGTCTTTTTGGAAAAGATGGAAACACAGAGCCTAAGAATGCACGACTTGCTTATTATTTAGGAACTGAATTAACTAAGAAGGCTGCGGATGAAAATGATGAAAAAGAAAAGCATAACATTTTACTTAAAGCAGTGATTAAACTTAATCAAGCGATTGTAATTTATCCTTCTTTTGAATTAGCTTATGTTCAATTAGGGAATGCCTATTTCAATCTTAAAGAAATGGATAGTGCTGAACATTACAATCTAATTGCATTAAAACTCAACAACCTTAACTCACTTACTCATTACAATCTTGCAGGTGTTTATTTTTCAAAGAAAAACTATGAAGCCGCAAAACAACACTGTCTTCAAACAATTCAAATAAAGCCAGATTGGGCAGACGCTTATACTAGTCTTGCATTGTGTTATATTCAAATGAATCAGACAGATTCATGCATATTCAACCTAAGGAAAACAATACACTTAAGCCATGATAAAAGACGTGCCTATGAGCTGCTGTATATGGTTTATGACAATTTAGGGATGATCGATTCTGTAAAAAAATACAAAGAACTATCTGAACAAAAAATGTAACCAAGTAATAACATCTTCAGTTTTAGAATTTCCAAGTGCACTATCCATCTGAAAACAAGTTGTTAAGTGTTGCTAAAACTAATGTTAAGCAAGTCGTTCTATCACTTCATGTAAAGGGGAATGGGCACATTTGCATTAACAAAAGGAATCAAACAAACAAATGCAATCAATTTGGTCAGTACCACAAACACAATCAAAAGGGAAAAAACAAGCCCCTAAGTATGATTTTGAACGTGTTATAAAGGAGCTATTTGTTCACAAAAAAAATAAAACCAAAACACAATCACATCCATTTCATATACCTCAGCATAATTATAATGCACAAAACCAACACCCATTTCCTAGCTTCAATCAGCAGCAAGATATAATTAATCATTCAAAAGTAAAACCAGCACCCATAACTGTTTTCAATTCAAATTTAGGCAGTGTATCGTATCCAGAGAAAAGAGCTATAAATGTTAAGTATGTAAGTGCTGTTTTTCAATTACTTCTCCCTATACTTTTAGCGATATTGGGCATCCCATTTTATATCATGGTCATTCTCAAGCTTATAAATTACATTCATTAATACTACTAGAAAATCCCCAAATACTGACTTCGTCATGATATATTTGTAAGGAGATTACTAAGAAGCATTTTTTTAGTGAATTCGCAATAATGTTGAACACTACTAAGATAATACGGCATTAGTATTACCTAGCAAATTAGTTAGAAGAATGCAATTTAAACACCCGATTTACGCAGTAATTGTAGCTGGAGGGCAAGGCACAAGAATGGGTAATGCAATACCCAAACAGTTCCTTGAAATTGGAGGCAAATCAATCCTTTATTATACCATCAATGCTTTTTTGGAAGCCCTTCACGAAGTTCATTTAGTATTAGTTTTACCGCAACAGCAAATCAGTTATGGACAAATGGTTTTACAATCATTTAGTGAAAGAATTGAAATTACAATAGTTGCAGGGGGCAGCACTCGATTTCAAAGCGTTAAAAATGGACTAGCTTTAGTTCCAGAAGATGCGATTGTTTTGGTTCATGATGGAGTTAGACCATTAATCTCTAAAGAGCTAATATTCAGGTGTATTCATCAAGCTGAAGAATATGGTAGCGCAGTTCCCGCTATTGCAGTCGCTGATAGTATGCGCGTGATTCAAAATGAGCAATCAAAACCAATTGATAGAAACACACTTCGCATCATTCAAACCCCTCAAACTTTTAAATCATCTATTTTAGTGCCTGCGTATCAACAAGAATTCAAAGAAATATTTACGGATGAAGCAACGGTAGTAGAAGCCTATGGTAGAACGATTTATTTAGTGGAGGGAGAACGTAACAACATAAAAATCACCACGCCTGAAGACATGGTGATAGTTGAAGCAATTATAAAAGAGAAAAGAAAGAAAGTTTAAGGTTGTGTTGCAGTATATATTACACCAACAGAGTAACTTCCTGTTGCATAAGCCAATGTAGGTACTGCTTTGTAGTTTACAGTAAACTTTTTATCACCACCTTGATGCCCATTCATCAAGATATCTTGTGTAGTTGAGTTTAGACTGTGAAAATTATTATCAAAATCAGATGTTACAGCTCCACCAGTTTGGTTATTTTTAATAGCTACAAAAAGTGTATTACTTACTGGCATAGTTGGATTTTGAGATGATATACCTGAATAAGAAAAATTATTTGCATCGGTTTGTACGCTTACTTTAAATGCTTTATTGGAAGAAACAGAAAGTTCCTGATCGTTAGAAACAATACCATTTTGATATTGTGCAGCAGTATTAAAATTCATACTCACCATTTCTCCTGTAGTTGAGTTGGTTGATGTAAATTTAAGTCCTATAACTGGAGCTAAATCTAATACGACAGTCTGAGTTGCGCTACCTGAAGCATTATTATCTTGAGCAACACTTTCAATTGGTATGAAAGCTATTGCCAAAAGAAACGCCAGAAAACAAATACTTTTCATGGGGCGATGATTTTAAGTTGCACTCACCAACGGGGATTGGAACTAATGCTTGTCTAAGGTAGGGAACCTTTTTTTGTTATCCAAATGTTAATGAAAATATTTTTTAGCAAAGCGTATTAATCACAAAAAATCAATCGATTAGATAAAAATACGCCCAATAAAAAAAGCCCAGAAAAGGGCTTTTTTAGCTTAATGTTCATCTCATTATTTGTTGATATAGTACTTGTAGGTATCAGTCAACCATTGTGAATAAGTCACTACCTTACCGTTTGCAATCATTGCTTTTGCAAAACTTTGACAGACTGTACTTGCTTCAGTTTGAGTAGTAAATCGAGGTTCAATGTTGGAGAAGGTATCAATATGTTTTGCCCCTGGCAAAACCACGAGCCAATCATTACCATAGAAATAATCTCTTAGTTGGGTATAATTTAAAGGAGAAAGAATTATGGAATCTTGCCCAATTATTGTGTTGTGAATGTTTGCCTTAGAAACTAGAAAAGTATCTAAAGGCTTTACGGAAAATCCTCCCCCTTTTGTAAAACGGCGAATAACAATGGTATCTCTTTCACTTTCATCAAACCCAACATAAACCATTTGAGGCGCTACAAATGCGCAATACTGTTTACTCTTATCACAGCTGTTGAAGAAATTAATAACAACAATGACGGCAACTAAATAGAATGGAAAGCGTTTCATGAAATTTTTTTTCTGTGTCGAAAGTAGTAAATTCATAGAAAATAAGAAACCTGTTTCGTAAGAAACATTAAACTAGTAAAACAAAACAACTTATTTCGAGAGTACTAAATGTAACCATTAATTACCCTTCCAACAGTCCTTTTTTTGTATGCTTAAGCACTTTTGCTTCCACATAGAAGATGATTTCTTCGGCAATATTTTTTGCTTGGTCACCCACCCTTTCAAGTTTGCGAATAGCAGAAAGAATATTCAAAGCCTGCTCTGTACTTTCAGGATATTTGGAAATATAATCTACTAAAATACTATTGGCATTGCGATTGATTTCATCAATCATTTCATCGCGGCGGAAAAGTGTTCTTGCAAGCTTCGTATTTTCGGTATCAAATGCAATAAGAATGTCTTTTAGCATTTCTATAGAATGCATATACATCTCTCGAACACGAGTTATTTCTAATAATTGTGTTTCGAAAGGATTTTTTGCTTGTGAAATAAACTTGGCAATGCCTTCTGCAATATCTCCGGTACGCTCCAAATTATTATTGATTTTAAGAATTGCTAAAACAAAACGAAGATCAACAGCAACAGGATTCAACAAAGCAAATGCATTTTCGCAATCGTTGTCAATTTTCAATTCCATTGCATTCACTCGTCTTTCATTAGCAATTACTTCGCTTGCTAAATCCTTATCGAAATTGATAAGCGCTTCTTCTGTTTTTTGCAACTGCTGAATAACGAGTTGCCACATATTCATGGTCTCTTGTTTCAGTACGTTGAGTTCTTCTTCTAAATGAATCATGTTTAGTTTTTTAGCCAAAACGACCAGTTATGTAATTCTGAGTTTTGATGTCGTTGGGGTGTGTAAAAATATCTTTTGTTGTGCCAAATTCCACCAAATTTCCGAGATAAAAGAAAGCTGTGGCATCACTCACACGAGCAGCTTGCTGCATGTTGTGTGTGACGATGAGGATGGTGTAATTCTTTTTCAATTCGTGAATGAGTTCTTCAATTTTAGAAGTAGAAATCGGATCGAGTGCAGAAGCAGGTTCGTCCATCAACAAAATGGTGGGCTCAATGGCTAAAGCACGTGCAATACACAATCTTTGCTGTTGTCCGCCCGATAATTCAAAAGCTGATTTCTTGAGCTTATCTTTCACTTCTTCCCAAAGTGCAGCTTGTTTTAAAGAACGTTCTACTCGGTCTTCAATAAAGTGTTTATCCCCTACTCCATTCACACGTAAACCATAAGCAATGTTCTCGAAAATGGTTTTAGGAAAAGGATTGGGCTTTTGAAAAACCATGCCTACCTTTCTTCTTAACTCAACAATGTCCACTCCTTTTTCATAAACATTTTTACCATCAATATTGATGGTTCCAGTAATTTTCACGGCATCAATAAGGTCGTTCATGCGATTGAATAAACGCAAGTAAGTGGACTTACCACATCCTGAAGGACCGATAAATGCAGTAACTGTATTCGGCTGCATTTCCATGCTTATTCCTTTGAGCGCATGAAAATCGCCATAGTATAAATTGACGTCTTTAGTTTCTATAATTAAGCTCATCGTGTTTAATTCATTTTTACTTTCTTGCTAAAATATCTTCTCAATGCATTGGCTAAAATATTGACCAACAAAACTATGGCAATCAACACTAATGCAGTTCCATAAGCCATCGGTCTCGATTCTTCAACATTGGTACCGCTTGTTGAGATTACATACAAATGGTAAGGCAATGCCATTACTTGATCGAAAATGCTATGAGGAAGTTTTGGTAAGAAATAGGCTGCTACTGTAAATAATATCGGTGCAGTTTCACCCGAAACTCTTCCTACAGATAGAATCAATCCGGTGATGATGTTTGGGAAAGCCATTGGTAAAACAACTTTGCGAATGGTTTGTAATTTAGTAGCACCCAACGCATAGCTTCCTTCACGGAAAGAATTGTCTATTGATTTTAATGCTTCTTCAGTAGTGCGAATAACAACTGGCAAAGTCAATAAACCAAGAGTAAGTGAACCAGCAATAATGGAATCGCCGAATCCAAGTGTATTGACAAACAAACTCATTCCAAACAAACCAAACACAATGGATGGAATGCCTGCGAGATTATTAGTCATGAGTTTGATGAAGCGTTTGTACCAACTGTCTTTCATGTATTCATTGGTGTAAATAGCAGACAAAACGCCCACCGGAAACGTGAACAACAAACTGCCTATCACCAATAGGAATGTTCCTACAATGGCAGGAAAAATCCCACCCTTGGTCATTCCTTCTTCTGGCATTCCAGTAAGGAAATTCCAACTAATCACTTTAGCCCCACGAACAATGATAAAGGCTAAAATGAAAAACAAAATGGCAACTACCATCAAACTAAACAATCTGAAAATGCCAAACGCAAATTGCTGTTTTAAGTGTTTGATTCTGCCTGTATTTTTTGAATTGCTCATAAAGTTGCAATCAACTGTTTTACTTTTAATTCTATTAAATCACGAACCACATTTAGTTCTTTCAACGTCAAGTTTTCGGTCTTAGGTATTTGCCAAGTTTTGCTGTTTGAAAACGTGCACTGAAGTGGTTGCTCTTCGTTTACAATATTAATGATACAATCAAATTGCTCATCGGCGATTGAAGCATCATTCTTCTTTAAGATCAACTCATATCCTTTCATTTTCATCGATGCTTCTGCTTTAGCAAAAAGCAATCCTTTCCCTTGTTCGGTTGATTTACTGAAAGCGTTGAGTTTCTGCTTACCATAAACACTAGCAAATGTTTCTGCCATTTGGCTACTGTAAACCGGATCGCTTCCAACAAAAAGAATATTCTTCATCGTTTTGACATTTTGTTTTTAGATGAAATATAGGCAACGAATAGATTGATAGCCATAGTTATAATGAAAAGAATACAAGCCAAAGCAAACAAGGCTTTGAAGTGTAAACCACCATGTGGTGCTTCTCCTAATTCTGCTGCAATCGTTGCAGGAATAGTACGCACAGGTTCTAACCAAGTATGTGGAATCACTGCCGCATTTCCTGTAACCATCAACACCGCCATTGTTTCCCCTATAGCACGACCAATACCTAATATGGCAGCAGCTGTAATACCAGAACTAGCGTAAGGAACAATTACTCGGTGAATGGTTTGCCATTTATTAGCGCCCAATGCAAGACTCGCTTCTTTCATGGCTCTTGGTGTAGTTCTTAAAGCATCTTCTGAAATAGTAATAATTGTTGGCAAGGCCATGATGCCTAAAACCACACTGCCAGCAAATGCAGTTTCGCCAACAGGCAAATGAAATACTTGTTGTATGAAAGGAACAATAACCACCAAACCAAAGAAACCATAAACAACAGAAGGAATCCCTGCAAGCAATTCAACCAAGGGTTTTAATATTTTTCTTAAACGCTCGCTTGCTATTTCCGCCATGAAAATAGCGGTTGCCAAACCAAGAGGCAATGCAATTAATATGGCACCAAGACTTACGATTAGTGTTCCAATCAACAAAGGATAAACCCCTAACTGTGCAGCAGGTTGTGCGGTAGGAAACCATTCTTTTCCTTTGATGAAACTACCCACTGTAATTTTTTCCATGGGCAATTCTCTAGCAGGAAAATCTTTGTTGAAATATTTACTAGGGATATAAGCAATGATTCCAGGAATGCTGTCCACCAATTTTGCTAAACATTGTGGGACAAACTGAAACGTGTCGCCCAATTGTTCTTCAGTGAAGTAATTCCCAATATCATCCATTCTAAACAAGATGATAGAATCGTCCTTTCCTCCCACTTGCTTCCAGTTGGTAATATTTTGGTCGAAGATGTTTTTGATATCAGCAGAAACAACTTTACGAATGGGATTATTCTTATTAATCACCACCATTTGTCCTTCTTCGATAGGATCTTTATTAAAAATACCTAGCCCTTCTTTGAAAAGAAATATAACAATAAGCAGCACGGACAATGTAGTGACCGTACTGCTTAAAAAAAGGATGCTTTCTGATATTTTTTCTACAAATCTTTTTATAGAATTCCTCATTCAATATCTTTTACAAAAACTTGTTCATGTGGCATTTTATAACCCACACCTTTGATTGTTTTAATCACTTCTTTGCCAACTTTTTTGCGAATGTTGACAATATGAACATCTACTGTTCTTTCGTTACTTTCCGATTTTGTGCCCCAAATTTTTTCAAAAATTTCATTCCTTGAATGAACAACGCCTGGCCTTAAACTCAACAGCCTTAAGAGTTCAAATTCTTTTCTGGGAAGTACAATTCCTAGGTTGTCTTTGAAAACCATGTACTGTTCTTTATCAATAACCAATTGCATAGAGATGGGGTTTGTAGGGAAATTATTTCAAAGAAATGTAACCTACTTCTGAAACTATTTTTTGACCATCAGCTGATAA
>CAINUN010000006.1 GCA_903853805.1 uncultured Bacteroidota bacterium
TCCAGTTTTACCTGCTACTTCTGAAGTTATCCCATAACGATAACGAAGACGAGCACCAGTTCCAAAATCAACCACACCTTTCATCATCTTAATCATTTTGAAAGCAGTGCTGCTATTAATAATTTCTTTTTGTTGAGGAACGAAATTTTTCAAAAGGTTACCGTTTTTATCTTCAATTTTAGAAATGAATATAGGCTTGGTGTTTAATCCTAAGGTTGGAAACATAGAATAAGCCCACAGCATTTCATACAATGAAATATCGGACACACCCAAAGCAACAGAAGGGAACTTTTCAAGGTTTGCCTGAATGCCACAACGATGAGCAAAATCTACAAAAGCATTAATGCCCACCTGACTTACCAAATACAAAGCTGCATTGTTGATAGATTTAGCCAACGCTACATTCATAGGCAAGGAAGTTCCTTCGTCAATACCACCTGCATCATAAGGTTTATTCATAAATGATGGGAACATAACAGGTGTAGTAGGAATGGTATTACAAGGCGATAAGCCATTATCAATGGCAAGTGTATAAAGCAAAGGCTTGATAGTAGAACCTACTTGACGCTTCGTATCAATATTTACATGGTCATACTGAAAATAAGTGTGATTAATGCCGCCCACCCATGCTTTCACAAAACCTGTAAAAGGATCTACTGCCATGAAACCTGATTGCAAGAACATTTTCATGTATTTCATGGAATCAATAGGACTCATGGTAGTATCTTTTTCATACTCCCTATTCCAGGCAAAAACTTTCATTTTTACAGGTCGTTTCAACTCACGTAAAATAGCTTCTTCTGAGGAATCATTATCCTTCATCTCCTTGTATCGGTCAAGTTGTTTGATTGCTTTAGCAAGCTCAGTTTTTGCAGGTTCTTTATCCCATATTTTTCCGTCTTTATAATCGGCTTGACCAATAAAAGCTGTCTGAATGTCTTTAAGATGTTGCTCCATAGATTGCTCAGCATATTTCTGCATGCGCACATCAATCGTAGTATATATCCGCAAACCATCTCTGTACAAATCATAAGGATCACCTGTTTCAGGATTGATGACTTCTTTCAAAATCTCCTTCACATCTTTTTCAACTTCCTGACGGAAATAAGGTGCCATACCTTCATGGTAATCGAGTTTGTGATAATCAAGTTTAATGGGTTTATCCATCAAACTTTCCATTTCTTCTCGTGTCAAAAAACCATACTTCACCATTTGGTTCATCACCACATTTCTTCTTCGCATTGCCCTTTCCGGATTTCTTCTCGGATTGTACAATGTATTGCCCTTCAACATTCCGATTAATACTGCAGCTTCGTCTACCGAAACTGAATCGGGTTTTTTATTGAAAAAAGTAAGTGATGCATTTTTGATGCCATAAACATTGTCGCTAAAAGGAACAGTGTTTAAATAGAGGGTAATAATTTCATCTTTAGTAAGATTTCTTTCGAGTTTTACTGCAAGCACCCACTCTTTCAATTTAATAAAAGGCAAAGTGAAAATGCTCACGTTTTTTCTACCAAAAAGATTCTTTGCCAACTGTTGTGTAATCGTACTGCCACCACCTTCTTTTCCAAGAAAAACAATCATGCGCAATACAGCAATACCATCAATGCCTGAATGTTCATAAAAACGTGCATCTTCTGTTGCCTGCAAGGCATTGAATATGAACGGAGATATGTCTTTGAATTTACAGTTGCTTCGATCTTGAATAAAATATCTTCCCAATAATGTGGTTTGATCGCCAGCATATACTTCCGATGAAAGGGCACTGCTTGGATTTTCTAATTCCTTCATAGAAGGCATATATCCTAGCAAACCGAAATTGATGAAAATAATAAGTAGGTTGAAAGTTACTAAACCTATCCAAAACGTCCGCCACAAAATGCGCACTGCTTTATTGGATGATTTTTTCTTCCCGTTCATTGGTTTGGCAGTATTGGTGTTTTGCCTATAAACATTGCGTTGAGCCATACGCCTGCAAATCTATATAAAATGTAAGGCTTTAAGTGTTGTAGAATTTCAAACCTTTCTAAGTCGTTTTTTAAATAGATTTGCACTCCCAAATTTTTTTTCAAGGCTAATATATGTTTGATAATTTAAGTGAACGGCTCGAATCCGCGTTTAAGCAGTTAAAAGGCGAAGGACGCATTTCCGAAATCAATATTGCCACCACGGTAAAAGAAATTCGCCGTGCATTGGTAGATGCTGATGTGAACTTTAAAATTGCTAAAGATTTTACTGACAGAGTAAAGGAGAAAGCAATGGGAGAAAAGGTGTTAACAGCCGTATCTCCTGGGCAATTGATGGTGAAGATTGTGAAGGATGAATTGGCAGCACTCATGGGTGGTTCTGAAGCAGAACTTGACCTTAGTGCAAAGCCAACCATCATTCTAGTTGCCGGACTTCAAGGTAGTGGTAAAACCACTTTTTGTGGAAAGCTTTCTAACTTCTTAAAAACCAAAAAAGGACTCAATCCTTTGCTCGTTGCTGCAGATATTTATCGCCCTGCGGCGATTGATCAATTGAAGGTGTTGGCAGAGCAAGTGAAAGTGCCTGTTTATTACGAGCTTGAAAATAAAAACGCCGTAGAGATTGTTGAAAATGCATTGGCACAAGCCAAACAAGATGGCAATCGAGTGCTGATTATAGATACTGCAGGTCGCCTTGCAGTGGATGAAGTGATGATGACCGAAGTGGCAAACATCAAAGCTGCTGTAAAACCACAAGAAATTTTGTTTGTGGTGGATTCTATGACGGGGCAAGATGCGGTGAATACTGCAAAAGCCTTCAACGACCGTCTTGATTTCACAGGTGTTGTATTGACTAAGTTAGATGGTGATACCCGAGGTGGTGCTGCATTGACCATTAAATACACGGTTGACAAGCCCATCAAGTTTGTGAGTATGGGCGAAAAACTCGACACGCTCGATGTATTTTACCCTGAAAGGATGGCGCAGCGTATTCTAGGAATGGGCGATATCACAACCCTTGTGGAGCGCGCACAAGCACAATTTGATGAAGCACAATCCAAGAAACTTGAAAAGAAAATTCGCCAAAACAAGTTCGACTTTGAAGATTTTGTAGAGCAATTGCAACAAATTAAAAAGATGGGCAACATCAAAGACTTGATGGGAATGATACCTGGAATAGGCAAAGCCATCAAGGACATTGATATCTCAGACGATGCCTTTAAAGGCATTGAAGCCATCATTCATTCTATGACGCTACAAGAGCGCCGCAACCCTGATATGATTGACGCAAGTCGTCGCAAACGTATTGCCAAAGGCAGTGGAAAAGACATTTCAGATGTCAATAATTTCATGAAACAATTCGAACAAATGCGCCAAATGATGGGGCAAATGGGTAATATGAAAAACATGATGCCCAACATGAGAATGCCCGGAATGGGAATGCCTGGCATGAAAAGATAACTTATAATTACTACTCTAATAAAAAAAAGACGTTGGTGTTACCATCGTCTTTTTTTATCATACAAACAATAATAGTGTTATATTAAATTGAACTTGAAAATTAGTTCCAAATTCCAGCATTTATTTTCATTTCCTTACACACCTTCATACACCACTTGTTTGCCAATATTGCTCAGTCCAAGGAATGCATCCGAAGTTGTAAAAATTTTGCGCAGGTAAGTCAATTCAGAATCAGTCCCTTTAGCCTCATCAATCAATTGTGCAGCAAGACGTAAGGCAATAGGTGCTTTACGGCACATGGTTTTGGAAATGCGTGCTGCAACATCGACAGTCACACTTCCCATTTTGCATTGTCCATTAAGGATGGTTTCCAAATTATTTTGTTCAAAAAACATTTTTAAGCCCGCCCATTTTTCATTCAATATTTGATGATTAGCATCAGGTGCTAGTGCAACACCTGTTGTCAATTCCATCATGGTTTCTGAAGTAATAATGCCATCCACCAAACCTGCATCAAGTGCATCATTGGCATGCAACATAGTACCTGTTAATACTAAATATTTACTGATTGCTTTACCCATTTTCAATGCACTTCGTTGTGTGCCACCCAGTCCAGGATAAATGCCAATACCCGTTTCAGGAAAAGCCATCATAGCTTTTGGCATTGCAAGAATGACATCAGCACAAAGCGCTAATTCGAGCCCACCACCAAGTGCAAGACCATTAATAATAGCTACTACTTTTTTGGAAGATTTATCAATCTTGTTGAATACTGTTTGTCCATAAGCCGTAAAGGTTTCAATGTTTTCAATGCTATTGGCTTTTATGTTTTTAATAAAAAACTTGATGTCGGCACCCGCCACGAAAGCCTTTCCAGCACCAGTGATATAAATGGTTTCAATCGTTGAGTTAATCTCCGCCGCAGTAAATAGTTCGTCGAGTTGCTTCATCACCTCTTCATTCAAAGCATTCAAGTCTTCGGGGCGATTCATGGTAATGACAGCAGTCTTTCCATTGATGTTTAAATCAACATACTGCATCTTCCAATATTGCTCGCCAATAGAGAAAGGCATGTTCATTGCATACCTATCAGCAGTAGAAGCAACGAAACGAATAACGGTTTCTTTCTTAAAAGCCTGCATCAATTCAATAGGACCTTTGCGCCATTTCAAACCAATTTTTGAACCTCGATTAATATCCACTGCATGACACACGGCTTCATCAAGCAATTGAGTACAAACAAAAAACACCACGCCTAAGATGCGGTCGGAAATCGTTTGTTTAATATTGGCATCGTTTGCCACTTCGCCATCCAGATTCCACATCTTACCACTAAGTGCTTGCGTCTTTAATAGTTCGCTCACCAAGTAAAGTTGTCCAAAACGCTCTAATGTTTTTTCGGAATGATAAGCTACAGGTACACCTGTTGCATTCATTAGGGCAAAGGGACCCATGCCAATACCAAACACCTCCATACATACTGCATCAATAGTAGCAATGTTGGCAATATTTTCTTCTAACAAACGTACAGATTCATTGAGCCAAGGCACAAAAAAACGATTCACTACAAAGCCATAAGCATCTTTACAAGAAATAGCATCCTTACCCGAAAGCATTGAGAAAGCTTTGACAGCATCAATGGTTTCTTGAGAAGTAGTTTTGCCAGGAATGATTTCTACCAAACGATTTTTAGCTGCGTGATAGAAATAATGAAGCCCTACAAAACGTTCCGGATGTTTTACATAAGCTGCTAATTCATTAACAGAAAACGAAGAAGTATTGGTGGCTAAAATTGTATCAGCACCAACGTACATAGAAAGTGTTGTAAACAATTCAGCCTTTGCATGAAAGTCCTCATAAATGGCTTCTACAATGAGGTCACATTGTTTTAAAACTTTTAAATCGACAGTCCCTGAAATGTTGGACATATACCCATTCACTTGTTCTTGTGAAAACACTTTGCGTTCAATGCCTTCGTTGAGCATTTTAGAAATATTGCTAATGCCTCTTTCAACAAAAGACATTTCTCTATCAGCAAGTATTACTTTGAAATTTTCTTGTGCAAACTTTTGTGCAATAGCAGCGCCCATTGTTCCTGCGCCTACAACACCCACTGTGTTAATAATCTTCATTGTTTTTTGTTCTTAAATGTTTTTCCATTCAGGTTTTCTCTTTTCAATAAAAGAGTTAATGCCTTCATTAGCATCATGTGTATTCATCAATTCACGCACATACATCATTTCTAGTTGAGGTAGGAAGTTGCTGAAAATGTGATTGAATTTTGCACGCACTGCCTTGTTAGCAAACCGCAAAGACACTGCACTCTTAGGAAGAATATACTTTTCAATCCAGCTTGCTACACCTTCTTCTAAAGCAGTTTTATCATCAAATACTTCGGTTATAAGACCAAATGTTTTGGCTTCATCAGCAGTAATACTTCTACCAGTAAGCAACATTTCTTCAGCACGAGCAAGCCCTATTTTTTCAGGAAGAATAATAGAAGCTGGGGGAGGGAAAACGCCCAACACAACTTCAGGTTGTCCCAACTTTGCAGATTTATCGGCAAAAAGCACATTGCACATAATTGCTAATTCTAAACCTCCGCCAAGACATTGTCCGCTAATTTTAGCAACCGTAGGAATGCTCAAATCGCGAAGCATAAAAAACATTTTATGAAAGCTCTGCAACATAGTCGCCGCAAAATCTTTTTGATGTTCTTCAACACTTGCACCAAATGAAAAATGCTTTCCTGCTCCTTCAAAGCTGATGAGTTTCAAATTGTTTTGACTTTTGCAATCGTTGAAGAAAGCAATTAATTCATTCATCATTTCCTGATCAATGACATTGCCTTTTCCATCATCAAGAATTACTTGTGCTACTGCCCCATCATGCAAATAATTTACTTTTATTTTAGACATGGCTTACACAGTTTCTTTTTGATATTGAGGTGAAATAGTACGATGTAGTTCTTCATTCCACTCATGACCTTCAGCTAACTTTTGACGAAGCAAAATGAAATCCACTTCACGATTATCTTTCGGTCCATCATTGAATGCACGGAAACCAGCTTTGGCTTCACTCATCATATTCAATGCCAACCACTCACGACTTCCTTCTTTGTTTTTATCCCAATGTTCGAGTTTGAATTTGCGCACTTCACTTATTGTTTTGTTCATGCAATTCGGGAAAGTGTGCAAGATTTTAGCAATCAATCCATTGACAGCTTCGTCAAGTTTACTCAAATCAACTACAGATTCAGCAACGATTTCTTTTGCTTTAGCCATTTCTGTACCCGACTTCATTGTTCCAAAAACAATGCGACCATATTCATCCGTAATACGCTCAATGTTAATCATAGGGTTAGCAATGAATTTTCCATTGTGTTTTAAAACAGGAGCTATGTCAGTAATAACTCCGAAGTAATAAGCTTGATGAGCAGTCCAAGGTTCGCATAGAGTTAATGACATCATTGCTCGTTCTACACCTACATATAATGGAAGAAAATCGGTTGCACCACCAATAGGCGCACTACCATGTTTTGGTCCAGCTTGACCAAATCTTGCCATATCGCTTGCAATAGAAAAATCACAAGCCATACCAATTTCTTGCCCCCCCCCAACTCTCATTCCATTCACACGACAAATAACAGGTTTTTCGCACATTAAGATTGCAGAAACCATGTCGTTGAACAAACGCATGTACTGAGAATATTCTTGTGGATTTCCAGAATAATATTCGGCATACTCTTTAGTATTTCCACCAGTACAAAATGCTTTATCACCAACAGAAGTAAGTACTACTGCTACAACACTTCTATCATTTGAGGCAGCACGAAAAGCAAGTATCACTTCTTTGATAGCTGCTGTGGTGTAAGAATTATATTGTTTCGGATTGTTTAAAATGATCCAAGCATTGAATAAGCCAGGAACTGAGGAACCATCTTTGTCAAAACAAGGACGTTTTTCAAAAAGAATTTCTTTGAACTCTATAGAAACGAGATCATGATTTTTTAAAATGCTCATATTGTTGTGTAGTTTTATTATTTAAAATCGGGAACGAGTACGGAACGTTTAATGTATTTATGGTCGAGTGTGTTTTTAAACACTTCATTGATTTGCGACATCGGAAATATTTGTGTGAAATCGCTGATGTGGAGTTTCCCTTGTGCAATAAGTTCTACTACTTCAGGATATAATTCAGGTTTGCACCCCCAAGTACCAATCAGTTTTGCATCGAAAGCCATTAAGTTACTCAATCGAACCTCTAATTTGTCCATTGTAAAACCAACAACAGAAAGTGTACTTGCAAAAGTGATGAGATTGAATGCCAACTCTTGACCAGGCTTTGTACCAGACATTTCAAATATCTTCCAACAGAACGGTGAAGCTTTTAATTCTTTCACTATGCCCTTTATCTTGTCTTTGATTTCCTTGATTTCAAGTCCTTTGATATTCAATGTTGCATCAATGCCATTTTGTTTAGCTAGCTCTAATTTATCATCATTAATGTCGAGTGCTAAAACTTTAGCACCAAATACTTTTGCTATTTGTGCACCATAAATTCCAACGCCACCAACACCGATGATGATTGCCAAATCACCCACTTCAATGTCGGCTTTCTTCATCACTTGATAAGGAGTAGAAACTGCATCGGCAATTATAGAAAGTTGTTGCAATGAATATTTTTCAAGTACTGTATCAGGTACAGGACATAGGTATCTTGCAGGCACTTTAATATGTGAAGCAAATCCCCCATCAAAATCATTTCCAGGCATGAGTTGATGACGACAAATATTACTTCGATCTCTTTTACATAATTCACACTCACCACAAGGAAGAACTGCAGGAATGATTACATTTTTGTTTAGCCATTCAGAAGGTCCAGCAATAACTTTTCCGCTGATTTCATGACCAAGAGTTAAAGGCAAAGCTTGTTTGGTTTGAACACCATAATGCCAGAAACTTATGTCTGTATGACAGACTCCACAGCCAGCTACTTCAATTAAAGCTTCACCTTCTTTTAAAATCGGCATCTCTTCTTCAACTAAAGAAAACTCTTTGTCGAGTGCAGTCATTTGCCATTTGTAAATTTTCATTGTTGTTATAGATTAATATTCTCAAATAAAATTGCGTTTCCTTGTCCACCCCCAATGCATGCTGAAGCTATACCGTACTTCACTTTTCTTCTATTCATTTCTTTAGAAAGAGTTAGTGACAAACGAATACCCGTTGCTGCCAATGGATGTCCATAAGCTATAGCACCACCATTGACGTTGCAAATGCTTCTATCCAATCCTAACTCTCTTTCGCAGCCAATAAATTGTGCTGCAAAAGCTTCGTTAATTTCAATTAATCCTATGTCACTAATATTCAACCCAGTCATTTCTAACAATAAACGAATGGCTGGCACAGGTCCTAGTCCCATAACATTAGGGTCCAGGGCACTTGTTGTTGATGCAATGATTTTTGTTAGTGGTTGTAAATTATTGGCATTGATAAAATCCTTCCCGGCGACAATAACTGAAGCTGCACCATCAACAATACCACTTGAATTGGCTGCTGTTTGAACACCATTTTTTTCAAACACAGTTGGCAACTTCGACATTTCCTCTAATGAAGAAGAACGGATATTTTCATCAGTTATGAAGTCTACTATTTTTTTAGAAATAGCAACCTTTCTTGGTTTCAATCCCTCAGCTTCGAAAACAGTTGCATTCAATGGCGTTATTTCATCTTTCAACAAACCATTTTGAACTGCAGTTAAAGCGCGGTCAACAGAAAATTTTCCAAACTCATCAGTTTCATTTCTCGAAATACCCAAACGATGGGCAACATTTTCTGCCGTGCAACCCATAGAAACTGCAGCAGTGTCGTTTAAGGCTTCCCACAAAAAATCTTTGAAATCAATTCTGCCCAACGCATAACCCATTCTATTGCCAAAAGAAACAGTTGGCGATAGCGACATATTCTCTGTTCCTCCGCATAATGTAACATCTGCTTTACCCAAAGTAATTTGATCGGCACCTGCTGTTATAGTTTCAAAGCCAGAACCACAAATACGTTGCAACATTACTGCGGGAACTGATTGTGGAATGCCTGCATATAGACCCACGTGACGTGGTAAAAAATAAGCATCGTAAGAACTTTGACCAATGTTGGCATACATTACCTGATCAATATCTTCTGGTTTTATTCCTGATTTTTCAATTGCAGCTCGACTAGCAAAAACTCCTAAATCTGTAGGTGAAACATTTGCTAGTGTACCGCATAATTTTCCAAAAGGTGTGCGAGCACCATTCAAAAGAAAAATGTCATCGTAAATGATTCCAAATCCTTTTTTCTTATCGTGATATGATTTCATTGTTGTGATTATTGTATAGATATAAGTTCAGGGGCTAATTCATCATTTACACTTTTAGGTACCCAGCTATTTTTTGCAATCATTGCAGCACCAAGGGAAACGATGAATTGTGCATTTTCTACCACTTCAATTTCTTTTTTGAATTTTTGTGATAGAATAGTGTTGAGATATGGATGATAAGAGATAACTCCACCAACAATATAAACAGGTAAGTCAGAAGCAATTTTCATTTTTGCTACTTTGTTTGCAATGGATATGTAGATGCCACGAGCAATATCTTGCAATGGCATACCATCGAACACCCAATTCATAATTTCTGTTTTTGCAAAAACAGTGCAGAAACTATTTAACTCTTTATCATAAGCGGAGTGTGCTGCAAGACTACTCATATCTGAATCATTGATGCCAGCACGTTCAGCAATTTCAGCGAGGAATGCACCCGTTCCTGCAGCGCATTTATCGTTCATATAGAAATTAGCAACATGGTTATCCTTTCCACATTGCAATATTTTTATGTCTTCTCCCCCAATATCAATTATCGTTTTAGCTCCATCAAAATATACTGCCACTCCTGCTGCCGCACAATTGATTTCAGTCTTTATAATATCGGAATCTACAAAGTGTTTTCTACCATAGCCAGTTGCACAACTGTAACGAATATTAAAGTATCCCTGAACAGTTTGTATAACAACCTTGAGTGCGTGTCGGTCTTTATTAAGCGTTTGTAAAATGTACCTAAAAACTGGAACACCATGATTGTCAATCACTGTAAATTTTGTGAAAGCAGAACCTAAATCAATTCCTAAGAAGCAGTCAATATCTTTATAGTAAACAGACGAACGACTTTTATCTAACAAGCCTTTGCCAATGATTTTCTTATTGACTTCTCCAATGGCACCTGGCATCCTCATCAATACATTCTTGTTGGTCATTGCTTTCACCATGTTTGTAAAAGCAAGATTGAGAGAAGTTCGTACATAATGCTTCTTGCCATACTCAACAATCTTTCCATTAAAATAGTCAATTTCAGTTTGACGATGATTGAGTAAATCCACAGCAAGAGATGGAAAGTGATCGCCACCATTTTTTAAATAGCGCATACACTTACGCACAAAATCATCAGGGAAACGAATTTTTTCTTTATCGGCGACTTCAATTCCTTCGCTAATAATTTGTTCAATTAATTCGCAAGTATCTGCGTCTGAAATAGCTTCTGCCATTGTTAATCTTCCAACCCCACACAAAGCACTTAAAGAAGCATTAAGGATTGTTTTTTCCCAAGCGCGCTTTACCAATTCAAACGAGTCAATATTCTCGGTGTGAAATTCAATGCTGTTTAAAGCATCTGCAAATGCTTGTGTACGATCTGTTTTGGAATCATC
Organism: uncultured Bacteroidota bacterium; assembly: GCA_903853805.1. GTDB lineage: Bacteria > Bacteroidota > Bacteroidia > Chitinophagales > Chitinophagaceae > JAFIGV01. The sequence goes on from CAINUN010000006.1 coordinate 11,174, forward strand.
AAGCATTGCTATATAATTTGGTGGTGTAAAGAAATTTACACGAACTGTATTAGGAGAAATAAGATTACCTGCATAATTGATAATCATCCTTGCAGATTTTGATTCACCAAAAGCAGGTACCAATAACTGTTCTACGTCAATTCCATTTTGAGCAGCAATGGCTGTTATTTTTTCTGTCTTTAAAATTTCTGCTTCTTTAACAGCACTTGGAGTATGATAGGTTTTTAAAGAGAAAACAATGTAATCAAGGTCAAGATGTACCATGTCAACTGCAGAATTAAAAACCTTTTCAAACTTGGTAGTAGACGGAAACATGTGTTGCAGTACAATTCCTTCTTCACGGATTTTCTTAAGCTTGAATTCGTCTTTATCACAAATGGCAACTTCACAACCTGCTTCTGCCAACTTTACTGCAAGTATCATCCCAACTGGACCTAAACCAACGATACCTATTTTGATGTTTTTTGTTTCACTCATTGCATTTACTTTGAAAAAGGTTAAAGAACATTCATCACAAAAATGTTTTCGTCACTGATTGGTTCTCCATGCAGCATTTTTTGAATTTCAACTTGATACTTCAACAAAACACTATTTTCAACTGGTTCATTATCCTCGTTAAGGGTATTATCTTTAATAGATAGTGGTGTTTTTATTATTAAACCGTGGTGGATTTTTGAATATTCAGGTTTCATTTTTTGATTTAATGATGATGTACAACCTGACAAACACATATTCAACTCTGAAAAACTGCGTGGACAAAAACAGCCTTCTTCAGGAGACTTCACAAAATCAGGTTGATTTAATAACTTTTGATTTGGGAAAATCAAAACGTACACAATTTCATTGTTGTGAATACCGACAACTGTTTGTGAAACGTAATGGCAAATCGTTCCAGATTCCTGAGCAATAAATTCCTTGTCAACAACAAGTCCGTTACGAAGAGTAATCAATTCATTTTTGTTTGAAACAGTATTGCGCATAAAATTTGTTTTTGAGGGTCAACAAGCCATTTTTGTACTTTCAATTTGCTCGATAAATGTTTCCATCTTAGTGATGCTTTGTCCTTCTGAATAAAATCTTAAATCACACAAGTCACCTTCTATTTCAAGAGTAGGAATCCCTAATGATTCTCGTAAACGTTGTGGCATTCCAAAACGAGAATTTGAATTGTTGGCACAAGTTTTTGCATCATGGAAAATGATACCATCAATTCTGAAATCATGAACCAAATTGGAGAGAATTTTTTCTTTTGCCGTCTCACTTCTATTGATAAAAATCTCAGTGTAGGCTTTTGCTGAAGATTCAAAAGGGTGTCTTTCATCAAATGCATCGAACACCCAACTATTGCAATAGGTGGAAGCAACTACTGCTGCTTTATTGTTCAAAAACAATTCAGAAATTGGTCGGAGTTTACCCCAAATAGGCATGCCATCCCAATAAATTCTGGAACGTTCTTCATCTAGAAAACCAATACCATTTTCAACATTGGTTTTCATTTCTGCAAACAACAGTTTGTAATAGTCTACTGCTGTTTGTGTTCCTCTTAAAACAACGATTGGACCCATATGAATAGTTGCATCAAAGAAACTAATGGGAGATGGTGTAGCTCTTGCAGTCCACAATACTTCTTTCCAAAGGTCAGTAGCAACTTTGCTCAACTTTAATGTTTCACGAAAACGATCAATATCAAATTTAATTCCGCTTACTTGCTCACAAAGTGGAATTAAGTTTTTAAATTGAATAGCAACATCATCAATCTGTTCTTGAGTTACTTCATCTAAATGTCGAGGAGGGCAAATACCATAAACAGGAACATTTAATTCCTTCCCAAAAAATTTAAACCAATCCTGCACTTCACGACATTGATTTGTATTGTAAACAATGATATCGGGGCGTGGTGGACCTTCCAAACCATAATGTTTTGTAAGTGGTGTTTCTTTTTTTAAGTAAGAACCAATATCTGCTGTGAGGTAGGAACAGATGTCATTTGAATAACCAAGTTTTGCCGACTCAGGAATATAATCACCCGCTGTACGAGATGTGCCTAACAATGCCCCATGGTTTTCTGGGAAATGAACTTCAAAACCAAATGAACGAAGCAACTCAGCCGGACCAACACTAGTACACCATGCATACTTCTTGGTTTTGTCTTTCATTCCGATAAAGTAATTGCCCATTACTTCCTTTAATGTCTTAGTAGCTTCAATTTTATACATAAGGAAACTGTTTAGTTGATTTTGATTCTAGCATCTACACAAAAAACGTCATCGCCAATTGCCAAGATTGGATTCAAATCCATTTCTTCAACAATTGGAAAATCGGATATGAGTTTTGAAAGACGCTGAATAATGTCTGTGACCTTTGATTTATTTATTCCTAATTGTCCTCTTACACCATCAAGGAGTTTAGAAGCTTTTATAGATGACAACATTTCGTTTGCTTCCAATTCAGTTACTGGAGCAATTTTGAAAATAACATCCTTCAATACTTCTACATAAATACCACCTAACCCAAACATAATTAAATGACCCAAGCCCTCTTTTTTACTTATGCCTGCAATCAGTTCTTTACCACCAATTAAGAATTTTTGCACCAAAAATTTCATATCCTTGATTCCAATTCCGCTTTTCATTTTTTCAATGGTAGATTGTAATTCTTCTGCGTTCTTAATATTGATAGCTACGCCACCTTTATCACTTTTATGAACCAATTCGGGTGACTCTGCTTTTACTACAACTGGATAGCCAATTTTTTTAGCTGCAGCAATCGCTTCTGGAATATTATTTACCAAAGCCCAATCGGCAATCGGCAGTCCATAGACAGACAATAATTGAAACACCTTATCAGAAGTCATATAAGTATTACCTTCTAATTTTGCTAATTCAATAATTGATTTTGCTTCTTTGATATCAATTTCAGTGTAAGCTTTTGGCAAACCAATTTCCCTATTCTTTGCAAGACTGTATTTATACAAAGCCCCTAAAGCTTTTGCTGCGGTAGTTGGGAAACTATAACAAGGAACACCACCATCTTTAAGAATTTTTGCAGTTACTTGAAATCTTTCCAAACTCAAATTGGTCATGAAATTGCAAATAATAGGCTTCTTCTTTAGTTGACTTACCTCAACAATATTTCGAGCAACTTCATCCGTATCAGTAAATGGTGCTGTAACAAAATTGACAAAGATGGAATCAATGGAATCTTCTTCCATCAATACATCCAAAGCACTTCTAAAATGTACACCTCCACCTGTTGCTACCACATCAATTGGATTGCCAATAGTTGCTTCTGGTAATAATGTTTGCTGTAATTTTCCCTTTGCTCTTTCACTTAACGGAGACAAATGCAAACCTGCACTAACCAACTCATCGGTTGCAATAACAGCAGGTCCGCCAGTATTTGTTATGACCCCCACTCTATTTCCTTTTGGAATTGGTTGTGTAGAAAATGCCATAGCCGCCTGACACATTTCTTCTTCGTTATTAAATGGAAGAATGCCAGTTTTTTCAAAAATTAATTCAGTAGAAATATCCACCCCTGCAAGCGAACCCGTATGAGAAGCAGCCGCTTTAGCACCTTCTTCGGTTCTGCCCGATTTCATCGCAAGGATTGGCTTCTTCTTCGTAACAGAAGCTGCCACTTTCATGAAGGCTTTAGGATTGGAAAGCCCTTCGGTATAAAGAATAATTGCTTTAGTGGCTTCATCCTCCCCATAATATTCAATGATTTCAGGAATGGAAACATCGCAAGCGTTGCCGTTAGATGCATACAAACTCATGCCTATTTCCAAATCAAAAAGACTTTGCATGATGAATGCTCCTACACCACCACTCAAGGCTACTATAGATGCGCCGCCTGGCTCAGGAAAAGTGAAAGTAAAATCGCAATAGGCTTTTAGTTCAGGGTCTGTATTGATGATGCCCTGACAGTTTGGACCAAAAATTCGGATACCATATTTTTTTGCGATAGCAAGAAATTCATTTTGCAATGCCATTCCTTCTTCGCCCATTTCACTAAAACCAGCAGAATTAATAATAACTGCTTTAATGTTTTTCTTTCCACAGTCCTCAATAATTTGAGGTACAAACTTGGAAGGAATGATCACATGCGCTAAATCAATTTCATCGGGAACATCAAAAATGGTAGGATATGCCTTGATGCCACGAATCTCAGGCATTGATGGATTGATAGGATAAATCTTACCCTTATAACCATAAGAAAGCAAATTCTTAATAATTACATTTCCAATTGACAAATCCTTTTGAGAAGCGCCAATAATTGCAATTGATTTAGGCTTGAATAATGGGTCTAATTCTTGAACAATATTCTTTTTTGAAGAAGTATTTTCCATTAAGATTTAATTATGCAAATGCTGCTTGTTTTTCTATTAGTTTGAAATGCCTATAACCACCCCATAATGCAGCCCCAATAGCACCAGCATAAATAGAATCGGGGTGAGTGAGAATTTCAAATTTCTTTGAACCTTCCTTCAATGTTTCATCAATAGCTTGAGTCATACCCGTATTTAATGCCATGCCACCGGTCAATACAATTGGCGATTCAGCTTTAAGAGAACCTAACAACTTGATTACACGAGAGGCAATAGAGAGATGAATTCCCTTGATGATATCAGGTGTTTTGATACCGCGAGATACCATGTTAATCACATCGGTTTCTGCAAGAACAGCACAAATACCCGATGAAATTTCTGGGTTGCATGATTGTAAGGACACCTCTCCAACTTCTTCAATACTCAAACCAAGATATCTTGAAATATTTTCCAAAAACTGACCTGAACCTGAAGCGCATTGTCCAGTCATTTTATAATCTTCAACACGAGCACCTTCATTAATTCTGATACAACGAACATAAAGTGCACCCAAATCAACCACAGTTCTTGCAGCTGGGAAAAAGAAATTTGCTCCACGTGCGTGTGTGGTCATTCCATAAAAATGCCCTCTTTTTCTTTTTACTAAATCACCTTCTCCAGTAGAAGCGAGATAAGCAATGTCTTCATAGTTCAAGCCATGTTTATCTAGCATAATCTGCACCATTTCATCCGCAACTTGTGTTGGGTTGCGCTTGCGAATTTTCTCGGTATGCTTATCTAACAATTTGGGTTCACTGGAATATTCCATAAGGACCAATTTGATGAAGTTGCTTCCAACATCAATACCCATCGTATAAATTGTTTCAGACATTTTGATTGATTTAAAAATTTAAGGAAATGGAATTATGCAGTTGTTTTTTTAGCTGATGGTAAATCCACATTGATATTTCTTCTAGCAAACATGGCGCCCCCAAGTGCACCCATAAAAATGGAATCTGTGTGAATGTTGATTATGATATTATCGCCATAGTTTGCTTTCACTAATTGTGTCAAATATTTGATAACCGCTTGATTTCGAGCAACACCACCTGTGAAGGTAAATTCATTAAACACGCCGCCAGAACGAGCAATAAGAGACATTGCACGCATGATGATTGCTTTGTGCAAACCACCAAGAATATCAGGACGAGATTCACCCATGTTGGTTAATTCACGCAATTCAGCTCCTGCAAAAACTGTACATGTTGAACAAATGGTTACTTCCTTCTCTGCCTTCATGGCTAATGGACCTAATTCATTCAACGAAATACTCATTTCATCGGCGATATAACCCAAGTATCTTCCACAACCTGCTGCACAACGATCGTTCATTTGAAAACTCGTTACCAATCCATATTTATCAACTTGAATAGCTTTTGTATCCTGTCCGCCAATATCAAGAACTGTTCTTGTATTTGGGAAAATAGCGTGAGCACCAAAAGCATGGCATAAAATTTCAGAACGAATACAATCCTGTGGGAAAGGCAATAAAGCACGTCCATAACCAGTTCCAGTCATGTTTTCAATATTGAATTCTAATCGGGCAACCTCATCAATTCTGTCTCTCAATGATTCGGAAACACTATTGAATTCACCTTTAAGCAAATACATTTCTGCATCGAAATTTCTTTCAGATTCAATAGGAATATTCTCTGATTGCTCCGGAAGATTATCATACTTTTCCTTAAGCAAATCCATTGCTTCTTTAATGAGCGATTCAAAATCGAATTGAACTACTTCATTTTCAGCAGCAGTAATACTCTTATCCCAAATGGTCATCAATGGTTCAAACAAAGAGATATCGAACTTGCTCACTTCCTCATTGTATTTCTCAGAAACAATATCTCTGAAGAATTGGTTTTGAGCTCCTAAATTTTGGTAGATATATTGATGCTTGATTTTTGGTTTGATTGCTCTGCGAATGATTCTCAAATGATCAACCATTGTTTGACGACGTTCACCATCGAAATAGTTGTAACAAGTTTTCAAAAGTTCATCACCCAATTTATCAATACGTACTTTGAATTGTTCATATTGAAAAACACTTTCCAAATCGGACAAGTACTTTTTGTATTGTGGTTTGGCCGCTATTTCATTGGCAAGATTTTTCTTAAGAATGAAAAACCGAGCATTGTAAATCGCTTCCATTCTTGCTATGTCGGCTGCTACAGAATAGTTGGCGCGAGTATTCGTAATCCCACGTCCAATAATTTCATCTTGTTCATTGATGATGACTGCTTTTGAAGTCGTTGAACCAAGGTCAATACCTAAATAATATTTGCTCATTTTTTTACTTTTTATTTATTAAACATGGGCTTCTTCTTGAGACATAATTATCTTTCTTTGCTCTAACATTTGGAAGTAAGATTCTAATCTGTTCTTGATATTGGCATAAGAGAAATAACGAGGATCCACCAAATCACTTTCAATAAATCCTACTGGCACTTCACAACGTTGTTCTATTTCGCGCATCATCAACAATTGACCTGCAGAGAAAGAATTACAACTCTTAATAGAATTTATAAGAAAGCCATCGGCTTTGTATTCTTTGATATAATGTTCAATAAGGTCAACACGTTGAGGCAAATTCAAATTGGTGTAACAACCCATACAGTAACGCGAAAGTGTTTCCAATGGTTTTAATGGGTCATGACGGAAACCTTGATCGTATAAGCCACCTACTTTTGTATAAGTAGAAGCAACAATCACAGCGCCCATGTCATAGAAAATCTTCCAGAATTCACGGAAATTGGTCCAGTTAGGAGGTCCTTCAACTACAAGCCTGAATTTCTCTTCTTTCATTTCGCCTTCTGGAGTTACTGGACAGAGATTTTGCTCCATGCGTTCATTAACTTCCTTGTATAGTTCTTCATAATAAGAAACAGCTTCTTCGGTTCCTCTGAATGCAGTATTCAAAGGCCCCATATAATAAACACCAGCGAAATAAGAATCAATTGGAGAAGGGCGATGCTTTGCTGTTTCCAATACTTTCACCCACAATTCTTCTGCTTTGGCAGCATTTCCAAGCATCTTTTCAAGACGATCGTAATCAAGCTTTTTACCAGCAACTTTTTCCATTTTAGGAATTACTTCCTCTTTCAATTGTTTCACCATATAATTTATCTGATCGTCGGTAATTACACCGTCTTCTTGATATGGTGTGTGCAACATTGCAATTTCAACTCCTGGATAAAGTCTTTCCAAATTTTCAAACCATTTTAAGAAAGTAAAACAGCCTGTATAACTAAGCAACAACAAATCTGGATCAGGCAACTTTTCGCCTGTTGGACCAATGTTGCCATTCAACATCATACCTATGTCGCACTTTACATAAGTACAAACGTCTTCTGAGAATCCCAGCTTCTCTGCATCTTTAATATATGAACCTGAACGTTTGCGCATGCCCGATTGTAAAGCATTGATTTCGGGATATACAGGCAACATATCTAAAGCGAGAATCAACTCGGTTAGATTGCCAGGAACGAAAGTGTACACTACTTTTTTTCCGTTTTCTTTTGCAGTACTCAATTCAGTAAAGAGATTTGCTAACATCTCTTTCTGAATGACCATGCTTTTTTCTTTTATTGCGTCTTTCGGATTACTCATAACGAGAACAAATTTTGATAGTGAGAAATAATTTTATACCCAAAGCTTGATTGAATCAGAGAAGGTTCCTGCTTGTTCTTTGATAACTTTAAACTGTCCTGTGTTTTCGTGGAATTGGAAATTGATATGGGCTATACCTGCGTTGTCACATGCTTTTTGTAAATCAGGACGATCAAGCAAAGCTGGGTCGCAGAAGCTAGCAGCACAGAATATAACACCATCAGCATTTCTCATTTTTACTTGAGTAACAAGCCTTGCGCCTTTTGGATTGCCTACATCATATATTGCGGATGATGGTGCACTTTGTGTTAAAAACGCATCTACAATGGAATTTAATCCATCGTTTGTATGTGCATCTATATCTCCAATAATCCAACGAGAACCTAACATCAAATCATCATCAACTATGTAACATCCTGCCATTTCAATTGACTTAATCATGCCTATTGGCGGTTGTTCGCAAAACGAACCAGAAATTACTACGCGAATATTATCTAACGATTCTCCAAAATCGTGCGAAATCAATTGTACGATTTCTTCAAGCATGAGGTTGTGTTTCTCCACATTTACCACCATACCAGCTCTCATTACATGGTAAGCATCAACTGCTGATAAACGCCAAGGAAACTCCTGACGAATAGCATACATCTCTTCAATCAGTTGACGATTACGATTATATAATGCTATAGAATTATTGAGTGCTTCATTCGTGATTTTGACACCATTTATTTTGAACATATCGTTCATAATGGTTTCAATCAACTCCCGATAAAAAGTACCGCCAATATTCTTTTGAAAATTCTGAGGATAATCAAAGTAGCGTGTAAACTTTCCCTTTTTCGCCAACTTGAACATTCCACTCAAATTGCGCACACAGTCACAAATAGAAGGGAACAGGAAACCATCAAAATTATTAAGATTGTCATCCAATGCCATTTCTATCACACCTCGTGGAAGATGACAGATATAAGATTGGTAGTAAGCATCGCCTTTAATGATTTGTTTGCGGTCGCCAGCACCCAAGATACCTACTGCCAAACCATTGGAAGCGTGTATTATTTCTCTAGGAACATAAATTGGAAGATAGCCAACTAGAATCCTATTTTCTGATTCTGATTTCCATTGTTTAGCATAAGTAAAATTAAGATCGAATGCGAGCTGTTTACATTCGTCTAATAAGGTGGTCAAGCGAGGAGGTGCCTGTGTCATTTGCGCTATTGTTTAATTTGAAACGACTTTTTTAAAGAGTTTTACTGAAATAACTTCTGCAATCTCCCGATTTTCATCAGGACACTCCGTGACACAAGTCAAAGAAAAAGGTGACAAAAATCATCTTTTGGGCATGCTATCAAATCATAGCTTACGCGCTAGAAATCTAATGTCTTTGACAAACTCTTTATTACATACTGATACCTGCTGTGTGATTCTTTCAGGTGGAATTTCATTGAGAATGAATCGGCATAAGGCATTGCTTCCTTTTTCTACAACAGAAAATTTTTTAGAAAGAATAATTTCTGTTTACAAAAACTTTGGTGTTGCTAAAATTATTGTTGTTGTGAATGAAGAACTCTTTAAACTTGAATTGAATCACATTGCTTCAGTTGTTTTAATTAAAAATGAATTCCCTGAAAAAGGAAGACTGTTTTCTTTGCAATTAGCTTGTAATGAAATGACTTCTTTTAAATACAGTTTTGTTCAAGCAATAGACAATCCATTTGTCAATACAACTTTGCTTGAATCTTTATGGGAAAATCGTGAAAATGCAAATTATATAACGCCAGTTTTTCAAAATATTGGTGGACATCCATTCCTTATTAATAAAATAGTAACTCAAGAGTTAAAAAAAGAAAACAACTTCAATAAGACAATAAAAGAGATACTTAGTGCCTTTTCAAGAATCAAAGTAAATACTTTAGACAACGCTTGTTTGATCAACATCAACACAACTGAAGAATACGAACTTTACTTACACAATAAATTATGAACGACATTTTTGAACAAATAATAGCATTAAAAAAAGCCCAAAAATCGTTTGTGATTTGCACCATTACCAACACCAAAGGTTCGGTGCCACGACATGCTGGCACAAAAATGTTAGTACTTGATGACAGCAAAATTTTCGGAACTATTGGTGGTGGAAAAGTGGAAATGAAAGTGATTGAAGATGCCTTAAAAACTAAACAGCCTAAAAGCATTCATTATGACCTTACTAAAGACTTAAAAATGTCTTGTGGTGGCAATATGGATGTTTTTTTCGAACCCATTATGAACAAAAAACAACTCTTCATTTTCGGCGCAGGACATTCCGGAAATGCGTTGATTCAACTTGCCACTGATTTTGATTTCGACATTACCATAATTGACGACCGCAAAGATTCTATTGAAGGAATACTCAATACTGATGTGAAGAAAATTTGCTCGTCTTATCAAGATGCTTTTCAACAATTGAAGTTTGATGAGCAAACCTTTGTGTGTATTCTTACTTACAGTCATGCTGTTGATCATCTTGTGTTGGCGCATTGCATTCACCAACCTCATTCCTATCTTGGTATGATGGGCAGCCTACGAAAAGTATTGATGACCAAGCAAAAATTCATTGAAGAAGGATTCGCTAACGAAGCTGAATTGAACAATGTGGATATGCCAATGGGAATAGATATCAACGCTGAAGGTCCCGAAGAAATTGCTATCAGTATTCTTGCAAAAATGATTTCCATAAAAAATAAAACCAGTATAAAATGACTTCTATAAAAACAGCTATCGTCACAGGCGCAGCAAAAGGAATTGGCAAAGCAATTTGCGAACGTTTATTAAATGATGGCTTCCGTGTGATTGCCGTTGATGTGGATGAGCAAGCTGGTGCCGAATTATTATCATCACTTCAAGGCAAAGCCATTGAGTTTAAGAAAACTAACATTAGCAACGAGCAAGAAGTACAACAATTGTTTGCTGAAGTAAACCTCAAATTTGACAGTGTGGATGCTGTGGTGAACAATGCTGGCATTATTCGCGACAATATGATTTGGAAGATGAGTGTGGAGGATTTTGATGCCGTTATCAATGTCAATCTTAAAGGCACTTGGCTCATGTGTAGAGCCGCTGCTATGCTTATGAAAGAACAACATTCGGGAAGGATTGTGAACATTGCTTCCCGCGCTTGGTTGGGCAATAGAGGACAGAGCAATTACTCGGCTTCGAAGGCAGGTGTTGTGGCACTTACGCGCGTGTTGGCTTTAGAGTTGGGCAAATATCAAGTGAGTGTAAATACTGTGGCACCTGGATTGATTGATACACCGTTGACACAAAAATTAGAGCCTGCTGTTTTACAAAAACTCATTGATGCCCAACCGTCAAAAAGCATGGGCAGCCCAAATGATGTTGCAAATACCGTTGCTTTTTTAGTGAGCCCTGCCACACAGTTTATTACTGGCCAAACCATTTATGTAGATGGCGGTAAAAGTATTGGTGCGAATATGTAAAGAATGCAGGGGAATGAGATAGGTTTATTCTTTTGATCCAGCAATATAGGCCAACATTAGTGAATGAAGATATGGGATATAAAAAATCGCTAACCAAAAAAAATGGCTGTTTTTTTTTGGTTAGCAAACAGCGATTTGTCTCATTAGTTTTTCACAATTAGACAATTAATTTGGTTGCTTAGGTTTCTTTTTAATTGCTGTCATTACTAAGGAAAAACATCAAGAGTTGACGAGCTTGCTCATCGTTCACATCTTGAAATGTCATTTGAACAATATGTTTTTCAAACAAAGATTTTGCTGTTGAGTCATTTTTTGTCATTTCAAGTGGGCTAGTCATCATGTTTAATATCCATGAAGCTTTACGACGTTTAGTTACACCGTATAAACCAGGTCCAACCAATTTTTGGTCTGTAAGTTTGTGACAAGCTATGCATTTCAATTTGAAAAGTTCTGCGCCCTTTGATGCAATAGTTGTATCCAATGCTGGAATCTCATCATTCTTGTATTTACCGACACCTTGTCCATTATCTGCAACCATGCTTTGAGGAGCTTCACTGTTTTGGGCATCTTCATTTCCTGAATTGCTTCCACAAGAACTTAATAATGCCATAAGCACTAAAGCAGAATAGAATGCAGCTTTTTTAATAGAGAGACCGTTTTTCATATGTTTATTGATTTTAGGAATTGAGTACAATAATATTTAAAAAAAGGTCTCAAAAATAGTGAGGCTTTTCAACTCAAACTATGATACTAATCAGATACTAATAATAAACAATTTATTAAACCATTTCTTCTCTTTCATTAGTATTGAAATTTGTTTCATTGGTAACACATAACAACAAAAAACTATTTTATTTGCAGAAAACGCATGTTTTAATTCAGTACTTGTTGGTGTTATCACCAACAGCAAATAAAACCATTAGTCCTTACCAATTCTTCCTTCTAAAGATTCTAAAAGCAGAGAACAAGGGCAATACTATCCAAATCATTTGCATGGCAATGGAGAAAATAATACCATTGGAATTGCCGAAGAAATCTTTGTAAACGGCACCTGTGAAACCCATTAATGCTGAGATATCGAGTTTCAACAAAATGAGGATGCGTGAGAGGTCAATTGGGTTGAAGGAAGATAGCAACACCATCACCCGCTCGAGCGGATAATCGCTGAAGGCAAACATCACCCCCAATACAATGGCATCGTAAATGATGGAAAAGTAAAACCAAATCATCAGCGAAATACCAATGCCTTTGGCTTTGTCGCGCGTTAGGACGGAGGCAAAGAATGCCAAGGAAACAAATACCAAAGTAAGGCAAGCACCCGAAGCAATTAGGGTAAAACCAACAGCATCTGCCGAATAAATAATAACAGGCAATGCAATGCCAATTAAATAAGCACACAGCATAGAGGTGCCCACACCAAGGTATTCGCCAAAGAAAATCTTCTTTCGGCTAATGGGCTGCGCCATGAGCAGCTCAATAAACTCGGAGGAATTGTAAAAGTAAATGGTGGTGAAAATAATGCTGACCAAGGGTATGATGATGAGCACAATGCTCATAAGGCTTGCAATGCTTTTAGACACATCGCTTTCGAAACTAAAAGTGCCAAAAGCAACAGCAAAAAGAAACAGTGTGTAAGCAAGAATGATTTTGCTGCGCAAAATGTTCCAAACAACGTACTTAGCAATCTTCATCATGCAACAACAGGATTAATGGTTTTCAAGATGGCTCTGCCCAATTTGGTTTGACCTGTTTCGGCTTTCAGCTGCTCAATGTTTTTATGAAAGAGCACATTGCCTTCTTGCATGTAAAGTATTTCATCCGCCATTTCATCTATCTCACTCATGATGTGAGAAGTGATGAGCACGAGTTTTCCGTCTTGTTTTGCTTTGAGAATTTTCTGCTTTAGTATTTCAGCAGCACTTGGGTCAAGTCCGGCAGTGGGTTCATCGAGCACCAACACTTTTGGGTTGAAGAGAAAAGCCAATCCCGCACTTACTTTTTGAGTAGTTCCTCCTGAAAGTGTGCGCATTTTTTTTTGCAACATGGCTTGAATTTGAAATTGCTCGAAGATGGTTTCATCCAATTGTGTCACTTCATTTCTCAAGTCCTTCATCATAGCAATGATTTGCCCAATAGTCATATTGTCGGGGTAGCGACCAATTTGCGGCATGTAACCAATCTCTTTGCGGTAAAGCTCTTCGCCTACAATGGGCTTTCCATCAAAAAGAATCCTACCTGAATTTGGAATAGTCATTCCTAAAAGGCATTTAATCATCGTTGTTTTTCCTGACCCGTTTGGACCAATGATGCAAATAATCTTGCCAGCATCAAATGAGGCATTGATGCCTTTAAGTACGTTTAGTTTGCCAAAGCTAATAGCTAGGTTTTCGAATTTAATCATACTTTTTCATTAGTGGGTGATTGTCAACAAAAGCATTGGGTGTCATAGATGGAATACTCTTTTCGGCTTTGTCGAGCAAGTTTACAATAAAACTATGCATCAACATCACTGCATGAGGCATTTGTTGAATGAGCATAGAATACATACTCACAGGATGATATGGAACATCGCCAATCTTGTCTTTATTCAAGTCATAACCATCGTATTTATCCCAGTAATTGAAGTCGAACAAATCTTGTTGCAGCTCGCCATTTGTGGCTGCATCAAAAGTGTTGTTGCGAAAAGTATTATGTAGAAAAGTATCGTTCGTACAATTAGCCCAAACGCGCAATGCATAACCATTGTCTGCAAATTCATTGTGTTCAAAGTGAATGTTGCTAGAGCCTTCCATTGTTATGCCAATTGTGTTGTTGATGATGTGGTTGTTGCGGATGTCGCTATTGCTAATGTCTTTTAATAATAGCCCGTAAGAAGCATCTCCCCAATTATTCTCAAACCGATTGTCATACATTTTCAAGCCATGAGAATACATCACCGCAACACCAGTTCCATTGTTTCTAAAATCGTTGTTGAGGTAGGTATCATCGTTCGAGAACATAAAATGCAGCCCGTAACGATAGTTTTTTTCACAAAGGTTTTTGGTAATGAAACAATGCTTGGCAAACTCAAAATAGATACCATCTCTATGCCCTTCTAAATGGTTATTTGTGATCGTTATGCTATCACATTTCCAAAGATGAATACCATTACCAGTAAAACTTTTACCATAATTCAACCCTTTACTTTGGCAGTTGGTTACAGAACAGTGTTTTGAATCGCTGAGGTAAATGCCAAAGAAAGTATTAATGAGCTTGCAATTATTGATAGAAACGTTTCTTGCCTTAAAAACTCTGATGCCTGCATAGTCTTTCATGCTGCCCATATTGGAATTTATGACTGTAAGGTTTTCAAGTTTTACATCATTGGAAAGAATAAGCAGTACTTCATCTTTAGAATGACCATCCAATATTGCATTTGCTTCACCAATAATAGTTAGGGGAATTTTTACGATAGCACAAATACAATTGTAAGTTCCAGCCTTTAGGATGATGGAGTCATAAGGTTTTACAATGTTTAGGGCAGCTTGAATTGTTTTCTGCGGAAATCTATTTCCTACAAAAACAACTTTGGCTTTTGCCTGAAAAAAAGAAAGGCAAATAAGAAAAATTAGTAGTGGGCGAGTCATTGTTAAAAGTCAATACTTTGTAACTGGGTCCAAGTTAATAAGTCTGCTTTCTTTTCTTGCTGAAATTTTTCAGCATCTTGTTTATTATTAAAGGAGGCTAACTGTCCACCCATTGGGCTATCTACATCGCCACCGTGAACAAAGTAAGCCTTGGTGGCGTCTATCAATACACCAGTTTGAGTATAATTGGTAACTAAATAAGAAGCGATTGTAAGCTGTCTGTTTTCCTTCAAATAGTTCATCATACACTCATCCGAATCGAACTTAAAAAACTTGCCTTTACTGTTCATCAATTCAGCACCAAACTTCTCATCCATAATTGTCATGGAGCAAAATTCACAAAGGTCTTTGCCGTAGTTAATAGGATGGGGTTCGGGTTTACATCCCCAAACAAATGCACAAAATATCAGGAGAAAAATACTTGTTTTCACTTTATTAATATAGCCTTATTATTACGAGTAAAGAATACATAAACATTAACGGAAACAATGATTGCAGCGGGAAGAATGATTAACCATCCACCAATATCGGGGAAAGAGCCTGCTATGAAATTGAGTAATTGTTTCCAACCTATTAATGGTGGTTGAAAACTCATGCCTGGTATTTTAATGGCTGCATGAGGATTGAGATTATGTCCGTATTCATATTCCCAATTCCAGAAATCATAAATACCCCAAGCCCCACACAAAACAAAAAAGGAAGTATAGGCATAAAGCAAGAATCGTTTTCCAAACAAAGCAACAATGAAACCTAACCCAACCATTGCCCAAATGAGGTAAGGCATTACTTTAAATTCTTTGAAATTCTCTTCCTTAATAGCTGCCATTCCAATGTAGTGATTCAAGTTATTCACTTTATCAAAGTCACCACCAATTTTGTGGCTCCAAATTTCCATCTTCATACCTTCTGGATATTGTGGCGCCTCCAATTGAATTTGCCAAACCGACATGTAGTTAGCCGGGATAATGGCTAATGCACATAGGAAAATGATAATTCTTGATAGCTTATTCATGTCCAGAAAATTTTTGGGTATAGTAATGATTAAAGGATTTTACAAAAAAAGGGGAGGCAGCTTTGATTTGCCTCCCCATGTATTAGACTAATACGTCAAAAAGTTTATTTGCTCACAGTTGGTTCATCTTCTGCACCAGTTGAGAACTTTATAGGCATATTACCCGCAGATACACGAATATATCCTTGCATTTCTTGGTGTAAAGCAGAACAGAAATCAGTGCAATAGAATGGGAATATTCCTACTCTATCCGGTGTCCACTTCAAGGTTTGAGTTTCGCCAGGCATAATCAACAATTCAGAATTATTAGCAGATTTAACAGCAAAACCATGAGGTACATCCCAATCTTGTTCGAGGTTGGTAATATGGAAATAAACATTGTCACCCAATTTCACGCCTTCAATATTATCAGGAGTAAAGTGTGAGCGGATACAAGTCATGTAAATATGAACGTTGTTTCCTTCACGCACAACTTTAGCTTGATCTTCAGAAGTTGTAACATATTTGTGGTGATTATTTTCAAGTTTGTAGAATTTTACTTCATTTTTAGTAATCAATTCAGCAGGACAAGCTTGTGCATAGTGCGGCTCACCAATAGTTGGAAAGTCAAGCAAGAGTTGCATTTTATCACCTTCAATACTATATAACTGAGCAGATTGACACAATTCAGGACCTGTAGGTAAGTAACGGTCTTTAGTGATTTTGTCTAATGCAATTACATACTTACCATAAGGCTTAATGCAATCTCCCATAGGAACACAAAGGTGACCAATAGAATAGTAAGTAGGAACGCGGTCAATAATTTGTTTAGTCTTCACATTCCACTTCACAATTTCAGAAGAAACGAAGAAAGAAGTATATGCGTTTCCTTTATCATCAAATTCAGTATGCAAAGGACCAAGACCTGGTTTTTCAACCTCGCCATCCAAAGCTGCTTCATATTTAATAACTGGAACACCATCAAAATCACCTTCAAATGCTTTTGCTTCAATAGCTTTTTGAATTTTAGTGAACGAATAAACAGGAATTACTGCAGCCAATTTACCAGAAGCACAAATGTATTCGCCAGTAGGGTCAACATCGCATCCATGTGGAGACTTAGGGCATGGAATATAATAGCAAACGCCTGGAAGGTTTTTCACATCTAATACGGTCACTTCATTCATCATTTCACTAACAGTAGTTTGAGCATTTTCATCCCAATAATTATGAGCATACTTAGCAGGCCATTTTTGACCTTTACCAGCAGCAAGATATTCTTCTGCTTTCTTCCAGTTTACAGCCATGATAAAATCTTTATCACGTTGACTAGCGCCAACTTCCAAAAGACTATGTGCTTTCTCTGTATTATAACAACTAAAGAAAACCCAACCATGAGAAACAGCTTTACCTGCACGAGCAAGGTCATAGTCAACACCCGGAACCAATAATTGGAATCCAAGGCTCATGTGGCCAGTCTTTGGATCTACTTTCACAAAAGAAACCGTTCCTCTGAATTTGTCTTTGTATTCAGAAATAGATGGATCTCCTTCTTTGTCATAAGGAACAGAGAAACGAGAAGCTCCTACTAAATACTCAGTGTTTTGAGTAAGGAATGGAGACGCATGGTTACCACCGCAGTTTGGCAATTCGATAATTTCCTCAGTGCGGAAAGTACCTAAATTTGCACGAGCAATACGAGGTGTGTTGTTACCGTTAATAAAAATCCAACGACCATCTGCATTACCATCAGTTTTAGATAATTGCGGGTGATGACTATCGTCCCAAGGAACATAACCGTGAGAAGTCATCAACATACCTTTTGTTTCTTCATTATAGCCATATCCTTTCTCAGGATCTTGTGAAAAAACAGGAAACACCTTTAATAAACGACCTGACGGCAAGCCGTAAACGCCAATTTGACCACTAAATCCACCTGAAGTAAAAAGATAGAGCTCATCTTTTTTACCCGGTGCTACATATACTTTTTCTGCAGCGTTGCCTGCAAGAGCACTGTCCACCTTCTTGGGCTTACAACTTTGAAGCCCTGAAATTGCTACAACTGAAGTAGCGAAGACAAGAATTGATTTGAGAATGTTCATTTTCATTTTAAAATGATTATTTAATTGTTAGGAATTTTATTCTTTACTTACTGTCATTGCTAAGAAAAAACATCAAGATCTTATGTGCTTGCTCATCATTTACATCTTGGAATGTCATTTGTACAAGATGTTTTTCAAATAAACCTTTTGCAGTTGGGTCATTTTTTGTCATTTCAAGCGGGTTAGTCATCATGTTTAATATCCATGAAGCTTTACGACGCTTTGTTACACCGTATAAGCCAGGTCCAACCAATTTTTGGTCTGTCAGTTTATGACAAGCTGAGCATTTTAATTTGAAAAGTTCTGCGCCTTTTGATGCAATAGCTGTGTCTAATGCTGGAAATTCATCATTTTTGTATTTACCGACACCTTGACCGTCATCTGCAACCATACTTTTAGGTGCTTCTGCATTTTGGGCATTATCATTTCCTGAATTGCCTCCACAAGAACTTAATAATGCCATAAGTACTATAGCTAATGAGATCGTTGATTTTTTAATTGAGAGATTGTATTTCATATACTTATTGATTTTAGGAATTGGGTACAAAAATATTTTTTAAACGGTGCAAACATAATGAGGGTTTTCAACCCAAACTATGATATAAATCAGCTAATAAGACTTTTTGGTCTGATTTAAAGAATTTCTTCTTTTTGATTGATAATAAAATTGGTTCCTTTGGCTACACCTAACGATAATACACTAATTGATTTTGTAGAAAGTGCTTGTTTCAATTGTTCTGAGTATTTCACAAATTCATTGTGAATTGGACATGGGTTTTTAGAAGAGCATTTCTTCAAACCCAGACCACATTGAGAAAGCAATTCCTTTCCATCAATAATATCAATGACTTCGAGAATCGGAATATTTTTCTGTTGATTATTCAGAAAAAAACCACCACCAAGTCCTTTGGACGAAGACACTATTTTATGGCGCACTAATTCCTGTAAAATCTTGGAAGTAAAGTGCATAGGTGACTCAATACTATCACTGATTTCAGTGATATTTAGCCGTGTATCAGTATCGCTATTAATACACAAATGAATTAGCGCCTTAATGGCATATTCGCATTTCTTTGAAAAAATCATTTTTTAAAATGAGCTAAGTTTTTTCTCCAATTCAATGGCTTTTGGGAAAAGAATGTTGTTCTCTAAATGAATATGGTTAAACAAATCATTTTGAAATTCTTGAAGCTTAAAATAAAGCACTTTGTAAGTATTGCAAGCCCATTCAGGTGGTGTGAAATTATTACTTAGATGTTGAATTTCTTTAATGATATCACCAGCATTATCGTGCTCAAATTCCATGGCACGAATTGGGTTTTGAACTGTTTGAAAACCTGGAACACCAAGAAGTTTGTTTTCTTCTTCTACTGCTAACATTTGAGTTACATATGGAAATAGAATCTGTTCTTCTTTTCTTAAATGAAAATTTAGTTCTTCAGAAAGAGTATGCCACAACTCAGCGATTTTTATTGTCTCAGGAGAATGATCTCCATGTACTCTTGCAACTTTATCTGCAAACTCAGATATGAGCCCCAAATTGTCAAGTACATATTTATGGTGTTTGTTTAAGATATGCTCAACTAAAACATTGAGATTCCAGTTTGCAAAATCGTTTTCAGGCTGAATTTCGTTTGAAGTCATTACATCATTTAACTCTTGCACCAGCATATCTTCATTCAAACCCTTTTCTTCGCAAACCTGTTTTAAAGGTTTTTTGCCACCACAACAAAAATCAATGCCGTTGCGCTTAAAAACTTCTGCTGTTTTAAAATTTTCAGAAACAATTTCGGCAATTGTTTTTTCTTCTGAAATAGAATGGAGTACTACCATGATTTTTAATTTTTTTTGAGGATTTTTTTGATGCGGCAAATGTCCTTAGAAAATATTTTTTGGAACATGACGGAAATCATATAAAAAGACAAAACTGTCTTATTTCTTTGCAAAATAAAACCATAAAAAAATGAAATACAGTTTTCTATCCGCAGTATTAGTTGCTGCAATTTTAAGTGGCTGTGGCGATGCAGCCGATCAAACTGCTAATAATAATCCCGAAAGCACTACTCCTGCTACTGGTCAATCTGGTGTTCAGGACGATCAATCGCAAAAGGATGTTGTTAAAGTAGCAGTAGCTTCAAAAGACCATACTACTTTAGTTGCCGCAGTTAAAGCAGCTGAATATGTTGATGTGCTTTCTAACTCAGGTCCTTTCACTGTGTTTGCACCGACCAATGCTGCTTTCGATAAATTACCTGCTGGAACTGTTGAAGGACTTTTAAAACCAGAAAAGAAAAAAGACCTCCGCAACATTCTTGAATACCATGTAACTACTAGTTCTCTAAAGGAAAAAATGCTTAAAGACGGTATGGTCATTGGAATGGTGAATGGTGGAAAAGTTACTGTATCTATTAAAGATGGTAAGATAAAAATCAACGACGCTAATGTGCTTGGTATTGTTCCTGCATCCAATGGTATGGTGTATGTGCTTGATGGCGTATTGCTTCCAAAATAAACACTTCTCTCAAATCCTTTCTATTCAATGAAAAGGGCAGTCTCTAAAAAGGCTGCCCTTTTCATTTTGTTTTAAATAATCACGTAAAAAAACGATGAAACATTAACCTGGCATTCATTTCAATGATTTCAAAAGGGGAATAACTTATAGCACAATTACTTACATTTACACCATGCGGCAATTTCTGTTTCTGATATGGGTATTTATGGCGGAAGGGGCTATTGCACAATCGCTTTATGATGCTTGGAACGTGAAGCTACTGGGCAATTGGAACGACGCTGCGCATATTCGCCTCAACACTTCGGGGGCACGCTATAATGAAGTGTCGGGTTTTGTTTGGAAGGGAAAAGAGTATGGGGTGATTGGCTCTACAGAAGGTGCGCACATCATCGACATCGACCAATGCACACAGGTATTTATGTTACCTGCAAGAGATAGTGGCAATACCATTGTTCACCGAGATTATGAAGTATATCGGCATTACCTCTACACCTCGGCTTATGAAGGCAATAATGTGTTGCAGATTTGGGATTTTAGTTACCTCCCCGACTCCATTCATTTGGTGTATGAAAGTGACTTTATGTTGAGTGTGAATCTATTTATTGACACCGCAAAAGCCACCTTATATGCCTGTAGTGTGAAGAGCCTTTTATATGGCTTCGACCAAATGCAAGTGTATTCTTTGAGCAATGCCGAAAAGCCAACGCTCTTGACAAGGTATAACCGCAACAGCGAGATTCATGATGTGTTTGTGCGCAACGATACTGCTTATTGTAGCTCGGCAAACTATGGCTATGAAGTAGTAGATTTTTCTAAGCAAAATACTACTTGGCAAAACATTGCCGAGATGCGCTTCTACCCTTTTCAAGGCTACAATCATTCAAGTTGGTTAAATGAAAAAGGCTTTGGTGTGCTATCCGACGAAACACATGGTTTTCCCATGAAAGTGATAGATGTGCGCAACCTTGAGAACCTGAAAGTGGTCAGCACATTTAAACCCAATGATATAGACAGCATAAGCATTCCACACAAGCCATTGTTGAAAAATGATTTTGCCTTCATCTCTTATTATTTCGATGGCTTACAGATTTATGACATCGCCGACCCCTATCATCCTGTAAGAACCGGTTATTTCGACACCTATCCTGCACCGAGTTTTTTAGGCTTTGCAGGGGCTTGGGGTTGTTATCCTTTCTTGCCATCGGGTAGGGTTTTAATAAGCGATATGCAAAGCGGCTTGTTTGTATTAGATGTGAGCGATGCAGTAAAAAGAAATGACACGAACGATTATGTATTGCAAACCATACAGGTGAGCCCTAATCCATTTAATGAAGCACTACAATTGTCTTTTCCTAAAGAAGATACAGGAACCATTCAAGTAACCATCTTTGAGGTTTTAGGAAAACTGATTTATTCAAAAAGCTTAGAGTTATTCAGCAATTCCATTCAGCCTATTCATTTACCTTTGCCCGCTTACTGGGAAAACGGAGTATATTTCATCAAAGCTCTTACCCCCCAACATCAATACCAAAGAAAGATATCAAAGACTAAATGAACTTAAAGGTAATTTCAACTTCTATTATTGGATTTATGCTTTTGTCCGTGGTAGCCAAGGCTCAGTTAAATAATGGTTCGGCTATGACCTTGCAAAGCTCGCAGCAAAAAGATACTACAGGTAAGAAAACCAACACAAGCGACTGGAAGGATTTTCAAACCCGCATTTACTATCGTAAGATTTATAGTCGTAAAATCCTGTTTACAGATACCACCTTGCACACCTTTCATCGCAGGATGTTTTTGCAACCATGGTTTAGGGATTTAGGAAATATTGGTTCGCCAACGATGAATTGGTTTTTTGAACCCGAAGAAAGAATAGGATTGACTTTGGGCTATCATAGTTTTGATGTGTATCGTTTCAATCCTGATAGCCTTAACTTCTACAACACCACAAGACCTTATTCTGTTTTCTCTTATCAATTAGGAAGTAAAACAGAACAAATCGCCGACTTCTTGCATACCCAAAACGTGAATCCTTCTTGGAATTTTGCAGCAGAATACCACAAGGTTTCTTCTACGGGTTACTATCATATCCAAAGAAACTACCACGACCTCTGCAACCTAACTACCAATTACTTTAGCATCAATCAGCAATATCGTTTGCAAGCCGCTTTGGTGTACAATAAGTTGCAACATGACGAAAATGGTGGTATAGTAGCTGATAGTTTTTTGAGTGACCCAAGCTTTGCCGATAGAGGCACTATTCCTGTTTGGTTTCAAAATGATAGTTATAATCAAAAACGTTCGGCAGTGACCAATGTTTTCAGAGATGTATCTTTGCTATTGGTTCATGCTTATACTTGGGGAAGAAGAGATACACTTTACAGTGAAGACTCCTCACAAATCACCCCGAAACTCACCCCAAGATTTAGTGTACAACACCGCATGCAAATGGGTGATGAGCGTTTACAGTACAAAGATTTAAGTCCTGATTCTTTAAGATATGCTGCATTGTTCCAAACACACTTCAATAGTGGCGATTCGGTGATGATGGTACAGCGTCAGTTTTATTTCGACAATGGTTTTTCTTTAAATGGTTTTGCAGGTTCCCTGCAACATCAACTGCAATTCAGTGCTGGCTTTGGCGTAAGACTTGATAAATTCAAAACCGATTATGTAACCGGAAGTAACACCAAAGATTACATAAGCAATTACCTCACTGGTGAAATCAGAAAAGAAGCTTTGCAAAAAAACGAATGGTCTTATGCGGCCAATGGTAAGTTTTTTTTGACAGGTGAAGCTGCTGGCAATTTTAAACTACAAGCCAACATTGGTAAAGAATTGCCCCACGAAATTGGTAACATCAATATTGTTGTTCAACAAGCCATTAATAACGCGCCCTACAACTTCTTGATTTATAGAAATGCTTACGCCGATTTATCTCAAAGCTTTTCAAACAAAGAAAGTGTAACGAAGATTGCAGCAACGGTTTACAATGAAAAACTGCACGCTGGCTTGGGCATCAGAAACAATATCCTCGCCAACTATTTTTACCTCAATGCCTTGCAACAATTCGACCAATATGTACCAACCATAAACCTCACACAGTTTTGGGGAAGAAAGGTTTTTTACTTTGGTAAATGGAGGTTGGATAATGAACTGATTTTTCAACAAAAAACCAACGACGCCCCAATCAATATTCCTTCTTTGGCTGGCAGGCACATGTTAAGTCTTGAAAAGGATGTTTTCGGAAACGCCATGAAAATGGCAACAGGAATTGATATTCGTTGGCATTCAGCTTATGCACCTGCTGCCTATTCTCCTTTTTTCAATCGGTTTTATTATCAAGATAATTACACTATTTCTAACGCTCCTGAAACCAGTTTATTTTTCAACTTTATGGTAAAGAGTTTCCGGGCCTATTTCATGGTTGACCAAGTGCAACATTTATTTACACCTACTGTTATTTCCTCACAAGGTTACCCTATTCAATCCACTATGCTTCGTTTTGGATTTAGTTGGGTGATGATTAATTAATTAAAATACAAAATTGTTTCAATACAAAAAGCCACTCGTAAATGAGTGGCTTTTCTACCTGTAGCGAGAAGCAGAATTGAACTGCCGACCTCAGGGTTATGAATCCTGCGCTCTAACCATCTGAGCTACCTCGCCTTGTTTGGGGTGGCAAAAGTAGGGGGAAGATTTTTAAAAACCAACACCTATTGGTTTGTTTTTTTTTGAAAGATAAAATATAAGCGTTCAGACATAATCTGAGACCGTTGCGAGGTAAAAGTGTCATAACAAATTGGCAGTCAATAGTTTAGATAATATTTTGTAACTTTGATGGATGCAAAAGAACAGACAACAATTGAGTTTTTCCGCTATAGCGTTATCTAAAAGGAAACTGAAA
>CAINUN010000007.1 GCA_903853805.1 uncultured Bacteroidota bacterium
AAATCAATCTTAGCCATTCCAAAGACCATATTGGCAGGTAGCAAGTCTATCTTACCCGTCCTAAACTTTATCTTGGTCGGTAGAAATCCTATTACCGTCCGAAAACGCAGTAACCGTCCGATAAAAGAACAAATCGCTTGAGATAGAAATGTTAACAATCATAGACTGAAAGGAAAAAATGTAACGGCATAAAGGAAAAATCAATAACAAACACCCTTGTCCAAAAACTCCTTCACATATTCCTTCACTCCTTCTTCTAAGGTATAAGAGGTATTAGGATAGCCCGCAGCTTTCATTTTAGTCATATCCGCTTCGGTAAAGTATTGGTATTTATCCCTTATGTCCTCGGGCGTGTCCATAAATTCAATATTGGAAGGTAGTTCCAACGTAGCAAAAATGGCATTGACCAAATCTTTAAACGTTCTAGCCTTTCCCGAACCCACATTATACAAACCATTCATAGGCATGTTTTCCATCAACCACACACACATAGTCACCACATCTTTCACATACACAAAATCGCGGATTTGCTCGCCATCTTTGTAGTTAGGATTGTGTGAGCGGAAGAGTTTTACCGAACCTTTTTCTTTGATTTGATGGAAAGCATGAAAAATAACTGATGCCATTCTTCCTTTATGATATTCATTCGGTCCATAAACATTAAAAAACTTGACGCCTGCCCAAAATGGGGGTTCATTTTTTTGTTCTAATGCCCAAATATCAAAATCGTTCTTCGATTTGCCGTAAGGGTTTAAGGGAACTAGTTGGTTGATGATATGATGGTCGTCTTTGTATCCAAGTTCTCCATTGCCATAAGTGGCTGCAGAAGATGCATAGACCAAAGGAATGTTTTCGTTAGAGCAAAAATCCCAAATACTCCTCGAATAATCGAGGTTCCATTTTTTATGCACCTCATAGTTCATTTCGGTGGTGTCGGTGCGCGCGCCCAAATGAAACATGTATTTGATGTAGCCGGGATGGTTTTTAGTCCATTCAAAGAATTGCTCTCGATGAACCCGATGAACACATTTTTTGTTCATCAAGTTGGCTGTTTTTCTTTCTTGCGAAAAATCATCTACCAATACCAATTGTTCAAAACCCATTCGGTTAAGAAAACCAGTGAGATAGCTACCGATAAAACCAGCTGCCCCAGTAATGGCAATTACATCATTTGTGCCCATTTAAAAAATGGTTTGAATTGTTAATTGATAAGGTTGTAAAGGTATAGAGGAGCGAAACAAAATCAATGTCCGCTTCCGCTTTCAGGTGATGTTGTGGTTTCGGTGGTTGCAGTTTTTTCTTCGTGACTACCACTCATTACGCCTACAAAATTTACAGCGCAAATAAACAATAAGGTAAGTACGACTACAAACCAAAGTGCTGAATTAAATGAAGTGGACGGTTGTTGTTGAGCAGTTGTTGAATGTTGTGCTTCGTGCGACATGAAATTTGTTTTTAAAAGAAAATTGGGTGTAAAATACTTAATGCTTTTGAAAGAATTAGGGTTTAGCAGCAGGTGTCACCATTACATGCCCACAACTTTTGCAAGTCCTTTTGTTTTCATCGGTGTAATACCGATTCATAACAGGTGGTAGTTGTGTAACAATATCCTCAAGGTGGAAATATTCTTCATAAAGTTTAGAATGACATTGCTCGCAAAACCACATAAAACCATCGGTATCTTTATCTGCTCTTACTTTTTCAATCACTAAACCCATGGTATCAGCACCACGTTGCGGTGAATGTGGCGTTTTGGGTGGCAAAAGGAACATTTCCCCTTCTTTGATGGGAATGTCCACAATCTTACCATCTTCTTGAATGCGCACCACAATATCTCCTTGTAACTGGTAAAACAATTCTTCGCTTTCGTTATAATGAAAATCCTTTCTGCTATTAGGTCCGCCCACCACCATCACAATAAAATCACCGGCTTGCTTGTAAATGGTTTCATTACAAACAGGTGGTTTCAAAAGTTCTTTATGGTCTTCTATCCATTGTTTTAAATTAAGGGGTCGTGTAACAGCCATGATGGAATAAATTTTTAGAAAAACAAAGATAGCATTTCAGAGAAGCAATTTCCAAAAGATGCAAATTGAAATTCTATTTTTAGCTTTGAGGAAATTCTTTTTTATGAGAATGTACTTTTACGTTTTACTACTTGTCCTTGCTTCATTTACCTCTTTTGCGAAGCAAAAATATTATCTACATAATTGCAAAAACCTTGATTCACTTAGCAATGTTTATTTTGAAAAAGGCGACAGTTACTTTCTACTAATAGATGCATATAAAGAGGGTTTTATTAAAGACGGAATGGAGTTTACAATCTATTATAAAGAAAGAACCTTGACTTTAAACGGGCAATCATTTCCAGATTTATTTAGAAGAAATGAAATAGAAAAACTTAGAGCGATTGATAATCGAAACAACTCCATTACTCAATCAATAACCATCAGTCCAGAACTAGACAATACCAAGAACATTTTTGTTTATGAGGCTACTAAAAAAGCTACTTCAAAGATTGATACTAATTCTGTAATTCTTCGCGAATGGCATGAACATACAGATAAAGAAACTGAGTTGGTAAAATTACTTGTTGCTGAAAAAATCATAGTCAAGCCAACTGAATTACAAATCAGTTATAATCAAAACACCATCCTCATCAACAAAAAACCAATAGAAGGTAAATTGGTCAAAAGATACTTGCCTATTTTAGTTGCTGTCAACAAGTTGCCTCCGCCTGGAAATGAAAACGAGTTTGCTGGTTTTGATATTGATGTAAGTTTGGTAAAAGAAGTCTTCACACAAAAATGATTTTGTCCTTTATTATTTTACGCTAAAAACTTTTCGACCTTATTATTCTGAAGGCTTGTTTGTCAAATTTTCCAAACGATATTTCATCAACAATAAAGCTCCCAAAGCACAGAAAAAACCAAAAATAGTTGCCATTTCAAGGCTTTTAGTTAAGGCTAATGAAATGGTCACACCAATTATTTCGAATAAAACAAACCATCCAACAAGACGGAGTACCCATTGACGAGGTTCTAACCCTTTTTCTTTAGCTTTCTTACTTATCCAAAAACCGGCAATGATGAGTACAATGATATCCATTAATTAAATGGTTTTCATGAAAGTACTTACGCTGTCCATCATGTGTTGGATTTGTGCTTCGTTCAATCCATGATGACAAGCCATCAACATACCGCCACGCATTACTTTATCAGCTTCAGGATATCCGTTGGCAGAAGCTTTGTGCGCACAATTCTTAAAGCCTGGCTGACGAAGAATATTGCCCGTGAAAACAGTGCGGGTCATGATATTTCTCTTTTCTAAGAAAATTTGTAAATCTCTACGAATAAAAGGAGCTGTAGGACGGATGGTTACTGCAAATGCTAACCAACCCGTGCGACTATCAGGCAATTGATTCGGAAGGATGAAATGTTCTTCGTATTGCTCGAAGAATTGGCGCAAGCGGTTATAATATTGGGTACGCAGGTCAATGTTGTTAGCTAACTTATCTAATTGCACCAAGCCAAAAGCCGCACCCATTTCAGAAGGTTCGATATTATATCCCGGTTCTTCGAACACAAACTTTGCATCATAAGGAATACCATCAACTTCTACATTGAAACGGTTTTCAATGGCTTCGGATTCTACAAACAAAGAAGAACTTCTTCCCCAAGAGCGTAACAAACGGCCACGATCGTAATGCGCATCATTATTAACACAAAGCATACCGCCATTGCCACCACAATTAATAACATGAGAACCATAAAAACTTGTGGTACTCAAATCAGTGAAACGACCTGAAGACTTACCACCAATTTCAGCACCAAGTGTATCAGCAGAATCTTCTAAAACAAAAAGGTTGTGTTTATCAGCAATGTCACGTAGCACTTGCCAATCAGGAAGGTTGCCTATCAGGTTGGGAATAATCATCGCCTTAGTTTTAGGTGTTATCATTTCTTCCACTTTGTTTACATCCACATTATAAGTTCCCTCAGCCACATCAAGGAAAGCAGGAATCCATCCTTTTTTCACAATAGGAGCAACAGTAGTTGAAAAAGTAAGGGCAGGTGTCAAAATTTCACTACCTGCTTCAAAGTTCATCAAATCAGCAGCAAGGTAAAGTGCAGAAGAACCACTATTAACCATGATACCGTATTTCTTGTTATAAAGCGCAGCTATACGCTCTTCCATTTTACGTACATGCGTACTCATTTGTGTGCTTGTGCGCAACACATTGACTACGGCTGCTATTTCTTCTTCTCCATGAACTGTAGAACCATAAGGAACTCGGATAAATTCGTTTGCTGACATGCTGAAAAAATTAGAACGCGAAAGTAATGGATAGATTGGTTATGAAGTTAGAATAAAAGTTAAGAATTTCCGTATGGAAATAGATTGTTATTCCTATGTGCTTTTCTAGAATTGTTGGCTAAAAAGTACAAAATATGTTTAGGGTTCCATTGAGCAATTACATGATCTCGACGTATGCACAATTCATCATGTGCCAATTTATTTTCAGGATTAATATGGCAACCTCTTTCGGCTGTTGCACAAGAATAAAACCCTGCATTAA
Source organism: uncultured Bacteroidota bacterium (assembly GCA_903853805.1). Lineage (GTDB taxonomy): Bacteria > Bacteroidota > Bacteroidia > Chitinophagales > Chitinophagaceae > JAFIGV01. The sequence goes on from CAINUN010000007.1 coordinate 4,580, forward strand.
AAACAGCTTGCGCTGCTATATTGTTGAAATGATAAAATCTCCCGTAGGGAAAGGAGAAGTGTTTCACATTACCACAATGTTTGCTTAGTATTTCAAAAGATTGGAAACAATCGTCTTCAAAAGCATTTTTATCTAAGTTCGCAACATTTGTATGTTCCATAGTGTGCGAACCAATTTCATGTCCGCTTTTTTGAAGTATTGCAATATCGTTCCATTCTAAAAACTCAATTGGAATGGTCTCCAATTTAACTCTACAAAAAGCTTCTTTTTCTTCAAAAGACGAAGTAGAAATAATGAACGGGTTCACAAAAAAACAAGCGGTAATTTCATATTTGTTTAGAATTTCAGCAGCCTTAAGGTTATTTTTAAATCCATCATCAAAACAAATACTTATGTAAGGACGATCAATTGTACCTGTTAATATTTTTTCGACAGCTGATGTGTAAGATAAAAAGAAATGTTGCTTACTTAGTAATTGAATTAATTGTTCAAAACTCTTTTCTTCATCCTTAAAAACATGGTGCAAATAGATGAATTGAACCCTTGGACTTACTAAATCTCCGTCTATGCCTTTAATTCGATCAATTAGAGAAAGCATATCAAGTGAATGATTTCTCAGAATTTCTCGGAAACTGAAGGGTTTTTGTTTTTGAATATCTTTATAGGAATCGAAGTAGCTCACTAATTAACTGAATGCTGGCGAAGATAATAGACTTTTAATTTGCTTTTCATATGTAAATGTTTTTCTAAATGAATCCTTAAATACATTTTCATACAATTAAAAACTGCCCTGTGTCCTAATGCAACCGTTTAAATGTTCAATATTTTTCATTATTCAGCTTCAACAAATGCTTTGGTAACACCATAATTATAACCATCACATAATCGGATAATATATAAACCTGTTTGTAAATTGGGAGTTTGTAAATGCAATCGGTTTGTTCCAATTAGAGCATTGAATTCTTTATGATAAACTACCCTACCCGTTAAATCGTAGACATCGGCTATACACTCAGCAGATTTTTCTGCAATAAAGCCGATAATAATATTGCTACTAGTAGCTTGTCCTAAAACAGAAATTGGTAATTGATTATGTCCGTTTGATTCAAGCATACCGGTAGAATTGGTCACTACCAAACTATCTATACGCCAAGTTGCACAATCATTAAAAACACCTGAACAAGTATATTTGAAGGCAACAAATAAAGGAGCATTTACAGTTAAAGGTGCAGAGAAAGTAGTCCAAGTTCCTGTGTCAATAGTAGAGAAGTTGATATTAAGATCAGTCCAAGTGGCAAGATATGGATTGCCTGCTCCTGTATAGTTGGATGACATTAGAACACTAATGTTTTTGCCAATGATTCTGCGTTTAAACGCTTGAAAATAAATAACAGGATTTGTCGCATTGTTGAGATAAATGCCAGGTGTAAGTAACCAGTCTTCATTATCATTACTACCACTACCACCAATTCCACTCATAGAAATGTATTTATTAATACTTGTTCCGCCTCCACAAGCCCATTGTTGAGCTGCACCAACATAATTCAAACGAGACCATCCATAAGGTAATGCATTGTTTGCACAAGCAGTGTCAAAATTTTCGTTAATCGAAGTTGGCGGGGCTGGTACTGTTGCAAAATTCCATGCGGTGGTATCATACAATCCATAAGAATTAAAACCTGCAGTATCGAAAGCAGTTGAGTCGAAAGTAACATGGTAAATCTTTCCAAAGTCTAAGACAATACCCGAAACATTCACAGTATCTGCATTGACAACTACTGATGTATTGGTTACATTAATAGTTTGGTTAGTTCCGTCTGTTTCGTTACTCAAAATAATATTTCCTGTTCCTTTTGAAACATGCCTATTGAATGCCATTTTGATATTAGATAAACTTACAGGAAGATTGTATGCATTATCAGAAGGGGATTTGTAAAGTAACTTAGGTTTAGGGACTGCAGGTGTAAGTGTTGTAAATAAAATATTGATACTGTCAATTGCATTCCCATCATCAAAATTATTTCCTGCAGAGTTCCAATCATACCAACGTATGGAAATAGAATCTCCATCTGGAATTACAACTTGAAGTGTATCATGTTTAAATGTATTGACTAGATTTCCATTAAGATTATAAACTTGTGTAGAATCTGTTTGAATGGTCTTTAACATCAAACTTGGCATTTCGGTCCAATTTGAGAAACTAGTATCATTCACATTTGAGTGAAGGCTGTAAAAAAAACGAGTAGAATCCATAGTTGTGTCTATAGCATGAAGATAACCTGCATGCCATTGTTCTTGTTTAAAAGAAATAACAAGGCTATTAACTGTAAAACCCGTATTGTTTTTAAACTTAACTCCATACACAATTTTTGGAAGTGATTGAGTACAAACTGAACCTAACG
>CAINUN010000008.1 GCA_903853805.1 uncultured Bacteroidota bacterium
ATTCTAAAAAAATTGGCGAACGATTGAACATAAGCCATCGTACTGTTGAAAAACACATTGAAAACGTGAAAGAGGAACTTGGATTACCCAACATGGCTGCCCTCATTTCAAATGCCTTTCGTTGTGGATGGGTAAGCTGAGGGATTATTGAATGTTGAGTGTTGAATTAGGTTTTAGAAATTAGGATTTAGGATTTAGAGTTTAGGAGTTAGCAATTAGAAATTCGGAATTAGTTATCCTCTTCTTTACCTTGCCGCTTCTTAATTTTTATGATGAAGCCTTTAGGACTTATTCTTTTTTGCGCATTATTGAGTTGCTCATTTATTGCCCAATCGCAGTTGCCCAACAACCAATGTTTTTTAGGACAAAAAAAAGGGCTGATGAATGCTTCTACTGTAATAGTGTTGCCAATAAAAAACAACAATTACATTATTGAGTATTATGAAAGCGCAAGTGTATTGAATGGCATTCCTAAAACAGATACCTTAAGCTACAAAGACTATCGGTTTTTCAACAACGATTATGCAGTTTATGTAGAAGATAACCGACTTGTTATTCAAAGAAAAGAGGAACGGCAAGAATATAAATTTCAATTAAGAACCCTTTGCGACCCAACTATTAATGAGATAAGAAATAAGCCTTTCAACAATGCCCTTCTTGATAAGATAACTAATGTGGCTCAGGCAAAACAATTTAAAAAGGATACTGAGAATGCAATGGCATCTATGTGTCATGAAGAGTTTGTGAAGTTTGCTGATAAGCTATTTGAAGCATTGAAATAAGCTATGTTATAGTATTCATTGACGAATTGAGAAATTGGGATTTGCTTGTTGTTATAACTACATTTGCTTGAAAGAAATACCATGTCCCTCAGCCGATTACAAGACGATTTATTGAAAGATTTTCGTGAGCAAAAAAAAGTCATTGTTAAGCAAATAGAATTATTCGACCCACTTGCTACTTCGCTGCGTAAACCTGCTGCCCAAAGATTGATGAATAAAGGTTTGCTAATTGTTCTTGAAGTGTTGTTTTATTTATTGTTTATTGCGGCTGTTTGTTTTGCTGTGGTCATGAATCTTGTTTATCCTTTCAACGCGCTTTCGGGTATTCATTCCATTCAAAACCTGAGCGAAGGATTGACTTATAATGATGCAGAAATATTTAGCATAGCCGTACACTTACTTGCAGGGTTTATTGGTGTTTTGTTTTTTGTCATAGCCCGCCTCATAAGAAGAATAAGATTGAAGAATTATGTGCTTAATCTTGCTGGTAAAAATATTAAAGACCTTGTTGGTCAACATCTTGCCCGCAAAGCATCTATTGACGCCATAGAACAACGTCATTTTTTAGAATTGCCATCATTGTCAGGCAATCCCGATGCTCCTCATAGCCCTGACGACAATGCAATAGGAACTATTGCTTAGTTTTATTTCAATGACTCATTCTTTATTAAATTTTGTAGAAGAAGCAACTATCATCGAAACACCAAGACTTTATTTGCGCTTGATGTCGCCCTTGGTTTTTAAAAAACTGATGACCCAGTTTCCTGATGATATCATTATGGCGATTTTGGGTAAAGCCAATAAAGAAGAGTTGGCAGCCGAAAAAGAAAAGTTTGAAAAGGGGTTAAGCACCTTCAATCGATCATATCATTACTTCCAACTGATTGACAAAGTAAGCCTTCAAGTAATAGGGTGGTGTGGTTATCATACTTGGTATTTTCCTCATTTTCGGGCTGAATTAGGCTACGAACTTTTCAAAGAAGAATGGCGAAACAAAGGTTTGATGAAAGAAGCCTTGTCGCCCATTATACATTTTGGATTTGAGACAATGGAACTAAATAGAATTGAAGCATTTGTTAGTCCCAATAATGTTCCTTCGCAAAAGCTAATATGGCATTTTGGTTTTCAGGAAGAAGGCTTAATGCGTCAACACTATAATTTTGAAGACTCACAGATTTTTTCTTTGTTGAAAGCAGATTACAATGGATAAAAAAAATCCCGAGCAACGCTCAGGATTATTTATTTTGAATTAGAGATTAGAAATTCGGATTTAGAGTTTCGAATTCATTGCGCCACCAATTCTTTCACTTTACCATACACTTCATTTTCACCACCTTCTTCGTAGCCTGTATGACGGAAAACAATGTTTCCTTTTTTATCAATGATAATAAGGAAAGGAACATTGTCAAAGTTCAAAGAACGTTTGAGGTCGCTATTAGCATCAATAAAATAAGGAAAATCCCAACCTTGGCTTTTCGCATAACTACGCACTAAACCTTCGGCACGTGATTCGTCAATTGAAACTGTCATGTAGTTGAAGTCTGTTTCTTTTTTCCAATCAGCAAGTTTCTCACGAATGTTTTTGATTTCTTTTTTACAAGGCACACACCATGTTGCCCAAAAACTAACCACGGTAACTTTTCCGGGTTCGAAACATTGATTGAAAGCTACTTTCTTACTGCTGTTTACATCTTTTATTTGTGTTGTTGGGAGTTGTGCTTGAGCAATGATTGTTGAAAAAATGATGCTTAGCGACAATGCAATAATTCTTTTCATAAAACTTGTTTTAAAAATAATTAGCTAAAACCTTGCCGAAGTTTTAAAATGAGTTCTAAATTCGGACAAAATTTAAAAGAGAGGCAAGTTAATGAAAAAATTAGCGCTTATCGGAATGCTGGCAATCGGAAGTTTTGCAGCACAGGCACAAGGCACCCTTAGTGGCAATCTAACTTCGAACGTAAACTTTTACAATCGTGATTCTTCCATTAATGCTATGGGAAATCCTTTGTATAATAATCTTATGAGTGGTGGTGAGACTTGGATGAGTCTTCGCTATAATAACAATGGCTTTACGGCTACGTTGCGTGCAGATGCATTTCATAATTCTAACCTCTACAATCCTGGCGAACCTATTACAGGTTATGGCATTGGTGCATGGACACTTAGCAAGGAAATGGACAACATGACCATTACTGCGGGGTATATTTATGACCAAATTGGAAGTGGCATTCTTTTTCGTGCTTATGAAGACCGTGGTTTGTTGATTGACAATGCTTTGGTAGGCATTCATTTGAAATACAAAATTGACGACCACATCAATCTAAAAATGTTTACTGGTCAGCAGAAAAATGTAAAAACCTTTGCGCGCTATGAGCCTGTCATCAAAGGCTTGAATGTTGAAGGAGATTATCAATTAGGTAATGTGCATATCAATCCAGGTTTTGGTGCATTGAATCGCACTATGGATCAAGAAAGCATGAATGCTATAGTGGCAAAAATCAATAGCTATGAATTGAAAGACCGTTTTGTGCCTACCTACAATACCTATGCTTTTACATTTTACAATACCCTTACAGCAGGCGATTTTTCTTGGTATGCAGAGGGTGCCTATAAAACAGCTGAAGCTATTAAAGGCGCTATACTCGATGATAAATTAGTAAACAATGAGGGAAGTGTATTTTATTCTACACTCGGATATGCTAAGAAAGGAATTGCTATTAACTTAAATGCTAAACGCACAGAAAACTTTGTGTTACGCACATCACCTAATGAAATTCTAAATCGTGGTATGATGAATTGGCAACCAGTTGTTGCACGTATGCGTCCGCAACGTTTATTGGCTAGATACACACCTGCTTCGCAGGATATTTCTGAAATGGCTATTGGGGGTGATGTATTGATTTCGCCAAATGACAACTTAGATATTACGTTGAATTACACTGACATCAAAACCCTTGACAATACCGCACTTTATAATGAAATTTATGGAGAATTCAATTATCGTGGCGTGGATAATTGGCAATTTCAATTGGGCTTACAATTGTTGAAATACAATCAGTCTTTATACCAAGTAAAGCCTAATGTGCCTACTGTTAATGCAGTGACGCCATTCACTGAAATTGTTTATAAAATCAACGACAAACAATCTATTCGTACTGAATGGGAATACATGAGTACAGAGCAAGATTTTGGTTCTTGGGCATTTGGTTTGGTAGAATTTACCATTGCACCTAAGTGGTCGTTTGCTGTTTCAGATATGTACATCACTAGTCTAAATAAAGAAAATCCTGCCGGTGTTACCTCTCAAAATCATTTTTATAATTTTTTCACATCATTTACTAAAGGTGCTAATCGTTTTACTTTGGCTTATGTGAAACAAGTTGAAGGAATTAACTGTACGGGTGGTGTTTGTCGATATGAACCAGCTTTTAGTGGCTTGAAGTTTTCAGTGAATTCGAGTTTCTAAAGTTTGAGAAGCTTAGATGTAAGTTTTAAGTTGGTATGGGGTTTAATTAAATTGTTCCCAAATTTTCACTGTTTCCACAGCTTCTTTCACATCGTGCACTCGAAGAATATTTGCACCTTGTTGGAGTGCAATCATATTTAATGCTGTAGTGCCATTTAATGCATCTTCAGGTGTAACGCCAAGTGTTTTACATACCATAGATTTACGTGAAAGTCCAGCTAGAACAGGCTTGCCTAAAATATGGAAGGTGTGTAATTTTTTTAATAAAGCAAAATTGTGTTCTAAGGATTTACCAAAACCAAATCCTGGATCAATAATAATGTCGATTATGCCAACTTGTGAGGCTTCGTCACATTTCATTCGAAGAAAATCACGTACTTCAAAAACTACATCTTCATAAGCAGGGTTTTGTTGCATAGTTTCAGGCGTTCCTTGCATGTGCATGGCTATATAGGGCACTTTTAGGTTTGCAACTGTCGAAAGCATGTTATTGTCTATCTGTCCGCTGCTGACATCATTTACAATAGAAGCTCCAGCATATACAGCTTCCTCCGCCACCTTAGCATGATAAGTATCTATAGAAAGCCAAGCATCTGGAAAACGCAGTTGAATATTTTCAACGACAGGGATTACTCTTTCTAATTCTTCATGAATATCAATTATTGCAGCGCCGGGCTTAGTAGATGCGCCACCAATGTCAAGTATTAACGCACCATCCTTCAACATTTTTTCTGCCTTTTTCAATAAATCACTGATTGAATTTTCTCTGCCTTTGTTGTAAAAGCTGTCGGGTGTGGCATTTAATATCCCCATTACAATAGGGCTAGAAAGGTCAAGAAGTTTACCCTTACTTTGCAGGATGGTTTGTACGGGCAAAAATGTACTTTTGGCGCTCATTTCACTGCAAATAAAATGCAGTTAAGGCATAGCAACAAGTCATGGCAAATACTTTAGAACAATATCGCAGCGTGTTGAACAGGTGTAAGGATTTATACCTAAACAAAGCAGCAGATTATGGGACATCTTGGCGAGTGTTACGCACCATCAGCATAGTAGATCAGATTTACATCAAAGCATGGCGTATTCGTCAGATACAGGAGACAGGCATTCAAAAAATTGAAGACACGATAGAAAGTGAATTTATTGGTATTGTGAATTATGGCATAATAGCGTTGATTCAATTATCAATTTCAGAAAATGAAGAAACGGAATTGGATGTTGCAAAAGCCAAAGATTGGTATGAGTTGGAAGCGCAAAAAGTAGAAGACCTTATGCAACAAAAAAACCATGACTATGGCGAAGCATGGCGAGAAATGAGTCAGCAAAGTTTTGTGGACCTAATTTTAGTGAAACTCCTTCGTGTAAAACAAATACTTGCAAATGATGGAAAAACTACTGTGAGTGAAGGGATAGACGCCAATTTTGCCGACATGGTGAACTATGCTGTCTTTGCTTTGATTAATAGCCAATAACTACAGTCATAAAATCCTTTCGTTTTTTTGTTTTAGGTTTGCAGCCGATTACCACATTTTGTGGATTTTTCCTTATAAGAATTCTATTTTCTGATGAAGATATTAGTTTGTACCAGTCAGGTTCCTGACACTACTTCCAAAGTTGCTTTTAGCGACAACAATACTAAATTCAATACGGCTGGTGTCACCATGATCATCAATCCTTACGATGAATGGTATGCCCTAGTTCGTGCGCTTGAATTGAAAGAATCTGGCATTGCTACTGCTGTTCATTTAATTACGGTTGGCAAAGCGGATAATGAACCTGTCATTCGCAAGGCATTAGCTCTTGGAGGAGATGAAGCCATTCGAATCGATACTGATAGTAATGACCCTTATGTAGTGGCTGCCGAAATTGCCAACTATGCTAAGAATGAAGGCTACGGTTTAGTACTTTGTGGCAAAGAGTCTATTGATTACAACAACGGCATTGTTGGTGGTATGCTCGCCGAATTGCTTGATATGGATTATGTAGGTTTTGCTGCAACGCTTAATGTAAACGGAAATATTGCTACGATTGCTCGCGAAATTGAAGGTGGCGAAGAAGTAGTAAATGTCAATATTCCCCTTGTTGTTTCTTGTCAAAAAGGAATGGCTGAAGCGCGCATACCTAACATGCGTGGCATTATGGCTGCTCGCACCAAGCCACTAAAAGTAGTTGCTGCTTCAGGCGTTGCTGCATTGACAACAATTGAGTTTTACGATATGCCTCCTGCAAAAACAGGCGTGAAATTGTTTACCGCCGATCAGCTTGATGAGTTAGTGAGCGCATTACACAACGAAGCCAAAGTCATTTAATTCAATCTAATTATTCCAAAAATTGCCCGCAAGGGAAGAAAAAATAACAACCATGTCCGTATTAGTTTTTACAGAACATACACAAGGAGTTTTTAAGAAAAAATGTTTTGAAGAAGTGCAGTATGCTGCAGCTTTGGCAAAACAAATGAATACCACTGTTACGGCTGTTGTATTAGGCAATGCAAATGCCGATGCAATGAGTCAGTTGGGTGCTTATGGTGCTCAAAAAGTATTGCATGTTGCCGATGCTCGTCTAGATAATCTCAATAGTCGAGCATATACAAAAGCCATTACTGCTGCGGCAGAAAAAGATAGTGCTTCTGTCATCATATTAAGTCACGATGTTACAGGAAAGGCTGTTGGTCCACGCATTGCAGCTCGTATGAAAGCAGGTATGGCAGCAGGTGCAATTGCATTACCAGATTTAAGTAAAGGGTTTGTAGTGAAGAAAGCAGTGTTTGCTGGAAAAGCTTATGCTTTTGTCAACATCACAAGTGAACAAAAAATTGTGCTCTTGATGCAAAACTCTTCTCCTGTAATAAAGGGAGAGGGTACTGCAGTGGTTGAAACGTTTTCTGTTGCTTTTGATGACAAAGACTTTGGTGTACAGGTGAAGGAAGTAAATAAAGTTACTGGCGTAGTTCCATTGGGTGAAGCTGAATTGGTTGTTTCAGGTGGTCGTGGAATGAAAGGCCCTGAAAATTGGCATATCCTTGAAGACCTTGCCAATACAATGGGTGCAGCATTAGCTTGTTCTCGTCCGGTTGCCGATAGTCATTGGCGTCCACATCACGAACATGTTGGACAAACGGGAGGAACTATTCGCCCTAATCTCTATGTTGCAGTTGGTATTTCTGGTGCTATTCAACATCTTGCTGGTGTTAATTCATCTAAGACGATTGTAGTCATCAACAAAGACAATGAAGCACCATTTTTTAAAGCTGCAGATTATGGCGTTGTTGGCGATGCGCTTGAAATTGTTCCTCAATTAACTGCTGCTATGAAGAAATTCAAAGAAGCACATCATTAATCCATTTCTATTTGAAAATAAAAGGCTGTTTCGTTAATGAAACAGCCTTTTATTTTTCGGTTAATGCTTTTATTTTTTCATTACTAGTTTAGCCCCCAAAAATGCCATTGGGAAATAAGCAACGCCTAAATCTAGCACGTTGAACCACATAGGTGATGGTAATGAAAAAACCATCTGTGCGCCACCCAAAAATGTAATGAGCCCAATAATCAAGGCTATACGCATTTGATTGTTGGCAGCCATTTTACATGCAATCATACTTCCAATGAAAGCATGAAGAGCATGTGCAAAAAAAGGAATGATAAAATGCTTGGGTTCCATCAAATGCATAGATGCTTTTAGTCCTGCTTCTGTGGTGAAGTCGGCGCCTACTGGAGGGGGAATTATTTTGCTGCTCATCATTATTAGCGACATATTGACAACGCCGCCAACTACAATACCAACAATTACTGCAAGAATGTTTTTTATTCGAGCTGACATAAATATAGATTGATGTGAAATAATAGGGGCTAAATTACCGAAGAAGATCAATCATGAAATTGTCTGTGCTTATGCTCATATAAAGGAGATTGCTACTTTTCTTTCAACAACTCCTTGATATCGCCAATCAGTTGTGTGACAGCTTTTATGTCTGTCCCTTCATATTGCCCACGAATTTGCCCTAATTTATCTACCAATACAAAACGGTCTGTGTGAATAAAGTCATCTTCGATATTCACCGTTGCAGTATCATCAACAGCCGTAACCAAATAGCTGTAACGAGCCATGTCGTAGAGTTCTTTCTTGTCACCTGTAAGAAAAAACCATTGATTGGCATCGGCATCAAATCGAAGGCTATAGGCTTTCATAGCTGCCACCGTATCTTTCATCGGGTCAACAGTGTGTGACAGAATGCGGATATCGTTATTGCCTTTAAAAGCCGCATAAACCTTGGTCATGTTTTCATTCATCTTCGGACAAATGCCTTTGCAAGTCGTAAAGAAATATTCCACCACAAAAATCTTTCCTTCTACATCTTTTTTAGTGATGGTTTTGCCATCTTGATTAATGAATGAAAAGTCGCGGGTCTTATGTCCTGGCTCGCCAAGAATAGCTAAAGTCTTAGGATGTTCGCGGCTTACGTTGTAGTAATAAGTCATAAACGCTGCGCCCAACAAAATGAAGAAGGTGATGAGGAAAATGGTTACTTTTTGACGTGTCTGCATAAACAGTTATTAATAAAAATTATAGGGTTAAATCACTACGTTAATCATCTTGCCTTTTACGAAAATGATTTTCTTGGGTTGCTTGCCTTCCAGCCATTTTTGAATGGTTTCATGATTCAAAACGGTTTGTTCAATAAAGCTTTGCTCAGCATCAAGCGGGAACTCTAATTCTATTCTTGTTTTGCCATTCACCGCCACCGGATAAAGCTTAGAATTTTCCACTAAATATTGCTCGTTTGCATTGGCGAAAGTAGCATCCAATACAGAAGATAAGTTGCCGAATGCATGCCACAATTCTTCGGCAAGATGCGGCGCAAATGGTGCAATGATGATGGCAAGGGGTTCTAAAATTTCGCGCTTATGGCAATTGAGCGTAGCCAATTCGTTCACGCAAATCATAAACTGACTTACGGAAGTATTCAGGGTAAAACGCTCAATATCTTCTTTGATTTTCTTGATGGTTTTGTGCAACACGCGCAATTCGGCATCGGTTGCTTTTTCATCGGTTGCAATAAATCCTTTTTGCTCATCGAAATACAACCGCCACAACTTCTTTAAGAAACGATGTACGCCTTCAATGCCTTTGGTATCCCAAGGTTTGCTGACATCTATCGGACCCAAGAACATTTCATACATACGGAAGGTATCGGCGCCATATTGAGCTACAATATCATCGGGATTGACCACATTGTATTTGGACTTGGACATTTTTTCATTTTCTACAGAAAGCTGAATGAATTCTCTTCCATCATCTGTCTTTTCCCAATTAATACCTAGGATGTTTTCATACTCTTTTCTTCTGATTTCACTTTCATTAAGGTATGCCTCAAATTTGTCTTTGAATATTCTACCATTTGCTTCTACAAACTTACCTACATCCTTAATTCTTACTTTTCGAACATTATTCGTTTTAGAGAAACTTAAAGGCTTAATGTTTTCTTTGTTTAAAATGGATTTGTTAGTTGAAACTTCATCTGGAACATCTGTTGCATCAGAAGAGGTAATCAATGGTCTAATCTCTGCTGTAATTACAACACCATTTTTATTTGAATCATCATCTTTATCTAATTCATGTCTGTATGAAACAGCATCAGCAGTAAATTCTTGAAGATGGAAATAAGAAAAGGCAGTAATCATCCCCTGATTAATCAATTTCTTAAAAGGTTCTTCAAAACCCAAATGCCCTAAATCAAACAACACTTTTGTCCAGAAACGGCTGTAGAGCAAATGTCCTACAGCATGTTCCGTTCCGCCGATATATACGTCCACTTGGTTCCAGTAATCCGTCACTTTTCGGTTGGCAAATTCAGCATCATTGTGCGGGTCCATGAAGCGCAAGAAATACCAACTACTGCCTGCATATCCGGGCATGGTATTGGTTTCACGTGTGCCCTTAGGTGTTTGCAACCAATCTGTTTGTAAAGACAACGGTCCCTCCCCTGTGGCAGAAGGTTTAAAACTTTCCACCATCGGCAATTCAACAGGAAGTGTTTCCCCACCCTCTATTTCATCTAAGGCATAAGGAATATTGTTTTGGTAAACAATGGGGAATGGCTCGCCCCAATAACGCTGACGACTAAAACCTGCATCGCGGAGTTTGAAATTCACTTTTGGTTTACCCAATCCATTTTCAGCTAGGGTATTGATAATAATTTCAGCCGCTTTCTTTATCTCAATTCCAGAAATAAAACCACTGTTTTCTATCGTTCCTTCTTTTGATTCATACGCCTCATCACCGGTATATTGTTCACCGAAAATATTGGTGATGGGGATGTTGAAATGTTTCGCAAATGCATGGTCGCGACAGTCGCCACTTGGCACTGCCATAATCGCCCCTGTACCATAACCCGCTAAAACATATTCCGAAATCCAAATCGGAATTTCATTTCCAGTCAAGGGATGCACAGCATAAGCACCCGTGAAGCAACCACTTACTTGTTTCACCTCCGCCAATCTTTCGCGTTCGCTGCGGCTTTGCACATATTTTTTGTATTGAGCAATCGCATCTTGTTGTTCTTGTGTAGCAATCGCATCTACCCATTCATGTTCTGGTGCCAGCACCATAAAGTCCACCCCGAAAATAGTATCCGGTCTTGTGGTAAACACTTTGATTTGATGCACAGAATCTTTAATAGAAAAATCAATTTCCGCACCCATGCTTTTGCCAATCCAGTTGCGCTGCATTTCCTTCATGGCATCTGTCCATTCTAGGTTATCCAAACTTTGCAAGAGACGGTCGGCATATTCAGTAATGCGCAAAAACCATTGCCTCATTTTCTTCTTCTCCACAGGAAAACCGCCACGCTCCGAAACACCATTCACCACTTCATCATTGGCCAACACCGTACCGAGTTTTTCGCACCACCATACATTGGCATAATCCAAGTAAGCCAAGCGGTATTGCATCAATGCATTGCGCTTTTCGGTTTCGGTATAGGCATTCCATTGCGCTGCATTAAAACTTAATTGTTCATCGCCGGGACAAGCATGATTGGCATTCCCTTCTTGTTCGAAAATAGCAATGAGTTCTTGAATGTTTTTTGCCTTGCCTTCTTTTCGGTCATACCAACTATGAAAGAGTTGCAAGAAGATCCACTGCGTCCAGCGATAATATTTCGGGTCGCTCGTGCGCACTTCCCTTTCCCAATCGTAGCAAAAACCAATATTGTCTAATTGCTCGCGGTAACGGGCTATGTTTTTCTCAGTGGTGTTGATGGGATGTTGTCCGGTTTCAATTGCATATTGTTCAGCAGGCAAACCGAAGGCATCATAGCCCATTGGATGCAAAACATTGAACCCACACAATCTTTTATAACGCGCATAAATATCAGAAGCAATATAGCCCAGCGGATGACCCACATGCAAACCCGCGCCACTTGGATACGGAAACATATCGAGCACATAACATTTTGGTTTTGTGCTGTCGTTGCTTACGCGGTAAACATTCGTATCCTTCCAAATCTGCTTCCACTTTTGCTCTATATCGTTGAATTTATATTCCATCTTAATTTATTGGGCTGCAAAAATACGAATTGAACTTGCCTAAAAAATAAAACCATGCCTTTTGAACTTAGACATGGTTTTTATGCGGTTAGAAAAAAGGTTTTATTGGTCTTTGCAGTTGTAAGATTTGAAGTAGTAATAGCTATTACGCTCGGGCGTATAATCAAATTGATATTCGCAAAGCAAGTTGCCATATTCCATGTTGTTGATGACTCCTTTCTTGCTGTCAAACTCACCATGCGTTGGCATCATCCAAACAAAGGCATTGAGGTCGCGCATCAACATTTGTTGTAGGTCAATGACCGTCAATTTTTGGTTTTTAGGGAACCATTTCACCATGTTTTTAGCACTATCGGCTTTCACAAACACCACTTTCACTTTCGAAAGACTATCTTGATAATCGGAAATAAAAGGAGCCATTTTCACCAACAGCACTTTGCCCGTTTTGGTTTTATAAACATCGGCAGGATGGTCTTTGATGTAAGTGCTCACAGCCATTTTATAACAGTCAACGGTTTGCAGTTTTGGTCTTTCGGCGTGGTCTTGCGCCCATAAAACAATAGGCGAAACAAGGGCTAATAAAAACAAAGCAAGATTTCTCATGAGGTTGTATTTGAGTGGCAATTTAGATAATTTTTTTTACCGCAAAGATGCAAAGACGCAAAGGGGTTGAGGAAAACACAAAGCACTCGAAGGAAGCACGAAGACCACAAAATTTTTTAGTTTTTTTCATAAAAAAAACACCCACTTTTCTGTTGACAACAATCAAACTCCAACATGAGTTTTCTCATGTCAAGAACCGCTGCTAGCATGCATCTTTGCATTTTCAATAACGTCAAAAAAAATAAACAATTATGCCGGCACTCGACAATTTATCAACGATTGCTTTCTCTCCAGCAGAATTAACCACTCTTGACGGTTATGTTACTGGAATTCAAAACCTCTTTGCATCAAAGGGCGTTGAGGTTTTGACCAATCAAGAAATGAAAGACTATAGCAAAGTTGCGAACGAACGCTATGGATTTGTAAAAATGGTGACCGATGATGTGAAGAAAAATCCATCATTACTTTCACCTCGTGTTAAACAAGCCGATTGGGACATTGATGTGGCTGCCGAAAGTGCGCTTTCAAGCCGTGTTACTCAAATCGAAAATCTTGCTAAACTTTCATTCAGCGCCTATGCGCCTGTGTTGTTTGATATGTGGATTGCCACAAGCATTTGCTATCGTTATGTTCGCCTGCTTGCCCGCGAAGGCGACCCTTTGGCAAACACTTATTATAAAAAATGGAGTGCTCAGTATGAAAAAGTAGGTGGCAACGCACCCGGCACGCCAAATCCATAAAAAAATTCTCCAAAAATGAGATAGCAACTATTTTGAATAGAAGAAAACAGCTATCTCATTTTTGCGCCTGACTTTTTAGCATGTGATTTGAATGCTAAACGCTTCAATTCACAGCAATTAACGAACAAATTGACAGGTATCCGCATCAAATTGATGGAAACACGCTTTAAATCGAAGCAGACATCCATCAATTTGATGCTGTTATCATTTAAATCGAAGCGTGTAAGATTCGATTTGGAGCTTATCAGATTTGGATTGAAGCGTGGAAGATGTGAAGTAGATGGAAATTGGTATTTTTGGGAGGTTGAAGGAAATAATTATTAATGAAATAATCAGGCAAGCGTCCCTTGCAGAAGACGTTTGCAAAACAGAAGTTTGGCAAAAGTAATTTAGAAAATTTCTTACATGAAACAGGTAGAAGAGGAATTGAAAATCTCACTAAAAGAGAAGCTGAATACCTACAGACATTCTCTACGCTTGAACAAGCAAGAAAAAGAATTGCTAAAGTTGGAAAGGAAGAAAAGCATGGAATATCTGGAAAGCACTATACAATTACCGCAGAAAGCGCACTAATAAGCAAGGAAGATTTGGATTACACAAGCGTATCGGATTTGGATTGAAAGAGGGAGGATGTGAAGTAGAGGGAAATGGGTATTTTTGGGAGGTTGAAAGGAAAGACGAAGATGCAATCTTCGCCAAACTGTTATGACAAACTACGAAGAACTGAGTATTTTTGTTGGCGAAAAAAATATGAATAATCCTAAGAGACAACATTTTATCCCCAAATCGTATTTGAACAAATTTTCTGTAGCAAAAGGCGATAAATACTTCATAGAAGCAAAAAATAAGTCTGATTTACAACCTAAAAGTAAGCTAATTAGCATAAAGGATATTTGTGTTGATAAAAACATATACACTTTACCAGATTTAATAGAAAGTGATGATAAATATGCATTAGAGAAATTTTATGCAAAGGAAATTGATGGGGTTTATCCTGAAGTTTATGAACTATTAACAAATCCCAATATTAAGTTTATCTCATCAAAACAAAGAACTCAAATAGTAATGACAACAATGAGCCTTTTCTTTCGTACACCCAAATTTTTAAATTACAATGAAAAGAGACTTGATTCTATTATAAATTATGCAGTAAATAACTTTCAAAATAAAGAAGGCAGAGTTAAATATAAATTCAGAGATTACGACCTAGATTTTCAAATAATTGACATTGAGAAAGTAAAAAACAATTTGAAACTAGAAAATAAAATTAAGTTTCTTCAAAACCATTTATCTGATTGGCAAAAATTTACAACATATAAACTAGAGGCTGGGCTTTCTGTTTTTAGAATTTATGATGATATAGAGTTGATTACTTCTGACAATCCTGTTATTATGCATAATTACAAAACCAGTATATTGTCAGATGTGTTTGACCCTGATAATATTATTTCAGTTCCATTGGACAATAAATATTTTCTAACAATCTTTCCTAACTCTGAAAGCAGTATGAATGATAGAATTTTCCGTGGCGAAAGAGACAGGCTGTTCGCATTACAATCAAATTATCAAGTAGAGTTAAATTCTGAAGAATGGATAATGGGAAAGCCAAATTCTGTACATAATCACATTAAGGATCAAAAAAAATTTAATGAGCCTCTTCCAGAAAATTTACAAGCAGTAGAAGACATGAAAGAGAGATCACAAGATTTACAAGAATTAAATAGAATTATTGAAGAATCTGGAGGTTTTAACGATAGTATAGCCGATAAAGTAAAAAATCTTCAACAAAAAAGGATTCATAAGAATGATCCAGAAATGATAAAAGTTATAGCACGACTAAAGGATTTAGGTTATTAAAAAAACTGAATCTCCAACTGGCGAGAGTTAGCGTAGCGCTCTCGTGTCAAACCAAGCCGCCAGTCTTAGACTGGCAATCCACGATTTATTGAGCATGTAAAAACAGTATGGCGAAAGTCAATAAAAAAATCTTTCCCAATGCCGCGCACCTGCGGGGTTTTTCTATCCATTTTTCAAAGAAATCAAATAGCTTAGGCACATGTTTTCGAAAATATTTTCTGAAAAACATCGTTCAGGAATCTTTTTGCTTTTGTTTTCTGCTGCTTTGGTGGCAGTCAATATCATTCGCATCATCTGCGTGCCGATAACTATTGACGAATCGCCGAGTGAACAAGATTTGGCGCTTAGTTACAGCGATTATTTTCACTTGAATAAAGTTACTGCCAACATTCATATCCTTCACTCCATGTTGCGCAAGTTTTTCATCGAAGCATTTTCCAATACTCCTTTTTTTCTAAGGCTTGACATTCTACTTGCACAAGTTCTTTTCCTGTTGATTACTTATCGTTTACTCAGCAAAATATTCGACAACAAGTTTTGGGTAGTCACCACTTTTTTGGCAATCAATCTCAACCCCTTTCTTTTTGAATTTTGGGGATTGAGTCGTGGTTATGGTTTGGCAATCGCTTTGATGATGACAAGTATTTTCTTTCTTTTTTCATTTTTAGAATCAAGGAAAAAAAAGGCACTTTTACTCACATTATTTTTTGCAATCGCAGCAGTGTATGCTAACTTTTCTTTGCTGTATTTTTTTCTATCGGTCATTAGTTTGCTAACGATAGAAAGTTTGCTACTTACCCGACATGAAAAAGAGTATCGAAAGACCCTTGAGGTGCTCTTCCCCATCTTGCTCGCTTCAATTGGTTTGTATTTATTGATTCATGAACCCATTCAAAAACTAATTGACAATAAAGAGCTTTATTATGGAGGCAACTTCAATGTTTTATGCGACACGATTCAAACGCTTGTGCAAACAACATTGTTTGAAAATACTAAGGACAATTTGTTGGTTTTGATATGGTATTATCCCATAGCAACCCTTGTTATGGGGTTGTTCCTTTATTGGTTGATTCAACTCTTTCGAAAAGGTTTTTCAAGTGACCGCAGAAACGGAATTGTATTTACTTGGCTCTTTACTACCCCTTTAATTATAAACACTATTCAGCACGAATTGTTTGGCTCCAAATTACTCATTGACCGAACCGCACTTTTTCTTTACCCTCTTTTTATCCTTTGTTTCGCCGTCTCTCTCTTTTCGTTTTCACAAAGAAAAAAACAAGTTTATAGCAAGGTGCTGATGATCTTATTTTGTGCCTTGTTGGGCTTTAGTTTTATGAAGAACACTAACTTCAATCGTTCTTGGCAATGGTGGGAGAATAATTACAACTTAGTGGTTTTACAACGAATTGCAACAAAAGAAAAGAATAGAAAAGCCAAACTAAAACTCCGTGTGAATTGGGTATTTTTTCCTTCCCTCAATTACTATATCAACCGCCATTACAAAGACCTTTTTGAGCCAATGGTATTCACTCAACAAGACCCCGAAAAAGACACTGTTTTTGATTATTACTATCTAAAAAGAAATGAATTGCAGTACTTGAATGAACGATACAAAATAGACACTTGCTTTGCTGATAGTAATTTGGTGCTGCTTCATAAGTGATTTATAAAAACCCTCTTTATGCTCAGTTATTGGGAAAAACAAAGTTTTTTGCATTACCACCACATCGTCATCGGTGCGGGTTTTGTGGGATTAAGTACTGCTATTGAAATCAAAGAACGATTTCCTAAGTCAAGCGTTTTGGTGCTTGAAAGAGGCTTATTGCCCACGGGTGCAAGCAGTAAGAACGCCGGTTTTGCTTGCATGGGCAGCGTTACGGAATTGCTCGACGACCTCAAAACGGTTTCGGAATCAGAAATGCTTTTTCTTTTTGAATGGCGCAAAAAAGGACTCGAAAAACTAATGGAAAGATTGGGCGCAGCCAAAATGGGTTATGCCGAAAATGGCAGTCATGAATTGATTGACACCCACGAATTGGAAGCAATTGAAAAGATAGACTACCTCAATGCTTTGTTACAACCCTTTACCCATAAAACAGCCTTTACTTTAGTCAATGATAAAATTGAAGAATTTGGATTTTCAAAGAACGAAGTGAAAGCTTTAATCAGCAACAATTGCGAAGGCGAAATTCATTCTGGAAAAACTTTGAGGGCATTAACAGATTTTACTATTGAAAAGGGCATTGAAATAAAAACAGGTGCCGCAGTGTTGCGTTTTGAAGAAGAAGCAAACAAGGTGACCGTGGTTTGTCACAACTCTTTTCTGAATGAAGAACTACTGCTTACCTGCAATACACTTACCCTTTGCACCAATGCATTCACCAAACAGCTTTTACACGAAGTGGATGTTCGCCCCGGTCGGGGACAAGTATTAATCACTAAACCCATTCCCGGGTTAAAATTCAAAGGCATTTTTCACTTCCAACAAGGTTATTATTATTTCCGTGAAATAGATGGAAGAGTGCTTTTTGGTGGTGGTAGAAATCTAGATTTCAATTCAGAAGCCACAACAAGTTTTGACCTTAATGAGCAGATTCAAAACGGCCTTGAGGAAAAACTTAGAACGCTCATTTTACCCAATACTCCTTTTGAAATAGACAATCGTTGGACGGGCATCATGGCATTTGGACCTACAAAAAAACCAATTGTGCAAGCTTTTTCTGAAAAGATTTTTGGAGCTTTTCGTATGGGGGGCATGGGTGTTGCATTAGGCAGTGAGGTGGCTATTCAGGTAGCAGAATTGATAAAAGAAAAAGTGGGGTGATTGATGATTTCATCGTACCAAGTTGCAATGAATTGTTTAAGAAGAACTATGATTTTCATTCTGTAACTTCTGCCTCAATTGTTAAGAGTTTTGATTTGGAATTTCAAAATATTATTTCACTTCTTACACGAAAATCTCCCCTAAAATTGAAAAGTAAAAGGGCGTTGAAATCATCAACGCCCTTTTTTTATTTAGAGTTCTTAGCATGAAAGGAACTTACTTGCTCATTTCTGCATAAAACTTATGGAAATAAGGAATGGTTTCGATGCCTTTGTAGTAGTTGGCAACATCATACTTTTCGTTTGGAGAGTGAATGTTGTCATTATCCAAGCCAAATCCCATTAAAACGGTTTTCAAGCCTAGTGTTTTTTCAAACAAAGCAATTATAGGAATAGAACCACCCCCACGAGTAGGAATTGGATCTTTACCAAAAGAGGTTTTAATAGCCAATTCTGCAGCCTTGTAAGCAATAGAATCGGTAGGCGTCACCACAGGTTCTCCACCATGGTGTGCAGTTACTTTCACCTTCACAGATTTAGGCGCAATGCTTTCAAAATGTTTTTGGAACATCGCAGCAATTTCATCCGAGTTTTGGTTAGGCACTAAGCGCATCGAAATCTTTGCAAAAGCTTTCCCAGGAAGCACTGTTTTAGCCCCTTCTCCAGTATACCCACCCCAAATTCCGTTGACATCCAACGTAGGACGAACACCGGTTCTTTCAAGGGTTGTAAAATCTTTTTCACCCCATACTTCTGCCACGTCCAATTCTTTTTTATACTCTTCTAAATCGAAAGGAGCAGTGTTCAACGCCTTTCTTTCATCAGCAGAAAGGTTCAACACTTTTTCATAAAAACCAGGAATGGTAATGTGGTTGTTTTCATCGTGCATAGAAGCAATCATTTTGCACAAAGCATTGGCAGGATTATGAACGGCACCACCATAAACGCCACTATGCAGGTCGCGATTAGGTCCTGTTACTTCCACTTCCATGTAAGCCAACCCACGAAGCCCCGATTCAATGGAAGGATGTTCCATGCTAATCATCGAAGTGTCAGAAACCAACACGATGTCGGCTTTGAGTTTTTCTTTATTGTTTTCAAGGAAAATGCCCAAGTTAGAAGAACCCACTTCTTCTTCCCCTTCAATCATGAACTTGATATTGCAAGCCAAAGTATTGGTGCTGTTCATCACTTCCAAAGCCTTAACGTGCATGAACATTTGCCCTTTATCATCGCAAGCACCACGAGCAAAAATTTTACCGTCTTTAATCAGGGGTTCAAAAGGACCACTATGCCAAAGATTCAAAGGATCAGCCGGTTGAACATCATAATGACCATAAACCAAAACCGTTGGTGCGGCAGGATTCACCATTTTTTCTCCATAAACAATAGGATGTCCTTCGGTAGGACAAATTTCCGCTTTGTCACAACCCGCTTTTAAAAGATTTTCCATAACGGAATCAGCGCAACGAGCCACATCACCTTTGTATTTACTGTCGGCACTCACCGAAGGAATACGCAGTAGGTCGAGCAATTCATCGAGGAAACGTTGTTTATTCGATTCTAGATATTCATTCCAAACTTGCATATGATTATTGAATTTTAGAAGTCAAAAGTAGAGAATTCGTTAAATGAAAAGGAATGAAATTTTTGTAAGTGACCAAGTTGGCGGAAAATCCCCTAAATTTGCCGACTTTTAAAATATTCTTCCATATATGAAGTTGTCGCAGTTCAAGTTCGACTTACCACTTAATCTTATAGCACAACATCCTACTAAAGTCCGTGAAGAAAGTCGTTTGATGGTTGTTCATCGCGATACGGGCAAAATTGAACATAAAGTTTTCAAAGACATACTTGGTTTTTACAAAGACAAGGATGTAATGATTGTGAACAACACCAAGGTTTTTCCTGCTCGTCTTTATGGTCGCAAAGAAAAAACAGGTGCGAAGATTGAGGTGTTTTTGCTTCGTGAATTGAACAAACCAAATTGTCTTTGGGATGTAATTGTTGATCCTGCTAGAAAAATACGCGTTGGTAATAAACTCTATTTTGGCGACCATGATGAGTTGGTAGCAGAAGTAATTGATAACACAACTTCTCGCGGTCGTACCATTCGTTTTCTTTTTGATGGAGATGATAATGGATTTCGCCAAATGTTGGAAACATTAGGCGAGACGCCACTTCCTAAATACATCAAGCGCAAACCTGATAATGACGATAAAGAGCGTTATCAAACGGTTTATGCTAAATATGAAGGAGCTGTTGCAGCGCCTACTGCTGGCTTGCATTTTAGCCGTGAGTTAATAAAAAGATTAGAGATTGTTGGTGTGAAATTCGCGGAAGTAACTTTACACACTGGTTTAGGCACTTTCCGACCGATAGAAGTGGAAGATCTTTCCAAACATAAAATGGATGCTGAGTATTTTAAAATTGATGATTTTTCAAGTAGTTTAGTCAATAAAGCAAAAGCAGAAAAGCGTAAAATTTGTTCAGTTGGAACAACTACAATGCGCGCATTGGAAAGCTCAGTGACAGCACAAGGTTTGTTGAAACCAGCGGAAGGATGGACAAATGTTTTTATTCACCCACCTCATGAGTTTTCAATTGCCGATTCCTTAATCACCAATTTTCATTTACCTAAAACAAGTTTGCTTATTATGACTTGTGCATTCGCAGGCTACGATTTGACAATGGAAGCGTATCATACTGCAATCAAAGAAAAATATCGTTTCTTTGGTTATGGAGATGCTTTATTAATCATCTGATTTTTTTCCAAAAAAAATAAATGATAAAACAACAGCGTATACAATTTGTATGCGCTGTCTTATTTTTGAGCGTTTTATGAAAATCAAAGAAATCATACAAGCTTCTATTGACACTAAGCAAAACATACTTTCTGATGAAAACTTGCTTCAAAAAATAGAAGATGTTACAAGCGTGATAGCCAATGCTTTTAAGAATGGTAACAAAGTTTTGTTTTGTGGTAATGGTGGTAGTGCTGCCGATGCTCAACATTTAGCTGCCGAATTTTCAGGAAGGTTTTATACCGACCGTGATCCACTTTTTGCTGAGGCTTTGCATGTAAACACGTCTTACCTTACAGCAGTTGCTAACGATTATTCTTACGACGTGGTTTATAGTCGTTTGGTGAAGGGAATGGGTAGAAAAGGAGATGTTTTGGTTGCATTCAGCACTTCTGGCAATTCCACTAACATTATTAAAGCAGTAGAGCAAGCGAAGGAAATTGGGATGATAACCATTGGTTTTACAGGAGAAACAGGTGGTATAATGAAAAACCTTTGTGAATATTTAATTAATGTGCCCAGCAAAGACACGCCGAGAATTCAAGAATCTCATATCTTGCTCGGGCATATCATTTGCCAACTTGTAGAAGAAGACTTATTCTAAAATATAACCCTAATAATACAGATGAACAATCCATCCTTTGATAAAACCTGGACTCTTTTTCTTGACCGAGATGGAGTGATTAACGAAGAACATATTGGCTCTTACATCATGAACTGGGAAGAATTTAGTTTTTGTGATGGCGCACTTGAAGCAATCAAACGATTTAATGAAATGTTTGGAAACATTATTGTCGTATCCAATCAACGTGGCGTTGGAAAGGGATTGATGAGTCTTGAAGATTTAAAGGAAATAAATAACAATATGGTACACGATGTAAATGATGCAGGTGGAAGAATCGATAAAGTATATGCCGCTACATCCGTTACTGACAGCGATCATAACCGCAAACCTAATTCAGGAATGGCATTACAGGCAAGAGAAGATTTTCCAGTAATAGATTTTAAGAAAAGTGTAATGGTTGGCAATGCTATTAGTGATATGGAATTCGGGAAACGTCTTGCTATGCACACTGTTTTCATAACCTCCAAACATGATCCTTTTATTTTGCCTCATGACTTAATCAATGAACAATATCCCTCACTTAATGCATGGTCTGAAACATTGATTGCTGCTGAAATGTTGAATTGATTTTGAGTAAAAGTGGTTTTTTGATGCGAAAATATTCTTGCATTTGAATAGAAAATTTACTAAGAAATAAGGTTTTCTTGAAATAATTTAAGAATAGCTTTTTTTGTTTAGATAAAAACTTATACCTTCGCCGTCCTTTTAAAAATATGGCTAAACAGTCTTTGATCAAACAAGATGGCGTAATAGTAGAGGCATTGTCGAATGCAATGTTTCGCGTTCGCCTCGAAAACGGTCATGAAATTCTTGCAACTATCTCCGGAAAAATGCGCATGCACTACATCCGTATCCTTCCTGGTGACAAAGTAGGAGTTGAAATGAGCCCTTATGATTTAAGTCGTGGCCGAATTATTTACAGATATAAATAAACAAGTAAAAATAACCATAAAGTCATGAAGGTTAGAGCAGCAATAAAAAAACGCAGTGAAGATTGTAAAATCGTGCGTCGCAAAGGAAAATTATATGTAATCAACAAGAAGAATCCACGTTTTAAACAACGTCAAGGATAAAATCTAAGTTGAATTATGAACGATTCATGTTTAATGAATCGTATGGTTTTCAAAAACTAATTCAAAATTTAAAATCCAAAAATTCAAAATCACAATATGGCTCGTATAGCTGGTATTGACCTTCCAAAACACAAGCGTGGTGAAATTGCCCTTACCTATATTTTCGGTATCGGTCGCAGTACTGCTCAGTACATCC
Organism: uncultured Bacteroidota bacterium; assembly: GCA_903853805.1. GTDB lineage: Bacteria > Bacteroidota > Bacteroidia > Chitinophagales > Chitinophagaceae > JAFIGV01. The sequence continues at coordinate 22,517 of CAINUN010000008.1, forward strand.
TCGACAAGTCGAACATCAATTATGATAAAAAGGCTGCCGATTGGAATGACGAAGAGCTTACTACCATTCGTAACATCATCACGGGTGAGTTTAAAGTTGAAGGTCAGCTCCGTTCTGAAGTGCAAATGAACATTAAGCGCCTCATGGATATCGCTTGTTATCGTGGAGTACGTCATCGTAAAGGACTTCCTTTACGTGGACAGCGTACCCGCACTAACAGTCGTACACGTAAAGGTAAGCGTAAGACAGTTGCAGGAAAGAAAAAAGCACCTAAGAAATAATAATCTTAGAATCACTGCCGGATCCGCGTGGGTGTTGCGGGGAGGAGTAATTCGAACCTGGTTTCAGGTCTATTTTTTTGACTACCTAAACAAACTAAAATGGCAAAAGCTCAAGCCGGTAAAGGCGGCAAAACAGTTGCTAAAAAACGTATCGTTAAGGTTGACCCGCATGGTGATGCTCATATCAATGCAGGTTTCAACAACATTATCGTTTCTTTGACCAACAAGACAGGTCAAGTTATTTCTTGGTCTTCAGCAGGTAAAATGGGATTTCGTGGTTCTAAAAAGAACACTCCATATGCTGCACAAATGGCTGCACAAGACTGTGGTAAAGTAGCAGTTGATGCAGGATTGAAAAAAGTGGATGTTTTCGTTAAAGGACCGGGTTCTGGTCGAGAAGGTGCTATTCGTGCTTTGACACAAATTGGTATCGAAGTAACTTCTATTAAAGATGTTACCCCACTTCCACACAATGGTTGTCGTCCTCCTAAAAAACGTCGTGTATAATATTAATTGACAGTTATCTATTAATAGCTTTCATAAATTTCTTTAACAAGCTTTTTTGTTTCTGGTTTTACGGTTTTAATGAAACAGAAAAGCTAACCAAATCTAAAACCGTAATAATTTAAATGGCACGTTATACAGGTCCTAAAAACAGAATTTGCCGCATTTTTGGTGAGCCTATTCTTGGTTCTGGAAAAAATCTTGGCAAAAATAGCAACCCTCCTGGCATGCACGGAGGCACAAAGAGACGTAAAACTCAATCTGAATATGCTATTCAGTTAAAAGAAAAGCAAAAGGCTAAGTACACTTATGGTGTTCTAGAAAGACAATTCCGCAACACTTATGTTGAAGCATCTCGTTTGAAAGGTGCATCTGGTGAGAATCTTATTAAATTGTTGGAGGCACGTTTAGATAATGCAGTTTACCGTCTTGGTATCGCACCTACACGTCCTGCTGCTCGTCAGTTAGTTTCTCATAAACACATCATGGTTAACGGTGAAATTGTCAATATCCCTTCTTATACAATGAAAGCAGGTGATGTAATTGAACTGAAACCAAAAAGTAAAGTAAATCCAACTGTTATCAGTATGGTTCGAGGAAAAAATCCAAAAATCAACTGGATGGATTGGAATGAAAAAGAATTCAAAGGTATCTACATCACTCACCCTGAACGTGAGAATGTTCCTGAAAATATCAAGGAACAATTGATTGTGGAATTGTATTCTAAGTAATATATTTTATTGCAACAACGCCTCTTTTTTTAAGGGGCTTTGCTGTTTAAAGACAACTAGTTCTTGATTGTATTTGAAGCGTGAATTTGTGGGTGGGGAAGAGAACCCCGAACCCCAAAGTGAGCCGAAAAACAATTGAAAAATCGAGCAAAAGCTCAATTCATTTTTAACGTTAAACAAAAAGAAAAAACTTCTCAACATGGCAATTCTTAATTTTCAAAAGCCTGACAAAATTGTTCTTCAAAAAGCAACCGAGTTCGAAGCTCAGTTAGAGTTTCGTCCGTTAGAGCCGGGATATGGTGTAACTATTGGCAACTCACTTCGTCGTGTGTTGTTGAACTCTCTTGAGGGTTATGCAATTACAGCTATACGCATTCAAGGTGCCGACCATGAATTTGCAACTATAAAAGGAGTACTTGAGGATGTAACTGAAATCATCCTTAATCTGAAACAAGTGCGTTTCAAAAAAGCAATAGAGCATGAAATTTCTAGCGATCGTGTGGAACTTACTATCAAAGGTCAGGAGGTTTTTAATGCTGGAATGATTGGCGATATGTTGCCTAATTTTCAGGTTATGAATCCTGATTTGGTTATTTGTAACATGGATCCATCTACAGCTTTTCATATTGAATTGTATATTGGTAAAGGTCGTGGCTATGTTCCAGCTGAAGATAATCGTCCGAAAGAAGGAGCGCCGCTTGGAATTATTTCAATCGATTCTATTTTTACTCCAATTAAGAACGTAAAATATAGCATTGAAAATACGCGCGTGGAACAACGTACTGACTTTGAAAAGTTGATTATGGAAGTTGTTACCGACGGAACAATTCATCCAGAAGATGCAGTAAAAGAAGCAAGCCGAATCCTTATTCAGCATTTGATGATTATTACGGATGAAAATATCAGTTTCGATACCAAACGCGAAGAGAAGGAAAGTGTCGTTGATGAAGAAACATTGCAACTTCGTAAAGTACTTCAAACACCATTGGAAGACCTTGAACTTTCTGTTCGTGCTTTCAATTGTTTGAAAGCTGCCAAGATCAATTCTTTAAGCGAGTTGGTTCAATATACACAAGAAGAGTTGATGAAGTTCCGCAACTTTGGACAGAAGTCATTGTCTGAAATTGAACAAGTACTAGGCGAAAGAGGTCTTCACTTTGGAATGGATATCAGCAAAGTGTTGAAAAGTGATAGTTAAAAACAAATTCAAAAATGAAAATTCCAAAATGATTTTGTTGGAATTTATTCATTGAAATTTGGAATTATAATTAAATATTTATTCACCGAGTACCTCCCATTCCTTGACACGGTGTGAGGGAAATTTTTAAAACTAATAGTCATGCGTCACGGAGACAAAGTTAATAATTTAGGTCGTACAGCTTCACACAGAAAAGCGCTCCTATCAAATCTTGCTTGCCAACTAATTGAGCACAAGCGTATAGTAACTACACTTGCCAAAGCAAAGAGCCTTCGCATTTATGCAGAGCCGTTGATTACTCGTTCGAAGGTTGATAATACACATAACCGTCGCGTGGTGTTCGCTTATCTTCAAGACAAGGAAGCTATTAAAGAGCTTTATGGAGTAATTGGCGATAAAGTAGCAAATCGTCCAGGCGGTTACACACGCATTATCAAGTTAGCGCCTCGTAGGGGTGATGCTGCTGAAATGGCAATGATTGAGTTGGTTGATTTCAACGAAATCTATGGCAAGGATGCAAAAGATGCTGCTGCAAAGAAAACACGTCGTAGTCGAAGAGCAAGTGCGCCTAAAAAAGAAGCTGATACTACAGCCTCTGTAGCTGAATTGTCAGCTGAAGAAGCGCCAACACAAGAAAATAATACCGAAGAAAACGCTTAATTTCTCTTTAAGCATATTGAATAGCCACTTCGAAACGAAGTGGCTATTTTTTTGTCAAAAAATCCGAATATTATCGATTAAGAAGGTATGGAAGATTAGTTGAAAAACAAAAATTCTATAAATTTTCTTGCTGTTATCTTTGCCAGAATGATTCAAAATTTATGCTATCAATTTTCTACAAAGAATATTCAACTTTCTGGAGGAGAAAACATCTTCTATATTGATGAAGGGGTGGGGCTGAAAACCCTTTTATTTGTTCATGGTTTAGCAAACAATGCGCTTTCTTGGCAACAGAATATTGTGCACTTGCGCAAGAAGTTTCGTTGTATTGCAATTGACCTTCCTGGAAATGGTTTATCAACTGTTAGGGAAGTAAATTTCAGCATGAAATATTTCAGTACTGTAATAATTGAGCTTATTGAAAATTTACAACTAAAGGAGGTGATTTTGTGTGGACATTCGATGGGTGGTCAAATAGTGCTCAACACTGCATTAATGTTTCCTGAAAAGTTTAAACAACTAATATTATGTGCTTCTGCAGGTTTAGAATATTTTTCCCCATTTGAAATCACTATTTACAAATCAGGAATCAACTTTCTTGATTTTTTTTCAACCGAAGAAAATAGTTTGACTAAACTTATTCGAAGTAGTTTTCATCACAATACACATCAGGCTGATGAAATGATTGAAGACCTCATTGAATTGATGCACCGACAACCAACAGGTCAATATCGGAAAATGGTTGAAAGTTGTATCGATGCAATGTTGAAAGAGCCTGTTTATGAAAGATTGAGCGAAATAAAACAACAAGTCCTCGTTATTTTTGGAGAGAGAGATGTCTTAATTCCTAATCGTTTTTTGCACCCTGTTACTACCCGGCAATTTGTAGAAAAAGAAGTAAGAAAAATACATCAACATCATTTACAATTATTTGCAAGTGCTGGACATTTTATTCATTGGGAAAAGGCTAATGAGGTAAATGATTTGATTGAGAATTGGGTTGATTCTTGAGTCAAATCCTTTCCACTTGAACTTTGTTTATCCAGCCTTTTCTGCCATCTGGCAACACTATTTGTAGGTTGTCTTTTTGTTCATCTTCGATAATTACTGTCGTGCCTTCTGGTATGTAGCTGATTGATTTGCCGTTAGAAACGTCAAGAGATACAGGGGCATCATGCTTCATCACTACTGCTGTGTTATGTTCTGATTTTCTGTGTGCAGAGGTGAATGCAAATAATAGAAACAAGCAACAAAACAAGAAGCCTGTTAATGAAATTTTGGAGCTATTGAAATTGATTTTTCCAAGTCGTTGCATAGTAACAATTCCTAGGGAGGAAAGAAAAAATAATAAACTCAAAGCTGCCCAGAAACCTGAAAATGTTGCCTTAGTAATTCCTTTCCACCACAGGATGAAAAAAATATCGCCTGAGCTTGGGATACGATTTGGAATGCGGCTCATGGTAAGTTCCAAATTATCTTTAGCTTCTTGAAATGAGGGTTGAATTCTTATTGCACGTTGGTAATTCAATACAGCTTCACCAATTTTATTAAGTTTATAATAAACATTGCCAAGGTTGAAATAAAGGGAAGCATCGTTAGGTTTTGAAGATGCTATTTGTTCGTATAAAATTGCAGCTTGATCGTAGTTGTTTTGTTTGAAAAGATTGTTTGCTTCTTGCCACAAATTACTTTTTCTATTGCCAGCAAATGCAACATTTGTCATGAAAAAACTTAAAAGAAAAACTACAAATATTTTCATGGTCTAAACAGTTTCTTCTAGTTTGCTGATGATGTCCACAGCTTCTGTGAAAGTGTGTTTCATTTCACTGCTTGATGTTGGTGCATATAATGCTGTTTCACAAGCAGCGATTGTCTGTGTTAATTTTTGTTGCAAATCAAGAGGCACATTTTTCAACTTCAATACATCAAATGCTTTCTCTTTGGATAATGATGCTAATGGAATGTTGAGTTTGTCACTAAGGTAAAGCCACAATGCTTTTGAAATCTCTTCATAGAAAGCTTGTTTGGCTTGTTGTTGTAATGATTTTTCCGCAGTTTTTAAACGTTTCAGAGCAACTTTATTAGCGCGGCGATTCCGCATTTTTACAGCATCTTTTGAAAGTTCATCTTCACGCTTTTTATAGAAAGTTAAACCTATGAAAGCAAAGAGTGGCAAAACATATGATGTCCAATATCCAATAGTGTAGAATAGTGGTTTACTTTCAGGATTAAGTTGTACTAATGGTTTAGTGACGATAGGATGTATATCAGCAATAATTTGCTTTTTTGTAACTGCTTGATTGTAATGTTTTCCTTTCTCCACATGAATTTTTACGGGCGTAGTTGCCAATGAAACATAACTGCTAGTTTGTGGATTGTAATAGGAAAAAGGAATAGCAGGAATTTCATAATCACCAGGAATATTTGGTGTGATGGAGTACGTGATTATTTTTGAGCCACTGATAGTTGTAGTTCTCCCTGTAATAGTGTCAATAATTTGAGGGTCGTATGTATTTAACCCGTTCGGCAAATTGAGATTGGGTGCTTCAATCAATTTCAAATTGCCACTTCCTGTGATGTTGAATGTGTAAGTAATGGCATCGTCAGTAGTGACATTTGTTTTGTCCACTTTCCCTGAAATTGTGAACTGACCAACAGCATTGCCAAAGTCTTTTGGTTTCTTTGTGTTTGATAATGGAAGTACATTAATTTTGATTGCTTCGCTTTTCAGTTTTACAGGAACATCCCTATAAGCAAGTGAAGAAAAAGCATCATCATTAAAGAAAGGATCGCTCATCATCAAACTGCCGAGTTGTTGAAAAACTGGATCATCAAACATATCAGCAAATGGATTTCTTTGCCTTGTTTTTGAAATTATTCTTGCTGTTCCTTCTGCTTCTGCAGGGTCTAAAAAAAGAGTTCCTTCTTGTTGTGCAAATAGCGCAGATTTTTTCAACAAAAATACTTGATATTTCTTACCGTTCTCTATTTCTTCTGTAGGTGCAATATTTCCTTTGGGTCTTTCAAAATCTTGAGTCCAAAATCCATTTAACGAAGGAAGTTTTGAAATGTTCACGTTCATTGGTATGCGAGCATACAACTTATAGCTTGCCGTGATTTGTTCGCCGATATGAACTTTGTTTTTGTCTACAGTAACACGAATAAATAGATCCTTACCAACGTCTGTTTTTATTTCTTCTTCAGGAATAGATTGTTGCTTTTGATTGGGTTGCGCAGATTGAGGTTGCATCTGCCTTTGCATCATGGCTTGGCGTTGACGCATCATGGATACAAAAGGATCATCAAAAGGATCTAAAGGTTGTTGGGTTTGTTGGCGTTGACGAGCCAATGACCCACTTACTACCTCAATATTTAAACCGTTTGATTGATAGGTATGTCCGTCTGCATCTTTCACTTGAGCAGGTGGTACAACAAGAGCACCTGTATGTTTGGGTTGAAGGATATAAGAGTAAGTGATGCTTTGTGTTTGCACTACTTTATTGCCGATTACAGAAATGTTACTACTCTGTTGGCTGAAAGGGCTGCCTGCTACTACATCAAAATCCTTAAAAGAAGGTTGAATAAACGATCGCATATTCTGCACGTTTTGAATTGTATAATCAACCTGAACTTGGTCTTTATCGCCTATTCTATTTGCACTAGCATTTGCAGAAAAAACTGCGGTTTGGGCTTGTGTCAAAAAACTAAAGCCAAGCAAGACTGATAGAATTACCAGTCCTATTCGCTGCATATTTTGAAAGAAGCATTTCATAAGGAGGGTTACAAAAATAATTGCACCCAGATAGCAATAGACGGGGGTAGGTTTAAAGTTTAGTTAAATGATATAGGCTAAATATCGCCTTCTAATGGACGCATGACTACAGATTCAACATTCGCCTGATGAGATAACTGTGTACATGTCCAAACCATTTCTGCAAGATCTTCTGCTTTCATCAAGCGGTTTTCATTCTGATTACTTCCTATCCATGAACGGCTCCATGTAGCACCAGGCATAAAGGAGGTAACTTTGATATTCTGAACCATTAACTCATTTCTAAGATTTTCAGAGAACCCTAGAAGTGCATATTTTGTAATACTGTAAGCCCCACCATTATCATAAGCTTTCATACTAGCAACTGAGCACATATTGAAGATGTGACCACTTTTATTAGCTGTCATTTTAGGTAATAATAAACGAGTGAGATGATAAGCGCTATACACATTTACTGTCATTAAATATTCCAATTGATTTTCGGGTTCGTCAGTAATATTTCCTGGTACAAAAATGCCAGCATTATTCACCAAGACATCAATATCAGAGAATGTTTTCATCACAAAATCGGAAAATGTTTTCACTTCTTCTTTCTTTGAAAAATCTGCTTTAAAGCAATAAGAATTTACATCAGGGAATTGCAACTTCCATTCTTTGTTTAGTGCATTTAATTCGGTTTGATTTCTTGCACAGATGGCTACATTCCAACCTTTAGATAAAAATTTTTGAGCGATTGCTTTACCAATTCCATGAGTGGCACCTGTAATGACTGCGTTGGGCATAATTCAATTTCTAACAACAAAGGAAATGTTTTTCATCAAAGAATAGTAATGCTGATGATTATCATTCAATACCTTCGTTTCAGTTTTTATTTTTGCGTTTCAAAAAATACTTTTTATGGATTTCAGAATTGAAAAAGATACCATGGGCGAAGTGAAAGTGCCTATTAATGCCATTTTTGGTGCTCAAACTCAACGTTCTGTCGAGAACTTTAAAATTGCTCAAGACATCAACAAGATGCCTAAGGAAATTATTCGCGCTTTTGCTTTTCTTAAAAAGGCAGCTGCGTTAACTAATAATGAATTAGGGGTTTTAGCAGAAGATAAAACCAATTTAATTGCACAAGTTTGTGATGAAATTTTAGAAGGAAAATTGGATGCTGAATTTCCTTTAGTTGTTTGGCAAACAGGTTCTGGCACACAGTCAAATATGAATGTGAATGAAGTGGTGGCTTATCGCGCACATTTAATTCATGGTGGTCAATTAACAGACAAAGAAAAGTTTGTTCATCCGAATGATGATGTGAATAAATCTCAGTCGTCTAACGATACTTTCCCAACAGCTATGCACATTGCGGCATACAAAATGTTAGTTGACATTACCATTCCTGGAATCAAAAAACTACGCGATACTTTAGCTGCTAAGTCGAAAGAGTATATGAACGTGGTGAAAATAGGACGTACACATTTCATGGATGCCACACCACTTACTCTTGGACAGGAATTGAGTGGTTATGTTTCTCAACTCGATCATGGACTTCGAGCAATCAACAACACCCTTGCACATTTAAGTGAATTGGCCCTTGGAGGAACTGCAGTAGGCACTGGGATTAATACGCCTAAAGGTTATTCTGTTAAAGTTGCTGAGAATATTGCATCGCTTACAGGGATTCCATTTATTACTGCTGAAAATAAATTTGAAAGTCTTGCCGCACATGATGCAATTGTCGAAACACATGGTGCTTTGAAAACCGTTGCAGTTAGCTTAATGAAAATTGCAAACGATATTAGAATGTTAAGTTCCGGCCCTCGTTCTGGAATTGGTGAGTTATTTATCCCAGATAATGAACCAGGCTCTTCTATTATGCCTGGAAAAGTTAATCCAACACAATGTGAAGCTTTGACGATGATTGCAGCACAAGTGATGGGAAATGATGTTGCAATTAATATTGGCGGTTCGAATGGACATTTTGAATTGAACGTGTTTAAGCCAATGATGATTTACAACTTCCTACATAGTGCTCGTTTGATTGGTGAAGGATGTGTAAGTTTTAATGACAAGTGTGCAGTGGGGATTGAGCCAATTCAAAAGAATATCAATCAGCACCTCAATAATTCATTAATGTTGGTAACTTCATTGAACACGAAGATTGGTTACTATAAAGCAGCTGAAATTGCTCAAACTGCACATAAAAAAGGACTGACACTCAAAGAAACTGCTGTGGAATTGGGATATGTTACCCCTGAGCAATTTGACGAGTGGGTAATTCCATCTTCAATGGTAGGAGAATTGCCTAAGTAGTTTTACTTGTTTAGCTATACTAAAAGACACTCAATTTATTGAGTGTCTTTTTTTGTTGTTTGAAAATCAATACGTTGCGTCGGTTTAAAATTATGTTAAAAAAAAGTTGCGCATTTTAATTTCAGTATATCAAAAGAAATAAAAAATAACAAAAGGATTAAAATCTCCATAAGTGTTAAATTTATAGAACGTTATATATGCTATAAATATAGTATCAGTGTAAAGTTATTTTAATGTACAATATGTAAAGTGCTTGATAACAATAATTTTTTAAAAATGGATTGGATAAATAAGACCTCGTAGTTATCTTTGAGGACAAAATCTTTTTAAACATGAAAAAACTATCTACGCATCTATCAGTGCGACTAAGGCACTTTCGGCATGTGAGATTACTGCTCTTGTTATTGACCGTTTGTATATCAAACCCAATACTAGCTCAGTTTTCAGGCGCATTTGCTCCAAGCAATTGGACACTAACCAATTCACCGTTTTTGGTCAATGGAGGTGTCAATACTTTAGGGGCGCCAAGTTTTATTTCCATTTATTCTGGCAATTCTGGAATAGGAGGGAATACTGCTTATTCTGTAACAGCAACTACAACAGGTGCTATCTCATTTAGTTGGGATTATACCACCGCTGATGCTGTTCCTAATTTTGATATGTTCTTGTATTCCATCAATGGTGGAACACCTGTGCCTATGACAGGTTTATTAGGATATGGTTTGCAACATCAATCGGGTAATTTCTGCATTCTAATTAATGCTGGTGATAACTTTTCATTAATCATGAATACTACAGATGGTTTATTTGGAAACGCAAATACAATTATTTCTAATTTTGCTAACTCTACTCAAGCAATCTCAACTAATACCACAACTATCACAGCATGTGATAGCTACATGTGGGGCGCTAATCACGTTACTTATACACAAAGTGGTAATTATACTGTAAACTATGGTTGTAATGTTCAAAATCTTAATTTGACGATTATTCCTAGTACAACAAATTCTTCAAGTGTAACAGCATGCGATGAATATTATTGGGCAGAAGACGGTAATACCTACACTGAGAGTGGTTCTTATTCTCATGTTGTCGGTTGTCATACTGAGGTTTTGAATTTAACTGTTAACCAAAGTAGTTCTCATGAATCTTATGTAACAGCATGTGATAGTTATACTTGGGGTGAAAATGGCCAGACATATACACAAACTGGTGATTATTCATCTACATCTACAAACCTAGCAGGATGTACACATACTGAGACGCTTCATTTAACTGTTAACTACAGCACAAATAATACAACAAACGAAACGGCATGTGATAGTTATTATTGGGGTGAAAATGGACAGACATACACTTCAAGTGGCACCTATACCCATACTTCAACAAATGGAGCAAATTGTACTCACACGGAAATTTTGAACTTGACTGTTAACTACAGCAATACTGGTTCTAGTTCAGAAACAGCATGTAATAGTTACGAATCAGCATGGGGAACAGTTTACACAACAAGTGGTGCATACACTCATACTTATACCAACGCAGCAGGTTGTGATTCAGTTCAAACATTGAACTTAACAGTTAATTATAGCAATACAGGATCTAGTTCAGAAACAGCATGTAATAGTTATGAAGCACCTTGGGGAACAGTTTATACTGAGAGTGGTTCTTACACACATACTTACACCAATGTTGCAGGATGTGATTCAGTTCAAACATTGAACTTGACCATCAACTACAGCAATGCAGGATCTAGTTCAGAAACTGCATGTGATAGTTATGAAGCAGCATGGGGTACAGTTTACACAACTAGTGGTTCTTATACTCATACCTACACAAATGCTGTTGGATGTGATTCTGTTCATACTTTGAATTTGACAATCAACCATAGCACAAGTCATTCCTCTTCAATAACTGCTTGTGATAGTTATTATTGGGGTGCAAATGATGAGACGTATACAACAAGTGGTACCTATACAACTACTTGGACCAATGGCTCGGGTTGCTTACATACTGAGACTTTACATTTGACTATTAACTATAGCACAAGCAACACTACAAATGCAACTGCTTGTGATAGTTATTATTGGTCTGCTAATGGACAGACTTATACTTCAGGTGGTACTTATTCATTTACAACTCCTATTCCTGTAAATAGCTGTCCACATACAGAAATTTTGAACTTGACAATCAATAATAGCAATACTGGTTCTAGTTCAGAAACTGCATGTAATAGCTACACTTGGGAAGGTAATACCTATACAACAAGTGGTGCATATACACATACTTATACCAATGCAGCAGGATGCGATTCTGTACACACTTTGAATTTGACTGTTAACTACAGCAATACTGGTTCAAACACAGAAACATCATGTAACAGTTATGAAGCAGCATGGGGAACAGTTTACACAACAAGTGGTTCTTACACTCATACTTACACCAATGTTTCAGGATGTGATTCTGTTCATACATTGAACTTGACAATTAACTACAGCAATACAGGTTCTAGTTCAGAAACTGCATGCAATAGCTACACTTGGGAAGGTAATACCTATACAACTAGTGGTGCTTATGCGCATACTTACGCTAATGCAGCAGGATGCGATTCTGTACACACTTTGAATTTGACTGTTAACTATAGCAATACTGGATCTAGTTCAGAAACAGCTTGTAATAGTTATTCTTCACAGTGGGGAACTACCTACACAACAAGTGGCGCCTACACGTATACTTATACCAATGTTGCAGGCTGTGATTCTGTTCACACCTTGAATTTGACTATTAACTACAGCAATACAGGTTCAAACTCAGAAACAGCATGTAATAGCTTTACAGCAGCATGGGGAACGACCTACACAACAAGTGGTTCATATTCTCATACTTACACTAATGCAGCAGGCTGCGATTCTGTACATACTTTGAATTTGACCATTAATTACAGCAATACAGGTTCAAACTCAGAAACTGCATGTAATAGTTTTGAATCAGCATGGGGAACAGTTTACACAACAAGTGGTTCATATTCTCATACATACACCAATGCAGCAGGATGTGATTCAGTTCATACTTTGAACTTGACTATTAACTACAGCAACACAGGTTCAAGCTCAGAAACAGCATGTAATAGCTTTACAGCAGCATGGGGAACTACCTACACTACAAGCGGTTCATATTCTCATACTTACACGAATGCAGCAGGCTGTGATTCAGTTCATACTTTGAACTTGACAGTAAACTATAGCAATACTGGATCTAATTCAGAAACAGCATGTAATAGCTTTACAGCACCTTGGGGAACTACATATACAACAAGTGGTTCATACTCATACACATACACCAATGCTGCAGGCTGTGATTCAGTTCATACTTTGAACCTGACTGTTAACTACAGCAATACTGGATCTAATTCAGAAACAGCATGTAATAGCTTTACAGCAGCATGGGGAACTACCTACACTACAAGCGGTTCATATTCTCATACTTACACGAATGCAGCAGGATGTGATTCTGTTCATACTTTGAACTTGACTATCAACTACAGCAATACAGGTTCAAACTCAGAAACAGCATGTAATAGCTTTACCGCAGCATGGGGAACTATCTACACAACTAGTGGTTCTTATTCACATACATACACGAATGTAGCAGGATGTGATTCAGTTCATACCTTGAACTTGACCGTTAACTACAGCAATACTGGATCAAATTCAGAAACAGCATGTAATAGTTTTACATCACCTTGGGGAATAACCTATACAACAAGTGGTTCATACTCATATACATACACCAATGCTGCAGGCTGTGATTCAGTTCATACTTTGAATTTGACTGTTAATTACAGTAATACTGGAAGTAGTTCAGAAACAGCATGTAATAGTTACGTATGGGAAGGCAATACTTACACAACAAGTGGTGCTTATACACATACTTACACGAATGCAGTAGGCTGTGATTCAGTTCATACATTGGATTTGACCGTTAACTATAGCAATACTGGTTCAAACTCAGAAACTGCATGTAATAGCTTTACAGCAGCATGGGGAACTACCTACACAACAAGTGGTGCTTATACACATACTTACACAAATGCAGCAGGCTGTGATTCTGTTCATACTTTGAACTTGACCATTAACTATAGCAATACAGGTTCAAGCAGCAGAACAGCTTGTAATTCTTATACATTACCTTGGGGTCAAACAGTAAGTACAAGCGGTAACTATTCTTATACTTATACGAATGTTGCAGGATGTGATTCCGTTCATACAGTTAGTGTTACTGTAAATCCAAATCCAAATGTAAGTGCAGGTGCAGATTTGACTGTTTGTCCTGGTACTTATCAAGCTTTGTGTGCAAGTGGTAATGCTTCTAGTTATTCTTGGACAAGCAGTTTATTGGTGCCAATTAGTAACTGTGTTTCTTTTGTGCCAAGTGCTACAGCTACCTATGTTGTAACAGGTACTAATGGGTTTGGTTGTACGAAGAAAGATACAATGGTGTTGACTGTTAAGACTTTCAATATCACAGCATCTGCCACAGCTATTTGTAATACGACTCCAAAAACAGCAGTTGTTATGACCGCTCCAGCTGGCTCGAATTATAAATGGAAAGAAAGTGGATTAATAATATCAGGTGCTGTTAGTCAAACCTATTCTACTAAAACTCCTGGAAATTATTCTTGTACATTTACAGATGCTTTATGTGGTGTTAAAACAACTCCATTATTATCTATTAATTATGCAAATCCTCCTGCAAAACCGGTAATTAGTCCTTCACCAAATGTTTATGTATGCGCTGGTCAAACAACAGATTTGTATACAACAACAGGATATGCAGGTTATAAATGGTCATATTCACCAACATTTATTACCGGTGGCGGTGGTAATGCAACCTTAATTCCAACGGCTACTACCTATAATTATAACACAGGTAACGGTGGTTATTATTGGGTACAAGTAACAGACAATCTTGGTTGTGTTTCTCAGTGGTCTTATGAAAGGAAAATGACAGTGAATCCAACACCAAATCCAATGCTTAGCCTTGCGCCTCAAGCTAATGGGTCAGTAACACTAGGTATTTCAGATGCGAATACAAACCTAGCCGATTTTAATGTTGGTGGTACTTATACATGGTACTTAAATGGTTCAGTCATTTCAGGTGTAACTGGACAATCCTATAATGCAACACAATCTGGTACCTACAAAGTACATCAAGTAAATACTTGGGGTTGTAGTGCATTTTCACCGGATTATAGTGTTACAACTAATTGTCCATGTGTGAAATTGGATCCTAATGCAGATCCAAACAACATTAGTTCTTCTGAGCCAGCGTATATCTATCCAAATCCTTCCAACGGCATCTTTATGATCTACTCTACTCAAAATCTCAGAGCGGTTGTAAGAAATGTTCAAGGAAGTATGATTTTGGATATTCCAAATGCTAAAGAAGTGAACATCAGTGATAAAGCGAATGGCATATACATGTTGCAACTTTACAATGATAAAGGCGACATCATTAAATCAACTAAGTTGATTAAAGAATAGTCATTCTAGGCTTTGCCAAAACTTAAGAAGCTGCCCAATTACGGGCAGCTTCTTTTTTTATTATTAATTGCATTGATTGACAAGATTTAGAATGAAAATCTCCTTCTCGTCAATTACCTTTGAACCAACTTTTTCTTCTGCATGAAAAAAAACATTGCACTCCTTGCCGGTGGTTATTCTGGTGAATATGTCATCTCTATTCAAACTGCCGCCACTATTGAACAAAACCTAGACCATGAACAATACAATGTCTACAAGATTTTTGTTACCCGAGATGGTTGGTGGTATGAAACTGAAAATAAGGAGCGAATTGATATTGACAAAAATAACTTCACCTTAAACATAAACAATGAGATCATCAAGTTCGATTGTGCTTTCATTGCCATTCATGGTGCGCCAGGAGAGGATGGCAAAATGCAAGGCTATCTTGAAATGCTTCAAATTCCATACACAACTTGCAATTCCATTGTTTCTGCATTGACTTTCAACAAGAGTTTTTGCAATAAAGTCGTTAAGGATTTTGGTGTTGTGAACATTGCTAATTCGGTTCATCTTATCAAAGGTGAACACTATTCTGTTGGGAATATTTTGGAGCAATTGAAACTTCCACTTTTCGTAAAACCAAATGAAAGCGGCTCAAGTCTTGGTGTAAGTAAAGTAAAATCTGTTGAACAAATTATGCCTGCAATTGAAAAGGCATTTAGCGAAGATAAACAGGTGTTGATTGAAGAGTTTATTGAAGGAAGAGAGCTGACCATTGGTGTTTATAGAATTGGTCAGTACTTGAATACTTTGCCCCCAACCGAAATTGTTAGCAAGAATGAATTCTTCGATTATGAGGCCAAATACACACCCGGCGTAACTAACGAAATTACTCCTGCAAAAATCTCAAACGAACTACAGGAACAACTTAAGACGAAAGCAGCGTATATCTACAGGCATTTGAATTGTCGTGGTGTAGTGCGCATGGACTTTATTTTGCAAAAAAACACAAACAAACTTTTCTTTTTAGAAGTAAACACCATGCCTGGGCAAAGCGAAAACAGTATTGTTCCACAACAAGTTCGTGCATCTGGAATGGAGCTTAAAGATTTTTATGGCTCTTTATTATCTGAATGTCTTGAAGCAAATTCTCGATAAATTTTTACTTTGCATCACCTGTATCAGCCTATAAAATGAACGATAAACTCAGAAATTCTTTTGTTTTCAATTTACTATTGGTCTTTCTGCTTTGCGGATTCTTTTATATTGTTTTCTTTTCTTCGCTTAGTTTAATTACAGGACATAACAGTCACGCAAGAGTGCCCAATGTATTAAACCAAGATGTGAAAATTGCTGTGAAATCCTTGGAGCAATTAGGTTTTGAGGTAGAGGTTGATTCTGCCTACGAACCCAAGATGAAGCCGCTAATGGTATTGTCTATGATACCCGATACTGGCTCTTCTGTAAAAACAGGGAGGACTATTTTCTTAACTATAAATAAAGCAGAACCCCCATTGACACCGATGCCCAAGCTCACTGATCTTTCTTTTAGAAGTGCGATTAGAATTTTAGAAAGTGCAAGATTGGTTTTAGGTGATACCATTCGAAAACCTGACTATGCAAAAGGTGCTGTGTTAGAACAGCTTTATAATGGAAAAACAATCACAGCTGGGGATATGATTCCACAAGGAAGTAAAATTACTCTGGTTGTTGGTGATGGGTTGAACAATGTGGAAATGGATGTACCTGATGTAATTGGTTCTACTGCTGACGAAGGCATTACTATATTAAATGGAGCTGGTTTGAGCCCTATCATTATATGGGATGGGGTAATTACTGATTCTTCTTCTGCTATAATCTACAAACAATCACCCGCACCTTATAATGAATTGGAAGTGCCCAATCGCATCAAGGAAGGTGATGTGATGGATATTCGCATCAAACAAAATCCAACAAATGAAGAGTTGGAGGACAATAGAAAACCTGCAAATACAGTTAATAATGCAGAGCCAAATCCAACTCAGCCGTGATGCGCAGGTATATTTTCTTTTTAGGTAGTTTATTCTTGTTCCTTACTTCCACTTCCAAAGCACAAGAAGTTATAGGACCTGTTCAACACAATGCAGAATTGTTTCAGCAACAATATCGTCCTTTATTAAAAACGACAACATTATCACTTCCTTTTTTTGATGACTTTACGGATAAAAGCCCTTTCCCAAATCCTTCAAAATGGATGGAAGCGCAAGTGTATGTAAACAATACTATGTCCTACAATCCTATAAGTCGAGGTGTGGCAACTTTTGATGCACTGAATGCTAAAGGTGGACCTTACGATTCTTCATCAAGCATTAATTTGGTTTATGCAGATAGCCTTACAAGTCAACCTTTTGATTTAACAACTTATATCCCATCAGACAGTCTTTATCTAAGTTTTTTTATTCAACCTCAAGGCAATGGGTTTGCACCTGAAACTCAAGATTCATTGATGTTGTTTATGAAAAAGGAGGATGGTAATTGGCTTAAAGTATGGAGTTTGGCAGGAAATGTATTGGAACCATTTCATCAAATATTACTACCTGTTGTTGACAGTGTTTTTTTTCATATCGATTTTCAATTTCGGTTTGTAAATAAAGCTTCTATCAACCTTAATGATGACAACTGGAATGTAGACTATGTCTATTTTAATGCAGGAAGAAATAGGAACGATACTTTAGTAAATGATGTTGCCACAAGCGTTGAGCCTTCAAATTTATTGAATGACTTCACATCAATGCCCTACCATCAATTTGTCAATCATCAGTCTCAATTATTAAACCTTGACCATTATTTCTACGCCAAAAATAATTATGGGAATAGCACTACTGTTTCCTTAGGTTATAAAGCAACAGAAACGCAAACTAGCACCCCTTTGTTTTCTTCTGTATCAAGCAACGATGTGATGATTCCTTATGCACTCAATCAATATTCTTATCCCGTTTACCCTATCAGTTTTTCTGCTGCTGGTATTCATGATAAAGTTGTTTTTGAGCAGCAATATTTTATCAATAATGCGAGCAACCCCAACGAACCCAAAGAAAATGACACCATCACTTACGATCAAATTTTTGACAACTACTTATCATATGACGATGGCACTGCTGAAAAAAGTTATTTCTTAAATCAGTTTGTAACCATGCCTGCAAAAACGGCTGTTGAATTTTATCTCAATGAACCAGATACAATAAGGGGGGCTGCCATTTATTTTGCAAGACAAGTACCACTTCCTTTCAACAAATTTTTTTCAATTACAGTTTACCAGAGTATTGGTTTGAATGGAGGCTTAGATACCGTTTATTATCAACAAGATTTATTCTATCCCCATTATGATAGTATCAATCATTTTTGGATTTACAAGCTAGATACCGCATTAGTGCTTCCAGCAGGGACATTTTATCTTGGAACCCTTCAGCCTTCGAGCAGTGGTTGCGATAGTATTTATTTCGGGTTAGATGTAAACAGAATTGGTGGTAATCATCTTTACTATAATGTGCTTGGTTCTTGGGTTTCATCATCTGCACCAGGTGCAATTATGATGAGACCTTTACTGGGACAACCTGTTGTTGGAACTGCAATTAAAAACCTTAGTCAAAACAATGAAATAGGGTGGAGTATTGCTCCTAACCCTACAAGTCAATTTATTTCGATTCAATTTAAAGATGGAAGCTATCAAAATTGTTTGTTGGAAATAATAGATGCTACAGGTAGAATGATATTGAATAAAGACATTTCAATTCAACACACACTGAATATTGAACAACTTGACCCTGGGGTTTATTTTGTAAGAATCAAGCAAAATAACCGTTACACTCAAACCCGAAAACTGATCAAAGAATAAGACATTTATGCAGGAAATTACTGTTCTAGAATTAAAAAAACGAATGAATGAAGACGAACTACTCCATATCATTGATGTACGTGAACCTGATGAATACAATGAATATAATATTGGTGCACAACTCATCCCACTTGGGAAAATAATGAGCATGCAAGTAGATGAAATTGAGGACTTCAAAGAACAAGAACTCATCGTTCATTGTCGCTCGGGAAATCGTAGTGCACAAGCATGCATGTTCCTTGAAACAATGGGATTTACCAATTGCAAAAACCTAGTAGGTGGTATGATAGCTTGGCAAGAAATGGGTTAAGCTTTTTGATGATTGTTTCTGCTCCTTACTTCCTCACGAGTTGATACATGCCTCTTCTTGTGCCAAATGCAAAGTCGGTTACATGAAATTCAAGGGTGTCATAAGAAACGGATGCGGTTGTAAAAACCTCTCCTTTTAAATAGCTATTGTTGGTAAACGCCAATTTGAAATTGTCATAGTAAATCTTCATAGTTGTCTTTGCATCTATTGCTACTCCATTGCTATCTTGATAATGAATGAACATGTAAAAGTCTTTTTGAAAACTAAATCCCAACGCTTTTTGATAAGCTGGTAACTGATCCCAAGTATTGATATTGCCAAAATCGGGGAAAAAAGAAATTGCTTTCCAATCTTGGCTCACCATGTTTTTGTTAATAAGCAATCTGCGATTGAAAACAATTTGAGTTATTGTATCAGGTTTAGTAATGCTAAAATCGGTAGTAATAGAATCTGCATAAAAATTTTGGGAAGGGAAAACATCTCCGTTAGTTTTATAGTTCATCCAATTGGTGATTACAAAGTCTTCCGAATACAAGTCAATGTAAACGGTTTTTTTGGGCTCTAAATCTATTTTCACAGTTTCGCCATTATTGGCAATCAGGTGATTTATTGCATTCCTATTATTATTGAGGTCGCCTTTAGTTTTATAAATGTCTAGAAACACTTTTCGCCCTGTGTTGTTGTAGAAGGAATAAGTTTTGCTAGGTGTGGAGCTACTTGTGTTTTTATTACAACTGAATAATAAAAACAACATCAAAAAAGGGAAGAGAAAATAAAACTTGTTCGACATTGAGGTAAAGATAGTTTTAATCTCCAATTTCATTTACTTTGCCTCGATGCAGGCGCTACCAAATAATCGTAAATCACTTCATCGTGCATGGGCAATGTATGATTGGGCGAATAGTGCTTACAATCTTGTCATTACCTCCACCATTTTCCCGGCTTACTATGAAAGTATTACCGGTGACGGCGTTGATACTACCAACGATTATGTCAACATCTTTGGGTTCCACCTGCTGAATACTGCTTTGTACAATTATTCTCTTGCCATTGCTTTTATCATTGTTGCATTGATGTCGCCCTTGCTTTCATCTGTTGCCGATAGCAAAGGCAATAAGAAAAGCTTTATGCGCTTTTTTGCTACCATGGGCAGTCTTGCTTGCATGGGTTTGTACTTTTTTGATAAAGAAAATCTTTGGTTAGGCTTGCTCATGAGCATTATTGCTTGTGTGGGTTTTTGGAGTAGCCTTGTTTTCTATAATAGTTACTTGCCAGAAATTGCTACTTACGACGAGCGAGATAAAGTAAGCGCCACAGGTTTTGTGTATGGTTACATTGGTAGTGTATTGTTGCAAATTATCTGTTTTGTGTTTGTTTTGAAAAATGATTTGTTTCACATCACTAAAGGGTATGCTTCGCAACTTTCCTTTTTGTTGGTGGGCATATGGTGGATAGGTTTCACTCAAATTCCTCTAAAGAAATTGCCCAAAGGCACACCTTCAAAAGGCAATCCTTACAAGGGATTTCATCAGGGTTATTTTGAGCTGCACAAAGTGTGGCAACAGCTCAAACACATTCATAAGCTCAAGCGATTTTTGTTCTCTTTTTTCTTCTACAATATGGGTGTGCAAACCGTTATGCTTGCTGCCACGCTCTATGGAAAAAGCGAATTGGGCATTCCTACCGAAAACCTCATTATAGCCATCCTACTCATTCAAATCATTGCCATTTTTGGTGCTTGGTTGCTGTCAAAACTATCTACTGTTATAGGCAACATCCCTACGCTCATGACCTGTGTGTTGATTTGGATATTCATTTGCATTTGGGGCTATTATATTCCTGCAAAAAATGTCAATGCCTTTTACCTCCTAGCATCGGTTGTAGGTTTTGTGATGGGCGGCATTCAATCGCTTTCGCGTAGCACTTATTCCAAACTCATGCCCGAAACACATGACACCACTTCCTTCTTTAGCTTCTATGATGTGACAGAGAAGATTGCCATTGTCATTGGCATGTTTAGTTTTGGCGCTATTCAAGAAATTACTCAGAGTCAGCGCACGTCTGTATTGGCATTAGTTGTTTTCTTTGTTGTTGGTTTCATCATGCTTTTTATGACTCATAAAACACTCGATAATCGAATTGAAGGGTAGGCTAATGCTAATTGCTTATTTGTGCAATTTGATTTTATATTGATAATTGAAATTGTGTGTTTAATGCAGTTCTTTATATGGCTAAGATGAAAAGTTATATAGTTGGTCAATACATTGATTTGTTGCCTATTCCACTCGGAAAATAAAGGAAGCACTATTTACTAAAATAATTTTTAAATGTAGCTAAATGGTTTCGATAAGGAATCAATAGTTCTTTGTTATCTAATTCAGAACCTAGACAAACAGCAAAAGCCGTTTAAAAAAGCCATCAAAGAACACATAAGTCAACGCGAAACCATTAATTTTTTATCTTAAAAACTAGGAATTGTAAACAATAATTAGAAATCATGGTTTTACCTTTGTTTCAATTCATTGATAAAGTAAAACCTCAAAATAACAATTATGACAGCAACCGATATCAGATTCCTTTTCGATTTTGCAATACAGCAAGAAATAGATGCTTATAACTTCTACAAAGCAGCTGCAGAAAAAGTAACAAACGCAGGCGTTCGGCAGATTTTCGAAGAACTAGCTTCAGAAGAAGAAGGGCATAAAAGCCTTTTAGAACATATTCGCATTGACGAAACACTTGTTGGCAAATTCAATGAGTTGAAAGTAGATTATATGATTGCGGAAGCCAATGAAATGCCAGCACTTACTTTGGACTTAAAACCTGCTGAAGCCATAGCTATTGCTATGAAGCGTGAACAACTTGCAGCAGAGTTGTACAGAACAATGGCACTAAGTGCTGTGAATGATAGAGAACGTTTATCATTTGAAAGCCTTGAGAACATGGAAATGAACCATAAACACCGTCTTGAAAATGCCTATGTGGATATAGGTTATCCTGAAGTGTTTTAAAACCTAAGCTTATCAGTAAAACCATTATTTTTGAGGGAGTTATTCAGAGGTTGAATAACAGACCCACTTAAATAATATGAAGTCAACTGCTTACGTTGATGGCATTCCATATGTCCTAAATGAAGGAGAAACAATTTTATCGCTCCTAAAAAGAAACTTTGGCAAAGATGCGGTGCCCACCTTGTGTGATGCGCCAAATCTGAAACCTTTTGGTTCTTGTCGTGTGTGTAGTGTAGATGTTGCTTTAACTGAAAATGGACCCGTTAAAACAGTTGCCTCATGCCATACTCCAATAACCCCTGGTACCTATATTTATCCTAATTCTGATAGGGTTCAAAAACTTCGTAAGAATATTGTTGAGTTAGTGCTTACAGATCATCCATTGGATTGTTTGACCTGTGAAGTAAATGGCAATTGCGAATTGCAAGATGTTGCAGCTCGTGTAGGTATTCGTAATGTTCGTTATCCAGCAGGGAAAAATCATGGACAAGTGGAGAAGGATTTAAGTCATCCTTACATGACCACTGATTTTTCTAAGTGCATCAATTGTTTCCGTTGTGTGCGTGCATGTGATGAAGTGCAAGGACAGTTTGTGTTGAGCATGGCTGGTCGTGGGTTTGATGCGCACATTATTAAGGGCAACGATGTCAGTTTCAATGATTCCGATTGTGTGAGTTGTGGGGCATGTTCACAGGCTTGTCCGGTGGCAGCTATTTCAGATGTTTATGAATCGAAGTCAACTGCTTTTGATGAAAAAGTAAGAACCGTCTGTACCTATTGTGGCGTAGGTTGTAATTTGGATGTTGCAGTCAGTACCGGCACCATTAAATCTATTCAAGCACCTTATGATGCCGATGTAAATCAAGGACATACTTGTTTGAAAGGTCGTTTTGCTTTCAAATTTTATAATCATAAAGACAGATTGCGCAAGCCACTTATTCGTAAAGGGGAAGAATTTGTGGAAGCCACTTGGGAGGAAGCTTATGACTTCATTGCTGAAAAACTAACTAAAATTAAAAGTGAAAACGGACCCGACTTTATAGCTGCTGTTTCTTCTGCTCGGGGAACGAACGAAGAAAATTATCTCGTTCAAAAATTTATGCGCGCTGTTATAGGTACGAATAATGTGGACAGTTGTGCGCGTGTATGCCATTCACCAACGGCATTAGGCATGCAAAAAACTTTTGGAACGGGTGCTGCTACTAATTCAGTAGTAGATTTAAAATACACGAATTGCATCATGGTGATTGGTGCTAATCCTACAAGTGGGCATCCCGTAACAGGAGCAAAACTCAAACAGTTTGCAATTAGTGGAAAACCATCCATAGTTATTGACCCTAGAAAAACAGAATTAGCCCGATACGCAACCTATCATCTTCAACTTCGTCCGGGAACTAACGTTGCCCTCTTGAACATGATGTTGTACTACATTATTTCAGAAGGACTGGAAGCCAAAGATTTTATTAAATCGAGAACAGAAGGTTATGAAGATTTCAAACAACAAATCCTTCAACAAAATATTGATGAATTAGAGCGTATCACAGACGTTGATAGAAATCTTGTACGCAAAGCAGCTATAGCTTATGCTTCTGCAAATAATGCTATGTCTTTCCACGGATTGGGCGTAACAGAACACTCTCAAGGAACGCATACTGTAATGTTGATTGCCGATTTGGCAATGATTACTGGCAATATTGGTCGACGTGGTGTGGGTGTCAATCCATTGCGTGGTCAAAATAATGTACAAGGTGCGGCAGATATGGGTTGTCAGCCCCATCAAGGTGCAGGGTATTTGGATGTTACTAACCCTCAATATCACAGCAAATACGAACTCTTTTACAATGCCAAGTTGCCAAATTATGTGGGCTATAAAATCCCGCAGATGTATGATGCTGCCCTTTCAGGAAAGCTGAAAGCCATGTGGGTGATTGGAGAAGATATGGCGCAAACAGACCCCAACACACATCATGTGGTGAAGGCATTGAAAAGCCTTGAATTGTTTGTAGTGCAAGAGCTGTTTATGACCGAAACAGCTAAGTTGGCGCATGTTGTTTTGCCTGCATGTTCTTTCTTAGAAAAAGATGGAACTTTTACGAATGGCGAGCGCAGAATTCAACGGGTGAATAAAGTAGTAGAACCACTTGAAGGCACTAAATCGGATGGTCAAATCATGGTGGAAATCATGAAGCGTATGGGTTTATTGCATCTTGAATATCATCCATCTTGGGTGTTGGATGAGGTGGCTAAAATTGTTCCTTTCTTTGAAGGAGTAACCTGGGAAGGTTTAGGAAAGAATGGTAAGCAATGGCCAGTAGACAAGAATGGTAAAGGCGCTGAAATTTTGCACATCAACGAGTTCAAACATGGCAAAGGAAAGTTCATTCACAACAACTGGAAGGAAAGTGAAGAGTTAGTACAAAACGGCAAGGAATTCCCTTACATCATTACCACTAACCGAACGCTTGAACATTATAACTGTGGTGCCATGACAAGGCGCACACCGAATGTGGATATCATTACCGAAGATGTGTTGCTCATTCATCCTGATGATGCGGCGAAGCACCTCATCAACAATGGCGATATGGTATGTGTTACATCAGCACGTGGAAAGGTGGATGTGAAAGCCCAAATTAGCGATGAAGTGAAACAAGGTGTGCTGAGTAGCACCTTCCACTTCCCTGAAATCATGCTGAACAATATTACTTCTTCCTTTAGCGATTCGGAGGCACTATGCCCTGAATATAAAGTGGTGGCAGTGAATATTCGCAAGAGCAAGGGACAGTATAAAAATGCGGTGGTAGGTTAGTTTTCTAAAGTGAAGTTGCAAAGTTGTAAAGTTGTGAAGGCGTAAAGGTGTAAAGTTGCTGCTTTACGACTTTGCGCCTCTCCGCCTTAGCGGTTTAAGATGACCTTCTCACTCTTCACCAACTCCATGTCTTTATTGAATACTTGCACGAGGTACATACCTGCAGGTAGCTGTGCAAGGCTTACCTCATTACTGACTTGGGTAGCCACTACTTTTTGACCCATAAGGTTATAGACTGCTATTGTAGGCTCTGTGATGCCTTTTATAGTGATGCTGCTTGTAGTGGGGTTGGGAGAGAGGGTGATGGGAGAAGTTGGGATTTCGTTGATACCGACTAAGTTATTTTGTAAACGTGCAATATGATTTCTAATTATCCCACTAACACCGGAAAACCATCCTGCTACAATGATTTTTCCATTGTTTTGTATTGCTGTTGAATAAACATATCCATAGACACCACCGCTACCACTTCCAGTATAAAAGGTAATATCATTATCTCCGTTTGAATTTAAACGGTTGACACCATTTATTGCCAAACCATCAAAAAATGAAAATTGACCCCCAACTATAATTTTTCCATCTGGCTGAAGTGAAATACTAGCAATGTATCCTGGATCATTATTTCCTTGTTTGGGTCCAGTACCTGAGTAAAACGTAGGATCTATTGAACCGTTTGAATTGATGCGAATAATTCCATTACCATTGAACCCATTATAAGTTGTAAATACCCCTCCAACTAACACTTTTCCATCTGGCTGTAATTTTAAAGTCATAACAACATCATTAAATCCTGTGCCTGAATGAAAAGTTGTATCAATTACCCCATTTGATAATATTCTTACAATATTATTGACATTGGTTGTATCATATTGAACAATCAATCCACCAACAACTACTTTTCCATCCACTTGTAAAACAATTGAATTCACTCCGCCATAAATGCCTAAATGTGGGTTGAAATTTAAATCGAGTGTTCCATCATTATTTAATCTCGTTATTCCGTTTCTTGATATTCCATCATAATACATAAATCGCCCTCCGATAATAATTTTTCCATCAGGTTGAACTACGATTGACTTCACATAACCATTATTAAAAATTCCAATCAGCGACTTAAATGAAGTATCTAAACTACCATCTAGGTTAAGTCTTGCTAAATAATTGCAATTAAATCCATTGTAAGCGGTAAAATCCCCTCCAATAATAATTTTTCCATCTTGTTGAATTGCAACAACATAAATTGTCTTTGAACTATCTATACAGTTTCCAGCAACAAATGTTACATCAAATGTTCCATTTGTATCAACCCTTGTAATACCACTTCTATTACTACTATCATTGTAATTAATATTACCGCAGTAAACAATTTTTCCATCATTCTGGATTACTGAAGAATAAATTACATTGTTACTACTAAGACCAATTCCTGGATTAAAACTTAAATCTAACGCCCCATCTTGCCCCCAAGCAAAACTCCCCACCATCATCACCGCCACAAAGAGTATTATTTTCCTCATAACCTTAGTTTTTAGAAAAATAAAGGTACTCATTCCAAACAAATAATAATTGTTCTATGCTTCCGTCATCACCATAAAGAAACAATTGCTTGTAGCAAACCATAAACATCAATTACACAAGTTCATCCTATCCCCTAAGAAAAAAATATCGGTAGTAAAACCTTCTAAAAACC
>CAINUN010000009.1 GCA_903853805.1 uncultured Bacteroidota bacterium
ATTCTAAAAAAATTGGCGAACGATTGAACATAAGCCATCGTACTGTTGAAAAACACATTGAAAACGTGAAAGAGGAACTTGGATTACCCAACATGGCTGCCCTCATTTCAAATGCCTTTCGTTGTGGATGGGTAAGCTGAGATAAATGAAACGGCATCCAATTCTTTAAAGCTCTAACTATTTTGTTCAATAGCTTTGGCACCAATCATGAACCTCGTTAATAAAGAAAATATTGCAGCCCTTGTTTTGTGTGGCGGAAAAAGTGAGCGCATGGGACAAGACAAATGTTTCATCAACTATCATGGTCAGCCGCAAGTATTTCATTTAGTGGGCTTGCTTCAATCTTTTGTTGGGGAGGTATTTATTTCTTGCAATGAACAACAGGCAATAAAAATTGCAGCCAACTATCATAAAATTGTGGACCAACAACGCTTCGCAAACAAAGGCCCTTTAACCGGTTTATTGTCGGCTATGGCGCAACACCCGCATAAACATTGGCTCATTATTGCCTGCGACTATCCCCTACTCAACCATGAAGATGTGCAACAACTGTTGACTGCATTTTATGAAAACAAGGATACAGTTGTATTCATAAACAAAGCAGGATTTATGGAGCCGCTCATTGCCGTTTATCATCATAAAGATGTAGTAGCCCTCAAAGAAACCCACGAACAATACCACAACTCGCTTTCTGCATTTTTAAAAGAAAACAAGAGCATAACGCTGCTTCCCAACAACCCTTCCCACATCGAAAGCATTGATGCCCCGCAACAAGTGGTTAGCATCAAAAAGCTCTTGGGTTGATTATTTATTTCTTTGAAAACGCGGATGATATTTGGTCATCGTATCTCTTAAAAAACCGCTATCGAGATGCGTGTAAATTTCGGTAGTTGTAATGCTACTATGCCCTAACATTTGTTGCACAGCTCGCAGATCGGCACCGGCTTTTACTAAGTGCGTAGCAAAGCTGTGGCGCAACACATGGGGATGAATGTTTTGTTGCAAACCTGCCTTGGCAGCAATTTCTTTGAGGATAAGAAAAACCATAACGCGCGAAATGCCTGAACCTCTTCTGTTTAAGAAAAGAATGTCCTCACAACCTTTTTTCACAACCACATGACAACGAATTAGCTCGCGGTAAATATTGATGTGCTTGGCTGCCTCGGCGCCCACAGGCACCAAACGTTCTTTGTTTCCTTTACCAATTACTTTGATGAAACCAACATCTAAATACAAACCGGAAATTTGAAGTTTAATGAGTTCGGTAACCCGCAAACCACAACCATATAAGGTTTCTATCATCGCCCGATTGCGGGTTCCTTCGGGAGTGCTGAGGTCAATGGCAATGAGCAATTCTTCTACTTCTTCTACGCTTAAAAAAACAGGAAGTTTTTGTTGGCGTTTGGGCGAATCTAAAAGTTCGGTAGGATCTATTTTGATGAGTTCTTCTTGCAATAAATATTGAAAGAAAGACTTGACGCCACTAATCAATCTTGCTTGAGAAGACTCTGCAAATTCCATTTCATTGATGTGTGCTAAGAAAGATTGGAGGTGGGACAACTCAATGGATTGCCACAAAAAGTTTTCATAACTCTTGCTTAAAAAAGAATAGAGCAAATCCACATCGTGCATGTAGGCATCAATCGTATTATCGGAATGATTCCTTTCCAATTGAAGAAAAGCCTTGTAGCCTTTTATGTAGGATGATGCATTCATTTTTAGCAATGAAAAGTAAAGAAAAACAAAAGGCTGCAACAAATGTGCAGCCTTTTGTTTATTAAAAATTCAGAAAATTATTTCACGCCATGCATTCTCTTCACTAGCCATCTGTAAATAGAAAGTAAAAGGATAGAAGCCGTTCCACTGAGTACAATAAAAACACAAAAGAAGATAAACAAGTTGTTTATTTCAACGCCTAAAAACGAAGGCATTTTTGTACCTGCTTCTGCCGGAGCTTCACCAGCACCTGGAGGAATTAGGGCAGAAAGTGTTCCTGTAAATTTATTGGCAGCAGCATTTGCCAAAAACCAAGTACCCATCAACAAAGAAGACAATCGAATTGGCGCTAATTTACTAACCATGCTCAATCCTATAGGCGACAAGCAAAGCTCTCCCATTGTATGCACGATGTACAAAGCAAATAACCAGAACATGGCAATCTTAGTTTGTGAATCTACACCATGAACAGCATAAGCAATGATAACATAACCCAAAGCTACCAATGCTAATCCCATAGCCATTTTAATTGGCGAAGAAGGTTCCATATTCACTTTTGCAAGCTTGCCCCAAATCACTGTGAATACAGGCGCCAACAAAATAATGACTAATGGATTGATAGATTGAAACCATGATGCTGGAAATTCATCCATGTGAAAATCATTTATTTTCCCCATAAAGGTGAGCGCAACAAGTATTGCAATGGTAATTCCTTGCACACTTACAATTACAGTTTTAGTCCATTCAAAAAACCAACCGATTGCTTTTCCTAAAAAGAATAATAAAAGTGACGCTGCGCCAAGAATGAAATATTTATTCAAAGTAAAACTTACAGCACGGTCAACTTGAGAATCTGCAAAAAGGGTAAGAGATGCGCCCGCCTGCTCGAAACAAGCCCAAAAAAAGATAACGAAGAATGCGAGAATGAATATCACAATAATCCGTTCGCGCTCATCCTTAGTTAACGATTTATTGCTTAGTAAAATCACTGGCATAATAACCATTGATGCATAAATCAGGTAAGCAATAGGATCAAGTGTTGAAATAGTATGAGCAACTGAAGTAACATCAGCAACAGCAGCAGCACCAAAAATGGTTGACACAATTAATTTAAAATTCAGCAACCCAAAAATGAATGCGATGGAACCAACAATCACTCCGTAAGTTTTCAAGTCCATAGGAGCTTTCGGCATTCCTATTGGATTCCCTTCAGGATCTTTCAGGTGTTTGTTTTTCAGAAGCTCAAAAGAAATAGTACTAACCGCCATTCCAATTGCAGCAGCAAGAAAACCATAACGATAATCGTGAATAGAGCCACCTAAGGGTTCTGCTAATGTTCCACAAATCAAGGGAGAAAAGAAAGCGCCCATATTGATTCCCATGTAAAAAATGGTGAATGCTCCATCAATTCTTGAATCGCCTTTAGGATAAAGCTGACCCACCATGGTTGAAATATTTGGTTTGAAAAAACCATTACCAATAATCAGCAAGGTTAAACCAGCCCACATGTATGTCATAGCTGATGCGCTTTGTACACCTTCAACAACAGTACTACCGCTCATGAACATCATGAACTGTCCGCAAGCCATTAAAATTCCACCAACTAAAATACTTCTTCTATTACCCCAGAATTTATCAGCAATATATCCACCTAACAACGGAGTGAGATAAACCAATCCCGTGTAGCTGCCATAAATATTTGATGCCAATGCTTTGTCAATGAACAAAGCCTTGGTCATAAACAAAATGAAGATGGCTCTCATGCCATAATAACTGAATCGTTCCCACATTTCTGTGAAGAATAGAAGGTATAAACCTCTAGGATGTCCTTGGGATGCAGTGCCCTGATTTTGTGACATAAATATGATTAGTTTCTTTTTAAGCTCGAAAGATAGAAATTTTTCGAGACGAGCAAGCAAAGTGTTGAAAAAATAAGTCCCTGTTTGAGCAGGGACTATTTTAGAATGATACGGTAAAGAATTGCTTCTCCCGTATCCTCGAGGTTTGGCACCGGAGCAAATGTAGTTGAAATAAAGTCAAAACATGTTACCATCTAACTGCTCTACTCTACTTCTGAACTCTTGACTGAAAAGCATCTTCTTGTTGTTATTGAAATCAAACATCACCATCACATCGTCCGCTTCTGCAAAGTAATTCTAAGTGAAAGTTTTACAAGGAAATCATTCTGTGTCTTGTAATTGTATTAAACCAAAGAACGAACAATTTCCCATAGTACTACTCCAACGCTCACTGATATATTCAAAGAATGTTTTGCACCCCATTGTGGAATTTCAATAACATCATCTACCAATTTTAGTACATCATCGTTAACTCCTGCTACTTCATTTCCAAATACTAAAGCAACCTTTTCGTTTTTCCACTCAAAATTTTGAAGAGGAGTACTATGATGTGTTTGTTCGATGGCAATTACCCTATAACCATCTTGTATTGCGGCACTAACTGCATCAGTGGTTGAAGGAAAGTGTTTCCAATTCACGGTTTCAGTAGCACCAAGTGCAGTCTTTTGAATGTCACGATGAGGAGGTTGAGGTGTGTATCCACATAAATAAATGGACGCAACACCAAAGGCATCAGCAGTTCGAAATACGGAACCGACATTGTGCATACTACGCACATCGTCAAGGATTAAAACAATAGGATGCTTGAATGTTGATTTAGCTTGATCTACCGACAACCGGTCTAAATCTTCCATTGATTTTTTAATAAAACTCAAAGGACAGTTATTTTGCTTTTGCTAATTCACCTTTAAGCATATCAATCACATTCACTTCCGTAGCATCAACACCATGTAAATCTGCTAAATAAACTGTTACCCAATCGGTAAGATGAACGATGGAAAATACTTTCTCGAAAAATGTTTTTCCCTTTGACCAAATTTCAATGCTAGAAGAATATTTTTGAATTACTTTTTGGTTGATGTTCATGCGCAATTGTGTGCGTTTATAATCGCTTTCATTACGAAGAAAAACGGCGACGCGCGTTTTGTCTTTATCTCTCCAACCCACAATTTCATTATGGTTCATTTCCGGCACTACATGATGCCAAGCAAGCATTTTACTATTCTCATTTATTTGTTGACGGAAACGGACAGCCACTGATTCAAAATCAGATGCAGCATAGATTATTGGTGTTTTGCCTGCTAATTTTTTAGCAATGGACTTTGCTTGTTTTTGAGTTTCTTTTTCATCAGCAACCATAGTTTTAATAGCTGCTTGAATGCTCTTTTCAAAATCATTTTTGATGTATCCAAAATGAAGCAAGACATACAACACTTGAACCATAGAATAGCCCAAGCAAGAACGCGGTGGCATACCACCAGGCAATGGGATGCAATCAATATTATTTTTCTTAGCAAGAGCACCTACTTTTCCGCCCGAACTGATGCAAACCACAGTTGCTTTAGCTTTAATTGCTTGTTGCATGGCACTTATCGTTTCTTCAGTATTACCTGAATAGGAAGAAACAATCACCAAGGTTTTTTCATTCACAAAACCAGGCAAGAAATAATCTTTATTAATGATGAAAGGAACCGTCATTTTTTCGGCAACAAAGTTTTGCACCACTGACCCTCCAATACCACTACCACCAAGCCCAGTGAGCAATACATTGTTGAACTCTTTTTTTGGTGTAAGGAAGCTATAACTTTGACCAATCTTAAGCGCTTCAGCAAGTTGATTAGGGAAATTTAAAACAAGTTGATTCATAGAAGTAATTTTCAATGTCCAAACATAATGAAACAGGAATAAAGGGCGAACAATTAGCTGAAAAGTTTTTGTTAGAGAAAGGTTATTACCTGCTACATCGAAATTGGAGATTCGAGAAAAAAGAAATTGATCTCATTGTTTTCAAGGAAGATGTTGTTGTTTTTGTAGAGGTAAAAACTCGCTCTCGAATTGACTTTGGATTTCCTGAGGAAGCCGTAGATTCCCGTAAGCAATCATTTATGAAAATTGCCGCTACAGCTTTCCTCCAACAATATGCTGTTTATCAAAAAATTCGGTTTGATGTCATCAGCATTTTTTTAGAGAACAATCTCCTAAATGAAATCATTCATTTTGAAGATGCTTTTTATTGACTACCACTCCTTTGAAAAAGCAAATGAGTATTTGTTAATCGTTAGTTAACTGACATGCACATTAACACACTAACTAACTGACACTCTATCATTGCTGTCAATATAAAGACTGTCAAGAGAATGAATAAACTCTAAGACAGTTTTTTTATGCAACACACCCGCTATAAACACATCACCTATTGTTTAACTTACCTCAAAAGGTTCCCATTACGCTTGATGTATGAGCACAACTATTAAACAGACTCAAAAAATTCATGATCCATTTGCTTGGGTAATTTGTTCGATTTTGATTGGACCATTTGCACTATTATTATTGCGATTTTGGAAAGGGCTTGTTATTCTTTCACTTCCAATAATTTTTGCTTGTTCTGTAGCTGTATTATTTCTCGACAGCCAGATTACAAACCTTTTCCATTATCCAACCACCTTAAAAATTTGGGGTGCAATTTATTGGTTAGTATGTATTGTAGCCGTTATTGAAGAAGTGAAATTGCAAAACAAAACTAGGTTGACTGAAGATGGTCAACTTTATACCAATCAGTCACCCGTAGAACAGTGGCTTAAGCAAAACCCAGGAAAATCTGTAAACGATTACTATCGCTACAATTAAATTTAGGAATAGTTTTAATTAACTAATTCTGCCGACATAGTTTCTTTCTACAAAAAATACTTCTTAAAATGAAACAGGGTTAAGCAATGTGCTTAACCCTATTTCATTATTAACTATTTCGTTTAGTTTCTCTAACCAATTGTTACTAACTCAATTTCGAAAACCAAGTCTTTACCTGCCAAAGAATGATTAGCATCAAGTACAACAGTGTTATCCTGAATTTCAACAATCACTACAGGAAATACATTGCCCATGTTATCACTCATTTGTAACTCCATTCCAATTTCCGGGATCATGTCCGCTGGAAAATCTGACGTAGGAAACTCCATCATCATTTCATCATTTCTATGTCCATATGCTTCGTCAACAGGAATATTTACTGTTTTCTTTTCGCCCACTTTCATATCAATAAGAGCATTGTCAAAACCTTTGATGACCATGCCTTGACCAACAGTAAACTCCAATGGTTCTCTGCCTTCAGAGCTGTCGAATGTTGTTCCGTCAGTCAATTTTCCATGATAGTGAACGCGAACAATATCGCCGCTTTTTGCTTGTTGCATTTTTTGAAATTTTAAAAATTGGGTGCAAGTTAGCTAAAGGGTTTTATTTCAGCCATTATCTTTGAATGAAATGAAAAAATTAAAAGGATTTCTTACGACACTTTTGATATTGTTTTTTTCTTTTTTAACGCGGGCTCAAGAAAAGAAAGAAATTTTACCAGCATCATGGCGTATGGAAAATTACATATCAAGGTTACAAGAAAAAAAAGTGGCATTGCTCATTAATCAAACTTCTATAGTTGGCAGCAAAAACTTGTTAGATACACTTCTAAAACGTGGGGTTTCAGTGGTTAAAGTATTTGTGCCAGAACATGGTTTTAGAGGATCTGCTGATGCAGGTGCGCACGTTAATAATGAAATTGATAGTGCTACAAATGTTCCAATCATTTCACTTTATGGGAACAATAAAAAACCAAGCAAAGAACAATTGGCAGACATAGACGTAATGATATATGACTTGCAAGATGTGGGAACAAGGTTTTTCACTTACATTTCTTCATTAGAATACTTGATGCAAGCATGTTCAGAAAACAACAAAGAACTAATAGTACTAGACCGCCCAAACCCAAATGGTTTTTATGTGGACGGTCCTTTGTTGCAACCAAAATACAAATCGTTTATTGGCATGCAACCCATACCTGTAATATATGGAATGACTGTAGGAGAATATGCAAATATGCTTAAAGGTGAAAAATGGATTTCAGGCTTGCAAACCCTAAAACTCACTGTTATTCGATGTATGAACTATGACCATACAAAAACGTATTCACTACCTGTACCTCCATCACCCAATCTTAAAAACATGACAGCAGTATACCTCTATCCATCTCTATGTTTTTTTGAAGGAACAGTTGTAAGTATAGGACGTGGGACTGACAAACCTTTTCAACAGTTTGGTCATCCAAAGTTTAAGAACGAAGCTTCTTACTTTTTCACACCATTTAGTAAAATAGGTGCAAGCAAACCATTACTTGAAGGGCAAAATTGTTTCGGAACCTTGATTGCAGAAACACCAGAAGATGCACTAAAACTAATCAATAGAAAACTTCAATTGAATTGGTTAATCAAGGCTTATACCTTATATCCAGATAATAAAGAATTTTTCAACCCTTTCTTTGAAAAACTTGCTGGAAATAACCTTTTAAAACAGCAAATTATTTCAGGCATGAGTGAAGAAAAAATTCGCAATTCATGGCAAAAAGATTTAAAAACCTTTAAAAAAATTAGAAAAAAATACTTGCTCTATAAAGACTTTGAATAACCGCTTTATTCATCAATACTACCCTCGCCAGCATGTAAAAAAAGTTCGGGTTCATAAGCTGTATTTATTCGGTAGTAAGGAAGATGAAATCGCCTCAAACCCAACATCCTAATTTCATTTCTTGAGATTTTTGAAAAGGATTGAATTTTCAAGACCTCTGCTAAAGGGAAAAATATAAAATTGAGTTTCTTGCTTTTCAATTTTTTATGAAAATAACTTCCTGAAGACCTGTCAAATGACTCTGAAATCAATGCGAAATTCCCCTTAACTTTATAGACGATGAAAAAATCCTTTACATAATATTTACCCTTTTCTTTCAACACAAAAACTTCACCGCCCGCACCTCTAATCCATCGTTCACTCTGCGCTAAAATAGTCTGAGCAAAATATTTACTATGCAAAAAATGATGGTTCCCTGTATCTTCCAATATTCTATGATGAAAGAATTTCCATTTTGGGTTAGTTCGGTAATAAAAACTATCTATTTCTTTTAGTAAATGATATTCGGCAATTGTGTGTCTTTTTTTATTGAAATAAATATCTTGCGCCACTAAGCAATATTCATCGTTGCCTATATCACAAAGTGATAACTTTAACACCACAATTCCCATCTTATCTTTGTAAAAATCAAGATTGAATTGCTGAGAATATAATATTTGAGGGGATATCATCAAACAGAGAGTTATCCAAAATATAATCGCTTTCTTCATGGAGATAAAACAACAATCAAATATGAGTTCAAATTTTGGAGTAATAAAAAAAGAAACACCGTTTCAAAAAAATAGTTGGTATTTAAGAAAGTATTTTTACCTTCGCAGTCCATTTTTGAAAATTACATTAGAAAGGAATGCCTACAATACAACAATTAGTTCGTAAAGGTCGTCAGCAAATCCGCGCCAAGTCTAAGTCTCGCGCTTTAGATGCTTGCCCGCAACGCCGTGGTGTTTGTACCCGTGTGTACACTACGACGCCAAAGAAACCAAACTCTGCCCTTCGTAAGGTAGCAAAAGTTCGTCTTACCAATAAGATTGAAATCATCGCTTATATTCCTGGTGAAGGACACAATTTACAAGAACATAGTATCGTGTTGATTCGCGGTGGTCGTGTGAAAGACTTACCAGGTGTACGTTATCACATCGTTAGAGGTGCCCTAGATACTGCGGGTGTAAAAGACCGTAAACAAAGTCGTTCTAAATACGGAACTAAGAAAGAAAAGGCAAAAAAATAATTCATTCAGTAAAGCTGAGTAAAGTTTTAATACTTGAAGAAATTCAGCTCAATTAAAAATTAGAAAATAATGCGTAAAGCACAAGCCAAAAAATTACCGTTAGCACCAGATCCAAAATTCAACGATAAAATGGTGACCCGTTTTGTAAACTGCCTCATGTGGGGAGGAAACAAAAGTGTGGTATTAACAGCATTTTATGATGCATTAGATAAAGTAACCAAAATCTCAGGCGAAGAAGGTTATGAGGTGTGGAAACGTGCATTAACAAATGTTACCCCTTCAGTTGAAGTACGTAGTCGTCGTATTGGTGGTGCTACTTTTCAAATCCCTACGGAAGTGCGTGCAGATCGTAAAATATCTTTGAGCATGAAATGGTTGATTCGTTTCAGCCGCGAGCGTAATGGAAAAACTATTTCTGACAAACTTGCCAACGAGATTATCGCAGCAGCAAAAGGTGAAGGTTCTGCTTTCAAAAAGAAAGAAGACACCCATCGTATGGCAGAAGCCAATAAAGCATTTTCTCATTTTAAGGTTTAAGTCAACGATTTTATACACTATTTTAGAAAAGGACCGTCAAAAATTGGCGGTTCTTTTTTTATAGTGAGTTATTTAACAATCACTCTTTAAGAATCTTTTTGCTTAGGTTTGCACCCTCAAAATTTTCAGAAAATATTTCTGCTATGGCATACGATGTAATAGTTATTGGTAGTGGACCCGGCGGCTATGTGGCGGCTATCCGTGCTTCTCAATTAGGTTTTAAAACAGCAATTATAGAAAAAGAAAACCTTGGA
Source organism: uncultured Bacteroidota bacterium (assembly GCA_903853805.1). Lineage (GTDB taxonomy): Bacteria > Bacteroidota > Bacteroidia > Chitinophagales > Chitinophagaceae > JAFIGV01. The sequence goes on from CAINUN010000009.1 coordinate 10,263, forward strand.
GGCATTTGTCTCAATTGGGGTTGTATTCCTACTAAAGCTCTTTTAAAATCAGCACAAGTAATGGAAACTATAAGCCATTCAAAAGATTATGGAGTTGAAGTAGATGGTTTTAAAGCTGATTTTGCCAGTATGGTGAAACGTAGCCGTGGTGTTGCCGATAAAATGAGCAAAGGCATTCAATTTTTGTTACGCAAAAACAAAATTGATGTCATCAATGGTTTTGGAAAACTCAATGCCCGCAAAGAAGTGGAAGTAACTGCTACCGATGGTAAAACAACTGCTTATCAAGCCAAGCATATTATTTTGGCAACAGGTGGTCGCGCACGTCAATTGCCAAATCTTCCTATTGATGGTAAAAAAGTAATTGGCTATCGGGAAGCGATGGTATTGCCGGAACAACCTAAATCAATGATTGTCGTGGGTTCTGGTGCTATAGGAGTTGAGTTTGCTTATTTCTATCATAGCATTGGCACTAAGGTGACGATTGTTGAATTCCTTCCGCGCATTGTGCCTGTTGAAGATGAAGATATTTCTCGCGAGCTTGACCGTCTTTACCGCAAAAAAGGTATTAATGTAATGACCAATTCATCGGTAGAAAGAGTGGACACAAGCGGCAATGGTGTGAAAGCTTTTGTGAAAACCGAAAAAGGTGAAATTGTGCTGGAAGCCGATGTGGTGCTGAGTGCTGTAGGTGTGGTTGCAAATATAGAAAACATTGGACTTGATACACTAGGTGTTAAGACGGATAAAGGAAAAGTATTGGTGGATGCTTACAGCAATACCAATATAGAAGGCATATATGCTATTGGCGACATCACGCCGGGGCAGGCTTTGGCACACGTAGCTTCTAAAGAAGCAATTATTTGCGTAGAAGCTTTTGCCAACAAAGAAGGAAAGTACCACCACATGCCTGAACCTTTAGATTACGACAATGTGCCGGGTTGTACTTATTGCTCTCCTGAAATTGCTTCTGTGGGCTTGACTGAAAAACAAGCACGCGAAGCAGGTTACGAGTTAAAGGTTGGTAAGTTTCCGTTCTCTGCATCAGGAAAAGCAAGTGCTGCTGGTTCAACAGAAGGTTTTGTGAAGGTGATTTTTGATGCAAAATATGGCGAGTGGTTGGGTACGCATATGATTGGTGCTAACGTAACCGAGATTATAGCACAAACCGTTACAGCTCGCAAGCTTGAAACCACATGGCAAGAAGTGCTCGACAGCATTCATCCTCACCCAACTATGAGTGAAAGTGTGAAAGATGCGATTGAAGTAGCACTTGGTGAAGCTATACATTTATAAGATTCATTCATTGAACAAAAAAGCGAGCCAATTGGCTCGCTTTTTTGTATGTGCTTTTCCTGAAAAAAATCAACTACTCCTATTTTTACCGTTTTATTTGTTTTTGACTAAGATTTTTATCTTGAACTCAGTTTTATAATATTGGATTATAAAAGTAGAGCTGACAATTAAATTTATTCAGAAAGCTGTTTTAAGGTTTTTTGAAAATAAATGCTCTAACTTGTTGAGTAACTCAAGAAGTGTATTAAGTGAGTGTAAAGTGTACTAATTTTCATATACATCCTAATGGTCAATTGTTTTGAAAAAATAAAAAAGCCGTGAGGTAACCTCACGGTTTTTTTATACCCTTAGCAATACAAATAAAGGAGTTTAATCTTTAGTCACTTTCAATGTGCCAGTTCTGCCTTCTTTATCTTTATAGCGAATAAGATAGGCGCCACTTGCCATATGATTGAAATCAATTGTTGCTTGGTTTTCATTCATTGATTGAGTTGACACTAGGTTCCCAGCATAATCTATCACTTGGATTTCAGCATCTACTCCTTCAATTCCTTTTATACTAACAATAAGTTTTTCAGTCACTGGATTCGGGAACGCTGTTAATTCAAATGAGGCATCACTCATGTTTCCATTCACTTCGCGAATGCCTGACTGAGTAACAGTTGTAGCAGTAGAAGTACCTATACAACCACTTTTGGTTACAGCTACAGTATAGTCGCCACCTGTCGTAGCAATATATTGCTTGGTGGTAGCGCCTAAAATAGCATTACCATCTTTATACCACTGCCAAGTAACTCCTGTAGAAGGATTAGCATTGAGTTTCACACTTCCTGATACAGAGATTGTTGTAGAGCCTACTGCAGCAATAGTTGGAACTAGAATTGGGTTGACTTTAATTTTTACGTTGGTTAAAGACATTTTACTCACACAATTATTGGCATCAATTACCACTACTTTATAAGTACCTGAAAGCATTGCAGCATAAGTATCGTTAGCCGAAGAATCAATCATTGTAGTTCCACTATACCATTTAAAATTGAAGCCTGTACTTGACGGTGAGGCATTTAATAAAGCACTACTTCCTGTGCAGAAAGTGGTGGTATCGTTGGTACTAATAGCAGCAATAGGTAAAGGGTTAACAAGAATTGTTATTGGATTATCTGCTGTGTCTTTACAACCTGCTAGTGTTGCAATAACTGTGTATACACCACTTAGTTTAAATGTTTTGGTTACACCAGCACCTGCATTGGCACCGTCTTTCAACCAATTGTAAGTATATCCTGTAATAGCAGGGGCAGAAAGAACAACACTACCACCTGTACAGAAAGTGGTGACACCACCCGCAGAGAAATTAGCTACAGGTAATGGTTTAATAGTTGCAGTTTTAGCAGCTGAAGTTTTATTACAAGTATTACCACCGGAAACAGAAAGAGAATAAGAACCTGTTGTCAAAGCAGTGTATGTAGAATCGGTAGCACCGACAATAGCATTACCATTCATATTCCATTGGTAAGCAAAACCAGCAGTTACTCCCGGAGCTAAGTCAATAACTAAAGGAATAGTAAATGGTTCGCAAACAGAAGCCAAACCAACTGTTTTGATTTTAATAGTTCCAGGCAACGCTTTAGAAGTGATAGTAACTGTTGGAGAAGTTGCAGAACAACCACTATTGTTAGTAATGGTTACAGAGTAATTACCCACACCCACATTTACAGCTTGTGTAGTAGCACCATTACTCCATAAATAGCTAGCACCTGTGGAAGCAGTCAATGTAGTATTACCATTAAGGCAAATCACTTTATCATTACCCGCAGAAGCAGTTGGCAAAGCATTTACAGTAATTACTAGATCATCAGAATTGCTACAACCGTTGGCATCAGTTCCTGTAACAGTATAACTAGCAGTAGTATTAGGAATAAAAGAAGTTGCGTTGATAACGCCTCCTGTCCAAGTATAGTTTAACGCACCTGTGCCCACTAGGGTTACTGTATTTCCTACACAAACCGAAACATCACTTCCAGCATTTACAGTAGGTAATGCATGAACAGTTACGATGACATCATCATTTTGAGTACATCCAAAATTATCGGTTGCAGTAGCAGTATAAGTTGAAGTAGAAGTTGGTGTGAATGCTTGGTTGTTCACCACGCCATTATTCCAATAAATAGCTGCTGAAGAAATTGCATTAAGTGTTACAGCATTTCCATTACAAACCGAAACATCATTACCAGCATTGATAGTTGGCAAAGGATTTACAGTGATAGTAATGTCGTCAGTCGCAGTACAACCATTTGCACTCGTACCTGTTACGGTATATGTTGCAGTTTGAATAGGCATGAAAGCAACACCATCAACAACACCATTATTCCAAGTATAGCTAGTAGCCGAACCATTTGCGGTAAGTGTAATATTACTACCATCGCAAATTGTTGCATCCGAGCCTGCGGTTACTATTGGTAAAGAAAGCACAGTAACAAGTACATCGTCTGTATTGCTACAACCATTGACATCAGTTCCTGTAACGATATAAGTAGTAGTTTGAGAAGGAATGAATGCAACACCATTAGATGCGCTATTATTCCAAGTATAGTTAATAGCGCCTGACGCATTCAAGGTTACTTGATTGCCAACGCAAACTATTTGATCTGCACCTGCATTGACAATTGGTAAAGAAAGTACAGTAACTAATACAGTATCTGTATTAGAACAACCTGCACCTGAAGAAGCCGTAACTACATAAGTAGTTGTAGTAGAAGGAATAAATGATTGATTATTCACAACACCCCCACTCCATGAAATCGGAGCATTTGATGTTGCATTCAAGATTACACTTCCTCCTTCACACATGGTAACATCAGCACCTGCATTTACAGATGGAGAACCATTTATAGAAACAGTAACTTCATCCGTATTAGAACAACCATTGTTGTCGGTACCAGTAACTGTATAAGTTGAAGTTTGTGTAGGTGTAAAAGAAACTCCATTGGTTATGCCATTATTCCAAAAATAAGAAGTTGCACCACTACCATTCAATGTAATACTCATACCTGGACAAATAGACTGGTCAGGACCTGCATTTACTAATGGTAAAGAATTTACAGTTACATAAACAGTATCTGTTCCATAACAACCTATACTATTAATTGCAGAAGCGATATACATTCCTGAAACTACAGGAGCAAAAGGTTGGTTATTAGTAATACCACCAGACCATGTAATAGTACCATTAGCTATTGCATTTAAAGCAACTGTGTTACCTATGCAAACGTTGACATCAAACCCTGCATTTACAGTAAGGGCATTACCTACAGACACCGTAATATTTGCTGAATTAGTACAACCATTATTATCAGTTCCTGTTACGGTATAGGTAGTTGTGTTGGCGGGGTGAATGCAGTCAATCCTGTCAATGTGCAGGGGATAAAGAATGAGGTGCTGGTATATGCTGACACTGCTGTTGAGAATGGATTTCTCGAGTTGGAAACGATTGGTTCAATGGAGGGA
>CAINUN010000010.1 GCA_903853805.1 uncultured Bacteroidota bacterium
CTAGTTTATCAATTTCAAGAACTCACTCCACTCCAAGTGATTCTAGTTTCACTTTTTCAAGAACTAGTTTATCAATTTCAAGAACTCATTCCACTCGAAGTGATTCTAGTTTCACTTTTTCAAGAACTAGTTTATCAATTTCAAGAACTCACTTCACTCAAAGTGATTCTAGTTTCACTTGGAGTGAAACTAGAACCCTAGTTTAAAAAACCATGTATTAAATAATAAATTAAAGGCTCTGGTTTTCAGAGCCTTTAATTGCTATTATATAATATTTCTAAGGTGTTTTTGGTGTTTTCTTTTTGCCTTGACCTTCAAAGCGCTTAGCAATTTCTGCCACCAATGCTTTTACTGCTGCATCATTTTTTGCGGCAGCTTTAAGATAATCGTAAATAATATCGGCAGTTTTCATACAATCAATCGAAGCGGCGGCGATCGTGTCGTCAATAGATTCTACCAATCCCATTGCCACTATTCTAACATCCCAAAGTTGACTAATCAGCGTAACATCTTTCCCAAATTCAACAGGGTCTGCATTCACCCCCGTAGGAATGTACTGCCCAAAAGTTTGAACTCCTTTAAGATTCAATTTTACGTATTCAACGCTTTTTTGACCCATTTTTCGTTTCCCTTTCTTTTCATCTTCGCTTAGTGAAATGAGAAAAGGCATTTTAGCTTTCGCAGCAGCAATGCCTGCTTTTGCCGCATCACGGTCAACATCTGAAAGTACGGCAGATATTAAGTTGGTAGCCATAATGAAAATGGTTTTTTATTGTAAAATAATAATGCAAAGATGCATACTAGCGGCGGTTATAGCTATGATAAAATTCAGCTTGGAGTTTGATTTTCGTCAACAGAAAAACGGGTGATTTTTTTTACAGCGCAGGGCATTTTAAGTGCCTTTTCTCTTAAAAAAAATATAGCAAAAAAAAACTACTCTGCCTCCCCATCTCCCCACTAAAACCTTTTATCATTCTCTGTGGAAAACTATCTGAATAACAAGGCATTTTAAAGCCCTTTTTCTGCGCCTAAATCCGTACTTTTGGCAACCTTTTTTAAGGCTTTATAAAAATGGATAATAACAACCAAGATTTAGTGCAGCAAGACCCATCAAGCGGCAACAACGACAGAATCATTCAGGTTAACATTGAAGAACAAATGAAGACGGCTTACATAGACTATTCTATGTCCGTTATTGTTGGTCGTGCCTTGCCCGATGCTCGCGATGGTCTAAAGCCAGTTCATCGTCGTGTGCTATTTGCCATGAATGAATTGGGTATCAATTTCAACAAACCACATAAGAAATCTGCCCGTATTGTGGGTGAGGTTTTGGGTAAATATCACCCACATGGCGATACTGCCGTTTATGATGCTATGGTGCGCATGGCGCAACCTTGGAGCATGCGCTACATGATGGTAGATGGTCAAGGTAACTATGGTTCTCAAGATGGTGATGGTCCGGCAGCAATGCGTTATACGGAGGCTCGTTTACACCGCCTTGCCGAGAATATGTTGGAAGACCTCGACAAAGAAACTGTTGACTTTGCCCTCAACTTCGATGATTCTTTAGAAGAACCTACTGTTTTACCAACGCGTATCCCCAACCTATTAATCAATGGTTCATCGGGTATTGCCGTGGGTATGGCAACCAATATGATGCCCCACAACCTTAGCGAAGTAGTAGATGGTTGCATGGCATATATTGACAATCGCGAGATTACTATTGATGAGTTGATGAAGTTTGTGAAGGCGCCCGATTTTCCTACAGGTGGCACCATTTATGGCATTGAAGGCATCAAAGCAGGCATGCATACAGGAAGGGGTAGGGTAGTGCTTCGTGGAAAAGTAAATGTTGAATCTTTAAAAGGAAACAGAGAACAAATAGTAATTACCGAAGTCCCTTATCAAGTTAGCCGAGATGCATTGACCGAGAAGATTGGTCATTTGGTAAACAATAAAGTAATTGAAGGCATTACCAACGTAGCCAACGAATCGAATAAAGATGGCACTCGAATAGTTGTAGAAATTCGTCGTGATGCAGTAGCGCAAGTGGTAATTAACCAATTGTATAAATACAGCGAACTCCAAACGTCTTATGGTATCAACAATGTAGCCATTGTAAAAGGTCGTCCGCGTACTTTAAATCTAAAAGACTTAATTACTGTCTTTATAGATTTCCGTCATGAAGTAGTGGTTCGCCGCACACAATATGAACTAAGAGAAGCAGAGAAACGCGCGCATATTTTAGAAGGTTATCTTATTGCTTTAGATCATCTTGATGCGGTAATCAGTTTAATCAGAAGTTCGTCAAACCCTGATATTGCTAAGGCAGGTTTGATAGAACAGTTTGCGATGTCTGAAATTCAGGCAAAAGCAGTTCTTGAACTTCGTTTGCAAAGACTTACAGGCATGGAGCGTGATAAAATCCGCGATGAACATGCTGAGTTGATGCGCCTTATTGGTCGCCTTCAAGAAATTTTGGGTAATGAAAGCATGCGTTTCGATATCATCAAAGAAGAATTGCAAGAAGTAAAGAAAAAGTTTGGTGATGAGCGTAAATCAGAGATTCAATACCTCGCCAATGAAATGCGCATTGAAGACCTAATTGAAGATGAAGATGTAGTAATTACTGTTTCACATCTTGGTTACATCAAACGTACTTCTGTAACTGAGTATCGTGCACAACGCCGTGGTGGTCGTGGTGCTATGGGTGGAAAAACCCGTGTAGAAGATTATATCGAGCATTTGTTTGTGGCTTCTACTCACCATACCTTATTATTCTTCACCGAAAAAGGAAGATGTTTTTGGATGAAAGTGTATGAAATTCCAGAGACAGATAGAAATGCAAAAGGACGTGCTATCCAAAATCTTATTCAACTACCTCAAGATGATAAGATAAGAACGGTAATAGATGTTCCTAAATTGGAAGACAAGGATTATGTTCAAAATCATAACGTAATTCTTTGCACCAAGATGGGCATCATAAAGAAAACTTTATTAGAAGATTTTAGTCGTCCTCGTCAAAATGGCATCATAGCCATTAGTATTCAAGAAGGCGATCAATTACTTGATGTATCCTTGACTGATGGAACTGCTTATGTTATGATGGCAGTAAAATCGGGTCGTGCAATAACTTTCCCTGAAAGTAAAGTGCGCACTACAGGTCGTGGAGCTATTGGCGTATATGGCATTGAACTCGATGAGCAAAAAGATGAAGTGATAGGTATGATTTGCGTAGCCAAAAACGAGATGAAACAAAAGCAAGTGCTCGTTGTTTCAGAAAAAGGTTTGGGTAAGCGAACACCAGTTATCTCCGAAATTGAAGAAGGCGAAAATCCTGATGAAATGTCGAATCTAATAGAGTTAGAAGATGAAAATGGCAACCTTTGCAAATACCAACTAGCTTATCGCATTACTAATCGTGGAGGAAAAGGCGTTAGAACCATCAACATCACAGAAAAGACAGGTGCGCTTGTTGGTTTGCTTTCTGTAGATGTGAAAGACGATTTGATGATTACTTGCAAATCGGGAATCACTATTCGCATGAAAGTGGAAGCCATTCGCGAAACAAGTCGTGCTACGCAAGGTGTGAAACTCATTAACCTTGATGGTGGCGATGAAATTGCAGCAATTGCACGTATTGGTGAACAGGATGATGATAATGAAGACGAAACAAATGAAGAAACTGTAGAAGTTCAAACAGAAAGTTAGTTTCAAAGTCTTTTAGTAAAAGAAACCGTTTCCATTAGGGGACGGTTTTTTTATTGTAAACTGACTAATGGAAAATGTCTGTATAATGAAAAAAACAAAAACCCCTGATAATGATTTCATTACAGGGGTTTTATCGTAGTGCCCAGAACAGGAATCGAACCTGCACTCCCTTTCGAAAACCAGATTTTGAGTCTAGCGCGTCTACCAATTCCGCCATCTGGGCAATAGTAGATAAGCGTCTTTTTTGCTTATGGGAGCGCAAACTTAATAATTCTTTCCTGAACTCGCAACAAGTATTTCTTTTGGAAAAAAAATTCTTTTAGAAGCAACAGATTTCCTTTGGAATGATCGCCTTTCTCATAGGCATCTATGATTGGCTGCATTTCTTTTTTGATTGAAGAAAAATGTTGTTGCAAACAAGCATTTGCAATTTGTTTTTGTGCTTTATCATCACTCATTTCTGCTTCACTTACAGCTTCATTCAAGTCCATCATTTCCATTAAAAAAGAAGGAGACAAATTGAATTTTTCCTCTGCTTCCAAAACACCGCGCAACTTTAAAAGGTAAGACATCAAGGCGTCTTCATCTTTAAGCGTTTGAAAAGCAAGATTGATATGCGCACTCATTTTTTCAGCTTCTTCTATTGCTTTAGTGCCACCACTTACAAACCTGTCGGGATGAAACTGACGACTGAGTTCATAGAATTTCTTTTTTACCAATGCTGCATCTTGCGTAAAACTTTCTTTTATTGAGAATAGTTCAAAGTAATTATTCATGAATAGCAAAGTTGGGCACATTATCTTTGCGCGCAAAATTTATCCCTTGTTATGCTCCAAATAGGTTTAATCAGAGAATATAAAACCCCTCCTGACACTAGAGTCGCTTTTTCACCCGATCAATGTCAATCAATCCAAAGCAAGTATCCGAATATTAAATTTACTGTAGAACCTTCTTCCAATCGTTGTTTTAGCGATGATGCTTATAAAGTTGCAGGAATTGATATGAGCGAAGATCTTTCTCATTGCGATATATTGATTGGAATAAAAGAAGTTCCTGTTGATAAATTAATTGAAGGCAAAACCTATTTTTTTTTCAGTCACACCAAAAAGAAACAGCCTTACAATCAAAAATTAATGCGGGCAATGATTCAAAAAAAGATTTGCATGGTGGATTATGAATGTCTTACACATGCCGATGGTCAACGTATTCTTGGTTTTGGCTTATTCGCTGGTGTCGTAGGTGCTCATAATGGCATTATGTCTTTTGGGAAAAAACATGAATTGTTCAATCTAAAAGCAGCTCATCAATGTAAGGATATGCATGAAATGTTGGAACAGTATCATTCTATCAGTTTACCTAATTTCAAAATTGCAGTAACAGGTTCAGGAAAAGTTGCAAGTGGTATTATTGATGTAATGACAAGATTGGATATTGATTATATAGAGCCTGAAGATTTTCGAAACAATCAATTTGACTATCCAGTTTATACACATTTAAAAGGCACAAGTCTTTATACGAGAAAAGACAATGGCACTTACTCACGAGAAGACTTTCACAAAAATCCACATGAATATCGTTGCTTGTTTAATCATTACTTGTCAGTCACAGATATTTTGATGAATGGGATTTATTGGGACATAAACATTGCTCGACTTTTCGAAAGAGAAGACATTCAACAAACCAATTTCAAAATAAGTGTTATTGCAGATATAACATGCGATGTAAATGGTTCTGTGCCAATAAATATTGAAGCATCAAAAATAGCTGCCCCTGTTTATGGCATTGATAAAAAAACATTTGATAAAACCATACCATTTCAAAATACATACAATGTAGTAGATGTAATGGCAGTTGATAACCTTCCAAACGAACTACCAAGAGACGCCTCTATGCACTTTGGAAATCATTTGGAGAAATATATTTTGCCTGAGTTGATAAAGATTGAAAAAAGCGACATCATAATGCGTGCTACTATTTGTAAAAATGGTAAGCTAACACCTTCTTATGAGTATTTAGGCGACTATGCTTATGGTGAATAAAAAAGCGAAACCATTACTGATTTCGCTTTTGTGCGGAAGAGGAGATTCGAACTCCCACACCCTTTCGGGCGCTACCACCTCAAAGTAGTGCGTCTACCAGTTTCGCCACCTCCGCGCATCTTTTGAGGGTGCAAATGTAGTAAAATGTTTGACGCAGCCAAGAGTGAAAAAATCTTTTCGATAACTTTAAAATTAGAGTAATCAATATTGCCAATTGATTAATGCTAAACCAATATCAATGCACTTCGAAAAAACAAGCGTTACCCTTTTTCTTTTGCCTATTTTTGGATCAAATTTCCCTTCCTATTGAAAGCCGTTTTACTCGTCATCACTTGTTTCTTTTTCTTAAAAGGTAAAACTCAATCTTTGCCCGATTCTATGGCTTTCCCAAATCCCAAGAAAGCAGGATTGTATTCGGCAATACTTCCGGGAGCCGGTCAGATTTACAATAAGCAATATTGGAAGTTGGGTTTGATATATGGAGGTGCAGCAACGGCGGTTTATTTCATTCAGTTCAACACCAATAAATACCAAACTTATCGCAAGGCTTATATTGCCTCGCTAGAAGGCAAGACCCATGAATTTACAGGCATTTATTCTCAAGCTGCTTTGAAACAATTGCAAGATGGTTACAAGAAATATTTAGACCTTACTATTTTGGCAACAGGTGTTGGTTATACACTTCAAGTATTAGATGCTATTGTTTTTGCCCACTTAAAAAACTTTGAAGTTAGTCCTGACATTTCCATGCGTTTGAAAACTATTCCAACCGCTAATGGCATTACCGTGGGTTTTGTGATGAATTATAAATAACAGTTTTGGTCTGTTAGATTTCTAATGCAAACCACTATTTTTACTTTTTCCTAAAAAAATAATTCAGTTTCATGAAACGCATTTTACTCAGCATTGCGCTATCTGCTTTTAGTTTATCTTATTCTTTTGCTCAGGCTAGATTGGTAGAAAAAGTGGTGAAGAAAGGCAATGAGCTTATCATTCCTTATGAAAAATACCAATTGCCTAACGGACTTTTGGTGATTGTTCATGAAGACCATTCCGACCCAATTGTGCATGTTGATGTTACTTACCATGTAGGTTCTGCACGTGAAGAAATTGGTAAATCGGGCTTTGCGCATTTCTTCGAGCACATGATGTTTCAAGGCTCGGATAATGTAGCAGACGAACAGCATTTTAAAATAATTACCGAAGCCGGCGGAACACTCAATGGTTCTACTAACCGAGACCGCACCAATTATTTCGAAACAGTTCCTAGCAATCAGTTAGAGAAAATGCTTTGGTTGGAAGCCGACCGTATGGGTTTTTTGCTAGATGCTGTAACGCAACAGAAGTTTGAAGTGCAACGCGCCACAGTGAAAAACGAACGTGGTCAGCGTTATGATAACGTTCCTTATGGTTTAGTAAGTGAAGTGTCAGCTAAGAATTTATATCCTTATGGTCATCCGTATTCTTGGCTGACGATTGGATATGTTGAAGACCTCAATCGTGTAAATGTAGAAGATCTTAAGAACTTTTTCCTTCGCTGGTATGGACCCAATAATGCGGTGCTAACAGTTGGTGGAGATGTAAAAGCAGCCGATGTAATAAAGCTTGCTGAAAAATATTTTGGATCAATACCTCAGTGTCCCAAAGTGAACGTAATGAAGCCTTCAATTCCAGTTGTGGAGAAAGACCGTTACGTTTCTATGAAAGATGGCTATGCAAAACTTCCGCAGTTGCGCATGGTATATCCTGTTCCTGCAATGAATAGCAAAGATGAGCCTGCATTAGATTGTTTGGCTGAGATTTTAGGTCAAGGTAAAAATTCTATTGTCTATAAAAATTTTGTGAAGAGTCAAAAGGCAGTAAATGCCAATGCTTATAATTCAACTACAGAACTTTCTGGTGAATTTGTGTTGAGCGTTACACCATTTCCTGGACAGAAATTAGCTGACATGGAAAAGATGCTTCGCGAATCTTTAGTAGAATTTGAAAAACGCGGTGTAAAGGATGAAGACATCCTCAAATTCCGTTCACAACAAGAAGCCTCTATGATCAATGGTTTAGAAAGTGTTTCGGGTAAAGTATCTCGACTTGCAGCCTATCAAACCTTTACAGGCGATGCCAATTTCATCCGAAAAGATTTAAGCCGCTATACATCTTTAACCAAGCAAGATGTTATGAATGCTTACAACAATTACATCAAAGGAAAGGCTGCGGTGATATTGAGCGTGTTGACCAAAGGTAATGATGATAATCTTGCTGCAACCGACAATTATGCTGTTTCAACAACTGATTATAAAGCGCCTGATTATGGTTACAATGGTTTGAAGTATGTGAAAGCAAAAGACAATTTTGATAGAAGTAAAGAACCTGCTGCGGGTGCCAATCCTGTCGTGACGGTTCCTGCTTTTTGGAAAGAAACAATTGCAGGCGACATCAGCGCTATTGGTGCCAAATCTGATGAAATTCCCGTAGTGACTTTACTTTTAAAACTTAAAGGTGGAAGATTATTGGACGCTAATAATCCTGATAAAATGGGGCTTGCTTCTTTGTTTTCAGATATGATGGACGAAGACACAAAGAACTTAACCGCTGAACAATTTTCGGATGAACTTGATAAGCTAGGCAGCAGTATTGATGTGCGTGCAGGTGATGATGCAATTGTAGTTAGTGTTCAATGTTTGAAGAAAAATTTGAAGCCTACTCTTTCCTTGTTGCATGAACGTTTGCTTGCACCTAAGTTTACGGAACAAGCGCTTGATAGAATTAAAAAGCGTTCCATTGAAAGCATTAAGAATAGCATGAATCGCCCTAATTATGTGGCATCTACCGTCTACCCTAAGTTGCTTTATGGAGCAGATAATGTGCTTGGTTTTATTGGTTCTGGCAACGAAAAAACAATCAATGCAGTTTCCATAAAAGACATTGAAACTTATTACCTCAACAACATCTCTCGCAAAGATGCACAACTGATTGTGGTGGGTGATGTAGATCAAAAAGAAATTGTTTCAGGACTTGGTTTTCTAAGTGAGCTTCCTTCGAAAAATGTTGTATTGCCAACCATTCCCAATAATTCAGAAATCAAGAGCACTAAAATCTATTTTATTGATGTAGCCAAAGCCGCACAAACTGAGTTTCGTATAGGCAATGTTACCAACTTAAAGTATGATGCTATGGACGATTATTTTAAAACTACGGTGATGAATTATCCTTTGGGAGGTGCGTTCAACAGTCGGCTAAATCTTGACCTTCGTGAAGACAAAGGATGGACTTATGGTGCACGTGGCAGTTTTGATGGCGATAAATACACGGGCTCATATACATTTAGCGCTGGCATCAAAGCTGATGCAACCGACAGTGCCTTGGTAGATATTTTGAGCATCTTGAAAGACTATCATGATGGCGGTATTAAAGCAGATGAACTGAAATTTACACAATTGTCTTTAGGGCAAAGCGATGCACGCAAATATGAAGCTGCAATGCAGAAAGCAGGATTCCTTGGTCGGTTACTTGATTATAATTTGAACGGAAACTACACCAAAATGCAAAACGATATTTTGGCAAAACTCACAGTTAGCGACATTAATCTTTATGCAAAAAGATATGCTCCCGATGTTAGCAAAATGAATATTCTTTTAGTGGGCGATAAAGCAAAATGTTGGGAAAAACTTTCCCGCCTTGGCATTGAAATGGTGGAGTTAGATAAAGAAGGGAACCAAATGCAGAAATAGATTTGAATAGGCTATTTTCTAAGGCAAAGCTTATTATTTAAAAAAAAAAGCGGATTTCATCTTAAGAAGTCCGCTTTTTTTTTGATTGAACAAGTTGATTATTAAATTGTTCAACTACCTGCATATGCTGAAGCTATAGCAAGTGAAGGCGGAGAGAAAGGGATTCGAACCCTTGATACCCTTTGGAGGTATACACACTTTCCAGGCGTGCCTCTTCAACCACTCGAGCATCTCTCCGATTGAAGGGGGCAAAAGTAAGGATAAAACCCTCTTCTCACCCAAAAACTTTTTGAGCATTTTCAGTTGTTTTTTTCACCACTTTTTCCAATGGCATTTGCAATACATCAGCAATTTTTTGAGCCACAAAGGTTGTGTAACTACTTTCATTTCTTTTACCACGAAATGGTGCTGGAGCTAGATAAGGAGCATCAGTTTCGAGAACTATATTATCTAAACCTAATTTTGCGATTGTTTCAGTGAGTTTTGTGTTTTTGAAAGTAATGACACCTCCTATTCCAAGATAAAAACCAAGAGCAATTATTTCATTTGCCTGTTCATAGCTTCCACTGTAGCAATGAAATATTCCATTGAGGTTGCCGTTCTGTTTCTCTTTTACTATGTTTATGCAATCCTGGTTGGCTTCTCGGCTATGTATGATAATGGGTAAATCGTATTTCAAAGCCAAATCAATTTGATGACGAAAAGCCATTTTTTGTTGTTCCCAAAATGTCACATCCCAATATTTATCTAAACCAATTTCACCAACTCCCCAGAATTTTCTTTTGGCTAACCAACCTTCAACAATAAGTAGTTCTTCTTCTACATTTTCTTTTACATAGCAAGGATGAAGCCCGATCATGGAAAAGCAATTATTCTTCCATTTTTCTTCAATTGCCAACATGCCATTAATAGTAGTGCTGTCACAATTGGGCATATACATTTTTGTAACGCCAACATCAATAGAACGTTGAATCATTTCGTCCCTATCAGAATCTAATGATTCGTCGTATAAATGTGTATGTGTATCAATCAGGTTCATTGTGGTAATGCTTTAATTTGCCATCCTTTTTGTTTACAAAATTGCAATACTTTAGGCAATGCATAACTCATTCTTGGAAATGCTTTTTCACTGTCATGAAAAACTACAATGGAGCCTGGTTCAATATTTTCCAAAACATTTTTCAAACAGTCATCAGGTGAGAGGTTTTTATCAAAATCGCCACTTAGCACATCCCACATATAAATTTGAAAAGGTTGGGGCATCATTGTGCTGAGTTTTCTCGCTTGTGAAATTTTCAATTTTCCATAAGGTGGTCGAAAAATTGTAGAAGGTATTATGGATGCTGCCTTGCAAATATTTTGGAAATAGGATTCGTTTTTTGTTTTCCAACCGTTGAGATGATTGTGAGTATGATTGCCAACGGCATGTCCTTCGGTGATTATTCTTTGATAAAGTTCTTGTTGTTCAACTACATTCTTTCCAATGCAAAAGAATGTGGCTTTTGCATCAAATTGTTTTAAGCAATCCAGTACGAAAGGTGTAACTGTTTTATGAGGACCATCGTCGAAAGTGAGATAAACGCTATGAGGTGATTCTATAGGCATTTTCCAAACCAAATTCTTAGGAAAGAATTTGGTTTGCCAAGGACGAGATTTTACCCAGTAGAGATTCAAATAAAGAAAAAGGGAAGACTAAAGCCGCATTATTGAGGGCGCTTTAGTATTAACAATATTGTTCGAATGCCTGAATGAGGTTTGCTGCAATCATTTGAGCTGGACGTCCTTCAATCATGTGACGTTCAATCATGTGAACTAATTTTCCATCTTTCAATAATGCAATACATGGACTACTTGGTGGATAAGGTATCAAGTAATTTCTTGCTTGTTTTACAGCATCTACATCAAAGCCTGCAAAACTTGTTACTAGTTGGGTAGGTTTTTTTGTAGATTGACTAACAGCCATTAAAACACCAGGGCGTGCTGTTCCAGCAGAGCAACCACAAACAGAATTGATGAATAATAATGTGGTTCCCGATTTCTTCATTGTTTCATCTACTTGAATGGAATCAAGTAATTCATTAAATCCACCCTGTGTCATTTCTGCCTTCATGGGTGCTACAATTTCGTATGGATACATTTTTTTGATTTTTTTAGAACGCAAATTTATAGGACTTATCTTTAACTTGCCAATTGTTATTCCAGTTTTAGTTTTTTGTTTACTGTTCATAATTATAGAAAATACCAACCAATTCTTTAGTTTTTCTGTCTATCAATCAACCTCAAAAAAAAGGAAAATGAAACGTGTATTACTTATTGCTTTGCTAATTTTTGGCAGTTTTAATGTTTTTGCTACTCACTTAATGGGCGGTGAAATTATTGCTCTATATGACTCTACATCGGGGAAATATGTCTTAAAACTAACTCATTATAGAGATACATTGGGAGTGCCGATGTACACTACTACAACTTTCAATATTTACTATGACTCACTCGGTACATACACTTTGTTTGCTTCAAATGTGGTTCCATTAGATACAGCCTTGAGTCAGTTGCTTTTACCCAATTTTCCTTATGGGGTTGAAGTAGGAGTTTATACTGATACCATTAGCCTTACTCCAGGAGCCTATCATATAACCAATGAAACTTGTTGTCGTAATGGAGCAATCTTAAATATGAGTACACCTTTGAATGAGTCTATGATTCTTTACACAGATTTACTTGTTGATAGTGCGAATAACAGTACTCCTGATTTTATGGCAATGCCAGTTGCTCATTTTCCAATAAATCAGCCTGCTTCATATAACCCACTTCCATTTGACCCAGATGGAGATTCTATTACATGGGGTTTGAATATTCCAATAGGAGGAGTTATGGCTGGAAGTGGGGTCTTAGTACCAGTTGCTGGTTTCACAGCCCCTGCAGCAGATCCATTGGGTCCGTTTAACATCAACCCTATAACTGGAGAAATTACATGGACACCAGATACATTAGGCAATTATGTTCAATCTTTTGAAGTAACAGAATATAAAAACGGTGTAGCTAGCGGAAAAATTATACGCGATATGCAATATGTGATTGTTCCAGCTGGATCGAATAGCTCACCGATGTACCAATCTATTACTCCATATTTAACCAATACTACTGAGCATTACTATTATTACTATTACAACCCTGGACAGCAAATGAGCTTTTCTCTTAAGGGAAGTGATGTTGACAATAATACCAACCTCACTTTTCAAGCATTTAGTCCTGTGTTTTCTTTGACTAATCCAGCAACATTTACAACCACTGGAACAGGTATGAATATGGTTGGAACATTAACTTGGACACCGCCTGCTGGTTTTAGTCGTGATGAAATCTGTGTGTTTAGAATTGGCGATGGTCAAGTGATGAAAGACTTTACTTTACTACTAAGAAGAAAACCAACTTCTATTGGAACTCAAGAAAATATTGTAGGCGGATTAACTATTTTCCCTAATCCAACAAAAAATACAATTCACTTAAATATTGAATTGTCAAGAGATGCAAATTCTGATATTTCCATTTATTCTGTATTAGGTGAAAAAGTAAATGCGTTTTATTCTGGTAAATTGATGAAGGGTACAAACGCTATTGAAAAAGAAATTAGTGTCTCAAAAGGCGTTTATTATATTTTAGTAAGGTTAGAAGGTCAAATTGTAAAAGCAGAAAAAATTATTGTTGAATAAATTTACATTATCGTAGCTAAAAAGGACTGTTTTATCTCTAATAATGTCCTTTTTAGCTATTTAGAAATTGTATAGTCTAGTTAGTTAATTATTTTCGCAAAAACCCACAATAAAATTGGTTATTATGACCAACAAAAAAATCCCATTGTATATAGCGATTGTTGCATTTGCTGCAGGCGTAACTGCCTCTATTGCTTATTCTACTTTCAATAAAAAAGAAACAGAATCTTCATTGGCTTCAAAGCAAGAAACTTATTTAGTTAGTGAGGATTGCGAACATCATTCCTATAGGTTAAAAGGGTATCAATTTACACGCCCATTACTTTTTGCAGAAGGTGAATGTGAAAGCAAAAACTTAAGCGACATTAAATCTGAGATTTCCAATAAACTAGAACAACTCAAATCATCTGGAGTCATCAATTCTGCATCTGTATATCTTCGTATTTTTCAAAATGGAGAATGGACAAGCTACAATAGCAATGAAAAATTCAACCCTGGTTCCTTAATGAAAGTGCCAGTGATGATGACTTATTTGAAAATGGCAGATAAAAATCCTGAGCTATTAAATAAGAGAATAAAGTACATGCCAGATGATAGTTACATTCCTGACCAAACTTTTAATAGCCAAAGTATTACACCCGGTAAAGAATATTCAATTAAAGATCTACTTACATTCATGATTGTTTATTCGGATAATAATGCAACACACCTATTAAATGAAAGAATGGATGTTGCTATTTTCAAGCAAATGTTTGTTGATATCAATATTCCAGAACCAAATGTTTCTGACCGTTTTTATCAAATTTCTACCAAAGACTACTCTGAATTTCTAAAAGTGCTTTTTAATGCTTCTTACATCAGTAAAGACATGTCAGATTATGCATTGTCGCTACTATCTAAAAGTGACTATAAGGATGGATTTTTAAGCGCTGTTCCTAAAGACTTAATTGTCGCTCATAAATTTGGAGAAGGAGGAACAACTAAACTTCATGAACTTCATGAGTCTGGTATTTTCTACATTAGCAATAAACCTTATTTACTAACTGTAATGACTCGTGGTGCTGATATTAATAACCTGCCGCATATTCTTAATGATGTATCGGGAATGGTTTATAAATACATGATCAAGTAAATACTTAACATTTCTTTTTTGCGATTCTTATACTGAACCTTTTTACTTTAGGGCTCAAATAAAAAAAATTATGAAAATAATCATCTTCGCCATTGCATTATTTGCAGGCATTCCTTTTTTATCAATTGCACAAAATACAAAACAAGCTCCTAAAACTGATAAGGTTGACCCAGTTCAATATGCAGAGAGACTTGCTCGTGAAATGCAACGCGCCATTAATCTCAATGAAGATCAATATCGTCAAGTGTTTGATTTGAACATGAGAAGTTATAACGAAATTCAGGAAGCAAAGAATGTTGATGGTAAATCTTCGGAAAGAATCAATGCCATTAGAAATGCAAAGGATGAAGAGTTGAAAAGAATTTTGACTCCAGAACAATTCAAACAAATGCTTGAATGGAAGAAGAATAAGAAAGAAGATGCTGCGGTTGAATACAATCAAAAAATGACTGAAAAAAAAGCAGAAAAGGCAAAAGTAAAAACTACAAAAAAATAAAAAGAAACGCTCCAAAATTTTGGAGCGTTTCTTTTTATTTTACTTATAATAATTTAGGTCTTTCATTAGCGCTTCAGGCAATGTAGGAAGCATATTCCTTGGCAAAAGAAATGACGTCAATTCAGAAAGTTCTTTAAATACATAATGACTATCAGCAGCTGCTCTTAAATAATCCGCACCAGTGCTTCCACCAGTTCCAATTCTCTTGCCAATAGTTCTTTGAACCAAATGAATATGTCGGTGTCTCCACATTGACATTAGTTGGTCTATTTCCAGAAGAATGCTTAATAATTCAAAAGGTAAATGCAACAAGGGAAAATCACGATAAAGCATAATGAACAAAGCATTTTTGCTTGCGTCTTGGCTAAATGTTCTTTCATTAGGATAATCACCTTCATTTATGAAAATGTTATCGAACACTTGAAGGTTTACCATTTCACCATCTTGCAAACTGTTTTTATAAACTTCACGATATTTTTCCCAAAAACCCTCATTTAATTTTCCTTCATTCCAGTAAGAATTGTCTTTGATAAATGGCATTCTTTCTAACCATTTGTTGACTAGCACTAATAGAGAAACTTCTTTTTCAGCATCTTTCACAAGATCTACATCTTTTTCATTAAGTTGAGAAGTGTAATAGCTTTTACCATGGCGTTTATCAAAAGCAAGCCCCAGGGTAGCTTCAATTAGTTTGAACTGAATGCTTTGAAAACCAGAAGCTGGACGAAGTAAATCACGAAAGTCTAAGAAATCCAAAGGAGTCATCGTTTCCATAATACCCATTTGTTGAACAGCAACTTCAAGTATTTTACAAATGCGTTTCAAACGATGTAATGAGTTGTAGACACCTGGAGAATTATTGGGAATATTGGGTTGCTTGAAGATTTCACGAACAATTGTCAACTCATGTAAAATTTGCTTGAACCACAATTCATAGCTTTGATGAATAATGATGAACAACATTTCGTCATCGGCACGAATACCTTCTTTAGAACTTTCTGGTAATTGCGCGTTGAGGATTTTATCTAACTGAAGATATTCGCTGTAATAAACTGGTGGACGGTTTTTTGTACTCATAAGGGGTGAAAAATAGTAAATGTTCTACAACAATGTAAAATATCTCTGTGATAATTATCATTTTTCACTAAAAACCAACCATTTTTTCTGTCGAAGCGTCTTTATAAAAGGTTCGTTTTCTCTTCGAAAAAAAAGATTTGAATGAAGAAAAGGAATTCTTGAAAAAATCTCTTTAAATTGCCACAAACTCATACACTGATTATGAAGAAATTATTTACCGGTTTAATGACGGTTTTAGTTTTATTGGGTATTAACCATCGAGCCGCTGCTCAATATTGCACAACCGGATTATATACAACATATGGTTGTACTGACAACGATTTCATCAACTCTTTTTCTACCTCTGGTGGTTCAACCAATATAAGCACTAGTAATACTGGTTGTAGTTGTGCATGTGCTGCGGGTTATACTTTTTATTCTACCCAGACTCATACTCAGATGGCAGGTACAACAGTAAGTTTTTCATTGGCAAATACACCTAATTGGCCTGAAGGATATAAAATATGGGTTGACTTTGATCATAATAACGCATTTGATCCAACTGAAGAAGTTTATGCTTCAGCAGCAACTATCCCAGCAGGAGGAACGGCAAGCGGCAGCTTTGCTATACCAGCAACAGCTTTGCCAGGCAATACCCGACTAAGAGTTAGATGTGTATATGCAACTACTACTTTTACATCATGTTCTAATCATACTTTTGGAGAAGTTGAAGATTATAATTTTGTAGTAATTCCTCTTACTCCATGTAGCGGTGCTCCTACAGCGGGTAATCTTTATGTATCTAATAATTGTCCCACAATTATTTCACCTAATGGAATTACTCTTGCAGGAAACATGCATATTCAATGGCAACAGAAAATTGTTTGTGGCGGAAGTTGGGTGGATATTCCAAATGATACAGGCTATTCAAAAACAATTCTTTCTCAAACAGTTCCTACTCAGTATCGTATGTACATAAAGTGTCTTACTACTGGGCAAACTGATACAGCAGCCCCAATTCTTATCTCTTCTGTAGCACCTTGTTATTGTACTTCTGCTGCTTCCTCAACTGCCGATGAAGAAATATTAAACGTAACAGTAGGCACTCAATTAAACAATAGTTCAACTTGTACTTCAACTGGCGGACCAGGTAGTATTCTCAATAAGTATTCAAATTATACTACATCACTTCCAGCCGTAGTCCTCAATAAAGGTGGTTATTATCCTTTTTCTGTTGAGATTGGCACGTGCGGTGGAAATTACAATAATGCCGTGAAGATTTTTATAGACTTTAATCAAGATGGAGTCTTTGATCCAACTATGATTAATTACAATACGCCTAATGGAGGAGAATTGGTTTATGTTTCACCAGCATCTCAAGCCGGACCACATACAGAATCTGGAGTATTTCAGGTGCCAATGTCTGCAAATCCAGGAATTGGAAGAATTCGTATTGTAAATGTTGAAACAATCACTCCTTCGAGTATAGATCCTTGTGCACCTTATACCTGGGGTGAAACAGAAGATTATGCAACTAAAATTCTTTATGCACCTACTATCTCAGGTCCTGGTATAAACTCAACTACCCATATAGGAGCGTTTTGCTCAGGTGACAATGTTGTGTTAAATGCTTCAGCACCAGGTGTTAGTGCCAATTATAAGTTTTTGTGGCAGAAACCTAATGGTAACTTTATTTATGACTCAACGTCTATTCATCTTAATAATGTGCAAGCAGGTATAGCTCCATTTGGAAATGCAGGTATCTATAAACTGTATGTTATAACTTTCCCATGTGCAGGTGGCACTCCGGATACTTCAGGAGCTGGAGATGTAACAATTGCAATTACTCAGACACCTCCAATGCCAATTGTGAATTCAAATATTGTATTTTGTATGGGTGCACCTTTCGATTCAATACCTATCTATGGTGCTGGGTTAACGTGGTATGCTTCTCCAACTGCAACAATTGGTAGTTTAACTACACCAATAGTAAATACTTCGGTTCTTGGAACAGCAACTTATTATGTTTCTCAGAAAGTAAACGGTTGTGAAGGACCAAGAAAACCTGTTTCATTGACAGTAGCGCCAAAACCTGCACCACCATCTGTTGTCTCACCTGTTGTATATTGTCAAGGCGATGTTCCTGATCAACTTCATGCAACTGGTATCAATGTTAAATGGTATCCTGTTTCTACAGGTGGATTAGGTACTCCATTAACACCTACGCCTGGGACTAATGCACAAGGTGTTTTTACATGGTTTGTAACCCAAACCATTGCAGGTTGTGAAAGTAATAGAGTGCCAGTAACCATTAATGTCAACTATATTCCTAATGCTATCATTGCAATTTCAAGACCTTACGTTTGTCAATACGATACTATTTCTATTACTTACTTTGGAAATGCTA
Source organism: uncultured Bacteroidota bacterium (assembly GCA_903853805.1). Taxonomy (GTDB): domain Bacteria; phylum Bacteroidota; class Bacteroidia; order Chitinophagales; family Chitinophagaceae; genus JAFIGV01. Next base: position 18,277 of record CAINUN010000010.1, read on the forward strand.
CCAACACAGCTGATTACATTTGGTCATTACCTACAGGCGCATTTGTATCTTCTGGTTCTGGTCAAGGACCTTTGATTGTAAGATTTGATTCAGCTGGTTCAAGAAGAGTACATCTTCAAGTTGATAACGGAGGATGTAAAGGACCTGCTACATTCTTAGATATAGATGTAAGGGCTTTACCACAATTAACTTTAGACATGCAGCCTGACGCTTGTATTGGTGATATAGTCAATCTTGCAGTTGGTTGGTCTTCCACATCAATTGATAGTTACAATTGGAATTTCGATAATGGTTCACAAGCTTATGGTGTGACACCTACAGGTCCATATGGATTAGTATGGACAAACTCTGGTCAAAAAATAATTACTGTTGTAGCAACTGATAATGATTGTGACTCTAGACCTGTTCACGATACTATAATGATTCATCCTAATCCTGATGCACATATTAATAACGTCAATAACGTATCAATTTGTGCGGGAGATTCCATTTTGCTTGAAGCTATTGATTACCCAAATGCTACATATAGATGGCAACCAGAGAACTTTTTCAGAGCTGAACATACATATCGTGAATGGGCTGTAGTTGATAAGCCAAGTTGGATTTATCTAACAATTACTAGTGAGTTTAATTGTAAAGGGAAAGACAGTTTGTATGTAGACGCACAGCCATGTTGTAAAGTAGTTTTTCCAAATGCTTTTACTCCAAATGGCGATGGCAAAAATGATGTCTTTAGAATGATTAAAAAAGGTGGTACTCTGAATATTTCTGTATTCCGAATTTTCAATCGTTGGGGACAAATTGTTTTTGATTCTGCAAATGATAAAATCGGATGGGACGGAACTTGTAATGGTGTTCCTCAAGATATGGATACCTATCATTATTACACTAAGTATAAGTGTGCAGATGGGAATTATTATGAAGAAAAAGGTGAGGTTACACTTATAAGGTAATCATAAAATAATAAAGATTTAGAGGTTTCAGTTTATATACTGAAACCTCTTTTTTTATAAGTAAAATGGGGAAAGCAGCTTTGAATATTCAATTGAATATTGGTTATTCTCATCTCTAATATAAAGAGTTTCTTCTTCAACAATATTTTTTGAAATTCTACAACAAAGACTAACAATTCTATTTTCTATTTTGTTTTTTGCTGGTACTATTTTTAATTCTTTGAAAACACACCATTTCTTTGAAAATAACAATTCTTTCCAAAGCTGATATTCATTAATTGGTAACATTACAGATGCATAACCATTATCAATTAGATTCCTTTCAATAATCAAAAACAATTCATCAAAATTTAAACTTAGTTGATGTCTAGCATAGTTTCTGGACTGTTTAGTTCCTAAAATACTATTGATAAAAAATGGAGGGTTGCAAATAATGAGATCATATTTTCTTTGTAGCTCAAAACTTCTTGCATCACCTTGAAAAATTTGAAGTCGTTTTTCCCATAATGATGCTTCGAAATTTCTTGCAGCTTGCAAAAAAGCACCTTCGTCTATTTCAATAGCATCTATTAATAATTGTTCATTTCTTTGAGCCAACATCAAACCTAATAAACCTGTACCAGTTCCAACATCCAATACGTTTTTTACTTCAGGAAATATTGGCGTCCATGCCCCCTGAATACAAGCATCTGTTGAAACTTTCATGGCGCAGAATTCTTGTTCAATCCTAAATTGTTTGAACTGAAAAAAATGATTACTCATGCCAGCTTGCTCTTGCGGTAGGAACAGAAGATAAATCAGTAAATTCTCCCTTCAAGTATTTATAATAAGCTGTAATGCCTATCATGGCAGCATTATCAGTACAATATTCGAATTTGGGAATGAAAACTTGCCAATCTTTATTTTTGCCTATTTCAATCAGTGCATTTCTTAATGAGCTATTGGCAGAAACACCACCTGCTATACCCACCTGAGTAATACCATAAGAATCTGCAGCCTTTTCTAGTTTTTTCATCAAAATCTTTATGATGGTATATTGAACAGACGCACAAATGTCATTTAAATTATTTTTAATAAAGTCAGGGTCTTTTAGCTTTTCTTTTTGAAGAAAATATAGAATTGCTGTTTTTAATCCACTAAAGCTGAAATCATAATTTTTCATTTCAGAAACAGGGAAAGGGAATTTTTTGGGGTTTCCCGATTGGGCATATTTGTCAACAAGTGGTCCACCTGGGTAAGGCAATCCTAACATTTTAGCTGTTTTGTCAAATGCCTCTCCAGCTGCATCATCAATTGTTTCGCCAAGTACTTCCATTTGTAGATAATCTTTGATTAAAACAATTTGTGAATGCCCACCAGATACGGTTAAACATAGGAAAGGAAATGTTGGTTTTGGGTCTTCGATAAAATGTGCTAAAACATGTGCTTGCATATGGTGTACTGAAATCAATGGGATATTTCTTGCTTGGGCAAATGATTTGGCAAAGCTTGCTCCAACTATTAGCGAACCAATTAAGCCGGGAGCTTGTGTAAATGCTACTAAATGAATGTCAGATTTATTAAGTCTTGCATTTTTAATAGCAACATCAACAACGGCTACAATATTTTGCATGTGCGCTCTTGATGCCATTTCTGGAACTACACCACCAAATTGTTCATGTACTTTTTGAGTTGCTATAATATTGCTTAATACATTCCCATTTTGGATGATAGCTGCACTTGTTTCATCGCAGGAAGATTCTATGGCGAGGATATTTATTTCATGTAGCATTAAGCAAAGGTATTCTCAAACTGTCGAAATATTAAATGGATTAGCTTAACTATGAGCAATTTGATTTGCTGATAATAATCATGTTTATCATAGTATAACATCATCTGTTATAGTTGTAGGTGTTTCTACCTTCGTTGCAAACCGAAAGGTAAAAAATGGCGCGTATTTTATTTTCAACCTACCAAAAAGAAGATCTTCTCGAATTGGTTGGAAGAATAGACAGAGATTATTATGAAGTGATTGACGAATTATGTCGTCACGCTGCTATACATGCGTCCGAAGTAGAGATTTCTAAAATTAACCAATCAACTATTTTGTTTCTTGATTTGTGCAAAAAATTACTTGGCGAAATAAGCTTGCAAGTGAAAATTCGCCGCGATGATTTTATACCCTTCGTTCATCAATTACTTAAAAAAGCGTCGCTAAGTCATAGCTGTAAAACTTGTAACGGTATATGTAATTCTGAACAATCAGAACAACTTAAACTCATTATTGACTCGCATGAAACTATCAAAGAATTGTTGTTCAGAATTCAACAATTAGCCAAACCTCTTTATTTAGAAACCATTCAATCCATTTCTTACAAAATTCTTAGGAATGAAATGATGATTATTGACACTGCACTTTCTGAACTATTTTACATTGAAGAAGTAATTTTGATTCCTAAAGTAAAAGAAGTCCAAAAACAATTGAATGCCAATAGCTGATACACCCACAATAGACTCAAAGCAATCCAACATCATTACTACAATTCAAAGCACTTCAATTTCATGCAATTGCTATCATTGTGGAGCACATTGCATTTCACAAAACATTGCCATTGAAGAAAAGGTTTTCTGCTGTGAAGGTTGCAAATTGGTTTTTGAAATCCTTGATGAAAGCGGATTGTGCGATTATTATAAACTACAAAATCACCCCGGGCTTGCTCAAATAAAACCTATTCGAAAAGATAAGTTTGCTTACCTCGATGAGGCTTCAATTGCTGCGCCACTTTACACTTTTACTGATGGCAATAATGCAATTGTTTCGCTTTACATTCCAAGTATTCATTGCGCCTCTTGCATGTGGTTGTTGGAGCATATGAACAAACTCAACGAAGGCATTTCTGAAAGTCGTTTAAACTTTTCATCTAAGGAAGTAACCATTCATTTTCAACGCGAGAAAATTACTTTAAGAAAACTCGTTGAGTTGTTGGCTACTATTGGTTATGAACCATATATCAGTCTTGACGATTCGGAGAAAAAACTTAAAAGCTTTAATCGCCAAAGAGTTTACAAACTTGGTGTTGCAGGTTTTTGTTTCGGTAATATCATGATGATGTGTTTTCCGGAATATCTTTCATTTGACCTTGGTATCGAACATCAATACGCTAATCTTTTTCGCTACCTCAATTTGTTGCTTTCTATTCCTGTCTTCTTTTATAGCGCTACTGAATTTTTTAGCTCAGCTTGGGCAGGCATCAAACAAAAAATGCTGAACATAGATGTGCCTATTGTGTTGGCGGTGTTCATTACTTATGCACGAAGTTTGTACGAAATACTATCGGGTACGGGTGGCGGCTATTTAGACAGCATGAGTGGTATTGTGTTTTTTATGTTGGTGGGTAGGGTAGTGCAAGAAAGAACGTACAAATCCATTTCATTTCATCGTGATTATAAATCTTATTTCCCGATTGCAGTAACTGTAATGACTGAACAAGGCAATGTGAGTCGTAATCTTCAAGACCTGAAAGAGAAGGATGTTGTATTGCTACACAACGATGAAATTATTCCTGCTGATGCTTTGTTGGTGAAAGGAAATGCAAGTATTGACTACAGTTTTGTAACGGGTGAAAGTGAACCTGTGCAAATAAAAGAAGGTTCTATTCTTTATGCAGGAGGTAAACAAGTAGGCGAACAAATTACCATTCAAGTTGTGAAACCTGTTGCAGGAAGTTACCTCACTTCTTTGTGGAACCATTTTGCTTTTACAAAAGATAAAATTGAAAACAATTACCGTGAAAGTGTCATTCACAAAATGAGCATTTACTTCACTTATGTCTTGCTTGGGTTGTGTTCGCTTGTTGCGTTGTATTGGTGGAAAACTAATCCTGCTTTGATTTTGCCAAGTGTATCAGCAATGTTGATCATCGCTTGTCCATGTGCATTGTTGCTTGCTGTGACTTATACCAACGGAAACCTTTTGCGCATTTTTAGCAACAATGGTTTGTTCTTGCGCGATGCTACAATTATTGAGCAAATAGGCAAGATTAACCACATAGTTTTTGATAAAACAGGAACACTGACGCAAGGGGGTAGCAACTTTCAAACAACAGGACATCAATTAGACGAAATGGAAAAGTCCATGTTGTTTTCGGTGGTGAAATCGAGTACTCATCCTTATAGCAAAGCACTTGCTACTTACCTTGGTAATCGTCAGGCTTTTGAAGCTAAAAATTGGAAAGAATATGCTGGGCAAGGTGTGGTAGCAGATGTGAATGGCATAATAGTAAAGATTGGTTCTGCTCCGTTTCTAGGATTGGATTTTGGTAATACCGAACAAGCTTCTGTGTTTGTTCAAATAGGCGATATGGTTACTTCTTTTACTATAGTTCCTGATTTTAGAAAGGAAATTTCGAGTGTGATTCCTAAGCTTGGTGCGCAATATGAATTGTCTTTGATTTCAGGAGATAATGACCGTCAGAAAAAACATTTACAAGAAATATTTACGCAGCAAAGTCATTTACTGTTTGAACAAAAACCCATTGACAAATTGCAGTACATCGAACAACTGCAAAACAACCAACAACAGGTGATGATGGTTGGCGATGGATTGAATGATGCAGGAGCTTTGCAACAAAGTAATGTGGGCATCACGCTGGCAGATGATGTCAATAATTTTACACCTTCTTGCGATGCTATCCTCGATGCGAAAAGGTTATATTACCTCCCTGGATTATTGCGTCTTGCCAAAGCAGGTAAGTATATTATTAACACCAGTTTTGTGGTGTCTATTTTGTACAATTGTGTGGGACTTACTATTTCTATGCAAGGGAAAATGAGCCCTGTGATTGCTGCTATTTTGATGCCTATTAGCACGTTGAGTATTGTGCTTATTTCTACTGGTTTAAGCAGTTTAATGGCTAAACGGTTTGGGCTGAGTTTGTTAAAGGAAGAGTAGAAACAAACTACAATTTCAACTTGCAAATTGAGTAGATAATAATTGGACTAAAAGAGATTGATTCACTTTTATAAGAAGAATTACTGCTGCTCATGATGATTGATTCTTTAGTGTAATTCTATCAGCAATCCTCTATTTAGCTATAGCAATCTTCACCTTCTTGTTCTTAATCCTTTGGTCTTCTATCAAATGTAATGCGGTATTAGCCTTTGTTTTTCTCACAGCAACAAAAGAGAAAAAGTCTTTTGTCTCAATCAACCCTATATCTTCCTTTTTTAGTTGCCCTACATTGGTTAAGAATCCTACTATATCCACTTTGTTCACCTTATCTTTCTTTCCAGCAGCTATAAAGAAAGTAGTCCATTCTGGTCTTTCAGGAAGTGTGTTGGTTTCGGGTAAAACAATTTGCTCAGTTGCAGCATCAATATACTCCGGCAGCTCTTCTTCCGGCGAAAGAATAAGAATAGCCGTTCCACTCGCATCCATTCTTGCTGTCCTTCCATTTCTGTGTGTGAAGGAATCTTCACTCAAAGGCAAGTGGTAATGAATGATGTAGCGAATATGTGCAATGTCAAGCCCCCTCGATGCAAGGTCGGTCGTCACTAAGATATTTGAAGTGCCGTTCCTATATTTACACAAAGCGGTTTCTCTTTCTTGTTGTTCTAGCGCGCCGTGATAAAATACATTGAGGATATCCTTTTCTTTCAAGAAATTACTCGTCCTTTCCACTGATTCACGATGATTGCAAAAAATGATAGTTGACCTATTTCCCAACATACAAATCAATCGAAACAAGGTTTCTAGTTTGTCTTTGCCATCACTCTTTAATACTTTTATAGAAAGCGCATTGTCTTCTACATTATCTTGTAGAAAATTAATAGTAACTAAGTTCTCCGTATTAATAAATGCAGGAATCTCCACCGCTTTAGTAGCAGATGTCAATACAGTTTTGTTCAGCCCCGTCAAAGCCCCCACGACAAACGACACTTCTTCCTGAAAACCGAGCTCCAATGATTTATCAAACTCATCAATCACTAATGTCTCAATTGTATCTACTGTAATATTTCCTCTACGAATATGATCTGCTAACCGTCCTGGTGTGCCAATTATCAGCGCAGGCGGCTGAATCAGGTTGTTTTCTTCCGTTTCTCTTAAATGACCGCCATAACAACACGTTACTTTTAAGGCGGTACCCATGCTTTTAAACACAGTTTCTATCTGCATAGCCAATTCCCGAGAAGGAACTATGATAAGTGCTTGCGTATTGGTGTTTTCTTTGTTCAATATTTTCACCAAAGGCAATAAAAATGCTAATGTCTTTCCCGAACCCGTAGCTGATAGGAGTAAAATATTATTCTCTTCTTGAAAAGCAGCTATTGAAGCCAACTGCATTTCATTCAGTGCCTTAATCTTTAGTTTTGAAAGGATAGTCTCGGTAGCATTATTAGTTGTAGGCATAGCGGCAAAGGTAGGGGATTGACAAGCGATAAAATCTAAATCTTAAACGATCAAAAACAAGTTAATTGTTACTAATGAAATAAAGCCACTCCCTTTCGGAAATGGCTTTTTATTTTTTAATTTTAACGTTTTACTTTTTCAACACAGCAGCCATTGTCTTGCCAATATCTGCAGGACTAGCCACTACATGTATACCACATTCAGCCATGATTTTCATTTTAGCAGCAGCAGTATCATCAGCACCACCAATGATGGCTCCTGCATGACCCATACGGCGACCCGGAGGCGCTGTTTGACCTGCAATGAAACCAACAACTGGTTTGCGCATATTATCTTTCAACCAATTAGCAGCTTCGGCTTCAAGGCTTCCGCCAATTTCACCAATCATGATAATACCATCGGTTTCAGGGTCGTTCATCAACAATTCAACGGCTTCTTTGGTAGTTGTACCAATAATTGGGTCGCCACCAATGCCTATTGCTGTAGAAATTCCTAAGCCTGCTTTCACTGCTTGGTCGGCAGCTTCGTAGGTCAAGGTTCCTGATTTTGAAACCACACCAATTCTTCCTTTCTTGAAAATAAACCCAGGCATAATACCAACTTTTGCTTCTCCAGCAGTAATGATACCCGGACAATTAGGTCCTATTAAACGACAATCTTTGTTTTCTATAAATGCACGAGCCTTCACCATGTCTTGCACCGGAATGCCTTCTGTGATGCAAATAATTACTTTGATACCACCATCTGCTGCTTCCATAATGGCATCGGCAGCAAAAGCCGGTGGCACAAAAATGATAGAAACATCGGCGCCTGTCGTATCCACCGCATTTTTTACGGTATTGAACACAGGACGGTCGAGGTGAAGTGTACCTCCTTTTCCTGGAGTAACACCGCCTACTACGTTGGTGCCATATTCAATCATTTGAGTAGCATGGAAGGTTCCTTCCGTACCGGTAAATCCCTGTACGATTACTTTGGAATTTTTATTGACTAAAACTGCCATAAGGTTGGTTTAATAAAGTGAATTTTCGCGCGCAAAAATAGGTGAATTGACGAGACGAACAACTGCTTGTGGTCAGCAAACTGTACAATTGAGTTGCAACAGTGTGTTGTTTTAATTAAAATGCCACTCTGAAGAAGGCATTTCTCTTATTCTCGTCATTGGCATGCGGTATGACAAAGAATATGTATTGTAGTGTGAGATTGCTTCATTCCTGCCAATGACTTGCGGTATTTTTCCATTCAGCACAAGAAAATTTTTTTTGAAGAAATGCTCAACGGCAGCCCGCGAACATTTCTTTTTTTGAAGAAGCCCTTAAATGCCACCGTTGCGCATTTATTCATCATGAAGAAGCCCTCAACGGCTGCCCTGGGGTATTTCTTTTTTTGAAGAAACCCTTAAATGCCACCATTTAACATTTCTTCATAATGAAGAAGCCTTCAACGGCTGCCGTTGATCATTTCTTCACTTTTTTTTTAAAAAAAAAGGAATTTTACCTTTTCCCTGCTTCTTGTTTGCTCATTTCCTTAGCTTTTGCAAGGAACTCCGAGGCAAAGATGAATTGGTTGAGGTCTTTGTCTTCGCTAAAAATGATATCGTGGCTATTGCCCTGCCATTTCTTTTTGCCTTTGTGCATATACACAATATTGTCGCCACTCTCCATCACGGTGTTCATATCGTGGGTATTGATAATGGTGGTAATGTTGTATTCCACCGTCAGTTCTTTGATAAGATGGTCGATGACAAGGGAAGTTTGCGGGTCAAGCCCTGAGTTGGGCTCATCGCAAAAAAGATATTTGGGATTCATAACCAAGGCGCGGGCAAGGGCAACACGCTTTTTCATACCGCCACTTATTTCGGCAGGAAATTTTTTGTTGGTGCCTTCTAGGTTCACGCGAGCAAGCACTTCGTCCACACGCTTGTATTTATCCTTGCGGCTGTCGCGCGTAAACATATCGAGCGGAAAACGCACATTGTCTTCTACCGTCATGCTGTCGAACAAAGCCGAGCCTTGAAACAACATGCCTATTTGAATTCTAATTTCTTTAAGCTCTTTAGCATTGAGCGAAGTGAGGTCTTTGCCTTCATAAAGAATTTGTCCAGCGTCGGGTTTTAGTAATCCTACCATACATTTCATGAGTACGGTTTTGCCACTGCCGCTAGTGCCAATAATTAGGTTGGTTTTTCCGGGTAGCATGGTTGCCGACACATCTTCGAGTACCACTTTATCGCCAAAAGCCTTTCTTATGTTTCTTACCTCAATCATTTCAATTCAAAAGTCGTTACAAAAATGCGGATAAAAAAAGAATAGGGGAGTTTTTCATGCTAAGTAGAGGAGATGTAAAATTGTAGGGAGCCTCATAGTATCACATCAATAAAGAAAAGCCGTTTCTTCTCGATGCGGCTTTTCTTTTTTCATAAGTCATAAATCAATTGTCAATCTAACTTAATAAAGCTAGTTAACGTTTCCCACTCAAAAACTCATTGAACTCTGATTTGGTGCTTTCGAAAGTAAATTCACTTTCTAGTTTCCAATAATTGTTTTTGTCGGAGATATTATCGTAGGCCCATTTGGCAAACTCCAATTTAGTACTTTCAAAACTCATCCAATCAATGATTTGTTTTGCTTGTTCAGTGCTTATAAATCTGTTTTTCAAAACCGATTGTAAGAGTTTGAGCTTATCAGTATCTGTCATCCTGTCAACAACTCTAGCATGCAGGTCGCTGAAATCCTGTGTGTTCATACAAATAGGGGGGATGTTATTATTACTGTTACTATTGCCATAATTTACTTGGTTGTTATGGTTATTGTTATTAGTTGAGTTGAAATACTCATCATCATTGGTGTTATTATTACGGTCATCGTTCCAATTATCACGATCGCGATAATGTTCATTTCTATCCCAATCATAAACATAGGAATCGTTAAAGTCTCTGTTCATTCGGCGATTGTTAATTCTTGCTAAACCACTTCTTCTGTCTATAATAACAGAGCTGTAAACACCTGGTTGCAATCTTATATCTCCTTCATAAATAAGCATATTTCTTTGCTCACGTTCTGACCAGCGAAAAACTCTTAAGTAATGACGCCCACTTGGAAAATTACGAACAGTGATGACACTGTTTTCCTCATTGTAAAAACGACGATCAATGGCAACAGAAATAGGCGTATTATCAGTAAGGCGAACTTTGAGAAAACTTCTTGGCATTTGCGCAAATAGAAAAGGCAAGAAAAGGAATAAAAAAACGAAGGATAGAATCAGCTTTTTCATTGTTGAAAATTTTTGAGTGAAACAATAATTAAGGTTTAAGTCCTAATACGTGCCAATTTTTTTTTCAAAAAAGGACATCTATGTTATCACAAAATTAACGACGAAGTATCTGAAGTTTGTTAAAAAAAATAAGCCAGCATTTGCCGGCTTATTAATATGAGGTTTAATAGAGGTTTTCATGCATTTTTTTGGGCATAGGGGCCATTGGTTAATTCAAAAGTATATAGAAAGTAGAAAGTGTGAGCTTTAATAAAATGATTAATGAATCAATAACATTCGACTATTATTTTTTTTCTCTTAAAATAACTCCTACCTTTACCCTTTATTAATTTTTATTTTTCTCAAAATGCAAGAAGGTACAGTAAAATTTTTCAATGTTTCCAAAGGTTTTGGTTTCATTACTCCTGCCAATGGCGGAGCGGACATCTTTGTTCACGCAACTGGTTTAATTGACCAAATTCATGAAAACGACAAAGTGTCTTTTGAAGTTCAAAATGGTAAAAAAGGATTAAACGCAGTTAACGTTAAAGTTATCTAATCTAATTCATATTGTCATTGCAAAACCTCTGCTCTGCGGAGGTTTTTTTTGTGCCATTTTAGAAAAAGTTATCAACATAATCACAATGCTAGATTTCATTACCTTCCTGTTATCTACATTAGCAAACAACAGGATTTAGAACATGAAAAATCATACCAGAGCCATTCTTTTTTCCATTGCAGGTGTTCTTGCAACACTCATTGTAGTTGTAGGTTTTTCTTTTAAAAATATTGAAGACAAAGAAGAATCTGTTCAAGTAAAAAAAGATGGAAGACTTCAATATAAATGGTATCCTCCAGAACTGCCAAAGTCTTTGAGTTTTGCAGGAGAAAAAGTGCCGCTCGATCGTCAGGATATTCATGAATCATTAGACCGCGAAATGCTGTACAATTATTACAACCAGTACAACACTATTTATGTTTTAAAATTAGCCGAAAGATATTTTTCTATCATTGAACCTATTCTAAAAGAAAACGGTGTTCCCGAAGATTTTAAGTTTCTCTGTATTGCAGAAAGTTCTTTGCAAAATCTTACATCAAGAGCAGGTGCTATTGGTCTTTGGCAGTTTATGAAAGATACAGCACCACAATTTGGTTTGGAAGTAAATGATGAGGTTGATGAACGATACAATATTGAAAGATCTACAGAAGCAGCTTGTCTTTATTTCAAAAAAGCAAAAGAAAAATTTGGGTCGTGGACTTCTGCAGCGGCTTCTTATAATATGGGAATGACTGGTTATGCCAATCAAGTAAATTATCAGGAAGAAAGCAATTATTACAACTTGCTTTTGTCTGATGAAACGATGCGCTACGTTTTTAGGATTTTATCTTACAAAGTCATCATCAGCGAACCAGAAAATTTTGGTTTTATGTTAGACAAGCATGACGTCTATAAGCCAGTAAAAACAAAGAAAATTACAATAACTAATACCATTCCCGACATGCAAGAGTTTGCAAAATCAAAAGGGATTAATTATCGCAAACTCAAACAACTAAACCCTTGGTTAAGAGAGCATCGCTTATCGGTTCGCTCAGGCAAGAGTTACGAAATTCTTTTACCTAAAGAATAACCAATCTCATCAAAAGGCTATTGAAATCTGAGTATTTTTGAAGCTCAAATATTTTCATGCCCGTAAAAGTACAAAGACTCATTGCCTTTCTTTCGGTAGTGTTGTTTCTCGTAAAAATCATTGCTTGGTATCTTACCCATTCTGTTTCAATTCTTACGGATGCTTTGGAAAGTACAGTTAATGTCATTACAGGTTTCATAGGTTTGTATAGTGTAACACTTGCTGCTAAACCACGTGACATGAATCATCCTTACGGTCATGGAAAAGTGGAATTCATTTCTGCTGCAATTGAAGGCTCACTGATTTTTATAGCAGGCTTGGTTATTATTTACGAAGCTATTGGACAATTACTTGAACCAAAAGCTTTAGATAAACTTGACTATGGTATTATTCTCACAGCAATTACAGGTATTATCAATTTTGTCGCAGGAACTTATGCAATAAAACAAGGCAAGAAATTCAAATCAGCAACAATAGAGGCAGCAGGTAGACATATAAGAGTGGACGCTTATTCCACTTTTGCAATTATTATTGGACTTACTTTATTAATGCTAACAGGCTGGCAATGGTTAGACAGTGCTGTCGCTATAATTTTTGCAGTCATTATTCTTGTTACAGGTTATAAGGTTACACGAAAATCATTAGCTGGAATTATGGATGAAGCTGATGAGGAATTGCTGAAACAAGTAATCAGTTATCTTCAAAAAAACAGAGTACCTCAATGGATTGATATGCACAACTTACGTGTCATACAATATGGAGATGTGATGCACATAGATGCACATATGACATTACCTTGGTATTATCGTGTAGCTGATGCTGAAATTGAAATTCAGAAATTGGAAGCTTTGGTTACTGAGCATTTTGGCAATAAGATTGAACTGTTTATTCATATTGATGGCTGCGATGCCTATTCTTGTGAACATTGTTCCTTAATAGATTGCAATGAAAGGAAAGAACGTTATTTAGACCAAGTGCTTTGGAATACAGAGAATGTGTGGAAAAATTCTAAGCACGGAAATCGTTGAAGTTTGTTTTGAGCGTATTTTTTTCTAAGTTTAATTCTTTTCAAGCTTACTATGCTAAAAAACTATGTTCAATACTTTTGTTCGATAATTATTTTATCCCTCTTTTCTTTTCAAGGAAATGCACAACAAATCATTTCAGGTTTTGTTAAAGATTTCAACACAAATGAGCCTTTAATTGGTGCAACTGTTGTCATTAAAGGCACTACCGATAATAGTGTGACTGATGAAAAAGGGAAGTTTGAATTGAATACGAAACATGATTTTCCGCTAACAATCATAATCACCTTTCTTGGTTTTACAAAGCAAGAAATTACTGTAAAAAAGCCAGAGAAATTTGCAGTTAAATTGAAAGAAGAAGGTGTTCAACTTAACAACATTGAAATAAAAGGCAGCAGAATTTCTCAGAAACAAAAAGAGTCTCCTTTAACTGTTGAAGCAATGGATATGCTTGCTATCAAAGAAACACCTGCAGCCAATTTTTATGAAGGGTTAGGACAATTGAAAGGAGTTGATTTGACATCTGCGAGTCTTGGTTTTAAAGTAATTAATACAAGAGGGTTTAACAGCACTTCACCTGTTCGTTCTTTACAAATAATTGATGGCGTTGACAACCAATCACCAGGATTAAACTTCTCTTTGGGCAATTTTTTAGGAGCTTCAGAATTGGATATTCAAAAGGTGGAGTTGGTTGTTGGTGCAAGCTCAGCATATTTTGGTCCTAATGCTTTCAATGGTGTGATTAGTATGACCACCAGAAGCCCTTTCACAAAGCCAGGTTTAGAAGTGAGTATCAAAGCTGGTGAGCGAAATTTGATTGAAACAGCCATGAGATGGGCTCAAGTTTTCAAAGACAAAAGTGGAAGAGATAAGTGGGCATACAAAATTAATTACAGTGGCATGCAGGCTTATGATTGGATAGCAGATAATCGTTCATCCACCTTGCAATCAAAAAGTAATGAAAAAAATCCGGGTGGATATGATGCAGTGAATATATATGGGGATGAGTTTATCACAGGTGCTGACTATACTAAAAATGCTGGCGCTTACCCGGGACTTGGCGTTTATTATCGCAAGGGATATGCTGAAACTGACTTGGTAGATTACAATACACACAACACAAAATTGAGTGTCGCTATTCACTATAAAATCAAAGATGATGTAGAAGCTATACTAGCAAACAATTTTTGCACAGGCACTACAGTTTATCAAGGAGACAATCGATACTGCTTAAAAGATGTTCAATTTTTTCAGCATCGTTTTGAAATCAGAAAACCCAATAAATGGTTCATTCGGTTTTATAATACCCATGAAGATGCTGGTAAGTCTTATGACGCATATTTCACAGCTTTGCTTTTACAAAAAGCAGCAAAACCTGATGGGCAGTGGAAACAAGATTATGAAAACTTTTGGAACAACCATTATAATCTTAATTATTTTAAAGACACTTCAAGATTTCCTGGTTTTCCTCAGCCACCTGGACCTGGACCTGCTTATGTTGCCTGGCTTAATTCCATCAATGGATTTTTGTATAACAACTATTACGACTCTCTAATTAAATATCATCAAGCTGCTCAAACATATGCCAATGGACTTGGGCAAATTCCAACTTATCTATCATTTTTTGCACCTGGAACCAAAGAGTTTGACACAGCGTTTAATGGGATTATAAATAGAAGATCTTTCGGACAAAATGGGTCTATGTTTTTTGATCGTTCTGCTTTATATCATGTGCATGGTGAATATAAATTCAATCCTTCTTTTGGTGACGTTACCATTGGTGGGAATCTTAGAATTTATAAGCCTAATTCGGAAGGAACTATTTTCTTAGACACCAATGGACGAAAAATTACCAATACAGAGTTTGGTATCTATGCAGGTTGGGAAAAATGGTTGATGAATGACAAGCTAAAGGCAAACATCACAGCACGCATTGATAAAAACCAGAACTTCCCATACTTAGTTTCTCCAGCTGCGTCATTAGTTTATAAGTTGAATCACGAAAGGTATTTGCGATTGTCTTTCTCTTCTGCAATTCGTAATCCTACACTTGCTGACCAATATCTTTTTTATCAGGTAGGTAGGGCTACTTTGATTGGAAATATCAATGGCTTCAATTCTCTAGTTACCATCCCTTCATTACTGAAGGCATTTGACAACTCCAATAATTTTGATTCACTTTCCTATTTTGATGTGGCACCTGTTCGTCCTGAAAAAGTAAACACTTTGGAAGTTGGTTATCGTACCACTTTGTTCGAGCAATTGTTTATGGATGTCAACGCCTATTTTAGTTGGTACAATCATTTTATTGGCTACAAAATTGGTGCTTCAATTGACACAAGTACTGTCAGCACACCTTTTGGAAATTACAAAAGTATTGACCTCAATAATATTTATAGAGTTGCCACCAATTCAAAAGACATTGTGGCTACTGCAGGTATTACAATTGGCTTCAATTATTTTTACAACATTCATTATTCAATTACTGCTAATTATTCCTACAATCATCTTGATAGAAATAGCTCGAACGACCCACTTATTCCAGCTTACAATACACCCGAACATAAATTCAACATTGGCATCAATGGGAGAGATTTTATGAGTTTTGGTTTTTCAGTCAATTACAAATGGGTTCAAGGTTTTTTATTTGAAGGCTCACCTCAATTCACCGGAAATATTAATGACTATGGTTTAATGGATGCTCAAGTGAGTAAATCATTTTCTAAAGTCAATACCACTATGAAATTAGGTGCAAGTAATTTGTTGAACAATCAGCATTATGAGGTTTATGGCGGACCCATTATTGGAAGGTTGGCTTATGTTCAGTTTTTGTATTCTTTTTCCAAGAACTGATTTTTGATTATTTTGTCACAAATTTTCTCCTTTTATGAAAAAACTAATTACACTTTCTATTGCTTATGCAATGGCTACAGTGGGTTTTGCACAGCGTTATGTTACAGAAGTTTTCTCTTCTGTAACTAAGATTAGCAGCATTACTTACGCTAACAACTTGTCAGTATTATCTGGTACTCCAACAGCTACTGATTTGAAAATGGATGTTTATGTGCCAACTGGCGATACACTTTCCAAACGTCCTTTGATTGTATTTGTACACACAGGTAGTTTCTTGCCTGCAATTTTCAATGGCTCTCCAACAGGAAGTCGTAATGATAGTGCAACAGTTGAGATTTGCAACCGTTTTGCAAAACGCGGTTATGTGGTTGCTAATATTGACTATCGTTTGGGATGGGATCCTATGAATTCAAATCTTGATGGTCGTCGTGGAACTCTGCTTTGTGCCGTTTATCGTTCTATACAAGACGTGAAAGCAGCTGTTCGTTATTTTAGAAAAGATGCCGCTACTTCTAATACATACAAAATTGATTCTAACAAAGTGATTTTGGGTGGTCAAGGCTCAGGTGGGTACATCGCTTATGCTTATGCAACACTAAAAGACAGTGCTCAAATTCAACTAACTAAATTTATTAGTAGTTCAACAATTCCACAACTAGGTTTTGCTGCAGGTATGCCTTACGTTAATCAAACAATGATGGGTGATTTTAATGGCTACGGTGGTATTCCACAATTAAACAATCCTAACAATTCAGTTGGGTATGGCAATTCTGTTCAGTTTGTATTTAATCTTGGTGGTGCTATGGGTGATAGCAGTTGGTTGACCGCTGGTGCTGCACCAATGGTTTCTTTCCATTGTATTAAAGATCCATTTGCACCTTTTATGAACGGTATCGTTTTCGTTCCTGGAACTAATCAATCTGTTGTTGATGTTAGTGGCTCTGGTTATGTCATCCCAAGGGCAATTGCATTGGGCAATGAGGCTTGTTTTAACCCTAATAATTTTTCAGACCCTTATACCAATGCCGCTAATTTACTCAATGGTGGTGCCGATGGTTTATATCCTTTTATGACAGCTAGTTACGAGGCGTCTCCTTGGGAATGGTTTGATTCAACAGCTACTGTCATGGCTTGCCAAGCAGTGGGTAAAAGTGTGGGTTATGCCGATACTATTTACTTCAATGCACTAATGACCAACCCTAATATGAGCAAGACAAAGGCAATGGCTTATATTGATACGGTAATGGGCTATGTAAACCCAAGAATAGAAAAGTGTATGAACTTAAACGGAACAGGCATAAAAGACCTTACTATTGACAATAGTGTGGAGATTTTCCCGAATCCGGTTACTGAATATTTTTCTGTTCGCACACAACTTTTAGGAAACAAAATCGAGAAGGTTTCTGTGGTTGATTTGACTGGTAGAGTTGTAGTGATGAATGATAAAATCAATGCGCAACAAATCAGCGTTTCAAGAAATAATTTGGTAACTGGGCTTTATTTTGTTTTGGTTGAAACTACCAAAGGCAAGCAAATGAAGAAGTTGTTGTTGCAATAACTCATTTTTTTTATTCATTCAAAAGAGGCTGTCAATATTTGACAGCCTCTTTTTTTATTCATTATTTTCTTCAACTTCTCTAATAAAGAGTTCCACAGTTTCTGCTGAATTACGGTACATTTTTATTACTAAAACTTCATAGTTGCCAATTGAAATTTTGTCTTGTTCTTTAAGTTCATCAGGATGTTCGTAAGAAATCAAACCAGATAAAGTCTCGTAGTGTTCGCTTTCGTCGAAACGATAAGGAAGGTATTTGTTGATGTCAGAAATATTGCGGTGGGCACTGACAATGTAGCTATTAGAGCTTGTTTTTTCTACAATTGGTTTTTCGTTGTCGTACTCATCTTGTATTTCTCCAACTAGTTCTTCTAAAATATCTTCCATAGTTACTAAGCCGCACACTTCTCCAATTTCATTGGTGACAATGCCCATTTGGATGTGTTTCTTTTGAAAGTCTTTTAGTAAATCTTTTATCAATTTACTATCGGAAATAAAAGTGGCTTTACGCATTAGACTTTGAATTCCTGTGGGTTTTTTCTCAGCCACCATAGTTTTCATAAGGTCTTTGGTGTAGATGATTCCTACAATCTCATCTAAAGAACCATCACAAACAGGGTAGCGACTATAACCTTCTTGAATAGCAAAAAGAATGGCATCTTCTAAGGATAGATTGATATCCATGCTGGTAATATTCTTACGAAGAGTTTGAATATCCCATACCCTTCGGTCGTCGAAGTCAAAGACATTTCGAATAAGGTCGCGTTCTGTTTGTTCAATAGCGCCACCTTCATGGCTTTCGGTGATAATCATTTTGAGTTCTTCCTCACTATGAATATCGCCACCGTGCATGGGTTGAATACCAATAACTTTTAGGATGATATTGGCAAAACCATTTAACATCCAAATGAATGGACGAAAGATGAAATAGAAAAGGCGAAGGGGTAATGCGACAGCAAACGTGGTATTAGTAGGGTAGCGGATGGCAATTGATTTCGGAGCCAATTCGCCAAAAGTAATGTGGAGAATAGTAATGGTGATGAATGCAAGTGGAAAAGACCATTGGTGTGCTACAGTTTCGGAAAGTTGAAGATGTAAAAACCCAAAAGCATTCAAGATGATTTGTGAGGTTACACTTTCGCCTACCCAACCTAAACCAAGGCTGGCAAGAGTAATTCCTAATTGAGTGGCAGCTAAATAGGCATCGAGATTGTTGACAATGTTTTTGGCAATATTAGATAGGTTTTTATTAACGTCTTCACGAACTTCAATTTGAGAAGAGCGAACCTTAACAATGGCAAATTCTGCAGCTACAAAAAAACCATTAAGCAATACAAGAAATAGTGTGAGAAAAATATCAAAGGCCATAAACCGATGTTGCAAATCTATTACAAAATAGGGATTTTTATTATTAAACTTAGTTAATCATTGGATTCCTATAGAAAAGTGAATTCCGAATGAATCTATTATCTCTTGAAAATCACTTCAGTAGCGCCATAACCATACTTTCCCATCCATTCATTACGAAAATGTTTTACTTCTTGCATTTCATTTAGCATTTTATGAACTGAATCTTTTAAGGCGCCTTTGCCTATTCCATGAATGACGATCATGCGTTCTATGTAGTGAATAATGGCAAGATGAAGGTATTTGTCTAATGTACGCAATTGCAAATCGAGCATTTCAGCACTGCTCATGTTTTTAGCGTTAGGTGTTAGTTGTTCAATATGTAAATCAAGTTCGTATTTAGGAAGGTCTTGCAAGGTTGTTTTTTTGCTGCCTAATACAATGACTTGTGGTTGTAGGGGAGCAGGTATGAAGGTTTCCTTCTTTTCTGGTTTAGGTTTTTCAACAAAATCATCTACCAATTTATAACTGAAACTAGGTTCGTTCTTAACCATCAATTCATTGATGTGTTCAAAGAGTTTGGCTGATTTTATTTTTAAAATTCCAGATTCAACTTTAAAATCGGGGTGTGCAACATCTTCCAATTCCCAATGAAAACGGGGTTGTGCGCCCATAATTTCATAATCGAGGGAATGAAGGTAAAGATTGCCAAAAGCATGCAGCGTTCCTTCGTGCCTGAAATGAGATTCGTGTGGAACTCTAACGTCATAATGAAAACGAATAGCCACAGGCAACTCATTGATGATGTAGATTTTTAGAGATTGTACAACATCATCAAACACATCTGTTATATAAATGGGAAAGAAAGAAAGGTGTATGCCACGAGGAAGTTTTTGTACTCGGTTTCTAGGTTGTTCTACAGGCAGTTGTTCGACTAGTTTGGTGGGTTTTTGTTGATTGTAGTTCTTGTCTGTAAACCATTTAAGGTAAGGGTGGTCAACCTCGTCAATATACACGGGAAATTGAGTGCCGTTTACTTCAACTTCAAGCATGTCTTTGCCAATGAAGCCAGCAACTTTGCCTTCTTCGCCAGTGCGTTTTATTAATATTTTATCTCCTACCGAAAATTTCATCTTTTATGCTTTATCCAAAAAGGCTTTTAGCTTTTCTATGGCTTTTCCTCTATGGCTGAGTTTGTTTTTTACTTCAAGTGGCAACTCAGCAAATGTCTGTGTAAAACCATTGGGAACAAAAAGTGGGTCGTATCCAAAGCCTGCATTGCCTTGTGGCGCTTCAAGTATCGTTCCTTGGCAAGTTCCTTCAAAGAAATGAACCCCTTCTTTTCTATACAGGCAAATAATAGCTTTGTAATTAGCCTCTCTGTTTATATTTCCTTTTAAGGCTGTCAAAAGCTGCAGGTTATTTTTTTCATCGCTTCGTGGATGCCCACCATAGTAGGCACTATGAACACCGGGTGAGCCATTGAGTGCAGACACACATAATCCGCTATCATCTGCCAACACATTTTTACCACAAAACTCAAAAATGGTTTTGGCTTTTTCTTTGGCATTTTCTTCAAATGTTTCAAAGGGTTCAGGAATTTCTAGGTCGAAGCCAATGTCTTTAAGTGAAAGCAAATGAAAAGCAGGCAAAAGGGCTTTAAGTTCTTTTATTTTTCCAGCATTATTTGAGGCTAGTACTATTTCTGTCATTGAAGTGCTCTTTTGTTTGACGCATGAAAACAAGGATTCTTCGAAATTAATTCTAGATGAAAATAATTTGTTTACTTTGTTGTCAATTCCACTTTATAATTAGTTTATGTTCAGAAGATTGGTTGCGTTTTTTATAGGAATTACCATTGCTGTCGTCAGTTTTACTTTTGTTGAAAAACTGAACGCAAAGTTATATCCTATACCAACCAATATTGATCCACACGACCTGAACCAGATGAAAACTTACGTTGCACATCTTCCTTCTTCTGCTTTATTGATTTTATTGCTTGGATGGACATTGGGTTCGGTGATTTGTGGGTTTGTCATTGCGCTCATTAGTAAATCCGAAAGTCGTACTCCTGCTTACATTGCTGGATTGTTTCTTACTACTGCCGGAATTGTCGATTTGTTTATGGTTCCGCATCCTACTTGGTTTATAATTATTGGCATGGCGGTTTTCATTCCTTTTACCTTGTTGGGTCATTTAATAGCACCAAAGGCTAGTAAAGAAAATTAGTTTTTTTAAAGGAATTGACATCTATTTTTCTTTAACCAAAAGATTAATTCTTTTCTTTTTTAAGAAGATATTCTACACGAAATCTAATTAGCTAATTTTTTAAAAACGCCAATGGATTTTCATAATTATCTCGTTGGTCTTCATTGGTATTATCTAGGCATTTAAAGTCTTTTTCAAGAAGTAGATAAAGTGTTTCGCCATTGTCGAGAGGCATATTCGTTTCAAAACCAATGGCATCTGTTGCCACCCAATCTTTTGCCATTTTTTCGGGAATGTAAAGAGTGATGACATTATTTTGAAGATCTGCAGAAAGTTCGTGACCGAGTGTGTCTGGACGGGCTTCTAATGCATAGGTCAAAGTATTGCTCACAAAGGCTGTGGTGCTTTCAATATAGCCTTCCTTACCAAAATGTTCCACTTCCGATTTGCTCAAACGAATGCGGATTGAATTGTCTTTGATTCTGATTTTCATAAAACCGTTTTATGAGTATGCAAGTTAAATAATAACCCTTTCTGAATTACAATAAATATTGAAACGATTATCTCTTAAAAACCCAATTAAGGTCATGCCGAATTCCTGTGCAAGATTGACAGCAAGACTTGAAGGTGCACCCACTGCTACTACCATTTTGATGCCTGCCATTGCGGCTTTTTGAATGAGTTCAAAGCTTGCCCTGCCACTCAGCAACAAAACCTGTTGGCTCAAAGGCATATTGTTTTGTAACAAGCAACTACCTATCAATTTATCCAATGCATTGTGTCTGCCCACATCTTCGCGGAGCGCTATCAATTCATTATTTAAGGAAAACAAAGCCGAAGCATGAAGCCCACCTGTAGTTTGAAAAACAGCTTGTTGTTCATTGATTAAGGCTGGTAATGCAGCTAAGTTTTCCGCTTTCATTTTCCAATCTTGAACATGTAAATCTCCTTGGTCAGATACGGTTCTGATGGCATTAATAGAACTTTTGCCACACACACCGCAAGAAGAAGTGGTGTAGAAATGTCGTTCGAGTTTTTGCCAATTAATTTCAACATCTTCTTTGATGGCAATGGTGATGGAGTTAGGGTCAAATTGAGGCTTCTCTAGAAATGAAAGGTCAAGGTCTTCTGCTGTTTTAATAATGCCTTCTGTAAATAAAAAACCCACAGCCAATTCCTTGTCGTTGCCAGGCGTGCGCATGGTGATGGATAAGTTTTTCAACACCCTATTTGCGGTTTTACCATAGAGCAATTTGATTTCTAAAGGTTCTTCAATGGCAAGGAAGTCCTCCAACTGTGAAAGTTGGTGGTCTTTATACTTTTTTATAGGAATGGAAGTAGTGCTAACGGAAATCATCATGAAAATAAAAAGGAAAATTAACCAACTTCTCGCTAACAATTATCTTTGCCCCGTTATGCAAAAAATTTTGGTTGCCAATCGTGGTGAAATTGCTTTGCGCGTGATGCGTACTGCAAGAGAAATGGGTATCAAAACCGTGGCTGTTTTCTCTGAAGCCGACCGCAATATGCCTTTTGTTCGTTTTGCTGATGAAGCCTATTGTATAGGTCCAGCATTGAGTGCGCAAAGTTATCTAAGAGCCGATAAAATTATTGAAACCGCCAAGCGTTGTGGCGCTGATGCCATTCATCCTGGTTATGGTTTCTTGAGCGAAAACGCTTCTTTTTCTAAGGCTTGTGCCGATGCAGGCATCATTTTCATTGGTCCATCGGAACATAGCATTAATACCATGGGCAGTAAGATTGCTGCCAAGCAAGCTGCTAAAAAATTTAATGTGCCAATGGTTCCGGGAACAGAAGACCCTGTTCTTACTGCTGAGGAAGGAAAAGCTATTGCAGCAAGAATTGGTTATCCTATTCTCATTAAAGCCTCGGCAGGTGGTGGTGGTAAAGGTATGCGTGTGGTGACGAATGAGGAAATGCTCGAAGAACAAATGCGCATGGCTAAAAGCGAAGCCCTCAGTGCTTTTGGCGATGATGCAGTGTTTATTGAGAAGTATGTGGCTGCCCCTCGTCATATTGAAATCCAACTACTTGGCGACCAACATGGCAATTATGTTTATCTTTTTGAAAGAGAGTGTAG
Organism: uncultured Bacteroidota bacterium; assembly: GCA_903853805.1. GTDB lineage: Bacteria > Bacteroidota > Bacteroidia > Chitinophagales > Chitinophagaceae > JAFIGV01. The sequence continues at coordinate 41,587 of CAINUN010000010.1, forward strand.
CATTCAACGACGTCATCAAAAATTAATTGAAGAAGCGCCTTCAAGCTGCCTCACTAAAGACATTCGCAAGGCAATGGGCGAAAGCGCTGTGAACGTGGCACGTAGTTGTAATTATTATGGTGCAGGGACGGTAGAGTTTTTGGTGGACGATCAACTCAATTTCTATTTCTTAGAGATGAATACTCGTTTGCAAGTGGAACATTGCGTAACGGAAATGATAACTGGCAAAGACTTGGTTGCCGAACAAATTCGGGTGGCTCGTGGTGAAAAACTGAGCTTTACCCAAGAAGATTTGCACATCAAAGGTCATGCTATAGAATTGCGTGTTTGTGCTGAAGACCCGCTCAATAACTTCTTGCCCGACACCGGAAAACTAGAGATGTATCAACCACCCAAAGGACCGGGTGTGCGTGTGGATGATGGCTTTGAACAAGGCATGGAGATTCCTATTTTTTACGACAGTATGATTGCCAAACTAGTGGTGCATGCTGCTACTCGTGATGAGGCAATTGCCCGACTTTGTCGTGCTATTGACGAATACCATATTAAAGGCATCAAAAACACTTTGCAGTTTGGAAAATGGGCAGTGCAAACCGAGCAATTCCGTGCGGGAAAGTTCGATACAGGATTTATTGACCGCTTTTTTAAACCTGAATTTTTAATAGAAGAAAACACCACTGCCAATGAAGTGGCGGCACTACTTGCAGCCTATATTTGGGAAAGCGAAGCCAAACCAGCGCAACAAGTTGTAGCAAATGGAGTGGTAGGTAATAATTGGAAACTAAGAAGAAAGCAGTTTTAAATTTCATCATTCAAAATAATAAAGCCCCACAGAAGCGGGGCTTTATGTTTAGATAATATCACCTTCAATGCAGCATTGATCGAGTCAAGTGCGGCACTTGGAGGTATCAATACGCAATTGGTAGAGGTAAATACGGTATTTATAGGTATCAGTAACTTATAGTTCTCAGTCATCCACTTGGGAGTATCAGTAGGCAACTGATGGAAAAAGGCTGGGCAAAACTCTTGTTTGCACAATTTATAGTGGTGATGGCCGATGAAAGCCAAAGCACCCATGTAGGCGGCTGTAGCACCGATGGCATGATGCGTTTAATGAAAAGCTTGGAGAAACAATACAACGTGAACCTTTTTGATAGAATGACCCTTACTTTCCTTGTTAAAGGCAAGGCAGAAATGCTGCCTTACGAGCAAGTGCAATATGCTCTCGACAAGGGCTATATCAACGAAGACACCTTGATGTTCAACAACATTGCTACAACTAAAAAGGAAATACTTGAATCTTGGCTCGTTCCGTTAAAGTATAGTTGGTTGGCAGGAAGGGTTCAATTGCCGATGGTTAATAACTAAAACAGTGGTCAGTTTTTAGTTGATTGTTATTGGTTGACCTTTTGTAGTTCTGTGTATTTGATTTTACAAAAACACGCAGCCACAAAAACACAAAAACACGCAGCCACAAAAACACAAAAACACACAAACACCTCATTCCTTCACCATCTTCCCTGCCTTTACACGCTCGCCGTTTTTATTGACGATGCTATAAAAATATAAGCCTGCCGATAGTTGTGCCGTATTGATTTGTTCTTTGTTTGTTTCTATGGTTTTGGTGAGGATGAGTTTGCCAAAGCTATCATAGAGATAGAAGGTTTTATTTTGAACATGGCTGCATTGAATGATAAGCGTAGCCTCAAAAGGATTGGGATAAACGTTTATTTCCTCTTGGGGTACTTCCTCTACCCCTGCCGGCCAGCAAATAGGATTGGCAGCACCAAGTGCATAATTAACCATGTTCGGAGGTGTAAAAACATTGACAGCATGATTAGGCATAATAGGAAAAACCATGCACTTTTTACAAAATGCGCATGAATCTCCTTTCTTATCAGGTTCACTAATCACACTCATTTGGTTACCCCCTCCATTCCAATTGCCTACATAAATCTTATTATCTGGAGCAAGATTTAAAGAATAATAGCCCTTAAAACTAGCGGAAGGTGTATTATCCATACCCGCAATAGTGTCCCATGCAGTGTTCATATTGTTATCCCACAGGTCAAGTTGAAGAATGGAAGTAAACCTTGCAATGTACAAAAACCTTCCACTTGAGGAAAAAGCAACCCCTGCAAGTGTGGTGTCAACTCCATAAACTAAACTATCAAATGTCCAAATGGTTGTCAATGGAATATCTATTGATTTTGGATTGGATAACTGACCACTACAACGGTCAAAATCGGCTACAAAAACAATTTGTTTTTGTGTTATAGCAGTTGCATATTTTGTACCGTCATTCGTAAAAACAGATTGACCTACTTTATGCCACACTCCAAAATGTGGTTCAGGAAAACCTTGAATAAATGGCCCAAAAATGCTGTCTTTTGTTAACAAGAAACTATACACCATGTTGGTATCATGAGCTTGTTTTAGCAGCCACCAACTCTTACCATCCCCATGCTTACAAGCAGTCATTTGAGTAATAGACATTCTCCCATGTTCAATTAGAGGTATCATTCTTTTCACTACTTTTCCTTGTCCATTATTAGCTTTCATATCCACCAAGCTGTAAAACATATTATCAAACATGGGGGCACCTAATGAAAGCGACTCCATGGAATCGGAAGGCATTACATTTATAAAATGATAGAGACCATTACCAGCTGGTAATAACAGTGATGCTTGTAACCACCCAGCTCCAATTTGACAAGCTTGGTCCCATAAACCATTTACTATTTTATAACCATTATCAATTACCGTTCCGTTAGTATCTAAAATACTAAAGCCATCACTCATTAAAATGAATTTTCCAGCAGAATCGCTGATACATGAATGGCCTCCTAAAAAAAAATAACTAGTAGAAGAATCTAAAATTGAATTAATGGGATAGCCTGATATAAAATTTGTAGCATAAATTGTTTGACCACCTGCAACCCAAACATTGCCATATTTATTTTGGGAATTAGCACTGCTGCTAATAAGCAGCAGGGTAAGAATTAATATCAATTTTGTTTTCATTGTTAATTTGTTAGAACAATTTTACCAATTTCATCTGTTTTCTGCAAACGTCTCCTACAAGGGACGTTTGCTTGCTTGTTTTTAACAAATGTAAATACCATTTCAATTCATTAGTTGCTTTTCGCCATTTTCCTCCCAATGATATCCGTCATCAAAAAACCAAATCATCATCACCAAATACCACCAAAACCGACCCCATTTTCACGCCCGAAAAAAAAACCAACAATTCATCATTCAAAATTCATCATTCAAAATTATCTCCAATGACAGACGCACAAATGAACAACCGTAGCATGGCAAACACCACCATCGCCTACCTCGAATTGCCCGATGTCAAAGCCATTTACAACGCCAATCCCAAGGCTACCGCCGCCGTTGCCGCCGTAAAAGCCATCATTGCCGACATCAATAAAGCCATCACCACACAAAGCCTCGACAATACAGGTGCCACCACCACCAAAAACGAAGCAATATTAAATGCCGCCAAAAAAGGCGAACACGTTTGTGCAGGGCTCATAGCTTATGCCGATGACAAAAACGATCACATCCTTGCCTCACAAATTCACTTCACCCACCACGATTTCACCCGTGTAGCCATAGATACCATTATCGATAACCTCGAACTAGTACACGATAAAGCAGCAGGCATTCCCATTGCCGACCTACTGCCGTTTAATGTTGTAGCTGCCGATATCACAGCACTTCAAACCCTTATTGATGCGCTCAAAAACGCAGCACCCCTCAAAAAAGCATTACAAACAAACGCTACAACTGCCACTTCCGACCTTCCGCCGCTATTCAAAAAATTAAGAGACCAACTCAAAAAACTCGATAACATTCTCAAAACCTTCAAACAAGCACAACCAACCTTTGTGTCTTCCTATACCAATGCCCGCAAAATCATCAATTTAGGAAAAACACAACAGGCAGAAGAACTCCACCTTATGCCTCACCAGTTCGAAGCCATCTTTGCCAAAAAATACACCGAAGGCGATACTTTCACCATCCGCAATCACAGCGATGTGCCCGTTAATGCCGCCCTATCTGATGTGCCTACCCAAATGCCAACAGATATTGTAGTGGAAATAGCACCACAAAGCGAACTCAAACTTGCAGTTTCCACCGACTTTGGCGGCAAATTCCGCCATTGGCTCATGATTCACAACCCCAACGACCTCGATGATGCACACGTCACCATCATCCTCGCCCACGGCAAATCCCAATCCTCAGCACCTTCTCCCGCTCAAACAGCATAAAATACATTTCCCCGCAATTCCCCTACTTTGGAGGGGTGCCTTTAGGCGTGGTGGTTAAGATAAAATGCAATTGGGGGCTTGTCTAACACAAGCCCCCAATTACATTAGCACACTCCTTCTGCGCTCACTTCCACAGTTTCATATGATAACATTCCGCTTGTCCCTCTCGTCCTTATTGTCCTTTAATATTACACCGCTCCATTCCACATCCATCATCCTCAATTCAACATAAACCTAACTCCCGCAAACCCCAAGCACGCTCCCACAAAAAAAAGATGGCTCCCGCAACATTGAAGATAACTCCCGCACACCCCAAGCACGCTCCCACAAAAAAAAGATGGCTCCCGCAACAATGAAGATAACTCCCACACACCCCAAGCACGCTCCCACAAAAAAAAGATAGCTCCCGTAAAATTGAAGATGGCTCCCGCAAACCCCAAGCACGTTCCCACAAAAAAAAGATGGCTCCCGCACACCCCAAGCACACTCCCGCACACCCCAAGCACGCTCCCCGAAACCCAAAGATTGCTCACTCCTTCTTAAAACACGCTCCCAAAAAAATGAAGATAACTCACTAAAACCCAAAGCACGCTCCCCAACATTATCCCATTGCTCTACGCCCACATTATCACATTCCATTCAAAATCAATCATTCAAAATTCAACACCTTCATGTCTAACTCATTACCTTTGCGCACATTGCAGCAACATATTTCATGACCAATTCGCTCAACAACTTATTGCAGCAGTTTAAAGGAACGTTTATCACGGCTCCTAATGAATTGCAAGAGAAATTAGCCAACATAAAAGCCTACATCTTCGATTGGGATGGCGTATTCAACAACGGCAAGAAAGAAGACAATGGCTCGAGCAGTTTCAATGAAATAGATGCTATGGGCACCAACCTTTTGCGCTTTCATCATTATCTACGCACGGGCACTATTCCTTTGTTCCTTATTATCTCCGGCGAAAACAATCAAGCTGCAAGAACCCTAGCTTTAAGAGAACATTACCAAGCAGTATATACGGGCGTTAAGTTTAAGACACAAGCCTTAGAACACCTTTGCAAAGAACACAACATAGAACCCAATGAAGTGGCTTTTGTATTTGATGATGTACTCGATTTTTCGGTGGCAAAATTGGTAGGTGCACGGTTTATGGTGGGAAGAAATGCCAACCCCTTGCTTACAGGATATGCTGTGCAAGAACAATTGGTAGATTACATCACCCATGCCGATGGCAACCAACATGCAGTGCGCGAAGCCATAGAATTGATGATGGGCTTAACAGGCAACTACGACCGCACCATCACCGAGCGAATGCACTACACCGATACTTATAGACAGTACCTACACTTGCGCAATGAACCCATTCCTCAATTTTATACCTCACAACATTCAACGATAATAGAACTGAGTCTATGATTTTAGGTATTATACCTGCACGATATGCATCTACCCGCTATCCTGGCAAACCTTTAATTGACATTGAAGGCAAGACGATGATTCAACGCGTATATGAACAAGCATCGAAAAGCAAATCCTTAAACAAAGTAGTGGTGGCCACCGATGATGCCCGGATATATGAACATGTAGAAAGCTTTGGTGGCATTGCTGTAATGACAAAAGAAAATCATCCTAGCGGTACCGACCGTTGTTGGGAAGCCTTGCAAAACCTCAACGAAGACTTTCAATACGTCATTAATATTCAAGGCGATGAACCCTTTATAGACCCTAGTCAGATAGACAGTTTGGCTGCGGTATTGCAAGATGGCAAAACCGAATTAGCTACCCTAATCATCCCCGTAAACGACCATGCTTTATTGTTTGATATGGGCGAAGTAAAAGTGGTGTTGAACACCCAAATGGAAGCCCTGTATTTCAGTCGGATGGTGATTCCCTACATCAAAGGAATAGCACAAGAAAACTGGCATGAGCATCATGCTTATTACCGTCATGTGGGTATGTATGCCTACCGCAAAGACATTTTAGCGCAAGTGACCCAACTTTCTGTTTCGTCATTAGAACAAGCCGAGAGTTTAGAACAATTGCGTTGGTTGGAGCATGGCTTTAAGATAAAATGCGCTTTAACCGACTTTGAAAGCCATTGTATAGACACACCCGAAGATGTGGAAAAGGTATTACGCCTGATGCAAAAACATTCTTAATCATAATAATTACTCAAGGAAATGACATCCAATAAATACCTCCTTTTAGCTACTTGTTTGCTGGCTGTTGCTTTTGATTCGGAAGCACAAAAAAAGCTCTTTACAATGGCTGAAGCCACCAATGGCATGGCTACTACTTTGGCTTTACAAAGTGTGAAACAAGCAAGCTGGCAACCCGGCACCCATCGTTTTTATCAAGTAGTAAAAAGCAATGGAAACGATTATTGGATAGGCACAGAATATCCCAAAAGCACAACTGATACTGTATTTTCTTTAAAGCAATTGAATCAATCGCTTTTCGGTAAAGACAGTTTGAAGTCAATCCCTGCGTTGTCGTGGTTAGCTAAAGACCATGTTTATTTCAACAATGCCAATAACCTGAATAAAGGAACCTTTAATGGCAAAACCTGGAGTTGGGAACAATGGTTAACCCTTCCTGATGCAGCCGAAAATATTAAAGTAGATAAAAGCGGCAACATTGCCTACACCATCGAACAGAATTTATGGATGGTTACCGCAGATAAAAAAACACTTGAAGTAACTAAAGAAACCAATACTAATATCTTAAGCGGTGGGCAAGTGCATCGCCGGGAATTTGGCATTGAAGAAGGCATCTTCTTTTCACCGAAAGGAAATTTACTAGCCTTTTATCAAATGGACCAGACCATGGTTGCTGATTACCCATTTATAGATTGGTTGAAAACGCCTGCAACCATTCGCAATACCAAGTACCCTATGGCAGGTGGTGTTTCTCATCAGGTTACACTTCGTGTATTCAATCCGGTTACCAAAGAAACAGTGGTGTTACAAACCGGAACACCTAAAGACCAATACTTAACTGCAGTAACCTGGAGTCCTGATGAGCAATCTATTTTTATTGCAGTCCTCAACAGGGAACAAAACCATATGTGGCTCAATCAATATGATGTCAAAACGGGTAAGTTGGTGAAGACCTTATTCGAAGAACAACACGACAAGTATGTGGAACCACAACACCCTTTGACCTTCTTGCCAGACAACAATAACGAGTTTATTTGGTGGAGTGAGCGCGATGGCTTTGAGCATTTATACCGCTACAACACTGATGGAAAATTAATAAGTCAATTGACTTCTGGTAATTATGAAGTGAATGAAATATTAGGTTTTAATAAAGCAGCACATCAAGTCATCATCAGCAGTGCTAAGAATTCCCCCCTTGAAAAGCACTTGTATGCAGTAGATTACAATTCAGGAAAAATGACCGCTTTAGACAATGAAGCTGGCACACACACTGCCACCGTTTGTGAGGATGGTAATTTTTTATTCGATGTTTACAGTTCTGCTGAAGTGCCTAAAGTGAGTGTTATTCGCGGAACAAAAACTTCTTTCAAAAAAGAGCTGATTAATTCCTCTAATACTTTAGCAGAATATAATCGTCCGCAAATCAGAAACGTGGAATTGAAAGCCGATGATGGCACGCCTTTATATGGCAAAATCATTTTACCATTAAATTTCGATTCCACTAAAAAATACCCTGTAGTGGTATATCTCTACAATGGACCCCATGTACAACTAGTGAAAAACACCTTTCCTGCTAGCGGCAACCTATGGTATGAATACATGGCCCAACATGGTTACATTATGTTTATCATGGATGGACGTGGAAGTTCCAATCGCGGAAGAGCCTTTGAACAAGCTACCTTCCGTCAGTTAGGCACCAAAGAAATGGATGACCAATTGAAAGGAGTAGCATACCTTAAGTCATTAAATTATGTGGATGCCAATCGTATGGGCATTCATGGTTGGAGTTTTGGCGGTTTCATGACCACTTCTATGATGCTACGTCATCCAGGAGTTTTTAAAGTAGGTGTTGCAGGTGGACCAGTAATGGATTGGAGCATGTATGAAATCATGTACACAGAGCGCTACATGGACACGCCCAAAGAAAACCCTAAAGGTTATGCAGATGCGCAACTCTATGATAAAATCAAAAACCTAAAAGGCAAACTATTACTCATTCATGGCACAGACGATACCACAGTAGTTTGGCAACACAGCATTAATTTCTTACGCAAAGCAGTAAGCGATGGAGTACAAGTTGACTATTTTGTATATCCCGGATATGAACACAATGTTCGTGGCAAAGACCGAGTACATCTAATGCAAAAAGTAACCGACTACTTTGATACTTATTTGAAATAGCTAATTACTAATTAAATTTAGTTTCTAAACTAAAATGATGAATCCTACGATAAGTTTAGTGGAATGTCCCCGAGATGCCATGCAGGGATGGAAGCATTTTATACCTACAGAAAAGAAAGTGGAATACCTCAATGCCTTATTGAAAGTAGGATTTGATGTGTTGGATTTTGGTTCTTTTGTTTCACCAAAAGCCATTCCCCAATTAGCTGACACTAAAGAAGTAATTCCTCAACTTCAACTTAATGATAAAACTAAATTATTAGCGATCATAGCCAATAGTCGCGGTGCAGAAGAGGCAGTTCAATATGATGAAATCAGTTTTCTCGGTTTTCCATTTTCTATTTCTGAAACTTTTCAGTTAAGAAATACCAATAAAACCATTAAACAATCGCTATCGGAAGTAGAAGCCATTCAAAATTTATGTTTACAAAAAAACAAAGAATTGGTTGTCTATATTTCTATGGGTTTTGGAAATCCTTATGGTGATGATTATAGTGCAGAGATTGCGATTGATTGGGTGAAAAAACTTACTTCTCTTGGTATTAAAACAATAGCCATGAGCGATACAGTAGGCGTTGCACAACCCTCAAATATTGAGTATATTTTTCATCACCTCATTCCCGAGTTTATGAATGTTTCAATTGGTGCACACTTTCATTCATCCCCTACTAATTGGAAAGAGAAAATCCAATCTGCATACAACAAAGGTTGTGTTCGTTTTGATAGTGCTATGATGGGCATCGGTGGTTGTCCAATGGCTGAAGATGAGTTGGTGGGTAATATTGCAACCGAAAACCTTGTAGGTTGGTGCGATAATAATGGTATAGCTTTGATGCTTGACAGAGATGCATTTGCAAATTCTATGGCTCTTGCTTCTCAAATTTTCATTTGATACTTTTTATTTAATGTCACAACATAAAGAAATTAAAAGAGTAACCGCGCATACACTACAGTGGATGAAGCAAAACAACGAGAAGATAAGTATGCTTACTGCCTACGATTTTTCTATGGCAAGCATTTTAGACGATGCAGGCATTGATGTACTACTCGTTGGTGATAGTGCTTCAAATGTAATGGCTGGTCATGAAACCACTTTGCCAATTACACTTGATCAAATGATTTACCACGCTTCAAGTGTTATCCGTGCTATTCATCGTTGTATGGTGGTAGTCGATTTGCCTTTTGGAAGTTATCAAGGTAATAGCAAAGAAGCACTCAATTCTGCAATTCGCATCATGAAGGAAACAGGTGCACATGCCATCAAATTAGAAGGTGGTGAAGAAGTGTTGGAGTCCGTTAAAAGAATCATTAGTGCTGGCGTACCTGTTATGGGGCATTTGGGTTTAACGCCTCAGTCTATTAATAAGTTTGGCACCTATTCAGTTCGCGCTAAAGAAGATGCTGAAGCAGAAGAATTAGTCAAAAATGCACACTTGTTGCAAGAAGCTGGTTGTTTTTCAATTGTTTTAGAGAAAATTCCGGCAAATCTCGGTAAGCGTGTAGCTGAAGAAATTAAAATTCCCATCATTGGCATTGGAGCTGGAAAATATGTGGATGGACAAGTATTGGTGATGCATGACATGTTGGGAATAACTAAAGATTTCTCTCCTAGATTTTTAAGACGCTATTTAAATCTTTACCAAGAAATCAAAGTCGCTACCCAACACTTCATAAGTGATGTAAAAACAGAAGATTTCCCCAATGATCAGGAACAATACTAATTCATGATTAACGAACAAGCTTGGAGACAATTACAGGAAGAATTAGTTAACCAAAATATTCGTTTGGTTGCTGTTTCTAAAACAAAACCTGTTGAAGATATTAGGGCACTTTATGGAATAGGTCAACGAGATTTTGGCGAAAATTATGTGCAGGAATTAGTGGATAAACAATCTCAATTGCCTTCAGACACCCATTGGCATTATATAGGTCATTTGCAGAGCAATAAGGTGAAGTTTATAGCACCTTTTGTACACTTAATTCATGCTGTAGATAGTTTCAAGTTGTTAAAGGAAATCAATAAACAGGCCGCAAATAATCATCGTTCGATAGATGTTTTGTTACAACTTCATATCGCGGATGAAGAGTCCAAATTTGGGTTAGATGAATCTGAACTTATTCAAATGCTAAATGAATATTGCCTTGAAAAAGCGGCGTTGAAAAATGTACGTATTTGTGGTCTAATGGGCATGGCAACTTTTACTGAAAATCAGTTACAAGTTAAAAAAGAGTTTGCAAAACTTAACTCGTTTTTCAACCTAATTAAAAAACAATTTTTCCATTCCATTGTTTCCTTCGATACTTGTTCTATGGGTATGAGTGGAGATTATACAATTGCAATAGAGGAGGGTAGTACAATGGTGCGTATTGGCAGTTTATTGTTTGGAAAAAGGTGATAAAAAAGCCACTTTTAAGGTGGCTTAGTTGACATTGGAATATTGGTTAATGATTTATCTGTTTTTTAGTTTAATCTCACTAAAGTTAAGCTTTCCTTTTATGATGAGATTTTTATGATTTTGTAATTCATCAACCACTTGCCATCTCCTGTCAATAACAGAAGAGAAATTGTTTTCCGTTTGCATTGAAACAGACCATTGATCGGGAAGGATAATATTGATTTCACTACAAGTTGCTTTTACATTGATAATAGCAGTTTCTTCAAAATCGGCATCAATAAGATTGATGGTGGCGTCAGAAAAATTCAAATCAACTGTTCCTCCCTCAAATTTTTTTGATGTTACAATTTTTTCTTGTTCACCAAAGCTTGCAGCTATCTTAAAGGATTCATCTGAAATTTTATCGCTTATAACATTTTCATTCTTACTTTGAGAAAATTGAAGAAGTCGATTTGATTTGAAAATAAGAAACAAACCAATCAAAATTAAAATTACTGGACCCACAAGATGTGTTGACAAAACACCAAGTACCCAAAATCTTGGTGTCATTAATAATATTCCAAGAGCGATAAGTGCCCAACTTCCAAAGTTGAGGAAACGATGTTTAATACCAGAATAAATACCGAGAAGAATAAAAATAAAAGGCATAAAATGAACGTGTATAAAGAACAAACCCATTTTTTTTGCCAATAACATTAAACCCACTAAAATAATGAGCGATCCGAAAATAAGATGATGTTGACTTCGTTTTGTTGCATCGATTTGGTTGTTGCAACATGAATTAGGATACTGATTGTTGTACATTGTTTTCAATTTTTATAACCCAAAAGTAGTAGGGCGAATAACAATTGGAAACCTGAAATAGGCAAGTAGTAAATGGTAGTCGGTAAAGTAGGTAATTATGTCGGTAAATAAAATATTGAAAATTTTCCTTTTTCAAAAAGGCAACAAAGTATCAATCTAATAGTATTTTACAGAGTCTTTTCTTTTAACTTCATCATACCTATAATTTGCTTCATGGTTTTGTCCATGCCTTCAGCGCTGCCGTCAAGGAAAATAACATTACCCTTGCCGTATTCTGCAAAGTTTTTAATTGCTTCTGTCCACATGCTGAATAATATGACATTAGTATCAAGGTTGGCTTCTTTCATTTGTTCAGCAGCCTGACTCATACCACGTGCCACTTCTTCACGGAACAACGCCACTCCTTGACCTCTTAGTTTTGCTGCCTCTTTTTCAGCTTCTGCTGAAATTTTGATTGCGTTACCTTCTGCTTGTGCCGCCTTTGTTTTTGTAATGAGCAATGCTTGTCCTTCGTTTTCTGCAGCAGCTTTTAGGTTATTACTGGCCACAACTTTGCTCATGCTTTCCATGACCGCTTGGTCGAATGTAATATCGTTTATTTGCAAATCTTGTAAATGATAACCCCATTCTTCCAATGAATGGTCGATTTGTTCTTTTACATAGTCTACTATTTCGCGGCGTGCTGTTAATATTTCTGCTTGCTTTTTAGTAGCAACAAATGCACGGATTGAACCTTCCACAGTTCTTATTAATGCTTGCATCAAATCCTTATCACTAATGAATTTAAAAGCTACTTTTTTTACGGTTTCTTCATCAGCATTTTGTACTGAATATAATAGCATGCTTTTAAAATATACATTGGCTTGGTCAATGGTTACAGCCTGAAATTCGAGTTCGACACTTCGGTTTTGTATGCTAATTCTTTTGTAAATTTGTTCTATAACTGGAATCTTAAAACGCAAACCAGGGAGAAGAATTCTGCGGTATTTTCCAAACAAGGTAATGACGGCAATTGTGCCTTGATTGACAGTTACAAACCCACTGAAAAGAATTGCGAAAATTAGTAGTAACCAAATTAAATTGAGGTATGGCATTGAAATTTTTTTGAAAAAATTGAAATTACAATGAAAAGTAGTTCTTTTCTCTGAAAAAGTTTAAGCTACTTTATATTTATAAGAAAAATTTTGTCAGTTTATTTATTATTTATTTTCAAACAATTGACTTTTATTTTATTTGATTTTATTTTGAGGATTAATAATGACTGATTTTAAAAAATATGTACCTTAACAGAATTTTTGGAATAAATTTTGAGAAGTCAGAAGGTTTCCTATATATTTGCAACCCCTTTGTAGGGAGCATGCTGTGCGCAAAACATTCTTGAGTACTTTATAATGATACATACCAGATGAGCCTGACTAAAAATACATCATTTTAGTTCGGGCAATTTTTGTTTTGTAAAAATTGATTTAAACATATTATGGCTATAACACAAAAAAAGACCAGCACGGGTCGTGTGAACTTCGGTAAAATTCACGACGTAGCCAAAACGCCGGATTTGCTGGACATTCAATTAGGTTCTTTTAAAGATTTTTTCCAGCTCGAAACCACGCCAGACAAACGCGATAATGAAGGTTTGTTCCGTGTGTTTCAGGAAAATTTTCCAATTACTGATACACGAAACATTTTCGTGCTTGAGTTTTTGGATTATTTTATTGACCCTCCAAGATATTCTATCGAAGAATGTATGGAGCGTGGGCTTACTTATTCAGTACCATTGAAAGCAAAGCTTAAGCTGAGCTGTAATGATGAAGAACATGTGGATTTCGAAACCATTGTTCAGGATGTATTCCTTGGAAATATTCCTTACATGACACCTCGTGGAACGTTTGTGATTAATGGTGCAGAACGTGTTGTCGTTTCACAGCTACACCGTTCTCCAGGCGTATTTTTTGGTCAAAGTGTTCACCCGAATGGTACCAAGATTTACTCAGCTCGTGTGATTCCTTTCAAAGGAGCTTGGATGGAGTTTGCAACCGACATTAACAATGTAATGTACGCATACATTGATCGCAAGAAAAAATTCCCTGTTACTACTTTACTTCGTTCTATTGGTTATGAAACCGATAAAGATATTCTTGAGCTTTTCGGAATGGCTGATGAAGTAAAAGCAGATAAGAAAAACTTAGAAGCAAATATTGGTCGTCGTTTGGCTGCTAGAGTATTAAAAAGCTGGACAGAGGATTTCGTTGATGAAGATACTGGTGAAGTTGTTACAATTGAGCGTAATGATATTGTTCTTGATCGAGATAATGTTTTGGATGAAGATAATGTAGCAATGATTTTGGAATTGGGATTAAAAACCATTTTCCTACAGAAAGAAGAAGTAAGTGGGGATTATTCCATTATCTACAATACCCTTAACAAAGATACTTCTAACTCAGAATTAGAAGCTGTTCAACACATCTACCGTCAATTACGTGGAAGTGATGCACCTGATGATGAAACAGCTCGTGGTATTATCGACAAACTCTTCTTCTCCGACAAACGTTATGACCTAGGCGAAGTTGGACGTTACAAAATCAACCGCAAGCTTGGTTTGGATATGAGTAGTCATACCAAAGTGCTCACCAAAACCGATATAATTACTATCATTAAATACCTAGTTCGCTTAACTAATGGTAAGGCAGATATTGATGATATTGACCACTTGAGCAATCGTCGTGTTCGTACCGTTGGTGAACAATTGTTTGCTCAATTTGGACTTGGACTTGCTCGTATGGCTCGTACAATTCGCGAAAGAATGAATGTGCGAGACAATGAAGTCTTCACTCCAATTGATTTGATTAATGCAAGAACACTTTCTTCTGTTATCAATTCATTCTTTGGTACATCACAGCTCTCACAGTTCCTAGACCAAACAAACCCACTTTCTGAAATCACTCACAAGCGTCGTATTTCGGCTCTAGGTCCCGGCGGTTTAAGCCGTGAACGTGCAGGTTTTGAGGTGCGTGATGTACACTATAGCCACTATGGTCGTTTATGTACTATTGAAACGCCAGAAGGACCTAATATTGGTTTGATCTCAACTCTTTGTGTGCATGCCACAATTAATGAAATGGGTTTCATCGAAACACCTTATCGTAAAGTAAAAGATGGAAAGGTAGATTTGAAGCACTATACATATTTGAGTGCTGAAGAGGAAGATGAAGCAAAGATTGCACAGGCGAATGTTCCTTTGGATGATAAAGGGCATTTTATTGAAGAAAAGATAAAGAGTCGTCAAACAGGCGATTTCCCAATTCTTGATAGAGAAGAAGTAGAATACATGGACGTGGCTCCTAACCAGATTGTAGGTCTTTCAGCTTCACTTATTCCATTCTTAGAACATGATGATGCCAACCGTGCATTGATGGGTTCAAACATGCAACGTCAAGCTGTTCCTTTGATTCGTCCTCAAGTGCCAATTGTTGGTACCGGTTTAGAAGGAAAAGCTGCACGTGATGCAAGAATTCAAATTCATGCAGACGGACCTGGTATTGTGGAATATGTTGATGCAAAAGAAATTCATGTACGTTACGACAGAAATGAAAAAGATCGTTTGGTATCTTTCGAAGACGACTTAAGGGTTTATAACCTTACAAAATATATCAAAACGAACCAAAGTACTAGCATTACTCTAAGACCAGCAGTCCGTCGTGGTCAACAAGTTAATACTGGCGACTTCCTCACTGAAGGTTATGCAACTCAAGCTGGCGAATTGGCATTAGGTCGTAATCTAAAAGTAGCTTTTATGCCTTGGAAAGGTTACAACTTCGAAGATGCAATTGTTATTAATGAAAAGGTAGCTCGCGAAGATTGGTTTACATCTGTGCATATTGATGAATATGAATTAGAGGTACGTGATACAAAATTAGGCGAAGAGGAATTGACTGCTGACATTCCTAATGTGTCGGAAGAAGCAACTAAAGACCTTGATGACAATGGTATTATTCGCATAGGTGCTCATATTAAGGAAGGGGATATTCTAATTGGTAAAATCACACCCAAAGGAGAGACAGACCCAACTCCAGAAGAAAAACTACTTCGTGCTATCTTTGGTGATAAAGCTGGTGATGCAAAAGATGCATCTTTGAAAGCACCAAGCGGAGTTGAAGGAGTAGTTATTGATAAGAAACTTTTCCAACGCGCTAAGAAAGATAAAAACGCTAAAACCAAAGAAAAATCCCATCTCGAAAAAATTGATCAAGCACATGAAAAGAATGTGGAAGTGCTTAGAAACATGTTATACGATAAGTTGCTAAGCTTATTGAAAGACAAGTCTTCTGCAGGCATTACAAATAATTTCGGTGAATTGATTTTGGCTAAGGGTGGCAAATTCAACAGTAAAACACTTAGTTCAATTGACTATGATAATGTAAACCCTCTTGGTTGGACGGGCGAGTCAGAAATTGATGATCTAATCAACCAAATGTTGCATAATTTCAACATTAAATCAAATGAAGAATTAGGTCGTTACAAGCGTGAAAAATTCAATCTTTCCATTGGTGATGAATTGCCAACAGGTGTATTGAAATTGGCTAAGGTTTATCTTGCTGCTA
Organism: uncultured Bacteroidota bacterium; assembly: GCA_903853805.1. Classification (GTDB taxonomy): domain Bacteria; phylum Bacteroidota; class Bacteroidia; order Chitinophagales; family Chitinophagaceae; genus JAFIGV01. The sequence goes on from CAINUN010000010.1 coordinate 58,012, forward strand.
AGCGTAAGTTAAAAGTAGGTGATAAGATGGCCGGTCGCCATGGAAATAAGGGTATTGTATCACGTATTGTTCGTGCAGAAGATATGCCTTTCTTAGAAGATGGAACGCCGGTAGATATTGTTTTAAATCCGCTTGGGGTACCTTCACGTATGAACCTCGGACAAATTTATGAAACAGTACTTGGTTGGGCTGGTGAAAAATTAGGCGTGAAATTCGCTACCCCAATTTTCGATGGAGCTTCTGTTGAGGAAATTGATGAATTGGTTAAAAAAGCAGGTTTGCCTGAGTTTGGTCATACATATCTATATGATGGTGAAACTGGTGAACGTTTTCACCAAAAAGCAACTGTAGGTATCATTTATATGATTAAACTGCATCATATGGTTGATGATAAAATGCACGCACGTTCTATAGGACCATACTCACTTATTACTCAACAACCTTTGGGTGGAAAGGCTCAGTTTGGTGGTCAGCGTTTTGGTGAAATGGAAGTTTGGGCGCTTGAAGCTTATGGCGCAGCAAATATTCTCCAAGAATTGCTAACGCTTAAGTCTGATGACATTATTGGTCGCGCAAAAACTTATGAATCAATTGTGAAAGGAGACAATGTACCTCGTGCTGGTATTCCTGAGTCCTTCAACGTTTTGGTAAATGAGTTGCGAGGGTTAGGATTAGATTTAAAATTTGAATAGTTAATTCAATTTGAAACAGGGTAGAGAGTTAAAATGATATTTTACTCTCTACTAACTTAAAATATAAATCATTTTTTCGAAAAAATTAAAATATTGAAAGTTTTAAATGAAAGTCATTAATTAGTTATAAATTATTTTTGACTACTTATTTTCAAACTTCAACTTAATACTTCAAAAAGGTATGGCAATTAAAAAAGAAAATCGTCCGAAACCAGGATTTAGTAAGATAACAATCAGTTTAGCATCTCCAGATGCTATACTTGATCGTTCGTATGGCGAGGTATTAAAACCTGAAACCATTAACTATCGTACTTACAAACCTGAACGTGACGGATTGTTTTGTGAAAAAATATTTGGTCCTGTAAAGGATTATGAGTGCTACTGCGGGAAGTACAAGCGTATTCGTTATAAAGGAATTGTTTGTGACCGTTGTGGTGTTGAAGTAACAGAAAAGAAAGTGCGTCGTGAGCGTATGGGACATATTAAGTTAGTAGTTCCTATTGTTCATATTTGGTATTTCAAGTCTCTTCCTAATAAAATAGGTTACATGCTTGGTGTAAGTTCCAAAAAATTGGAGAGCATTGTTTATTATGAACGTTATGTGGTAGTAAATGGTGGTGAGGCAGAGGAAATGATTCGTCAAAAACTCAATCTTCGTGACTCAGAAGAAACTAATCTTCAATTAATTTCAGAAGATGAGTATTTGGATATTTTGGAAAGCCTTCCAAAGGAAAATCAATACTTATCAGATGATGATCCCAACAAATTCATTGCTAAAATGGGTGCAGATGCGGTTCATTCTTTACTAAGTCGCATTAATTTAGACCAGCTTTCCTACGATTTACGCAATGCTGCAGCAACTGAAACTTCTCAGCAACGTAAACAAGAAGCATTAAAGCGTTTGAGTGTAGTTGAGGCATTCCGTGATGCTAACACTAGAGTAGAAAATCGTATGGAGTGGATGGTAATGCAATACCTTCCAGTAATTCCACCAGAATTAAGACCATTAGTTCCATTAGATGGTGGTCGTTTTGCTTCATCAGATTTGAATGATCTTTATCGTCGTGTAATTATCCGTAACAACCGTTTAAAGCGTTTGTTGGAAATTAAAGCACCTGAAGTTATCCTTCGTAACGAAAAGCGTATGCTTCAAGAAGCGGTGGATTCTTTATTCGATAATTCTCGGAAATCAAATGCCGTAAAAGCGGAAGGTGGTCGTGCTTTGAAATCTCTTTCCGATGTTTTGAAAGGAAAACAAGGTCGTTTCCGTCAAAACCTTTTAGGTAAGCGTGTTGACTACTCTGGTCGTTCGGTAATTGTAGTAGGACCTGAATTGAAGTTGCATGAGTGCGGACTTCCAAAAGATATGGCTGCTGAATTATTCAAGCCATTTATCATTCGCAAACTCATTGAAAGAGGTATTGTAAAAACAGTTAAGAGCGCTAAGAAACTCGTTGAGAAAAAAGAAAGCGTTGTTTGGGATATTCTTGAAAATGTATTGAAAGGGCATCCAATCATGTTGAACCGTGCTCCAACGCTTCACCGTTTATCAATTCAGGCTTTCCAACCTAAATTGATTGAAGGAAAAGCGATTCAATTGCACCCACTTGTTTGTTCTGCCTTCAATGCCGATTTCGATGGTGACCAAATGGCGGTTCACGTTCCGTTGAGCAATGCTGCAATTTTGGAAGCACAATTGCTAATGCTTGCTTCTCATAATATTTTGAATCCTCAAAATGGTACCCCTATTACCCTTCCTTCTCAGGACATGGTATTGGGTCTCTATTATATATCAAAAGGAAAGAAGACTACTGAAACTGAAATTGTCAAAGGAGAAGGTATGACTTTTTACAGCCCCGATGAAGTAATTATTGCCCACAATGAAGGTCGTGTTGACCTTCATGCATGGATAAGAGTGAAAGTAGATGTTCGTCAAGAAGATGGTTCTATTAAAAATCAATTATTAGAAACTACTGTTGGCCGTGTTCTCTTCAATCAATTTGTTCCTAAAGAAAACGGTTATGTAAATGCATTGTTGACTAAGAAATCACTTCGTGAAATCATTGGCAACATTTTAATTACAGCAGGTATTCCTAAAACCGTTCAATTCTTAGATGATATTAAAACCCTTGGATTCCGTACAGCCTTCCGTGGTGGTTTGTCTTTCTCTATCAATGATTTGAAAATTCCAGAAATCAAAGAAGAGTTAGTAAATAATGCACAAGCTGAAGTGGATGAAGTTTGGGATAACTATAACATGGGTTTAATTACCAATAATGAACGTTATAATCAAATTATTGACATTTGGAGTCGCGTAGATACTCGTGTGACAGAAACATTAATTCGTGAAATGGCAAACGATAAACAAGGGTTCAACTCTGTTTACATGATGCTTGATTCTGGAGCTCGTGGTTCAAAACAACAAGTAAAACAGTTGGCAGGTTTGAGAGGTTTGATGGCTAAACCACGTCGTAGTGGTTCTTCTGGTTCAGAAATTATTGAGAATCCAATCCTTTCCAATTTTAAAACAGGTCTTTCAGTTCTTGAATACTTTATCTCTACTCACGGTGCTCGTAAAGGTCTAGCAGATACGGCTCTTAAAACAGCAGATGCTGGTTACCTTACTCGTAGATTAGTAGATGTTGCTCAAGATGTTGTTATTAATGAAGCAGATTGTGGAACCCTACGTGGTATTGCAACTTCTGCTTTGAAAGACAACGAAGAAGTAGTAGAACCATTACTTGATCGTATTGTTGGTAGAACTTCATTGCACAATGTTTTTGATCCATTGAATGAAGATAAACTAATAGTAGGTGCAGGTGAAGCTATTACTGAAGAAATTGCTCAAGCAATTGAAGATAGTGGCGTAGAAGTAGTGGAAATTCGTTCAGTATTGACATGCGAAGCACGTCGTGGAGTTTGTTCTAAGTGCTATGGTAAAAATTTAGCTACAGGTTACATGACTCAGAAAGGAGATGCAGTTGGTATTATTGCTGCACAATCAATTGGTGAGCCAGGTACACAGTTGACACTTCGTACTTTCCACGTGGGTGGTGTTGCTGGTTCCTCTGCAATTGATTCACACTTAGTTGCAAAATTTGATGGTACTGTCCTGTTTGATGGATTGCGTACTACTGAATTTGTTGATAGCGAAGGTGAAAAACAAAAAGTGGTAATAGGTCGTACAGGTGAAGTTAGAATTGTGGATGTATCTCATGATCGTTTATTAATTACCAACAACATTCCTTACGGTTCTAACTTGAAAGTGAAAGATGGACAGAAAGTTACTAAAGGAGATATTCTTTGTACTTGGGATCCGTTCAATGCTGTGATTATTTCAGAAGTTTCTGGTAATGTTATGTTTGATAACATTATTGATGGTATCACTTTCCGTGAAGAAGCAGATGAGCAAACTGGTCACCGCGAAAAAGTGGTTATTGAATCAAAAGATAAAACCAAGATTCCGAGCCTTTTAGTAAACGGTAAAGAGAACAAAACATACAACTTGCCTGTAGGTTCTCATATTGTTGTAGAATCTGGTGAAACAGTACACAATGGTCAAGTTTTGGTGAAAATACCGCGTGTTATGGGACGTTCTCGAGACATTACTGGAGGTTTACCTCGAGTAACTGAATTGTTTGAAGCACGTAACCCAAGTAACCCAGCTGTAGTAGCAGAAGTTGATGGGGTAGTAACATTTGGTAGTATTAAACGAGGTAATCGTGAGATAGTTGTAGAAAGCCGTGAAGGATTAATGAAGAAATACCTTGTACCTTTAACTCGTCACATCATGGTTCAAGATGGTGACTTCGTAAAAGCCGGTACTGCACTTTCTGACGGAGCTATTACACCAAACGACATACTTTCAATAAAAGGACCATTTGCTGTTCAAGAATATTTAGTAAATGAAATTCAGGAAGTTTATCGTTTACAAGGTGTAAAAATCAACGACAAACATATTGAAGTAATTGTTCGTCAAATGATGCGTAAAGTAAATATTGTTGATCCAGGAGATACTAAATTCCTAGAAGACGATACTGCTGATAAGTTTGAACTCATTGAAGAAAATGACTGGATTTATGATAAAAAGGTGATCATGGAAGCTGGTGATTCTGAAAATCTTCATCCTGGACAAATTGTTACACTTCGCGAGATTCGTGAAGATAACAGTGCCCTTCGTCGTGCTGATAAAAAACTGGTTGAATACCGTGATGCTCAACCTGCAACTTCAACTCCTATTTTACATGGTATTACCAAATCTTCACTTGGTACACAAAGTTGGATTTCTGCTGCTTCTTTCCAAGAAACAACCAAAGTGCTATCAACTGCTGCTATCACTGGTAAATCTGATTATTTGATGGGCTTGAAAGAAAATGTAATTACAGGAAATCTAATTCCTGCTGGTACAGGTTCTCGCGATTTTGATGATATTGTTGTTGGTTCAAAATCAGAGTTTGAATTGCTGATGGCTAATAAAGACGTTCTACAATTTGATGAAGAAGAGTAGCCTTTTTTCAAAAGTTTTATATGAAAAGCCGTTCCTAATTTAGGGCGGCTTTTTTTTAATATTCTTGATATAATTTAGGTAACGTTTAATTATTATGGGTTCAGGATTAATAATGAAATAGAATTCTTCTAAGTGCTTATTTCGTATAAAAAACCTAATGAGGTTATATTCGCAAACTATTCTATGAAATTACTACTTCACTATCTTAGTCGCTATAAACTACTCATTTTTATTACCTTGATGCTTGCAGGCGTTAATCAAATTTTTTCTTTGTTTGATCCTTACATTGTTGGGCATTTTCTTATTGATCCATATGCTAAGAAAGTTGAATTATTTAGAACTCAAGGTTTGAAGTCTGATTATTTTTCAGGTGTATTAACAGCTTTAGCAATGTTAGTTGGAACAGCAATGGTTTCACGAATTGCAAAAGCATTTCAGGATTATACAACCAATGTAGTGATACAAAAATTTGGCGCAAGAATTTATACAGATGGTTTACAACATGCCATGCGATTACCATATCAAGATTTTGAAGACCAACGTAGTGGCGAAACACTTTCTATTCTGCAAAAAGTGAGAGCCGATTGTGAAAAGTTTATCATGAATTTTGTGAACGTTTTATTTATCACAGGTGTAGGTATTGTGTTTGTAATGATTTATGCGTTTTCAATTCATTACCTTTTGCCAGTAGTTTTTTTGGGAGGCGCAATATTGTTGAGTGTATTAACAAGTTTATTGAGTAGGAAAATAAAAGTCATTCAAAAAAACATTGTTAATGAAACCAATGCGCTGGCAGGATCAACAACAGAAAGCTTGCGTAATATTGAATTGGTAAAAAGTCTTGGTTTAACTGGGCAAGAAATCAAACGACTAAACGATAACACCATTAAGATTCTCGGGCTTGAATTGAAGAAAGTGAGAAGCATTCGTGCCATTTCATTTGTACAAGGAACAGTAGTTAATTTTCTTCGACAGAGCATCATGTTTTGTTTGCTATATTTTCTGTTTAATGAAACTATGACTTTAGGACAATTGCTAACAATGCAATTCTATTCTTTTTTTATTTTTGGACCTTTGCAAGAGTTAGGGAATGTTATTATTTCATATAGAGAGGCACAAGCTTCTTTGAATAATTTACAAACACTTTTAGAACGACCAATAGAAAGAAAACCTAATCAACCAAAATCAATTCATGATATTGAAAACCTCAGATTCAACAATGTTAGTTTTCAACATCAGTCTGCCTCTCACCCAGCATTAGTAGACATTAGTTTTGACGTGAAATTAGGCGAAACAATAGCCTTTGTTGGACCATCAGGTGCAGGGAAAACGACATTAGTGAAGTTGCTAGTTGGCTTATATCACCCCAATAAAGGAACAATCGATTTCAATGAAATTGTAGACAAGGATATTGATTTTGATGAGTTAAGGAAACAAATAGGTTTTGTAACACAGGACACTCAATTATTTTCAGGCACAATCAAAGAAAACTTACTTTTTGTCAATCCTGATGCTAGTGACGAACAAATTGAAATTGTTTTACAAAATGCAGCATGTAAAAATCTATTGTCGAGGGCAGAAAAAGGATTTAATACTGTTATCGGTGAAGGTGGATTGAAACTTTCGGGAGGAGAAAGACAAAGGCTATCTATAGCTCGTGCATTACTTCGTCAACCTAAGCTAATGATTTTTGATGAGGCTACTTCCGCTCTTGACTCTATTACAGAGGAAGAAATTTCAAACACAATACAATCTATTACTCAAAAAAGAGAACATATCACGGTAATGATTGCTCATCGTTTATCAACTATTATGCATGCAGATCGGATTTTTGTCTTAGAACAAGGCAATATTGTTGAAACAGGAACACATGAAACCCTAATTGAAGAAAAAGGTTTGTATTACGCTATGTGGCGCCAGCAAATTGGTGAAAGAAAAGAAACACCAAAGGTTAGATTAGTTTCTTCATAATTCGCAATAACTAGTCGTTAGACTATTTCATTTGTTTTATCGCTGGTTTCAGAAGTTTATTTTTTCTCAAAAGCTTGATTGGAATTAATTTTACCTCTGAAAATAAGAATTACTCAAAGTCTTTGAAAACAGCTGCCTCCTTAGCAATTTTAATAATGCTCGTCTTTACCCAGACGTCAGTTCATGAGTTTTTTAAATTTCCCAAACTGATAGACCATTTCACTGAGCATAGGCAACATGATAGGAAAATGAGTTTAGTGGATTTCTTAAAAATGCACTATGCTCTTGACAAAGATTATGAAAAGGATCATGAGCTTCCATTTAAGAAGTGTGAAATTCCAATCTTTGATATTGTTATTCCTTCAAAAGAAATTGAAGTCATTCGCATTCTTCATATGAGATATCACATAGAGAATAGCGAAAGATTCATCAATGTTTTCTTTTCGAATAGCTTGCTTCGCAAAATTTGGCAACCACCAAAAAAATAATTCTATTCATTTTTTCTTGATTAATTTTCGTTGGAAATTCTATGTGTTTCTAACGGTTTTGTTTTATTATAACTCAATCATGCTCAACAGAATTATTCTATTTTCTATAAACAATAAACTCATCATCTGGCTTTTTCTGATTGCATTAATTGGTTATGGTGGATATGAAGTTACTAGACTACCAATAGATGCTGTTCCGGATATTACTGACAATCAGGTACAAGTAATCACAGTTACACCCTCCTTAGGGGCACCAGATGTTGAACGTCTAATTACGTTCCCTGTTGAACAAGCATGTAGTAATATTCCAAGCTTAAAAGAGATCAGAAGTTTTTCAAGATTTGGGTTGTCATTAGTTACTATCGTTTTCAATGATGATGCCGATGTATATTGGGCTCGTCAGCAAGTAACTGAACGTTTACAAAAAGTTCAGAATATTATTCCAACAGGGGTAGGTACACCTGAACTTGCACCAGTGACTACAGGGCTTGGAGAGGTTTATCAATATGTTGTGAAGCCAAAGAAAGGTTATGAATCACGCTTCAGTGCAATGGATTTACGTACTATTCAAGATTGGATAATTAGACGTCAACTTTTAGGGGTAAAAGGCGTAGCTGATGTTAGTAGTTTTGGCGGTTATCTCAAGCAATATGAAATTGCAGTAAACACAAGTAAACTACAAGCTTACAACTTAACAATAACTGATATTTTTGAAGCACTTAAACAGAACAATCAAAATACTGGAGGTGCATACATTGAAAGAGGACCTACTGTTTTATACATTCGTAGTGAAGGGCTTGCAACCGGAATAGAAGACATACGTAACATTGTTGTAAAAACAATTAAGAGTGGAATCCCTTTAACAATCCGTGATATAGCTGATGTTAGAATTGGTGCTGCAACAAGATATGGTGCAATGTGCTACAATGCTGAAGGTGAGGTTGCAGGAGCGGTAGTGATGATGTTGAAAGGAGCAAACAGTGGCGAAGTAATTAAGAATATTAAAGAGCGAATTGCACATATTCAAAAAACATTGCCAGAGGGTGTAATTATTGAACCATTTCTCGATCGTACTAAAATGGTGAATAATGCCATTGGTACAGTGGAAAAAAACCTTTTAGAAGGCTCGCTTATTGTGGTTTTTATCCTAATTGTTTTTCTTGGAAATTTAAGAGCAGGTTTGATTGTTGCTTCTGTCATTCCTTTGTCCATGTTGTTTGCTGTCATAATGATGAATTTGTTCGGAGTAAGTGGCAATTTAATGAGTTTAGGGGCCCTCGATTTTGGTTTAATAGTAGATGGTGCTGTAATTATTGTTGAGGCTGTAATGCACAAACTTGTTCATTCAAAACTCTTTCATGATGTCAATAAACTTTCAAGAAAACAAATGGATGAGCAAGTGACAAGTTCAGCATCTAAAATGATGAATAGTGCAGTGTTTGGTCAAATCATTATTCTCATTGTTTACTTACCTATATTTTCCTTACAAGGTATTGAAGGAAAGATGTTTAGACCTATGGCACAAACAGTTGCTTTTGCATTATTAGGAGCTTTCATCTTATCACTTACATATGTACCGATGATGAGTGCTTTTGCATTAGATAGAAAGGTTCATTTAAAACAGAACTTTTCAGAGAGAATGATGTTGCGTTTGGAGGAAAGATTTGACAGACTTTTACAATCGGTTTTGCGATTTCCAAAGACAATAATTACAATTACTATACTACTTTTTGGGATTGCAATTCTGTTTTTGTATTCGTTAGGAGGAGAATTTATTCCTCAATTGGAAGAGGGTGATTTTGCAGTTGATACTAGAGTGCTAACCGGTAGCAATTTGAACACAACAATCAGAAGTACAAATCAAGCAGCGCAAGTATTATTGCAACAATTTCCTGAGGTGAAAAAGGTGGTAACCAAAATAGGTAGCGGAGAAATTCCTACTGATCCAATGCCTATTGAAGCTGCTGATATGATGGTAGTGCTAAAGGATAAAAAAGAATGGACTTCTGCTAAAAATTTCCCTGAGTTAGCAGAAAAAATGAGTAATGCACTTACTTCCATCCCTGGAATTACGACAGGGTTTCAATTTCCTGTTCAAATGCGATTCAATGAGTTAATGACCGGTGCAAGACAAGACGTTGTTTGCAAGATTTTTGGAGAAAACTTAGATACTCTTGCCACATATGCTGGGAAGCTTGGAAATATTATTAGTAAGATTGATGGTGCTAGAGATATTTATGTAGAACGTGTAACTGGCATGCCTCAAATTGTAGTACAATACGATCGAGATGCGATTGCGCAATATGGTTTGAATATTGCTGAAATAAATGAAGTTGTAAATACTGCATTTGCAGGGCAAAGTGCAGGAATGATGTATGAAGGTGAGCGTAGGTTTGATCTTGTAGTTCGACTTGAAGGTGTTCAACGTCAGCGCGTTGAAGATGTTCAAAACTTGATGTTACCATTAAAATCAGGAGTACAAATTCCATTAAGTCAAGTAGCAAGAGTGGAAGTAAAAGAAGGTCCTAATCAAATTCAAAGAGAAGATGCAAAACGTAGAATCATTGTTGGATTCAATGTGCGAGGGAGAGATGTTCAAAGTATTGTTAAGGAGTTACAACAAAAAGTGATTCAAGAAATGAATTTTCCACCAGGATATTATGTTACTTATGGAGGTGCTTTTGAAAACTTAGTTGCAGCTAAACAGAGATTAAGCATTGCTGTTCCAATCGCTCTTGCATTGATATTTTTGATGCTATACTTTGCTTTTGGTTCAGTAAAGTATAGTTTGCTGATTTACACAGCCATTCCACTTTCTTCAATAGGAGGAATAATGGCATTAGCAACTAGAGGAATGCCATTTAGTATTAGTGCAGGCATTGGTTTTATTGCTCTTTTTGGAGTAGCCGTTTTGAATGGTATTGTGTTGATTTCTGAATTTAGTTTACTTAAGAAAAATGGTATGAGGGATGTAAAAGAAATTGTGTTGAAAGGTACAAGAATTAGACTTAGACCAGTGTTGATGACAGCCTGCGTTGCGTCCCTTGGTTTTCTTCCCATGGCATTGAGTAATGGCGCAGGCGCAGAAGTACAAAGACCTTTGGCAACAGTTGTAATTGGTGGTTTACTTACGTCTACTTTGCTCACTCTTTTTTTGTTACCAATTCTTTACATGTTATTTGAACATAAAAGTTTTAAAACCATAAAAAATAAGAAAAAAGATTTTCCAGTTCTTTTTTTGCTTTTTACTTTTTTATGCGGCACTATATCATCAAAAGTAAATGCTCAACAACCTATTTTACTAAAACATGCTATTGACACAGCATTACATCACAACCGTTCTATTCAGAGTAGTCAGCTTCGAGCCGATTATTTAAATGCAATGAAATATTCAGCCTGGAATATTCCTGCAACCAATGTTAGTGTAGAGTTTGGTAACGTAAATAGTTTTTATTCTGACAATAAATTTAGCATATCACAAACTTTGAATTTTCCGACCGTCTATTCTAGAAAACATTCTGTCTTTAGTGAAGAAGCAAAGGCTGGTGCAATTAATTTATTGGTTCATGAAAAAGAATTGATACGAGATGTTTCTTTGGTGTATGCCGATTTGATTTTTTTAACTGAAAAAATAAAACTCTTGAAAATGGCCGATAGTATCTATAATTCATTTTCAGAAAAGTCAACATTTCGTTTTGAAAAAGGGGCTGCCAATATTCTTGAAAAAGCAACTGCACAAAATCAACTTGGTCAAATTAATCAACAGCTTCTGTTAACAATTTCAGATTTTGAAATTTTGCAAATGAAATTCAAGTTATTACTCAATACCGATTTGAATTTTGTTCCAGTTTCTACTGAATTTCATTTGGGTGTTATTGATTCTGTTTTCAAAATGAAAATGGATGAACTTCCTTCTATTGAATTGCTTAAAGCTGAAAGAAAAATTGCAAATGCACAACTCAAACTTGAACAGTCGCTTTTTCTTCCCGAGTTATTTTTAGGTTATTACAATCAAAGTTTTCAAGGTTGGCAAAAGGTAAATGGAATAGAGCAGTTTTATGGTAGTTACAGACGATTTCAATCAAGTATGATTGGTATTGGGTTGCCTCTTTTTTTCAACAGTCAAACAGCAAAAATAAAATCTGCAAAAATCAGCAAATTACTTGCTGAAAATAATTACCAGTTTGGTATTGAAAAACACCAATTATTATTGATGCAACACATCAATAGCTATAATAAAACCTGTAAACTTATAGCTGATTACAAAAACAATTTGCTAAAAAATTCTGAGCTTATTTTAAAAGCAGCAAGTGATCAATTAGTGCAGGGAGATATTGACTATCTACAATACGTTTTACTCATTAACCAAACGATTGCCACTCAAAGCGATTATTTAGAAACTTTGAGAAAAAGAAACATCGCTATCATTGAACTTAATTACCTAACTACAAAATAAATTTTATGCGCAAAGCATTATTAATACTTATTTCATTAGCTCTTTTTGCTTGTAATGAGAAAGTGAAAACTAAATCTGAAAATGGAACAAAAACAGATAGCAGTGGACAAATTCAGCTATCAGTTGAACAAGAAAAGAATGGCAATATTGTACTTGGGACTTTGTCACATAAGTCTATATCTTCTGAATTAAAAGTAACAGGTAAAATTGATGTGCCTCCACAAAACATGGTATCAGTTAGCTTCCCATTAGGTGGTTATTTACGATCTACAAAATTACTTCCTGGTATGCATATAAAAAAGGCTGAAATAATTGCAGTATTAGAAGACCAACAGTACATTCAAATGCAACAAGATTATCTGACTGCAAAAGCCCGACAATCTTTTTTGGAAAATGAATACAATAGACAAAAAGAACTAAATACCAGCAAAGCAAGTAGCGATAAGTCTTTTCAACAATCAGAAGCAGACTATAAAACCAATAGAATATTAGTAAGAAGTCTTTATGAAAAACTACGCTTGATAGGTTTGAACCCTGATACACTCAATGAAGCAAATATCTCAAGGTCTGTGAATGTCATTAGCCCTATAGATGGTTTTGTTTCGAAGGTAAATGTGAATATCGGAAAATACATTAATCCATCTGAAGTACTTTTTGAATTAGTGAACCCAACTGATATTCATTTGAACCTTACTGTTTTTGAAAAAGATATTGCTCAACTTTCTATAGGACAAAAAGTGTTGGCTTATACAAATGCTAATCCTAAAAACAAGTATCCCTGTGAGGTAATATTGATTGGACAAGATATTTCCCAGGACAGAAGTATTGAAGTGCATTGTCATTTTGAAAAGTATGACAAAAACTTGGTACCCGGAATGTTTATGAATGGATTGTTAGAAATAAAGAACCAGGATATGCCAGCATTACCTGAAGATGCTGTTGTTCAATTTGAAGGGAAAAGTTATGTGTTTGTAAGTCTTGGAAATCATCTTTATGAATTGATAGAAATAGAATCTGGAGTTCATGATGAAGGGATGATTGCCGTAATCTCCTCTAAAAAGCCGCTAGAATCCTTGCCTATTGTGGAAAAAGGTGCTTATGTTTTGCTAATGGCTATGAAAAATAGTGGTGAAGAATAGGCAATTCAAAAGATTATTTATAATTTAGAAGCAAATTGAAAACACTGTTCGTACACATTTATGTCTAGAACTGTTGAAAAATTGTTGCAAATTTTTTAATGGTTTACTTGATAATGGGTGTTTGATACAGTAATTTTAACCACCAAATAATTTCTTAGCTATGCGAGTTTATTTACGTGTACTTATAGCAACCCTAATTGCTATTTTTAGTTTTTCACAAAACTGTTTGTATGCACAATGTCCAACAGCAACAATATCTACAAGTGACACTTTAGCTTATTGTACTGGTGATATCATCAGTGTGACCTTGACGGCAACAGCAGGGGGAGGTTTATCATATCAATGGCAATTTAACGGAAGTAATATTTCAGGTGAAATAAGCGATACCTATGTCGCTACAGAACCTGGAAATTATACTGTTATTGTTACGAACACTACTCCATGTTCTGACACTTCAATTGCAACAGTCATAAGCCAATTCTCGTTTCCGAATTCAGCTATTTCGGCTGGTGGCTCAATAACTTTTTGTCAAGGTTCTAATGTTAACCTATCTGTTACTAGTGGTTCTAACTTAACCTATCAATGGAAAATAGGAGGAAGCAATATTTCCAACGCTACAAACGATAGTTATGTTGCATCAATAACAGGAAGTTATACTGTGACTGTGACAAGCCACAATCTTTGTGCAACCACAACTCCAAGCGCTACTGATGTGACTGTTAACCCCAATCCAACTATTAATATCACTCCAGCTACACCAACTACTTTCTGTTCAGGAGGTTCAGTGTTATTAAATGCTACAACTGGTTTGACAACATACCAATGGAAATTAAATGGTGTAAATGTTTCAGGAGCAAATGAAGATACTTTGACAGTACTTA
>CAINUN010000011.1 GCA_903853805.1 uncultured Bacteroidota bacterium
ATCTTTTTTGGGAGTACATGAAGCAAACCAAAGAATCAAAGTTGCAAAAGCAAGAAAGCGAAATCTCATAGCAGCAAAAAATTATAAGGGTGCAAACCTAAAAAATATTCAGCTAGCGAATGATGAAGAAAAGTTAAGGTTTATAAATGCCTTTTGTAAAAGAGAATATCATTGAATAAAAAAGAAAACCATCACCCGATTATTCGTTATGTTTTCTGAACACCAATTTGGTTTTTGGGATTATAGCCTTACATTTGCGCCCGATTAGAGGGTAACCTCTTCTTTATTTTTCAAACTTTACTATACTTTTTTTATTAAGTCTTATGCCAAACGTTGGTAAAATCAAACAAATCATCGGACCCGTTGTGGACGTTTTATTCAGCAACGACAAGCTCCCTGAAATCTACAACGCCCTTGAATTGACCCGTGAAAACGGTGATAAACTTATTCTTGAAGTGCAACAGCACTTGGGTGAAGACAGTGTTCGTACCGTGGCGATGGATGGTACTGAAGGTCTTGTTCGTGGAATGGCTGTAGTGGATACTGGCAAGGCAATTGCAATGCCTACTGGAGAACAAATTCATGGACGTCTTTTTAATGTAACAGGCGATGCTATTGATGGTTTGCCACAAACGAGTAAGGCAAATGGCGGTCGTCCGATTCATGCTAAACCACCATTGTTTGAAAACCTTTCAACTGCTACCGAAATCCTTTTTACAGGGATTAAAGTAATTGACCTTATTGAGCCATATGCAAAAGGTGGTAAAATTGGTTTGTTTGGTGGTGCAGGTGTAGGTAAAACTGTATTGATTCAAGAATTGATTAACAATATTGCAAAAGCATACGCTGGTCTTTCTGTATTTGCTGGTGTGGGCGAACGTACCCGTGAAGGTAACGACCTTATGCGTGAAATGATTGAAGCAGGCATCGTAAACTACGGTGACAAATTCAAACATAGCATGGAAGAAGGTGGATGGGATTTGGCTTCAGTGGATATGGAAGGTTTGAAAGATTCTAAAGCAACTTTCGTTTTTGGTCAAATGAATGAGCCACCTGGAGCACGTGCTCGTGTGGCGCTTTCTGGTTTGACAATTGCTGAATATTTCCGTGATGGAGATGGCACTGGAAAAGGAAAAGACATTCTTTTCTTCGTAGACAATATCTTCCGTTTTACACAAGCAGGTTCTGAAGTATCGGCGCTTTTAGGTCGTATGCCATCAGCTGTGGGTTATCAACCAACACTTGCTACTGAAATGGGTATCATGCAAGAGCGTATCACTTCAACTAAGAATGGTTCTATCACTTCAGTACAAGCGGTTTATGTGCCTGCGGATGACTTGACCGATCCGGCTCCGGCTACAACCTTTGCTCACTTGGATGCTACAACTGTACTTTCTCGTAAGATTGCTGATTTAGGTATCTATCCTGCGGTGGATCCTTTGGATTCTACTTCTCGTATCCTTTCTGCAAGTATTGTAGGTGATGCGCATTATGATTGTGCTAACCGTGTAAAATCTATCCTTCAACGTTATAAAGAGCTTCAAGATATCATTGCTATCCTTGGTATGGATGAACTTTCTGAAGAAGATAAACTTACCGTTTCTCGTGCTCGTAGGGTTCAACGTTTCCTTTCTCAACCTTTCCATGTGGCTGAACAGTTCACAGGTTTGAAAGGTGTGTTGGTTCCTATTGAAGAAACGATTCGTGGTTTCAACATGATTATGGATGGCGAAGTTGATGAATATCCTGAAGCAGCATTTAACCTAGTTGGTAATATTGATGATGCTATTGCTAAGGGTAAAAAATTAATGGAACAAGCTAAGAATTAATCAATGCAATTAGAAATATTATCGCCCGAAAAGAAAGTTTTTAGTGGAAACGTGTATGGCATTCAACTTCCTGGAATTGAAGGTTCTTTTGAAGTGCTTGAAAACCACGCACCCATTATTGCTACGCTTGGAAAAGGAAAATTGAAAGTGATTAAAGACAAAAATTCTTCTGAGTTGTATGACATCACCGGAGGATTTGTAGAAGTGCTGAACAATAATGCAAGTGTGCTTGTTGAAAGTGCTAAAATGATTGATTAATCTTCTTTCTTTAAAATAATAATGAAAAGCCTCGCAGATTGCGAGGCTTTTTTAATGGTTGTTTGATGATTCTCGTCATTTTTGAGTTTTGAATTGTTGTCATTTTTATTTTAGCAAAAATATTTTTTATGGCTTCTAATTCTGAAACTGGGCATGCAATTAATCTTGCGAATGAGAAAACAATGTATGATTATTTGGTTCAGTTGGGTGTGGTGTATGCACCTTCGAATCCTCAGATAACTACTGCAAAAATTAATGCTAATTGGACGGCGGCTACGGCTGCGCATAAGATTGTGAATGATTCGTTGATAGACTCGAAAAAGCCTATTAACGACCGAGAGATTTTATTTGACCCAATGGATAAATTGGTGACGAGGATGGTTAATAATTTTGGTGCGAGCGGCGCGAGTGATGCTGCGGTGAAAGATGCGAAAGGGTTTGCGGATGATATTAGAGGTTTTAAGGTGAGGATAAAGAAGGACAAGGGCAATAACCCGCTGCCGGGACAGGTGAGTGTGAGCCAATTGAGCTTTGTGAATAGGCAGGATAATTTTAGTAAGTTGGTGAGTTTGCTAAAAAAGGATGGGCATTATAACCCAAGCGAACCGGACCTGAAGGTGTTGGTTTTGGAAGCTTATGCTGCGAACTTGAAGACGTTGAATGACAATATTGGAACTATTTTGGCGCCTTTGACGAGTGCGCGAGGAACGAGGGATCAGTTGATGTATGAGGGACCTAATAATTTATTGGAGTTGGCGAGGTTGGTAAAGAAATATTGTAAGGGTTTGCCGCCAGAGTATGCTGCAATTGTGAAGGTGATTAATGGTTTACGTTTCAAGAAAATTAAGCCTTAGTAAGTGGAAGTTGGGAAATCGATAGTGGCAGTAGGAAAATCGATAGTGGCAGTAGGAAAATCGATAGTGGCAGTAGGAAAATCGATAGTGGCAGTAATGAAATCGATGGTGAAAGTTGGGAAATCGATGGTGGAAGTTGGAAAATTGATAGTGGCAATAAGGAAATCGATGGTGGAAGTTGGGAAATCGATAGTGGCAGTAAGAAAATCGATGTTGGCAGTTGAGAAATCGATTGGGGCAGTTGGGAATAAGTCAATCTACCGAAAAGCAACTTTTAAATGTATAGGAATAAGAAAAGGCTGTCGAAATCCGACAGCCTTTTGAAAAAATAGTACTCTTCTGATTTATTCTTTTACCCACTTCATGGTTTCAAGAAAATCATTGCCTGATAGTTTGACGATGTAGACTCCTTGACTGAGGGATTGTGTGGGTAGTTTGATTTCGTTGATGCCTTTTGTGGCAAAGGTTGTTTGATTGAACACCATTTTTCCTGACACGTCGAAGGCTTCAATTTTCATTTCAAAAGCTTTTATGGAAGAAAAACTGAGTGCTGCTTCGTTGTGAGATGGATTGGGAACGATGGCTGCGTTTTGAATGGTTGCATTGAAGTCGTTGATGCCCATTGTATGAATTAAAACACTGGTGTCGAGCGCATTGAAACTGGTGATATTGCCAAGTGCTTTGTCCACTAGTTTTATATTACTGAATGATAAAGCAAGGGTTTGACCGTTGGCATCGGCAGGAATATGAAAACTAACCCAAGCGATGGTTCCTTGTCCGCTTGTGTTTTGATGGTCGATTCGAGAAAGTGCCCAATCGATAGTGCCCGAAACAGCAGATTTATTGAAGTGAAGTGTGTTGGTGACATTGCCCAACCAACTACCTGTGTAGGAGATTTGAGGAGCTGTTGCAAGGGTAATTCCGCTTAATTGAATGCCGCCTGCGATGCCATAAATATTGCTCATTGGGTTGGTTGCATCGCCCAATTTCACAGGAATATTTACAGTGGTTCCGGCTATGAAAGGAATGCCTGAAATATCGAAATACAAATTGGGAACATTGGTGGTTTTGGCGGCAGGCGAAGGCTTGAGGTGCCAATTGCCGAAGTTGGTATAAATAGGCGCAATGTCGAGGGTATCTACTACGCCATCTCCGTTGCAATCGGCATGTTTCATATTGATGCCATTTGCAAAAGTATCTACCCAATTATTGCAAAACTCGGCTTGCCAATTGGTAGTTGCACCTGGACGAAGCCAACCTGTGTGCCCATAAGCTACTCCAATGGCTAAAGGGTCATAGTTATTTACTGTCCAATCGCCATTAGCATCGCCCGCCCAAACGCTGTCGGCAACGCATTGAGTAGTGTTGACTTTTATAGCGTAAAAGGAAATGCCTTGAGTAGGGCATTGGTTGTTTCTTGCCTTAATACCAATGTAGAAATTAGGCAAAGTAGCAGGATTGAAATTGGCAGGAGTAGTCCATGAAATATTGGTTGATGCAGTACCAATCCCATTATTATTGGTAACATTAAATGTAAATCCAGGAATGGACGGAGGCGTAACTGTAAGATAAACAGAGTCAGTAGCAATACTATCTACAAAACTCAAAGAAATGTTGTTGGTATTGCCGGGACAAGTAGTGTAATTTAATACAGAGTTGGGTGCCACAAGTGGATTGGAAACATGGGGGATATTTATTCTTATTACTTGAAAATCTCTAGAAGTATATCCCATTAAGACCCCATTTCTATAATCTTTTACTCTAAATGCCAGTTGTTTATAACCTAAAGTCGGTGATATTAATTGCATAGTTTGGTTGGAGGGATTGAAACCAACATACCCATTGGGTCCTAAAGGTTGTGCAAAACTATATCCAGTATTGTAAGGAATTGGAGTCGGATTAGGGACACCAGTGCTTTGCCAATCTTGCGGCTGATACCATTCATATACTAAGCTGTCATTTTCTAAATCGGATGATTGGATTGGAATAGTTGAAACAGAATTGTTAGTATCTCCCATTATAACAGCAGCAGGACCAAATATTTTAGCACTTGAATTGATTTGTGTTGCATTATTGAGGTATGCTTCAACATATAAAAATGAAGCGCCAGGATTAGTAAGATTGGATATGCTTTGATTTCTAGCTCCAACAGAACAAGAAATTTTCCATTGACTTGGAGATAATGTAACAGTGTCGGAATAAACACTATAGTAATAACCTGGGTATCCTGAAGTGCTTGTGATTGAATCACAAGTAGTGTTTGAAAGACCGTTGTAATAACAACTATTCGTGTAGTAAATAGAATCTACCTTATGAATTGATCTCATGAAATTGCTACTATTCGTAGAAACAAATTGAATAGACATATTTCCAAACAGGGTAGGATATCCGGGCGAGCATTGGTAATAAAAAGAATAATACACTCGATATACATTTCCCACTCCTGTATATTCATACCTTATTTCTGCGGATGCTGCATGCGAAGCTGACGCTTTAAATCCCAATAAAAGCAGCAAAAGTGCTAAGTAAAATTGTTTTCTCATTGCCTAAGATTTTTGATATAGACAGCTAATTTATTGAAAAGGAAGGGAAGGATGTGAAATAACTACCCCGCACCTCGACAAGCTCAGGACGAAGGGGAATTGATGGAGCAATTGCGCTATTTATCTTTTACTTTTACCCCCGTTTGAATCTTCCATTTTTCATAGCGCGCCGCAATCTTATTCGTCAAAAAGGAACGTTTTCTTCCTTTATCATTCGGCTTGCCATTACTGCCACAAGTCTTAGTGTGGCGGTGATGATTGCTGCTACGGCGTTAATTATTGGTTTTAAATACGAAATACGCGAGAAGCTTTTTAGTTTTTGGGGACATGTGATGGTGACGCCTTATGTGGTGAACACGGCGAGCCTTATTGCACCCGACCCCATAAGTTATGATGCGGATTTGGTGAAAAAAATAGAGGGCATGCCCGAAGTGAAAAGTATGTCGGCTTGGGCTGCGCGACCGGGCATTCTTCAGTTCAACGGCAGCATGGAAGGCGTTCGCTTAAAGGGTGTGAATAAGGATTTTCGTTTTTCGGAAAGGATTCAATTTAGTGGTGATAAAATTGATTATTCCGACACGGCTTATGCAAAGCAAATCATCGTTTCGCAAACCACTGCCAACCGACTTGAAGTGAAAGCTGGCGAAAGCGTTCAGCTATATTTCCTTGAGCCTGGCAGTACTTCGCCAAGAATTAGAAAAGTGAAAGTGGTGGGCATTTATCATACAGGCATGGAGGAGATTGACAAGGATTATGCGCTGTGTGACCTACGCTTATTACAACGCATCAATAATTGGCAACCCAACCAAATCAATGGTTATCAAATTGATTTAAAAAACGAAGCACTTGCCGACACGGTTGCTGCGCAAATATTTTACAACTACTTGCAACAACCGCTTACTGCCAATACCATGAAAGATATTTATGGCAACATCTTCGATTGGCTACAATTGCAAGACCTCAATGCCGAGTTGGTCATCATCATCATGGCAGTAGTTGCTATCATTAATCTTGCTGTGGCGTTGTTGATATTGATTGTGGAACAAGCACGTGTAGTGGGCTTGCTGAAAGCACTAGGCATGAACGAAACTGAGACCCGAAAAATATTTTTTTACTACTCGGCCATCATTGCAGGCGCTGGCATTTTTGTGGGCAATGTGTTGGGTTTGGGCATATGCTTTTTACAAAAACAAACTGGGTTTCTCAAGCTCAACGAAACTACTTATTACATGAGCCAAGTGCCTGTGCGCATTAATTGGGGCTATGTTTTGTTGATTGATATTGCCACGCTCTTGGTGTGTGTGCTTTGCATGTGGATACCTTCGTTGTATATTCGACGCATACAACCGGCAAAGGTTTTACAGTTTAAATAAGAAATATTGTCGCAACAAGAAATATATCGAACACTGAGTAAGCAATTGGCATTGCCGGTGTTTTTTCGTCCTTGGTGGCTTGATATGATGAGCACCAATTGGGATGCAATTGTGATAAAAGAAAAAGAAGAAGTGGTGGCTGTGTGGCCTTATGCCTTCGAACAAAAAATGGGTTTTCAACTTTTGCGCAATCCATTACTTACACCTTATCTCGGTCCGCAATTTTTTCTTCCTCAAAAAGAAAAAGCCTTTGGCAGATGGAACCAAGAAGACAGAATCTATCAACAGTTTTGGCAGCAATTACCGCAATGGGATTTCTTTGAAGTGATGTGTTTGCCGGGCTACAATAACTTTCTTCCTTTTCATCAAAAAGGATTTAATCACACCCAAAGAATTACCTATCACATAGATTTGACCGCAACTGAAGATGTAATGCTGCAAGGCATGAAAAGCAGTCAGCGCAATCACATAAAACAAGCTGCGCAAGATTTGAAAGTGATGGAAGGCACAGCATATCTTAAAGAGTTTTGCCTTCATCATCAACAAACCTTTCAACGAAAAGACAAGCGCTACTTGTACTCTGAACCATTTCTTACAAAACTGATTCAAACAAGCATGGAGGAAAATTCAGGATTAATGCTCACTGCACTTCATGATGATGGAAGTTTTGCAGCGAGTGTTTTTACGGTATACGACCATGATACTATGTACTTATTGCTTTCTTCTTTCAATGCTCAAAAACTACACAATGGCGCTGTGTCACTACTTATTTTTGAAGCTATTAAAAAAGCAAAATCATTGGGTTTGAAAACCTTTGATTTTGAAGGCAGCATGGATGTAGGTATTGAAGGATTTTTTCGCAGCTTTGGCGGACAAAGAGTTCCATACCTCTGTTGCACACAATACAACTCCAGGCTTTGGAAGTGGAAAAGAAGTTTATTGGGATAATGCATTAATTGAGTTAATCTTTTAGTAACAAAAAAATGAAGGCTGCCACAAAATGCGACAGCCTTTTTTGCTTATAGTTCCAACGCAAAATCTTTATGCAAAACCTAACATTCGCTGTGCAACCACGGCAATGGGTTGACCTTCAATCGAGATTTTCTCAGCATTGAAGCGATAACTTTTTAAACAATTAATAATGTCCGAAGCACTGATATATGCGGGGTGTACTTCCATAATAATGTTATCGGTCATTGGGATAAACGACTCCTTACACTGCTCATCTTCAAACAAAGTTTTTTCAGCACCTTCTACGTCTATCTTAAAGATATTTACGCGTGGCATGTGGTACTTCATCATAATTTGCTCTGTTGTAATTGTGTTTACCACATCTACAGAACCATGTGTCAGTCCGCCCATTACGTGGAAGCCGTCGTGTGAGTAGTCAATCTGTTGCAACTCGAGTGAAGTAGCAACATTCCACAAAGCTTTTTGTTCGATGCTCACCAAATGATCGAGATTATTGAGTTGAATGTTTTTGTAAAGAATTTCAGTATTCGAAGTTTCGGGCTCAACACAAACAATGCGTGCACTCGGAAAATAAGAATTGAGCAAAATGGATGCACAACCAATATTAGCGCCAGCATCTATTATAGAGGCAACTTCTGTTGGATGATCAATAATGTTTTTCACTATACTGTAATAATCATCTGAAATAAAAAAACCATCAAATACAAGCAAATCACGAGTGTATTTCCTAACTAATATTTTGTGTTTCTTTTCTTTTCCAATTCCTGATACTTTAATAAGCTCTTTCCCGTCAAGTTGAACCCTGTAACCTTTGTCGGCGGTTGACAGCGCAAAAACGAGCAAACGGTGCAGTTTTACACTTTTCTGCTGCAGTTTTGCAGAAGCGGTAAAGTGTGTTAAGACAATAAAAAACTCCTTTAATGTGCAAATACAATAAAGGTTAAAAACTCTCCTTAAATGTTTCATAACTATATTGATTGTTGATTTTTAAAACTGTTTATTAGGCGATGTGGCTGATAAAAATATCACCATGCAAAAACAAAACGTTAACAGATTTTAACGTTAACAAACAGACAACAAGATTGAATTGGAGGGAATCTCATTTATTTGTCAATGCTCTGTAAGAGCATTAAATCAGCAAATATTAATGCTGTTACAGCTTCAACCACTACGGGCACTCGAAGAGCGATGCATAAATCGTGGCGACCTTTTACTTGCATGGGTTCCATGGCATCTGAAACTTTGTTCCAGGTGTTTTGCATTTGAGGGGTGCTGCTTGTAGGCTTTATTGCTACACGAAATACAAGTTCGTTGCCGTTAGTAATGCCGCCATTGATTCCACCTGAATGGTTTGTTGCTGTATGTCCCAATGAATTTGTGATAGCATCATTATGCACACTACCTTTCATATCAGCAGCTTTAAAACCACTACCAAATTCAATTCCCTTGACAGCAGGAATTGAAAAAACTGCATGAGCAATCATAGATTCTACCGAATCGAAAAATGGATCTCCCCAGCCAAT
Source organism: uncultured Bacteroidota bacterium (assembly GCA_903853805.1). Lineage (GTDB taxonomy): Bacteria > Bacteroidota > Bacteroidia > Chitinophagales > Chitinophagaceae > JAFIGV01. The sequence goes on from CAINUN010000011.1 coordinate 9,353, forward strand.
TGGCAAATTTGATACACGACATTCCACAATTCCTCCAATGCTATCTTGTTGTTCGATGGCTTTTGCTATTGCTGCCTCTATATTTTCATTGCCACCAGCATTAATAAGCTCTGCCTTAATAAAAATATTGTTTAATATTTTTTTTGCAATAACACCAGCAGCAACTAAACAGAGTGTTAAACGACCACTACTATGTCCGCCACCACGATAATCATTAAATCCTTTGAATTTTTTATCTAACACAAAATCTGCATGACCAGGCCGTGGAGTATTTCGAAGAGATTCGTAATCTACAGAACGCTTATCAGTATTTTTAAAAAGAATGGTGATTGGTGCGCCAGTAGTTTTATCGTTGAAAACCCCAGAAATAATATCAGGCATATCTTCTTCTAATCGAGAAGTAGTACCCGCTGCCCCAGACTTTCGACGTTGAATGTCAATGAAAAAATCTGCGATTGACAATGAAATACCTGAAGGACAACCATCAAGAATAAGCCCAACTATTGGTCCATGCGATTCACCGAAAATATGTATCCTGAAAATGCGTCCTAAAGAATTCATGTTCACGAAGATAAGTCACATTCAATGCCCAAAGAAGCAAGGTGCTTAAAGAAATCGGGATATGACTTAGAAACAGCTTCTGCGCCCAAAATTGTTATAGGGGCATTTGATTTCAATGCAGCAATTGCTGCAGCCATCACAATTCTATGATCGTTGTAAGAGAATATAGTTGCCCCTTCAAAAGTATCTTTTCCTGTAATCATTAAGCTGTCTTCTATTATTTCATAAACAACACCAAGTTTTTGCAACATTTCAGTAATTGAATGTTGTCGATTACTTTCTTTATGTACTAAACGATGAAGCCCTTTTATAGTACTTATTCCATTAGCAGATGCAGCAAGAACTGAGAGTATTGGAAATAAATCAGGACAGTCTGTTGCATCAAAATCAAACGAAAACAATTGTTGTTGTTTGGTTTGTGCCAAGGAAAAATCAATTTTTCTGGTTGCAGTTTCAATTGCACTCAAAATACTCTTATCGGCTTGTAAACTGTTTATATTCAAATTTCCTAATGAAACATCTCCATTCATAGTTGCTCCAACTATCCAAAATGCTGCACTACTCCAATCGGCTTCGATGAATAATTCTACTTCATCTTTATTCTGAATTATTGTAGGGTTGATGTAAAAGGTCTCGTAATTATTATGACTGATTTCTTTTCCGAATAGTTGAAGCATTTGTAAAGTCAAATCAATATACGGTTTGCTTTTTAGCCCTTCAGCTTTAATAGTTATTTTTCCCTTAGCAGCAAATGCAAATGCAAATAAAAGCCCTGATAAAAACTGTGAACTCATGTTACCATCAACTACAATATTTTGGGCAACTAAAGGCCCTTTTATTAAAATGGGTAAACATTCATTTTGATGTTGAATTTGAACTCCTAATTGTGGCAAGGTTTTAATAAATTCATGCATTGGTCTTTGCAACAAACTTCCAATTCCAGTTACTTCTACTGTTTGATTAGAAAGTGCTGCTAATGGAATAAATAATCGAGCAGCAAGTCCACTTTCTCCACAATGAATAGAATTTGTGATTGGAATAATTCCTTTAGAATGAACAATAATTTCAACTTCTGTTTTTGAAATTATTGTCGCCCCTAGCTGTTGAATGACATTCAGTGCAGCCATTTCGTCATCTGAAAATCCAGGATTGCGAATTGTTGTTGTTCCTGAATGTAATAACGCAGCAGCACAAGCTCTTTGCATTATACTTTTGGATGCAGGTACTTGTAAACTTCCGCTTAAGTAACCAGGTTTAATGATTGCTTTCATGACTGAAGTTTATCAAAGCTTCATGAATAACCTCAAACGAAACTTTGTGAATAATTGCCTTCCCTATTTCTTCTAAAACAATAAAATCAATTTCGTTGCCAACACGTTTCTTGTCCATTTTCAATATTTCAAGAATAGAGGCTGTATCAAATGACATTTTGGTTGGAAGACCATAATTCATTAATACTTGCTCAAGATTTTTGTTTACCGAAACATCTAACCCTGTTGTTTTTTCAGAAATGTTACAAGCAACTAACATACCTAATCCCACAGCAAAACCATGTGGAAGATTCAAACTGTTTTCAAGGGCGTGACCTGCGGTGTGTCCGAAATTCAGCAATTTTCGAAAGCCCTTTTCATGCTCATCCTCTTGTACTGTTTTATTTTTCCATTGAATACAAGATTGCATTAATGCAGCTAAATCAGTTTCATTATTTTGATAAAAAGTCAAATTGCTCTTTGAAAGTTTATTCCAGATTGTAATATCAAAAACACAAGCGTATTTGATGATTTCAGCAAAACCATTACTCCATTCTTGAGTTGGAAGTGTTTGTAAAAAAAAAGCATCATAAAGGATAAATTCTGGTTGACGAACAACACCCAACATGTTTTTATAAAAGCCCAAATTCACTCCATTTTTTCCACCAATGGCAGCATCAACCATTGATAGCAAACTTGTAGGTACAAACCCAAAACAAATGCCGCGCATATAAACACTTGCCACAAATCCTGTGAGGTCAGTAATCACACCTCCACCAACACCAACCAATAATGAGTTTCGGTTTGTATTGAGTTGAATAAGTTGTTCAGTTACATCCTGAACAGTTTGCAAAGATTTAATAACCTCACCTGAGGGTATAATAATTGTGGGATGCTTTTGAAAATAACTTGGGAATAAAGCTTGTATGTTTTTATCAGTAAGTAATACAATTTCGCGCCCATTTGCCAATGATTCCAACTCCGAAAAACGGGCATTGAAATAATAATCAACTTTGGTAGAAGGAAAAGAAACCTCAACTTTCATGAACTGGGCAAATTAATTATTAATGTCATAGTAACTACTGAAAAAGAATCTCCTCGGTTTATTTCTTTTCCATATTCATTTTCACAATTTTTTCGGTGCCTTCTTTTGAAACAATAGTGTTTTCTTCTTCAACAAAAACAACTTTTCCTTTCCCAGGAAGTTTTTCATGAAACACAGCATTTGCAATAGATGTAATTTTTTTTGTCGCTTTTTCTCGGTTTGAATCAGCTGCGTTGAACAAGCTTTTATCGCCAAGGGTAATTTTCAACTCAGCTCCGAAATCAGTTTTTACTTCCACGCTCACTCTTTTTACTGAAGGCAAAGCTTTAAAAAGTGTGTCATTCATTTTGGCGATTTCTGTTTGATAGGTTTCTGGCTCCAAGCTATTGCAAGCGAAAAGCAGAAAGAAAAATGCGATAAAGATGTAGTAGTTTTTCATAAAATATTTACTCTAAAGTAATAGTGTTTCTCTAAAATTTTTAATTATAAAATTAGAAGAAATTTTCCCAATGCTTATTGCAACTTTCATTTAAAATAAGTTCCAACAGTCGAACTCTCTTTAATTCTGGTAAATCTGATTGGATTTGTCAATTCACTGTTCAACAAAAACGAATCAGTACAAAATGCTATCATGGTTTTTAGAATTACCTTCGCTTTCTATTTTTCCAAAAAAATGAGCAGAAACGGAAAGGTTTTGGTAGCCATGAGTGGCGGCATTGATAGCACTGTCTGTGCATTGATGTTGCACAATCAAGGCTATGAGGTAGTGGGCATTACCATGAAAACCTGGGATTATGCACATTCAGGTGGCAGCAAAAAAGAAACCGGCTGCTGCAATCTCGACTCTTTCAATGATGCTCGTCAGGCTGCTGTTGATCATGGCTTTCCTCACTATGTGCTCGACATCCGTGAAGAGTTTGGGGATTATGTCATCAAAAACTTTGTAGAAGAATATATAGCAGGACGTACACCTAATCCTTGCGTTTTGTGTAATACACACATCAAATGGGCAGCTCTATTAAAACGTGCCAATGCATTGGATTGCGATTTTATTGCCACAGGACATTATGCTAAAGTAAGAGAAGAAAATAGTCGTTTTGTTCTTTCTAAAGCTAAAGATTTGACTAAAGACCAAAGCTATGTGCTATGGGGATTAGAGCAAGAGTGCCTTGGTCGCAGCATCTATCCTTTGGGCAATTATTTGAAAACTGAAGTGCGCCAAGTTGCATATGATATGGGCTATAAAGAACTCTCCAAAAAGGCAGAAAGTTATGAAATCTGTTTTGTGCCTGATAACGATTATCGGGGCTTCCTAAAACGTAGTATTCCCACATTAGAAAACGAACTTGCTGGTGGGGATTATGTACTTACTGATGGCAAGAAAGTAGGCAAACACAAAGGCTATCCTTTTTACACCATTGGTCAAAGAAAAGGATTGGAAATTGCTTTGGGCAAACCTATGTTCGTCACTCAAATCATTCCAGAAACCAACACAGTGGTGCTTGGCGATGCACATGAACTGCAACAAAACAGCATGTTGATAGGAGGCATTAATTATGTCAAGTATGCCTCTATTCAAAATGGCATTAATACGGTTACTAAAATCCGTTATAAAGATGCAGGAATGGAAAGTATTGTGTTTAATGAAGATGAAAATTTGAGGGTAGAATTCTCACATGCTGTCAATAGTATTGCTCCTGGACAATCAGCTGTTATTTATGAAGGAGATGATGTGGTGGCTGGAGGAATCATTCAAAAAGGCTTTTAAAAAATCTTGAAAAAAACCTCTTTCAGCACAAAAACTAATGCTTTTTCAATTCTTTGTCTATATTTACGCTTTCAGTTGATGAAGAGATTATGAACAAAAAGTTTGCACCTTTATTTTTTTTAGCCATCATGCTTTTCTTTTTTTCCTGTAAAAAAGAAAAAGCGAATTATGGCTCAGACTTTACGCGTGGCTACTACCCGTTGAAAATTGGAAGATATATTACTTACGAAATGGATTCCACTCTTTGGGATGATTTTCTAAAGGTGAAGACCGTAAAAAAATACCAAGTGCGCTACATTGTTGCTGATACTTTCCGCGACAATTCAAAAAGACTATCATATAGAATTGATGTGCTCAAGCGCACTTCTGAAACACTTCCATGGATTAAACACAGGGTTTATTATGCTACTCCAACTGACACTCACATGGAATATGTGGAAGAAAATCTTCGCTTCATTAAAATTATTTTTCCACTTTCCAATAACATTACATGGGATGGCAATAGTATGATTTCATCCACCGATCAAGACTATACTTATTTTCAAGGTTGGGTATATAGTTACTCAAATCTCGGTTTAGGTTTCAATAATGGTAAAGCATTCTTCGACAATACTGTTATGATTTCACAAGCAGATGAAACTTTGAATGACCCTGAATTACATCCTGATACTTATGCATACAGAACTTTCGGTAGAGAAGTTTATGCTTTCGATATTGGAATGGTTTATCGCGAAATGACTCATTGGACATATCAACCAACTATTGGTTACCGCAGTGGCTACAGTGTGGTGCTTCGTGCGGTTGACCATAACTAATCATCCAATGTCTGTGGTAAAGCAATTACTTGCTTTTTTCTTTTTTTTTCTTTGTGTAATAACTGCAAAGTCGCAGGAACAATTTGCATTTCGAATCGGATTCACCAACAAGAATGGTTCTCCAACTGTCAGTAATCCGCTCAGTTTTTTATCTCAAAGAGCACTTGACAGAAGAACAAAATTTTCCATTTCCTTAGAAGAAACCGACAGACCTGTTTCGCCCTTGCATCTTGATTCAGTTTTAACACTTACACAAGGGAAATTACATGTCACTTCTCGTTGGTTAAACGAATGTGTAGTGTTGTTAAACGACTCTTCAAAAATCCTCCAACTTCAAGGAAAATCTTTTATCAGCAATATTCAATACATCGCTTATTATATCAACGGACTTCATTTAGTCACTAGTAATGATGGTACTATTTCTGAAAATTCTTTTCAACAAAAAACAACTGCCGACCCTGGCTATTACAATAACACTTGGGGTCAAACAAACTTGGTGCTTGGTGAGTGCCTCCATGATTTAGGTTTTAAAGGAAAAGGAAAAATAATTGCTGTTCTTGACGATGGTTTCAATTATGTGAATAGTGCTGTTGGTTTCGATAGTTTGATGGCTAAGGGAAATGTGGTGGATAAGCGAAATTTTGTTCTTGCACACGATAATGTTTATGGATATGGCACTCATGGCACGACTGTGTTGAGCACCATCGTAGGCAATATGCCCAACAACTATATTGGCGCTGCTATTGATGCTCAAATAGCCTTGTACATTACTGAAGACAACACCTCGGAGAAAGCCATTGAAATGGACAATTTTTTAGCAGGGTTAGAACGCGCAGATAGTCTTGGTGCCGATATTATTAGTTCCTCTCTTGGTTATAATTATTTCGACGCACCTTTTCCAAGCCTTAGTTATGCCGATATTGATGGCAAAACAACAATTGCTGCAAAAGCGGTGAATATGGCTACACAAAAAGGAATCCTATGCATCATTTCAGCAGGAAATGAAGGAGGTAATTCATGGAATAATATTCTTACTCCAGGAGATGCCGATAGTGCTTTGACTATTGGTTCGGTGGATAACAGCAAAACTGTGGCTGCTAATAGCGGCTACGGACCCAACTCTTCTGGCGTCCTAAAGCCCGATGTTTGTGTGCAAGGTTTCCCTGCACAAGTATTAGCGAATGGACCTAATCCTTATTCAAGTAACGGAACTTCGGTTTCAACACCACAGGTTGCGGGTTATGCCGCATGCATGATGCAGGCACAGCCGCTTAAAACGCCCAACCAAGTAAAAGATGCTATTCGCAAAAGCAGTCATTTATACAATAATCCCGATAATCATGCAGGCTATGGAGTGCCCAATTTTTGTAATGCCCTCACTATACTTGATGTAGAAGAAGTCAATCTTCAAAACAATATTGAAGTAGCACCCAATCCTTGCAACGGAGCATTTACTATTTCTTTCGAAAATCATGGCAACAAAACTGTTGAGATAATCCTTCATAGTGTTGATGGAAATGAAATAGTGCATGAAACCATGAAAGCGATGGAAGGGAAAAACAATATTCTTATCTCCTTACCCGAAAACACTTCTTCGGGTATTTATTTAGGGGAAATCATTGCAAAAGAAGGGTCTCGGTCGTTTAAGATTTTGACTTTTAGGTAGGTTGCAGTCCCATCACCTAAGGCTTGAGTCCCAACGGTTAAGGTTTCTATCCCAACACCTAAGATTTCAATCCCAACACCTAAGGTTTGTGTCTCAAGTAGTAAGGTTTCAATCTCAAGACCTAAGATTTCAATCCCAAGGGTTACTAATCTTGTCCCAATACCTAAGATTTTTATCCCAATAGGTGCTATTGAAATCCCATGTATCAATTCAACAATGAAAAAGCCCCGTTTTTTGGGGCTTAAGGTTTACTATTTATGTGTGTTCTTAAATGCTGTTTCCTCATCACCGCCACAAACATACAATCTGCCTTATGCGGTATGCCATTGATTAACTGCATGGAGATTACCTCAAAATTAATTTGGGAAGCAACATGTAGCACTACGTTTTCATTTTCTTCTTTAAAAACAGAGCAGGTAATGTATATCAATCTCCCTTGCTCTTTTAAATGGGAGGCAGCATTCAAAAGGATTTTTTGTTGCCTTTCTGAAAAAGATAAAACCGTTGTTTCCTTGAAAAAATAAGCCTGTTCGGGTGTGCGCGCCCAAGTGCCCGAACCGGTGCAGGGCACATCGCAAATAATGTTGTCAAATTGTTTTAAAGCAATGTCTTTGGGAAGGGAAAGTTTATCGGCAATGTCTGCAACAATTTTATGAGGCTGTGCATGACCATATAACCGAAAACGCTCGGAAAGATTATGAAGAATGGAAGCACGCACATCTGTAACCGTGAGCTGAACATTGGGTTCAAGGTCTTTCAACAATAAAGATTTTCCACCTGCACCCGAACACACATCCCACCAATGTTCTTTGGGCTTTGGAAGGAAATAGTTGCCTGTGCTTTGCGATGAAGCGTCTTGCACTACATAGTCGGCAGGTTGCAACAATTTATCAATAGCCGCAGCATTGGGCAAAGCGTAACAATCTTCAACAAGTTTTTCGAAGGCAATATTGTTGGTTTGCAATAATGATTGAATTGCTTTGTGGTTCTTTCGAATTCTGATAAACAAACGTGGTTGCTGCAAAAGACTGTTTGACCATTCCTCCAAAGTAATTCCTTGAGATAATGAAGATGTGATTGAAGAACTATGTTCCGGAGTAAAAAGAATTTGGTGTTGGCGGAGTATTTTAATTTTTTCTTGAAATGAAATAGGCTTTGGCAGCCATTCTTGAGGCAATAACTTTTCTTGCGATGGCAAATTGTTTTCACTTAAATAAAGACAGGCTTTCAACTTTTTTTCTACCTCAAGTTCACCCTTCAATCCCTTACTAAAACGATAAAAACTATAAGCCATCTCCGACAATAATTTCCTATCACGACTTCCTAATTTCGGATAGTTGCGACAATAGTTTTTAAGATAGTGCGCTAAAGGTACAGTGCCTTTGTACTCTTCAATAATGCGGAGGATATGAATGCGGAGGTAACGCAAGTATTTCTTTTCAGCGAAAATAAGCCCTACAACAATCCATCATCACCAAAACTAAAATAGTTATTGCCTGCAATGATAATATGGTCGAGTAGTTTGATATCCATCAAGGCAGCAGCATCTTTAAGTTTGCGAGTAAGATCTTTATCTGTACTGCTCGGTTGTAGGTTGCCCGAAGGATGATTGTGTGCTACAATAATTTGATTGGCTTGAAAGAGCAATGCGCTTTTCAATATCAAGCGCACATCAGCTACTGTGGCGGTCATACCACCGCTGCTAATGATTTCGTGTTTGATGAGTTTGGCAGATTGGTTTAAGTAAAGGACCAAAAAAACCTCGTGATTTAAATCGCGCAAAAGAGGCAAAATAATATCTGCAGCATCTTTACTACTACTAATTTTTAAACGTTGAAAATCATCGGGTTGTTGCCTTCTTCTACCCAATTCCAAAGCCGCCGCAATTGTGATGGCTCTTGCTTCGCCGATGCCTTTAGTTTGTTGCAGCTCTGTGATGTTGAGCCTTCCTAACTCATGAAGACTGTTGTGTGCCAACGCCAAAACATCTTTAGCAAGGTCAATAGCCGAGCGTTCTTTAGTGCCACTAGAAATGAGAATGGCCAACAATTCAGCATCACTCAACGAAGCAATACCTTTATGCAATACTTTTTCGCGTGGACGGTCGTCTTCAGCCCAGTTTTTAATGCTTAAGTATGGTTTGTCCATAGCAACAATTTAAAAACGAAAAACTACGGATTTTTTCAAAACAGTTTTACTAAAAGAGCTTTTGCACTAAAGAATCTATGGTATTTTTGGAAGATGGCAAAGCAAAAATTAGTGGTGCTTACGGGTGCCGGCATAAGTGCAGAAAGTGGTTTGAAAACATTTCGTGATAGTGATGGTCTTTGGGAAAATTACCGCATTGAAGATGTGGCTACTCCACGAGCTTGGCAACGCGATCCACAGCTTGTGCTCGATTTTTACAATCAGAGAAGAAAAAATGTGCTTGATGCAAAACCCAATGCAGCACACTATGGACTAGCCGCATTGGAAAAAGATTTTGAGGTGCAAATTATTACTCAAAACATTGACGACTTACATGAACGTGCTGGCTCAACAAACGTCTTACATCTTCATGGTGAAATATTAAAAATGCGTAGTGAACGAAACGCATCCCTTATCCATACAATTACTGGTGATATTCAATTGGGTGATAAAGCTGAAGATGGCGCACAATTGCGTCCACATATTGTTTGGTTTCAAGAAGACGTTCCAAAAATCACAGAGGCAATTCCTTTGATGAGGTCAGCAGAAATTTTTGTGCTCATTGGTACTTCATTAGCCGTTTATCCTGCTGCTGGTTTGATGCAATATGTTTTTGCAGGGGTGAAAAAATATGTACTCGACAAAGTAATTCCTCCAGTGCATTACTATAAGAATGTAATTCCAATTGAAAAACCTGCAACTGAAGGCATTGAGGATTTAAAGCGCTTTTTGCTTTAAAAAAGGGAATGAAATTGTAGCAAGTTGCTTTCCTAAAAAACACACAAACAATGGAGCCAATTGTGCCAGTAACCTATTCAAAGAAGTGTTGAGTTGCCATTCCAAATCTTGAGGAGTGAGTAAGTAAACAACTCCAATTCCAAGAAGGGCAAACAGAATAAACCACGCTTCAATCGAAGGTAATTTTCGTTTCCAAAAAGAAAGAATAACCAAGAGTAATAAACCAACTTTATACAACGGAAATTCTTCTTTCATCATTCTTAAGAACACCTCTTTTATTAAGACAAACCGAGCGGGGTCAGTGAGTTGTTGCGCAATTTGACGGCTCATTGCCAACAAGTCATTTTTGGGTGAAAGAAAAAACTTAAAGCCAATCAAAGCTATCAAGGGTAAAGCCATGCCTTTTAAAATCGCAATTTGATTTTCTTTTTTCAACAACAACTTGGCATTTACCAATATCCAAATTAATAGGTAAAGCATGCCTTCGTTTTTTGTCCATGCGATGAGAGCGATAAAAGCTGCTGCTATCGTCAACATTTTTCGATTTCCATTTTCAAGGAATTGATTTAAGGCAATAAAACTACAAAGCAGGTAAAGCGCCACCCAACTATCAGCATATTGTGATAGTGAAGTTTGAATGAAGAAATCATCAGTAGCCAACCAAAGCATCATCAACATGGCAACAAGAAGTTGTTTTCTATAGAGTTCTAAAAAAACAATTGCCGGAATAAGGATAGAAACTATGGAACTTAATGCAAAAGGAACCAAATAGTTCGTTGCGTTTATGAAACGCCATAAGAAGGCAACTGTCGAAGACAAACCCAATGGATAATCTGGATGAGCATCAACAACAGGATTCAAATATTGTTTCCAATGAAGCGCATCTGCCAAGAATTTTGCGTGTGTATTCCATAATGCCCAAGCATCCCAAAGCCCATATTTTTCATGGAGATAAAAACCTCGATTGACAACAAGAAACAAACCTATTGAAAACAAAATCGTTGCTACTGTTTGTTGCGTGATGTTTACAATTTTCGAAGCTACTTCTATCCCATTCATCCAACGATACAAAACAACGCCACTCGCAATAACCAATAAAAATGAAAACCAAAAAGGCAGATGAAAACACAAGCTTGCAAACTGTATCAGTCCGCAAACTGCAAGTAAAAAAAGGAGAAAGAAAATATGCAGACTGCTTCTTTCCATTAGTGTTGATGAAGAAGGTAGGAATAAATGTAGGCGGTGCCGTGATGTTGCCAAACGAGTTGATAACCTCTACTTTTCCAAAGACTGTCTTGAAAATTATCTTTTGAAAAATTGATGTCGAGTATGGTGTCTTTTAAATTGCCATTGGCTCTTATTAATTGAACAGGAACAAGTATGTTTCTTGCTTGTTGAAAAACCTCAACTCCAACTTTTTCATACTCCACATACACAACAGTTTTTGGAGGAAGAATAGCTTTGAGTCCTGTCAGTGCAAGTGCAACTTTATCAAGGTTGTGAATTTCTTCCTTGTGTTTTACATGAAATAAACCAACCGAAACGACAACGGCAATCAATAAAAGCATACTGATTACCCGAGTGCTCATTTTTTTGATTCAAGGTTGAAAAGACTATCTACAAACTCCGCTTTGTTGAAAATTTGTAAGTCTTGCATGCGCTCACCAACACCAATGTATTTAACAGGAATTTTAAATTGATTGGCTATTGCTAGCACTACCCCACCCTTTGCAGTGCCATCAAGTTTTGTAATGGCAATAGCAGAAACATCTGTTGCTGCAGTGAAATGTTTGGCTTGTTCTATGGCGTTTTGTCCGGTGCTGCCATCCAATACAAGAATGACTTCGTGCGGCGCATCGGGCATTTTTTTAGAAATGACTCTACGTATTTTCCCCAACTCTTCCATTAAATAAGCTTTGTTATGCAACCTTCCTGCCGTGTCAATAATCACTACATCTGCTTCCTTTGCAAGACCGCTTGCCACTGCATCAAATGCCACCGAACTTGGGTCGCTGCCCATTTCTTTTTTCACAATTGGCACGCCCACTCGTTCACTCCAAATGGTCAGTTGGTCAACGGCTGCAGCTCTAAAAGTATCGGCAGCACCAAGGATCACGGATTTGCCATTTTTCTTAAAATTATGCGCTAGCTTTCCTATAGTTGTTGTCTTGCCAACACCATTCACACCCACCACCAATATCACATAGGGCTTTTTACCAGTAGGCAAATCAAAGGTTTCAAATTCTTTTCCTGTTGAATCGGTGAGCATCCTCATGATTTCTTCTTGAAGAATTTCATTGAGTTGACTCGTACCTACATACTTATCTTTTGCTACACGCGCTTCAATGCGTTCGATGATAGCAACGGTAGTTTCAATGCCCACATCGGCACTCACTAAAGCATTTTCTAATTCATCTAATACCTCTTCATCTACCTTGTCTTTCCCGGCAATGACTTTAGCTATTTTACTAAAGAAACTTTCCTTGGTTTTTTGCAAACCTTGGTCAAGCGCTTCTTTTTGTTCTTGCTGATCTTTATTGCGTTTAAAGAGTTTGTCGAATAAACCCATAATCCTTTTTAGTAAAGCGCGAAGGTAATGAAATTGAATTTTGGATGATTGATTTTGAATGACAACCAATATGAACACAAAAACAACATTGGGAAGAAACTTAAAGAGGTAAAGAAGCAAAGCTTTTTAGTGATTTTTTGAGTTCAAAATAAACCTACCTTTAAGCATAATTTCCTTCCAAATGAAAATCTCTTTTCATGGTGCAGCACGCACAGTAACTGGCTCCAAACACTTATTACACCTCAATAACGGCAAGAAAATACTGCTTGATTGTGGCATGTTTCAAGGGTTAGGAAAAGACACTATGCCTATGAATAATGAATGGGGCTTCGAACCTTCTGAAATAAATGTGGTTGTGCTTTCTCATGCGCATGTTGATCATTGTGGACTCTTGCCCAAGTTGGTGAAAGAAGGTTTTGAAGGGAAAATTTGGTGTACGCCGCCTACTGCTGAATTGGCAAAAGTATTGCTCATTGACAGCGCCAAAATTCAAGAGATGGATGTGATGCACGTTAATAAACGGCGTGCAAAAGAAGGTCGTGAACTCATTACTCCTTTATACACTCAAGAAGAGGCAATGGCAATGTTTCCTCAGTTTTCGGTGTTAGACTATAACCAAGAAACCGTGATTGATGAGGGTGTTTCCTTGCTTTTCACCGACTGTGGTCATATTCTTGGCAGTGCGGCGGTAAATTTGAAAATTCAAGATGGCAAAGAAACTCTTCGCTTGACTTTCAGTGGAGATGTTGGTCGTTATCGAGATCTTATCCTTCGTTCACCTCAGCCTTTCCCTCAGGCAGATATAATTTTGATGGAGTCTACTTACGGAAATGCTTTGCATGACCTCAATACGGTGGCTGCCGATAAAATTTTAAATCACATTGTAGATACTTGCCTCAAACACAAAGGCAAACTCATCATTCCGGCTTTTAGTCTTGGGCGCACGCAAGAGCTACTCTTTCTCCTCAACCGATTAGAGCTCGAAAAACGCCTACCGCCTTTAAATTATTATGTGGATAGTCCTTTGTCAATTCATGTTACCGAAATCATTAAGACCCATCCTGAGTGTTTCAATAAATCGCTTCAAAAACTGTTGTTGAAAGACGAAGATGTTTTTGGATTTAAAGGACTTCAGTTTGTGCGCGAAGCATCAGAAAGCAAGAAACTCAATGAGAGCAAAGAACCTTGTGTCATCATCTCGGCATCGGGCATGGCCGAAGCAGGACGTGTGAAGCACCACATCAAACACAACATTGGCGACACCCGAAATACCATTCTTATTGTTGGTTATTGCGAACCGCATTCGCTTGGAGGCAAGTTGAGAAATGGCGCAAAGCAGGTCACTATTTTTGGTGAGCTGATGGAAGTGCGCGCCAATATTGCCATGATGAATTCGCTGAGTGCGCATGGCGATTATGAAGACCTTTGTCAGTGGCTTGCTTGCCAAGACCCCAATCTTGTGAGCAAGTTTTTCTTAGTGCATGGCGAGTATGACAATCAAATGCCTTTCCGCGACCGACTTTATAGAAAAGGTTTTAAGGATGTGGAGATTCCTAGCTTGCATGAGACAGTGGTGGTGTAATGCGTCAATGCGATAATGTGATGGAAGGCGGTAATGTGGAAATTAGCATGACAAATGACAAGCATCGTATATTTGTTGCGAAGCATAGCGCAATAGGTGATTGACATTATATATATGTCGCGAAGCATTGTTCTATAGGTGACTGACATTGTATATATGTTTCGAAGCATAGCATGATAGGTGACTGACATTGTATATATGTCGTGAAGCAATGCTTAATAGGTGCGTGACATTGTATATATGTTGCGAAGCATAGCCCGATAGGTGAGTGACATTGTATATGTGTCGTGAAGCATTGTTCAATAGGTAATTGACATTGTATATATGTTGTGAAGCATCGCTTCATAGGTGACTGACATTGTATATATATCTCGAAGCATTGAAGCTCTGTTTTAAAACATTTAATCAATAAACATAATCATAAGGACATTGGTTATATCCCCTTTTTTATTTGAAAAAAACATCAAAAAAATCTTGCTAAAAATTTGGTTGTATAAAAACGAGTTTTTAAATTGCGATTAATAAACTTCATTTTTTAAAACAAACAATTATGAATCAAGAGCAAGAAAACAAATCCCGCATGTGGGATGGCTTAGAGGATTATCTCACAAAAAAGAACAGTGTTTGGGCAGGCAATGTGGGCTTTAGCAAACACGTTGCTAAGTTTAGAGGTTTTAAAACTTTGTTTGACACAACAGCCCAAAAACAAACAAAACCTACAACGGGCATCACCAAAGACAAAAACACAGCAAAGGCAGAAGCCATTACTGCTGCCACTTTAATGACAGGCAATGTGCGTGCCTATGCTAGCGAAAAAGGAAACGCAACTTTGGCTGATAAAATGAATTATAGTGCTAACAAATTGAAACGCATGGGTGAGCCAATATTGAAAGAAGTATTGGTAAACATTCATACAGATGCAGCGGCCATTACCGATGGTGCCGATTATAACATCAACACCAACACTTGCAAAGATTTGAAAACAAAAGTGGATAATTTCATTGCCTTTTTGCCAAAACCAAAAACCGCAAAAGGCGAGCGCAAAACAGCAACGAATGATTTAGACACCATTGTAGTGGGCGGCGATGCCGAATTGACATTGATGGATGGAATGATAGGCAATTTTCTTTTAGTAGATGCTGAGTTTGTAGCCACCTACAAAAACTTGCGCAACATTGATAATTATGGTGGCGGCAAAAAACCAAAACCGGAAGAACCGAAGTAAATGTGGCAATGCAGAAATGTGATGGAAAGCGGCAATTTTGAATTTTGAAATGAACGGTCTTGCCATCAAACAATACCTTGAAAGCTTTGGCATTACTCCTGAAAGCAACACGCACAGGGCTAATGCCATTGTTGTTTTAAGATATGCCAAAGAAGAAACGAGCATTACTAAAATCATTAAACAACATGGCGGATTGTGGAGCCAAACATTGGGCAGTTGGTATATCAACCGAAACAAAACCCTGCTTGTAAAAATAATAAAAGACATAGCCGCACTAAAAGGAATTGACATTGAAAAAGAAGAATTGAAACAAATGGAGCGGGTGTTGCAACTAAAAAGTTATAGCCCAAATACGATTAAGAACTACAAACAAGGTTTTAGTTTGTTTCTCGATTATTATTGGGAAAAGGAAATTGCCACTATTACTAAAAAGGAAATAGAAGACTATCTGCTCTACTTAAAAAAAGAAAAAAAACTGAGCGAAACTGCCATTCATAGTAGCATCAACTCAATCAAGTTTTACTACGAGCAGGTATTGAAAAAACCAAGAACAATTTATGAAGTAGAACGACCTAAGAAACCCATTCAAAACCCAAAAGTTTTTTCGAAAGAAGAAATAGAAAAAATGCTGAACGTTACCACCAACCTCAAGCACAAAACCATATTGATGGTGTGTTATAGTAGTGGGTTAAGAATAAGCGAGGTAGTATCATTAAAAGTAAAGGAAATAGACAGCAAGCGAATGGTGTTGAATATTCTTGCATCAAAAGGAAAGAAAGATAGAATTGTACCGCTAAGCAAAGTGACGTTAAAATACTTGAGAGCTTATTATGAAACCTACAAACCCAAAGAATATATTTTTGAAGGGCAAGATGGCAAAGAAGCATACAGTACAAGAAGCATACAGAAAATATTAGCAATAGCAAAAGAAAAAGCTGGAATCATAAAAGCAGGAAGTGTACACACACTAAGACATAGCTATGCCACGCATTTGCTTGATAGGGGCGTGGACATTACCTACATACAAAAGATTTTGGGGCATAATGATTTAAAAACTACATTGCGATATCTTCATGTTACCAACAGGGATTTAATGAAAATTGAAAGCCCTTTAGATGACTTGGAGGTGTAAAAAGCGAACCTCAAAAGGTTCGCAATTTGTCCTAAAACAGTACAAAAAGCGAACTTTTTATTGAAAAATGAAATAGAAAGGTGCGTATATTTACGAGTTGCCTGCTATGCTACGGCGACACCCAAATAACTTGACCATTGAAATAAAAGGCAAAGAAAACAAACTGATAAAATCAAAGTCTTAGAGAAATGAAAGAAAAAATATTAAGTATTATTTATAAAAAACTTTGTGAAGGTTTTCAAACACAATTTTATACTTACAGTGAATTTGAAAAAGAATTTTCAACGAATTATTCTTCTTTATTGGCAGACCTTACATCTTTGACAAAAAAATATTATCAATTAAAAAACTCAGAAAATCAAGAAGAAAGCTCAGAAGTAATTAAAATCTACAGAGAGGATTATATCATTGAAGCATTTAACAAAAACGAACGCCATAATTATTACAATAAAAATAGTTATACAATTGAAAATTTGGAAGAACTAAAAGAAAGCAAAGGGGGCGACTATGACAACTATTCTAAACACTATGATTACTACTTTGAGAACGAAACAAATGTCGTAATGCCTTTTCTTGAGTTTATTGAAACCAAAGCAGACGAAATTGTTTCATCCAAAGAAGACAAAGATGCTTTATCCATCGAAAAATTATTTTGGAACTACTTTTTAAATTTGTTTACAACTTCTAATTGGACAAGCCGAATACGAAAAGACGAATTAATAAATAAACCAGAATCAGTTCTAGAAAATTTCAGGGTGAGCTATTTATCGAACGTTTTCTTACAACTTCATAACATTACTGATAAGCAGATTAGTGACATAGAATTTTCAGGACTTGAATCCTGTATTATTAATATCGGTGAAAGAAAATATGTAACAGAACGTTCAGGCTGGACAACCAATAATTTTCAGGTTATTAATAATAGTAAGACATATACTTTTTCAACATCAACAAAGGATGAAAGCAAAGTCGAAGGGAAATTTGTCAGCATCTTTATTCTTCAATTGAATAAAAGACATTTACTAAAAATTAGCTTAACCGTTGATGAAACAGAACAGACACCATATATCATCTACAGAGATTTTGAGAAAGTGTCTTTAAAAAATGAGTGTGAAATTCTTATCTCAAAGCATCACGGTAACGAAACAATAATATTTGATTCAAAAAAAGACGCTTTAGAATTTCAAGCAAAAGTTTTAGAATTGAAAGAAGGTAGAAACAACAATTACCGAAAGAATTAAAGCCATTGGGCAGCAGACTAAAAGCACAGCAGGCAACAAAAGGCTTGGCAAAATACGGGCGGACAGAAGTTATCTTCGGCATTTGTAATTCTGTTGTACTTCGGTTCGGGGCTGGACGTTATCTATTTAGCTTTTTGTTGTTATCTTCATCAAAAGTTTTTCAATCAGCATTTGTTCTGGGCTTGACCAGCTACTATTCCCGTACTTCGCCAAGCCTCGAACGTTAGCTGCAATGCTTGGGGACACTGCTAACTTTGAACATTTGAGCTTTGAACGAACAGACAAAAAACAAAATTGACACGACATGCAAGACAATTTAATTTTCCTTACTGACACAGAGTTAGACAAACCTGTTTACAGAATTTTTGGGTTTAATCGGCTTGAAGAAATTTTTACCGAAAGAAAGCTGACATTGGTTAAGCCCAAAAAGTGGGATGACCCTTTTGAAAATTTTATTCTTAACTCAACAGGTCAACTTCCTGACGGCAGACAATTTGAAATTAGTTTCAGAGATAATTTCTATGGACAATGCTGGTCTTTGACAAAAGAAAGTGATGCGATGTGGAGAATATATTCCACTAACAAGGATGCTGTAAAAGTAAAAACGACAATAAGAAAATTATTTACTCCCTTATTTCAAGCTGGAGGACAACACACAAAAATGAACGGAGTTGTTTACAATCTTTCCTCATTCGTTGGCAAGGTAAAATATGCAGACACCAAAACATTGGTTGCAATGCTTAAAGACGAGCAAAGAATGAGTGGGAAAGTTTTTGACCAATCGGGTTGGGGACAAGCATCAACATTTTTTTTCAAGAGAGTTGCTTTCAAACATGAAAAAGAAGTTCGCTTAATTTACAACTCTCAAAATGATAATCAGTCGGACTATTTTAAGTTTGACATTGACCCTGTTCAATTATTTGACGAGATTGTATTTGACCCGAGAATGACAACAGCACTTTACGAAACACAAAAACAACAAGTAAGAAATTGGGGATTCAACAAGAGTATTATTCAATCGGGACTTTATAAACTAAAAACTTTCACTATTGCATTACGACCAACATATTGACAGTTAAAATAAATTGACTTTGACAAAAAATAAACATTATGAAAGAATTAGAAATTTTAATTGACGACTTGAAAAAACATTTCGCAGCAAAAGAATTGGAATTAAGAGAGAACCCCAAATTCAATGCTTTTACGGAAGGTTTTTTATTAAACAGGCAAAGAGACATTGAAGGTTTTCAACTTGCTTGTGAGAATCACGACACGAATCCTTTTCTTAAACCACTGGTGATTGACGGCTTTAAAACAGACGCTGTAAAAATTAAATCAGACATTGACAAGATTACTTGTTAAACGCAGATATAACGCTATGACCGATATGATAAAACTTCTAACAAACAGTGGTGCGAACTTCAAACAGTTGTGCCTTGAACGAACAGCAGCACATGCAGCTAACATAAGATTAAAAGAAATTTTAAAAAGAAGGGCTTTGTTCGGTAATCAAACAGTGGTGCTTCTAACAAACAGTTGTGGTAAAACGAACAGTGGTGCATCTAATCCCTTCTTTTTAAAACTTCTTTAATCCCTTCTTCGTTAGACAAAAAATCACTCAAAATTTTAGCTCCTTCATTTCGCTACGCTACCTTCAGTCGAAGAAAATTTTTTCGTTTTTAAAGAAAAAAATCCAGCTCAGCTAAGTCGCAGTGATATCAAATCTTCGGATTTGAATGCAACGATGAAATTTGGCTCCAAACCTTTGAAACTTTTATGAACCTCTTTGCTAAAAAACTGCCCTATCGCCAAGCCCGTAAAATGTTGGGTGACATTTTTCGAACAGCTTTTAGATAGAAGAGCACACAGAAATATTTCTTAACTTCGAACAAATATTATTAGACATGTTAGTTGAAAGAACAGCGAAGGAAGTAATAATAAGGCTGCCAGCCTCGGTGGACACAGAAGACCTACAGGACTTTTTGAACTATGCACGTTACAAAGAGTTGACTTCTGATTTTAAAGTTGCCCAAAAAGAAATAGATAAGTTAGCAGACCAAATAAATACAAAATGGTGGACTAAAAACAGAACCAAACTTGTGAAATGAGGATAATCGTTGACACAAACATTGTTTTTAGCGCTATCCTAAATTCCAGCAGTAGAATTGGCAAAATATTGTTGAATTCAAAAGGACATTTTCAATTTTACTCTTGCGACTATTTACGGACAGAAATTCAACGACACCGCAGTAAACTTCTAAAATTGACCAAGCTGACAGAGGGTAACTTAACAGAACTTGAAGGACTTGTAACACATAACATAACTTTCATTGACGAAAGACTATTAACACAAGAACTTTTGATGAAAACAGAAATGTTTCTAAAATCAATTGACCCAAACGACACGCCTTTTGTTGCATTAACAAAACATTTAGATGGCAGACTTTGGACAGGCGACATGCAACTATACAATGGACTTAAATTAAAACGATTTAAAGATATTATCCTCACAGCAGAACTTTCCTTATTGCTTGACGACTTAGAGCGTAACTAAAACGTTGTACAAAATTGCATTGGCATTATGGCGGTTGTGGAAATGCGGATACCCAGCAGCAACAAGAAATCAGCAAAGGTTCCAGCTTGACATTATTAATTTATCAACAGAATAAATCATCGACTTTTATATCTTTATTTAGCAAAAGTTATCGACTGACAGATCAAGGAATTCCAATACAACGCTAATGCTGGGGCGTTAGAAAAAAATCCGCATGGTAGTAATTTTTCTGAAACACACTCCGCCACATTGCCAATCCGTAAAACTTTAGACAAAAATCCTAGTACTCCAACATATAAGCTCAGCTATAAAAGCAAAGCATAAAAACAAGTTAATAAAAGAAATGTGGGCAAAGCGTTTTACCTCTCTCATTTTCATGAAACAAGCCTGTTTTCACTAACGATATTTCCATGCCTCCACGCATATAAGAAGCGGGGTTTAGCTTAGAAACATTGACGTCATAACTAAAGCCAATTGAGTAACGCATATAGTCAATCTTTACAACAGGAATTAGAGCATCATTCAAGCGATAGAAGCTACCGATGTAAGCCACAAACACGGGTTCGCTCGCATATTCCGATGACTTTTTCCAATGAAGCAACCCACCAAATACAAGCTCATTGTACTTACCCTGAATTTGGTATTCTGCCTGCATGAGTAACCCATAGTTTTCATCAAAACGATAAGTAAGCCCTGCGCAAGCATTATAGCGCGTATCAATTTTCACTTGGGCATTGTTGTAAAAACTGTTTTTAGGTTTTGTAAGATGGTAGGCAGAAACACCTACGAAGTAAGTAGATTGATTATACTCCCCTGCACCGCCACTAAAATTAACTCCGGCACCAAGGTCAAAGTAATTCAGTTTATTATTGAGTTGTCCTTCGCCTGTAGGCGCATTTGGGTCGTAGCCTCCGCCTTGATATTGGTTGTTTGTAGTAATTCTTGCAGGGTCAAAACTGCGTTGCACATAACCTCCTGTAAAACCCACAGAAAGAAAAGAATGATACACATCTTCCAAGCTTTTGTTGAAACTTAAAGAAGGGTAAACGCCAAAGTTCTTCATTTGAATACTGCCGGCTTGGTCCATATTGGCTAGCAAACCATAGCTGAAGAAATCGGAAGTATTTGGGTTAGTTACAATTTTCCCTTCGTAGCAAATTTGTTGGGTAACAAAAGGTTGGCTCACTGTGCCCCACTGTGTTCGGTAGTTAGCGGCTATTTTATAATCTTCAGAAAAAATTCCTGTTAATGCAGGATTGCGCAAGATGGTTGTTTCATAAAACTGTGAAAAGTGAACGTCCTGAGCCCAAATAATTGTTGGAGTGAACAGTAGTATGATGCCAAATAAAGTCTTTCTCATTGTTCTGATTTTTCTTTTTAACGCACTAAACTGATATCACCTTTCCAATTGATTTTTTCACCTGTTTCGCAAATACCTTCAAGCATATACACATACACATCCGGCGCTAAAGGCTGTCCTTTAAAAGTACCATTCCAACCATCGCTTTCTACGTTCAAATTCATGTTGGTTTTTTCAAAAACAATTTCACCCCATCTGTCAAACACGCGGAAAGAGGTAATTTCTTTCAGCCCATCTCCACGAGGATAAAATACATCATTCATACCATCTCCATTAGGAGAAAAGAGATTGGGGATAAACAATTGACCTTGATCGCAAATGACAATAACAACAACGCTATCGCTGTTTTTGCATCCTTTACTACTAATAGCGGTTACATGATATTGGGTAGTCACAGAAGGTTTAGCTGTTGGGTTGCTACAAGTTTCGCAACTCAGTGTAGTGGTTGGTGTCCATAAGTATTGAATAGCATTAGAAGCAGTTGCTTGAAGCATTACACTCGTTCCGGCAACAATTGTTTCATCTGATCCTGCATTGACAATAGGTTTTGGCCAAACCGTTACTCTAACTTGATGTGAATCAGGCGGACAACTTCCTTCCCATGCCAACACTGTGTAAACCGTAGTTACATGAGGTGAAGCAATCGGATTTGGAATCAAATTATTATCGAGGGTAGCTGATGGTTTCCATTCATAATGTTGAGCTCCATACACCAGTAATTGAAAGGTACTGTCATCACAAATTTCACCACCATTACCTGCCGTACTTGTGGTTATCGTTTGGATGTTCACATTTACATTGTCAATGTTTTTACAACCAAGTGCATCTGTTCCTGTAACCGTAAAAATGGTAGCAGTTGTTGGTGCCGCATTTGTCGTTTGACAGTTAGGACAAGTAAGATTGGTTGCAGGTGTCCACACATAACTGACGCCACCTGTAGCAGAAATTGTAGCCGCATCACCCACGCAAATAGAAGTGTCTAATCCCGCATTAATAATCGGAAGTGGGTTAATCGTAATGGTTTTTGTCACGGTGTCTTTACAACCATGTGCATTAGTAGCTATTAAAGTAACAGGGTAAGTTCCTGTGAAAGCATAGAGATAAGATAGCGTGTTGCTACTTCCCGTTTGTGAACCATTATTCACGTTCCAAGCCCAAGCATTTACGGGAGAAAAGAAACTAAAAGAAGTGTCAGTGAACGTAACAGGTGTATTGACACAAGCAGGAGAATTAATAAAGCCTGCAATTACGCCATCTACTTTAATGGTATCTAAGCCCGTACTACTGTTCATACATCCTGCGCCATCACTTAAAATGAGTTTAGGAATATAGACTCCCGGAGTAGTATAAATATGTGTGGTAGTGTTCACTCCATTTGCCGGTTGTGTAACGCCGTCACTAAAGTCCCAAACAATAGAGGGAACGCTGTTTAAATTAGCTGTGAAATTGACAAGCAATGGTTCGCAACCAGATGTAGGTGTGTACGTCAATCCGCCGGCATAGCCCATAATGTCTGCAGTACCGTAAGCAGTGTCCGTACAACCTTCGTTATTGATGGCGATGAGTGAAATATTGAAAATACCTCCTGCAGTATAAATACAGGTTGGATTTGCAATACCAGAACCGCTACTATTGCCAAAATCCCAAGTGTAGTTAGTACCTCCAATTGAAGTGTTGGTAAAAAGAACATTGAGTGGCGGACAAATAGCCAATGTATCACTCATAGTAAAAGAAGCAACCGGCTTTGAAATATTTATATAGCCGTTTTTGATGAGCGTGTCTTTACAACCTGAAGCATCAGTAACTATCAATCTAACCGTAAAATTACCTGTTTGTGTATATGCATGCGTGGGCGTAAATGCAGTAGAGGTGCCACCATCTCCAAAATCCCAATTACAAGTAAGCCCTGTGCCAGAAGATGAATTATTGAAGGAAAGCACAGTGCCAATACAAGATGCCGTATCAGTGGCGCTAAACAATGCTATCGGTTTTCTCGAATCAATATAGGCTTGCTTAATGAGTGTGTCTTTACAACCAATATTATCCGTAACAATCAGTTTCACATCATACACACCACCCAAATAAATCGTGGAAACGGGACTTCCTGTTCCAGTATTGCCATTACCAAATGTCCAATCTTTATTGACAATGCTTGTGCCAACAGTAGGTACAGTTTGGTCTGTAAACGTAACGCTAAGAGGCGCACAACCAACAGTAGGACTGCCCACGAATTGTGCTGCAGGTTTGGCAACAAGTATGTAATTATTCCTGCGAAAAGTATCCCAACAAAGATGCTCATCTTGAATCCTCACTTTCACTGAATAGTAGCCGGTGTTAGGAAAAGTGTATTGAATACTTGCAAGCGTATCAGCCATTACTTGTGTGCCTACTTGCCAATCAATTTGCATGATGTTGGGCGAGGTATAACTCGAAGTCAGTGTAATGGTTTCATTCTTACAAATGGTCGTATCACTTGCTACTAATGAAGCCACGGGGTCCAACACTTTAACAGGAATAGTCATCGTATCTGTACAACCATAAACACTATTATAAGTAATCAATGAAACATTGTAAGTGCCCGCCGTAGCATAAGTATGAGTGGGTTTAATAATTGTACTTGTGCCGCCATCACCAAACCACCAAAGCCTTGAAGTAGCACCCACTGTGGCAGTATCAATAAACTTCACCATTAGCGGTGTGTCGCAATTATATTTTACGTAAAACTTAGAAGTAGGGTCATGAACCACTATCATATTCGGCACCATAAACGTGTCTTCACATCCGTTGTTAAAGGCATGAAGAATGACGGTATAAATACCACTTGGCGAATAAGGATGTCCAGGGTTTGTAGCACCTGTTGCACCACCATCTCCAAAATCCCACAAGTACGAAGTAGCATTTGTAGATGCGTTGTTGAAATAAACCATTTGGTGATTGCAAACCGTATCGGGCGCAGCAGTAAAAGAAGCATTCGGATGTGGACCCACTAAAACATGAATAGTATCTGTTGCAGTACATCCGTTTACCGTAGTTACGGTGAGCACAATAGTGTAAGTACCAGGAGTATTATACACGGTTGATGGCGTATCCAATGTTGACGTATTGCCATTGCCAAAATCCCAATAATAAGTAGCAACTCCATATGGATAGGTAGCCCCTATGCCCGGAAAATTTGTAAACCGCGATGAACTGAAATGAACCGATAATGGCGCACATCCTTGATAAGGCACTGCACCTGCCGCCAAATCCAAATCGTAAATCTTCAAAGTATCGTTATAAACAATCGTATCGGCACAACCAAAGTTGCTTATAGCAATCAATTGTGGCGAATACCATCCGTTATTGTTGTAGAGATGACTAGGGCTTAAGCTTGTTGAACTGCCTCCATCATCAAACCACCATTCATAAGTAGCAGCACCTGTTGAGGAATTGGTAAATTGAATTGTACTTGGTGCAGGACAAGGTTGGGTAGGTGTAAAAGAATAGTTAGCATTCGGTTGTGGATAGATAGTCACAGGAAATGTGACGCTATCGGCACAAACGCCATTCAGTGCTATCAACTTTACATTATAAGTGCCGGCAACTCCATACACATGGGTTACGCTTGTTGCTGTAGTCGTTAAAGGCAAGCTGCCATCGCCAAATTTCCAAACATAACTTGTAGCCCCTGTAGAACTACTGTTAAAGGTCAAAGGAGTATTCACACATCCCGATGAAGGCGACGGTGTAAAATTGGCAATCAAATTCCCTATGGTTATGTAATTGGGTTTATCCATAGTATCCTTACAGCCCTTAGCATCTGTTACAATTAACGATACGCTATAAGAACCCGGTGTGTTGTAGGTAGTAGTAGGATTAGCCGCCCCACTCGTCAAGGTATTGCCAAATGTCCAAGCATAACTATACGGACTCGTACCTACAATCGTACTCGTAAAACTCACATTGGCTGGCACATCGCAATAGCTTGTAGGATTGCCGGTAAAGTCGGCAACAGGTGGCGTAAAGACATGAACATAGTTGGTCTTGGTAAGCGAAGAAGTACAACCACCACTATTCGTTGCCACCAAGGTTACACTATAAAACCCCGGCGTAGGATAAGTATGATTTGTGTTTTGAAGGTTAGAAGTATATCCATCTCCAAATGCCCAAGCATAGGTAGCAGGGCCAGGCGTAATAGGCTGTGTATTGTTCGTAAAATGAACCGTTAATGGCGGACAACCCGCAGTGTCGGGGGCATTAAAATCAACGATTGGCTTGCCAAGAACAGTAATAATATTTGTAATGGTTTTCGTATTGGTACTCGTACCATTGCCAATAGTCAGCGTTACGCTATAAGTACCCGGATTAGTATAAGTGGTAGACGGGTTTTGAAGCACCGAACTCGCCGCATTGCCAAAATCCCATTGATAAGTAGTGGGGCTGCCGGTAGAAGTATTTAAAAACTGAACAATTAAAGGCGCACATCCCGTAACGGGTGTAGCTGTGAAATTGGCAGAAAGCTGTGCGTGTAAGACAACAGGTAAACTAAGTAATATGATAAACGATAAAAATCGTAAAAGATTATTCATTCCAAAAGTGCTATTCTTAAGAGAGAATAAAAATAGACGGTTTTAAGGAGAAAAACGTTTGTCATTTCCTCCCAATCCGGCAATTATCTTTCAAATACTTTATCTAGCCTTATTTTTTACTGTAAAGGTGCATAGATGCGAAGATGTAAAGATTTGCACAAGAAAAAGCCCTGCAAGAATGCAGGGCACATATTGATAATCAATAAAAACAATACTTTAAACTCAAAAATTATCACCCCACTTGCACATGCCATGTTGCAGGAGTACCACCATTATTTTTTACATAAAGATGGCGAGCAGCATCGGTATAACCCAACGCACCTGCCGTCACATCTTGCTGCGTGTGTGGTGCTAAAACAACAGTTGACTGACCCGGCAATGGGGTTTCCGTCATGCCATCTGTAAAGAAAAACTCTTCTGGCGAATCGCTATCGTTTTTCAAGTGCAAATGCGTATCCACTTCCATTTTACGTTTCAAAACATGGTCGGTTAAGCCCATGTCTGTTGTGCCATTAAACAAAATTTGCGTAGTGGTTTGCAACATTTCCACCGGCATATAATTACAAATGTTTTTAGGCGTTTGATAATACTTCACCACAAGACTACCATAGTTTTTAAACATAGCCTGTGCAGCATTGATGCGCGCCGTATCGAGCGCAGAAATAGCACTATCTATTGCCCCAAAATTGCCTTGTTGCGAATCGCGCGCGGCAAGAAGCGCCGTATTAAACGTAGTAATTTGACCCTTCAGTGTAGCCAACGAAGCATCGCTGCCTATAGTATTGAGCAACCCTGCAATTGCTGCAATTCTACTATTGATGCTTCCTTTTTGAAAAGGATTGCGGCGATTAGGCAACAAGGCTTGATATTTAATTGACTTTTGGTCGTATACCACCTGAATGGCAACATCCCAAGCACGAATTTTATTGCCCGAAAGGTCATCAAGCATTGCCGTAAAATTGGCTGTGCCGCTTGTGCCAGTTCCTTTAATACCCATCCAAACGCCATAGGCATTTACATAAGCCGTTTTATAGACATGAAAATAAGTGTACATGCCCGAAATATCGGCATCGGCAATGCCGCCATGAAGCAGGCTATCGTGTTTGTCGAAGATGTCGTATGCGTGTTTATAATTGCCGTCGGTAGCGTTGTCGATAAAGTTTTGGGCAGGACCCCAAGTAGCATCAGGCATAATTGAAAGGTTTTAAAAATGAAAGAATGTTATTACCTTTTTCTCGCTGCTAATTTTTGAAATTTTTTTTAGAAAAACAAATGTTTTGCCCACTTTTTTTGAAAAAAAGATAGTCGGACAACTGTCTGACATGGGTTTTTTAAAAAAGATGGCTTTGGGAAATTCCCAAGATGGTTTTTTTAAAAAGAAATGGCTCTGGGAAATTCCCAGGATGGTTTTTTTAAAAAGAAATGGCTCTGGGAAATTCCCAGGATGGGTTTTTTGAAAAGAAATGGCTCTGGGAAATTCCCAGGATGGGTTTTTTGAAAAGAAATGGCTCTGGGAAATTCCCAAGATGGGTTATTTAAAAAGAAATGGCTCTGGGAAATTCCCAGACATTAATAAATGTAAGGAGATTGGTAGAGAATCTTTATTGGGTAGAAATGCTTAGTATATTTGAGCATTAACTAAAACTAATTAACAACTAACAATTCATTTTGTAACAGTATGACAAATTCTCAATTTAAAAAGGCAGCAAGACAACATCAAGTCAATTTTAGACAAAACAATATCGAAAAAGAGTATAACACTTACGTAACCTGGTTGACAGATGAATCAGGAAAAAAGGGGGGGAATTTTTATGATGGTTTTTCAATTTTTTCCTCAGTCGCAAAACGCTATCCAAAATTCTCTGAAAATCTTTATTCAGATATGCTCAGAAGTCAACATATTCCGTTTAACCTTTTCATCCCTTTAAAATCAGATTTGACCTTTTGTAAAAATGTTTTTAATGACCTTTTAGGTGGCTGCATAAAATCAATTGAAAGCAAAGCAATTATTGACAATGGAGATAATATCAAAATAGAATTTGCCCCCTCACCAAAAGAAAAGTATTTAAACGACAGAACTTCGTTTGATACTTACATTGAATATACTCACACTGACAATTCAAAAGGGATTATTGGAATTGAAGTGAAATACACAGAGAAAGAATATAAACTTACTCCTGACTCTACAGAGGATAAAGCTATAAATAATCCTACTTCAAAATATTTCACAGTATCAGAAAAGGCAAACATTTACAGACCTAATTTATTTGATGAGTTAAAGACAGACATTTATCGTCAAATATGGCGAAACCAACTACTTGGTGAAAGTATTCTTTTGACTGACAATGGTAAATTCAAACATTCAGTTTCATTAGTATTCTTTCCACAAGGCAATGATCATTTTATTCATACAAGTGAAAAATACATTGCAATGCTATCTGAAAATGAGAACAAGTTTTTAGCAATAACTTACGAAAGATTTTTATCGGCTTGTCTAAAATATTGTCCTAATGAACAGTACAAAAATTGGATAGACTACTTAACAAAAAGATATATAGTTACAGACTAAACATTATCACCTAATCGTAGCATGTCAAAACAGTTTGGCAAAGCATCTGCTTCTTCCTAAGTGTAGTTTTGACATGCTACCTTTTACTTTCCAACCACTATTTATTTCTTTAGCTTTACAACTTCAACCTCCTTTTTAATGAAAAAGCTCCTGCTTGTTATCTCTTTAATACAGTTTTTGACCACCGCCAATGCCCAAGAAAAAGAAGAAAACACCTTTCATTGTGCCTCAAGCAAAAAATGGTCAGCACAACAAAAGATTACCGTTGCCGACACTGCCGAAGACAACTACGATATGAAGTTTGTCCACCTCGATCTCAATGTCACCTCCATCAACGACTCCATTTATGGCAATGCCCTCATCGCCTCCAAAGTCGTTTCCGATTCTTTAAAGAAATATGTCTTCGAACTCAGCACTTATTACACCATTGATTCCTGCAAAATAAACGGTCAGCTACTCACCGCCACCGACACGGGCATCATCCGAACTATTGTATTGCCCACTGCACTCATGCAAGGCAACAATTTACTCGCACACATCTTTTATCATGGAAGAGTGCCTAATAGCGGCGGCTTTTTTGCCTATGGCATTCGCAATCAAACATCTCCAACATGGGGCACACACGTCACCTACACCATGAGCGAGTCTTATGAGTCGCGCGATTGGTGGCCCACCAAGCAATCCCTTACCGACAAGATAGATTCATCCGTCGTTTGGCTCACCGTTCCCGACACTTGTAAGGGCGGCAGCAACGGAACCTTATATGCCGTGGACACCCTAAGCGGAAACAGGCTTCAGTTTAAATGGAAAGAAAAACATCCTATAGATTACTACCTCATCTCTTTGGCAGTAGCCCCTTATGTAGATTACTCTTTCTACATCCACTTCCCATTAAGCACCGATTCAATGCTCTATCAGAACTATGTTTATACAAATCCTAATACCCTACCTTATTTCAAAACTAAAATAGACTCTTGCGCCCTTACACTTCTATTTTATAGCAAGCTCTTTGGTAAATATCCTTTTTGGAAAGAAAAGTATGGTCATTGCATGGCACCACTTAATGGCGGCATGGAACACCAAACCATGACAACATTGGGCAACTTCGGTCTCACACTCTCTGCACATGAGTTACTTCATCAATGGTTTGGCGATTATGTCACCTGCGGCACTTGGAAAGACATTTGGCTCAACGAAGGCTTTGCTTCCTACGGCGAAT
This sequence comes from uncultured Bacteroidota bacterium, assembly GCA_903853805.1. GTDB lineage: Bacteria > Bacteroidota > Bacteroidia > Chitinophagales > Chitinophagaceae > JAFIGV01. The sequence continues at coordinate 39,402 of CAINUN010000011.1, forward strand.
ATTTATTTATAGATAGATTTCAGGGTGCCGGAAATGCTGCTACTAAAATGTACAACGTTCATGAGCATGTTATTTCTAGTATGGGTGGCTCGGTTTATGTAGATGACACCACAACAGAAAACAGAATCTTCGATAGTCGCCTCACTTATGACAAAGGCTCTGCCGTAATTCATTCGCTGCGTTTCTTATTTAACAACGATACTACTTTCTTGCTTGCTTTAAGAACTTACCTTCAAACCTATGCCTTTAAGACTGCCACAACTGCTAACTTCCAACAAGTGATGGAATCGAACATTGGTTACAATCTCGATACTTTCTTCCAACAATGGATTTACAAAGAAGGCTTCCCGATTTATGGAGCAAAATGGAATCAAATAGGCGACACCATTTATGTTGCTTTGACACAGCAAACCTCTATGCCATCCTCTCAAACCTTATTCACTACCCCACTCGAGCTTAAATTCAAAGACAATAACGGCGATTCTCTATTGGTGAAAGTGTATAATAATGCCAACACCCAAAACTTCACTTTCCATTGGGCTAAAACCGTTTCCAACATAAGCATTGACCCCAACGATTGGTTGATAGATTCGACATCGTCCATTACTTATGACCCTACCTTAGCAGTAAATGATGTGCCGCATTCGCAAATAAACATCACCCCTAATCCTACACACGATTCTTGGAATATTACAGGTTTGAATGAAACTTTTACCATTCAGTTAATGGATGTTACTGGCAAATTAATGCTTGAAAAATCAGCTTCAGGAAACACTACCATTCCAGCAGGAAATCTTCCACAAGGCATTTATGTTCTAAAGCTCTCTACCAATAAAAAAACAATTGATTACAAGCTAATAAAAGAATAAAAGATGAAGTTGAAGTACTTGGTTTTTATTTTAGTCCTAATTGCTAACGCCCAAACAGTTGTTGCTAAACGACATGCCCTTGCAAAGACTACTGTAGCAACACCTGAGGAAGACTATTATGATGTGCAATACGTGAAGATTGACCTCGAAGCCACCAATGTTTCCACAGCCATTAGCGGAAGTTCTATCACTAAAGCCAAAGTGCTCACCACAAACTTCAATGAGTATTATTTTGAACTCACCAACCAACTGCATATTGATTCAGCAAAATTCAACGGACAAATTGTTTCGGTTGATTCTATCAATGCTTTTGTGCGAAAGATTGTCTTATCCTCTTCATTACCTCAAAATTCCATCTTCACAGCTCAAGTATTTTATCATGGTGCTCCTACGGGAGGCACTGGCTTTTTTACGATTGGCATCTTAAATGGAACTGCTGGAAACCCTGCCGTTCATGTCACGCACACAGTTAGTGCTGCTTATCATTCAAGAGATTGGTTTCCTTGCAAACAGTCATTGAGAGATAAGATTGATTCAGCCGACATTTGGATTAAAGTTCTCAACGGATTAACTGTTGCAAGCAATGGTCTTTTAACGAACATCACTGCAGATACGAACAACATGATTCGTTATGAATGGCATACTAAATACCCAATTGATTATTACCTGCTTTCCTTTTGTGTTGCTCCATATAGTCAGTACAATTACTTCATGCACTTCAATGCCAACGATTCCATGTTGGTGCAAAACTATTATTACGACGACACCACCACCTTTGCGGCACATCAAGACGAGATGGATTCTGTTCAACACATCATCAACTATTTCTCGGGCTTGTTTGGCAAGTATCCTTTCTTTGAAGAGAAAACAGGAACTTGTTTAGTGCCTCTAGGTGGTGGCATGGAAAATCAAACCCTTGTTTCTGTAGGTAATTTAGAAATGCAATTGATGGCGCATGAATTATCGCACCAATGGTGGGGCGACAATGTGACTTGTGGCAATATCACCGATATGTGGTTGAACGAAGGCTTGGCTACGTACAGCGAGCATTTATTCCTAGAACAATTTCGAACTCAAACAGCTGCACTCAATTTCAGAAACAGTGTTTTCAACAACGTAATGTCCAATAGTGGTGGCACTGTTTTCGTCAGCGACACAACCAATGAATTAAGGGTTTATGATGGTCGACTCACTTACTACAAAGGTGCTGCTGTCACCCACATGCTTCGATACCTCATCAACAACGATAGTTTGTTTTTTCAAGCACTCAAAAACTACCAACAACAGTTTGCGTTTGGCAATGCTGTTACAAGCGATATGAACCAAATTGCCAATCAGGTTTCAGGACAAACACTCGACACGTTTTTCAATCAATGGATTTATAAAGAAGGCTATCCTATTTATTCAGTTAAGTGGGCGCAGGGTGGTAATAAAGTTTGCATCAAACTAAAGCAAAACACAAGCAAACCAACCTCTGTTGTTGTTTTCAAATTACCCGTTGAAATCAAACTGCAATCGGCACAAGGCGATACCATTATCAAGGTTTTCAACGATCAATCTTCTCAGTTTTATACCGTGTATTGGAACAACACAATTACGGGTTTGATAATTGACCCAAACAATAACATCGTCAATGTACAAGGACCAATCACCAACGATACTACTTTGCTTGCTGTGAATGATGTGGAAACAAACAACATCCGCATTTTCCCTAACCCAAGCAATCAGTTTTGGACGGTGCAAAATCTTCCTTTCAATTGCACCCTTCAACTGTCCGATATGTTTGGTAAAACTATTTGGTCAGCTGCTAGTTCTTCTTCCGATAGTCTTCAAATTCCTGCCAATAATTTATCGGTAGGAAATTATACCCTCACCGTTTTTACCAAAGACGAAAAGCCCATGAGCTTTTTGCTTTCAAAACAATAAACGAAGCTATTTTACTAAATGTCTTTCGAGAGTCTTCAAAGTCTGTATCAAGAAATAGTCAACCAACCCCTCGCATCTTTGATGGTGGTGGTGAATTTGATATTGATTGAAAGCTTGTTGTCGGTTGATAATGCCGCCGTGTTGGCTACTATGGTGCTCGATTTGCCAAAAGACCAACGCAGTAAAGCATTGAAATACGGCATTCTCGGGGCTTATATTTTCAGGGGAATTTGCTTGTTGTTTGCTGCCATGCTTATTCAAATTTGGTGGTTCAAGCCTGTGGGTGGTGTCTATCTTTTAGTGCTTTCTATAAAGTATTTTATTGCAAAGCAAAAAGAAGCAAATAGTTCTGTAGAAGAAGAATTGTTTGGCAAACAAGAGTCTACTTTTTATAAAAAAACCTTGGGGCTCTTCGGTCCTTTTTGGGCAACAGTTATTTTAGTAGAGTTGATGGACCTAGCTTTTTCCATAGACAATGTAATTGCTGCCAATGCCTATTCCAAAAACATCATTCTTATTTGGACGGGCGTGTTCATTGGCATCCTTGCCATGCGTTTTGTAGCACAGGGTTTTGTGCGCCTCATGGAAAAATATCCATTCCTCAATACAAGTGCCTACCTCGTCATTGGTTTATTGGGGTTGAAGCTATGCTTGTCAATCTATGGACACTATTATCCTTGCGCTGCTTTTTCTGTTTTTCTAGAAGGCGAAAATGCATGCCTTGCCACACAAGGAAAACCCACTCAAGGTCATGAAATGATTTGGGGAGATGCCCTCACTTCAGTCCTCAGTATTGGCTTATTTGTTTTGCCGGTTTTGTGGTCTTGGTTGATGGGAAATAAAGAACGGAAGAATACTTTAGAAAGCTAACACCTCAGTTTAGTTCAACGAGCTATTTAAGCAACCGCATTTTCTCTAGAAACTTCTCTATAAACAAATGAACTGAAAATGTGCCTACGGGCAAATCTTGCAGGCGCAGGGGCATTAATCAGCTTAACGTAAATAGCTTTTGGCACACCAAAATATTCATAGCTACTGCCATCTAAAAACTTGATGAGCAAGGTTTCTCCTTTGTACTCAAAGTCTGATATTCCTGAAGAAGTAATCGTACTTGTATATGCTGCTAAAGATTGCGAGCGAGTTTCGGGAGCAATGCTTACTAAAAAATGATACGCCTCAATAATGTGCTTGCTTTTTGTTTCGGCTTCGATTTTTAGGTCATGATTATCATGAAATTTATCGGGGTGCCAGCTCTTTATCAAATTACGGTAAACAGTTTTCAACTCCTGCAAATCGGTATTTTCCTGTACTCCTAATAGTTTTCTGTAACCGGCAATTTTTCTCATAAAATCAGTGTAGTCAATTAATTATAACAAAAATCGCCCTTTCAGGCGATTTAAAGCGGCTGCTAAGGTCGTCTATTTTACGGGAATAAACGCCCAATAATGCTTGGCCTTTCTCTTTTTATTAAAAAGATGTATAAATAAGTCTTTATAGCACCATTATTGATTCAATCTGTGTAATCTTCATCAAATCAACCCCATAAATATCTTTTGGGATGGCATTTACAAAATCATCAACCCCATAAATAACATTAGGGGTGGCTTTGACAAAATCATCTGCTCTATGCCTAACCTTAGGTGTGCCTTTCCGAAAAATAGGAATACCACCCCTAACATTAGGTGTGCCTTTCTGAAAAACGGGAATAGAATAACAGTTTAGGGAAGAATGCATCTTTGCCACATAAACTCGCTAACCACTGTAAAATAGAATTTGAAAACTATTGCGCCCTCTAGTAATTGAGCAATTTATCAATGCCCATAGTCGGCATTCCAATGAATCTTATCTCCGCCATCGCCCACATCAAACAATTTATTGAGTGCAAAATTGAAACTGATTTCATTATATGCACCGGTGACATGATAAAAACAACGTGCAAAATGAACTTGGTATTTAGGGAGGTTCACATCTACACCAAACGCAAAGCCTGCCATAGCAGGGCGGTCTTTTAGTTTCAGTTCACTACGACGAAGATGGTTGTAGCTAAAGTTGAAAGCAAGGTGTTTGCTAAGGTTCAGTTCGGCAGCTACAATGGCATGACGAAACAGTTTGTCGAAAAAATATGATTGTGTGCTTGCAGTAGTATCGGTAGCGCCAAACAAAAGACTTGATTGCACATCCGCAGGATTATCATAGCGAACATTCCATTCATAAAGATGATGAAAAGTAGCCATCACGCGCAAAGGAGCATGTTCAAACTTCTTAGAAATACCAATTTGCAAATCGAAAGGAAGCGGCTCAGCAGATTGATTGTATTCATAACGCTTCGCCATGAAGCCCATGTTTTTTGCCACTGCGCCAATGCACAATAGCTTAGATGAATCGTAGTAAGAAATACCAACATCGGCAAGCAGGGCAGAAGCAGAATTATCATAAAGCATAGAATGCGCCCACTTCAACGTAGCGCCGTAACGCCAATGTTCTTGGTATTGTCGAGAGGCACCAATACTGATGGCATAATCTTTAGCCGTGAAATTTCCGTATTGATTTCCTGAGGCATCAGTCAGGTCAAAGTTTCCGTAGTCGAGGTATTGAACCCCAAATAAAATGGAAGTATTGTGCTTGGCTAAATGATAACCATAATTCAAGTTCATGATTTTGATACCTGAATAATAGTTATTGTAATCGAGCCCTAATTGATTGTGCATGCCTGCACGCATCAAAGAAGGATTTTGAAAAGCAAAAGCAATATCGTTTTCAGGATTAGCAACATTGAACCCACCAAGTGAAGAAATATGAGGTGAGTTGGCAAGTCGAAGAAACTCCATAGCAAACTGCCCGCCCACTACTTGTGCTTTTGCTTGCGAAAACAAAACAACAAACAAAAGCAGAGCAATTGATTTAGAAAAGCGCATATCCTACAAACGGATTGGAAACAGTTTTATTGCAGCGATGAAATTAAAGTCCTTGTGCTTTGCGTAGTTCGGCAGCCAAATCATAACTCACACCGGTGAAAGAGAAACCTCCATCGTGGAAAAGATTTTGCATGGTCACCATCCTTGTATAATCGCTGAACATAAGAACACAGTAATTAGCGCAATCTTCGGCTGGTGCATTACCTAAAGGCGACATCTTTTGTGCAAAACTGAAAAACTCATCAAAGCCAGAAACACCTGAACCTGCAGTGGTTGGGGTAGGAGATTGAGAAATTGTATTTACACGAACTTTTTTGCGAATGCCATAATGATATCCAAAACTACGTGCAATGCTTTCTAACAAAGACTTTGCTTCAGCCATATCATTATAACTTGGGAAAGCGCGTTGAGCAGCAATATAACTAAGCCCTAGAACAGAACCCCATTCATTGATAAGATCTAACTTCAAAGCTGTTTGTAACACTTTGTGAAAAGAAAGAGCCGAAACGTCTAGTGTTTTGAGGAAATTATCGTAGTTGGTTTCGGTGTAGTGAATAGACTTGCGCACATTTGGCGACATGCCAATGGAATGCAACACAAAATCAATTTTGCCACCAAAATGCTCCATTGTTTTCAAATAAAGATTTTCAAGGTCGGCAATAGACGTCGCATCAGCACCAATGACAGGCGCATTGTTACATTGTGCAGCGAGTTCGTTGATTTTTCCCATGCGCAAAGCAATAGGGGCGTTGGATAAAACAATCTCTGCTCCTTCATCTACTACACGCAAAGCAGTTTTCCAAGCAATAGAACGCTCATCGAGCGCTCCAAAAATGATTCCTTTTTTTCCTTTTAGCAATTGATGACTCATGCTGTTTTATTTGTGGTGGTAAATGTAGAAAAAAATGAGTGTTGTACGTAATGAACCTTTAAAAACTCTTGTAATTGTTTTCAAGTTTTTTGGATTTAAGGAAATAACCTGAATGTCTGTCGTTGTGCTCAATGAAATAAAACCTCATTTGCAAGCAATTTTTTTGACGCTTTATTGAGAAAAATCAACCCTAAATATTTTAAAGTAGTGTTTTTGTAAACTAACTTGCACTTTATGCAATTGATGGATGCGGTTATTAAGGGTTTGTTGCTTGGTTTATTCTTGGCGGTGTCTGTAGGTCCAACATTGTTTGCGGTTATTCAATATAGCTTAAATCATAACTACAAAGCAGGGCTTGCATTTGTGTTGGGGGTATCCATAAGCGACATCATGTATGTTACTGTTGCCAATGTAGCTTCTCGATGGCTTGAAGCACTCAATCAATTCAAATACCAAATAGGAATTGCTGGCGCAATTATTTTGATGTTTGTTGGCGGGGCTGGCATTATTAAAAAATATAAACCCGTTCGCCCTTCCTCAGAAAAAACAATAATTAGTGGGGGGCATTATTTTAGGATATGGCTCTCGGGTTTTATCATCAACACCATTAATCCTGGGGTTATTATCACTTGGTTGGCCGCAGTTACTGCAACAGCTACTGGCTCCACAACTACTTATCGGATTGTCCTATTCGGAACTTGTTTGGGGTTAATCCTTAGCATTGACTTTCTAAAAGTTTTTCTTGCTGATGTAATAGGTCGCAAGCTTACACCAAGACGCATCATGTATCTTCAAAAGACATCAGCAATTTGTATTTTCCTGATTGGAATTGCCCTATTGTTAGAAACTGTTTTTTCTTAGCAAGGCTTTTATTATTCAACAACAAATTTCCCTCTTGAAAGGATACTGTTTTCTTGGCTGATCGCTTCATAAATATAGAAGCCTTCAGCTAAATGAAATTCTGAAATTGCATTCTTCCCTTCAACCAATTTTTTTGAAAAAATGACACTGCCAGCAACATTAAATATTGTTATGGTGCAGTTTTTTGGCACATCAATATTGATTATCCCCGATGATGGATTAGGGTATAATTTAAAATCAGATTGTTGATTTACCTCGTCAATTTTCACAGGAGAATAAGTCGAACAAATAGTCTTCACTATACCCAATGTATCTGTGTAGAAAATGTTACTCGCGAAAACAGTTCCTGTGTCGGTACTTGTATGAACACTGTGTTGAGTAAAATATGTAGGCATCTCAGACAAGAATGTGGAGCTATCATGGCAATAACTACTTCCTTGTTGGTCCGTTTTCACTAAATAAATATTGTTGTAAAAAAAGATGTTAAAACTTCTTGACATTCCTACTATTGCAAAGCCAGTATCACTCATCTGAACAAAATCATAAAAAGCTTCATCGTTGCTGCCGCCATATGATTTTGACCACAAGATTTGACCATTGCTATCTACTTTAATTAAAAAGCCATCACTTAAAGAGGAGTCAGTATCGAATTTTGTTCCACAAATGGCTATTCCTTCATCCGGTTTTGTAAGAATGATTTTTTGAACATCTGTATGATAACCACAAGAAATCATTTTCTGCCAAACGATATGGAAAGTATCATCTACCTTGTACAGGCTAATCATTCTATGTTTCTTTCCAAGAGAATCAAATACATTAATGTGACCAGTAATTACTAAACCGCCAGAAGTTCTTTTTGTAACATCAATCACACTTTCCTCTGTAGTATCACCAATAGCATATTCCTTAATGGTATTGCCCAAGCTATCTGTATAAATAAAGTAATTGTTTACATTGGAGATTGAATTGGAATTGGATTGTCCAGCTAATAACCAACCATCTTTATACTGATCTACATAACTTAAGTCTTCTTCAAAAAATTCTCCTTTGGACTTCGACCATAGTACGTTTCCATTCAAATCTGTTTTCAAAAGGTAAAGGTCATTATTTCCCATGCCTAATGTAGAAATATCTCCTGCAACTAAATAACCATTATTATCTACAACAACTTTTTTTAATGAGCCCCCAAATGATTTATGCCAAATAATATTTCCAAGGCTATCTGTTTTTAAAATAAAAGAATTGGATAGAAATGTAGTCAAACTGAAGCTTTGTCCAGTCATAACAAAACCACCATCTTGTGCTTTTTTCAAATCGGTTTCCCATTCATAAACCAACGTATCTCCATAAGTTTTCTTCCAAATAACATTACCTAGACTATCAAGTTTCAATAAAAAAATATCATAGTCAGTGTTTTGATAATTCCATGACTTACCAGCGAGAACATAACCACCCTCGGTCGTTTTTAATACCGAATGTGCTTCAGCATCTTTGTCACCAATTGTTTGCTGAAACCTGAGTGTTTGAGATTTAGTTGAGAAAAAAGAAAAAAGAAAAAACAAGCTTAGAAATATTCTCATGATGCAAACAAAAGTAGGCATTGTTGAAAAATCTTTTCAACATCCGCCCCTCAACTTTTTTCTTTCGGTTATCTTTGCCCGACTTTAATAAATTATGTCTTCCACAATTTCTCATTCCATTGCATGGCTGTTGCTCGAGGATGGAACTCTTTTTAAAGGTAAATCTTTTGGTGCAAGCGGCACAAGCGGCGGCGAACTATGCTTCAATACTGGCATGACTGGCTATCAAGAAGTTTTTACCGACCCTTCCTATTATGGTCAAGTGCTGATTATGAACAATGCTTATATTGGTAATTATGGCACGAAGAAAGAAGACGTAGAGTCTTCTTCCATAAAAATCAAAGCATTGGTTTGTAAAAACATTGCTCAACGTTTTAGTCGTGAGTTGGCAGATGAAAGTCTTGAAGATTATTTAAAAGCCAACAACATCGTAGCCATTTATGATGTGGATACTCGTTCGCTTGTGCAACACATCCGCAATAAAGGCGCTATGAATGCAGTTGTTACAAGCGAAAATTTTGACCTTGACAATTTGAAAGCCTCATTGGCAAAAGTTCCAGACATGAAGGGCTTAGATCTTTCTTCTGAAGTTTCAACAAAAGAAACATATACTGTTGGCAATCCTAATTCGAAATATAGAATAGGTGTACTTGACTTTGGTGTGAAGCAAAGTATGCTTCGTTTCCTTTCAGAAAAAGATGTTTATATTAAAGTGTTTCCAGCTAGAACTACTTATGAAACCATTAAAGAGTTTCAACCACATGGTGTTTTTGTTTCTAATGGTCCTGGCGACCCTGCTTCAATGGACTATGCAGTAAATACAATTAAAGAAGTATTGGCTGATGAAAAACCATTGTTTGGAATTTGTTTGGGTCATCAATTATTAGCAAGAGCTAATGATTTGCCAACCTTTAAAATGCACCACGGTCATCGTGGTTTGAACCATCCAGTAATCAATTTAAAAACAGGAAAATCGGAAATCACTACTCAAAATCATGGCTTTGGGGTAGAGGTAGAAGCTGCTCAAAAATCTGAAGTTGTTGAGGTGACGCACATTAATCTAAATGATGGTTCCATTGAAGGTATTTGTGTAAAAAACAAACCAGCATTCTCTGTTCAATACCATCCTGAAAGCACACCAGGACCACATGATTCAAGATATCTTTTCGATGACTTTATTAAACTTATAGCTCAAAACAACTTATAGAAAAATGGCTCAAGAAAGAATTCTCATCATTGGCGCCTGCGGTCAAATTGGCGTTGAACTTACACTTGCCCTTCGAAACTTATATGGCAATGACAATGTGATTGCTACTGACATTCGTGGAGAGCACGAATTGCTCAAAGGTTCTGGACCTTATGAGGTATTGAATGCAATGGATGAGCCTTCTATTCTTGACCTAGTAAGAAAAGAAAAAATCACGCAGATTTATTTATTGGCTGCTATGCTTTCTGCTACTGGCGAAAAAGACCCAAAACGTGCTTGGATTACCAACATGCAGAGCGTTCGTCAGGTACTGGATATTGGTGTTCAAGAAAAATTGCACAAAATATATTGGCCTAGTTCTATTGCCGTTTTCGGACAATCAACACCAAGAGAAAACACACCACAACAAACCATTATTGAACCATTAACCGTTTACGGCATTAGTAAGTATGCCGGCGAATTATGGTGTCAATATTATCGTCAACGTTGGAACCTCGATGTTCGTAGTCTTCGTTATCCTGGCTTAATTTCTTGGAAATCAGAACCAGGTGGTGGAACCACAGATTATGCAGTTGAAATTTATTATGACGCACTTCGCAAAGGACGTTATACTAGCTTTCTTGACAAAGGCACTTATCTACCCATGATGTATATGGACGATGCCATTCGCGCCACCATTGAACTCATGGAAGCCCCGTCCGAACAAATCAAAACCAATATGGCTTATAATGTTTCTGCCATGAGTTTTGCACCAGAAGAAGTTGCTGCATCAATTCAAAAGATTATTCCTGATTTTCAAATTAGTTATGCCCCTGATTTTCGGCAAAATATTGCAAACGGCTGGCCAAAAAGCATTGACGACAGTAATGCAAGAAATGATTGGGGTTGGCAACCAGATTTCGACCTTGATAAGATGACTAAAACAATGTTGAAAAACCTGAAAACGAAATTGTAACCTCAATCTAAATCGTCATTCATTTCCCTTTTCAAAAAATGAACATTATTATTTGTTATCTCCTTTACTATTAGGCTTTTAATATTTGTGTCCAAGTAAAAGAAATAACACAAAAAAGTGGGGCGTATAATAGTTCGAAGGTGCATTCAAAACATTGCTGTAAACAAATGTTGTTATTATTAGGATTAGATTTTCAGGTTTTGAACTTTGCATTCCCAATTTTTTTATCAACTACTTACTTGCAGACTCACTTACTTCAAATTCACTACTTTTATCGCAGTGAAAAAAGTCAAGAAATATTATTATAATACCAAAACGCTTCGGTTTGAAAAATTAGAAGTGTCTACCCAGATGAAAATATTGCGGGTATTAGGTTTTATTTCTGCTGCAATGGTTTCTGCTGCCATTATTGTAGCAATTGCATTTCGTTTTCTCGATTCTCCTAAAGAACGCATAATGCGTCAAGATCTTGCTGAAATGGAAGACCGTTATCGCTTGATGCAAGATCAACTTAGACATATGGACGAACAGCTTATTCAACTTGAAGATAGAGATAACAGTGTTTATCGCTCCATATTTGAGGCGGCTCCCCTTCCTGATAGTATTCGTTCTGGTAAATCAGAAAAAGTAATAGATGACTACGACTTCGCCTACCATGAAACTGATGAGTTAATTGCACAACTTGGACAACAAACAAGTACATTAAAACACCGCATTGATATGCAACAACGCTCTTATGATACACTACAAAAAATGGTACTGAGCAAAGAAAAAATGTTAGCATCAATTCCCGCCATTCAACCAATTTCAAACAAAAATTTAGAACACATCGCATCGGGATTTGGATATCGCATTGACCCCATTTACAAAACACCAAAGATGCACACAGGACTTGATTTTGCCGCAGCAATAGGTACACCGATTTATGCCACTGCAGATGGCGTTATTCGAGAAAGCAGCTATGATGATGGTGGTTATGGCAACAACGTTATTGTGAATCATGGCTATGGATATGAAACACTATATGGACATATGGTACGAATTAAGGCAAGAGTCGGCGAAATAGTAAAGCGTGGACAAGTGCTTGGATATGTTGGTAGCACTGGCAAGAGCACAGGTCCACATCTGCATTATGAAATCATACGTAATGGTAAAAAAATTGACCCTGTACATTATTTCTTTCACGATCTAAATGCTGCAGACTATGAGCGCATGATTCACATGGCTGCTGTGAGTAATCAATCCTTCGACTAGATTTTTATGACTAATCACCTTATCAACATCGGCTTTCAATTAGTGCCACTTGCCCGCACCAATAACATTGAAATCATTGACGGCGTCATTGCCATCATTCAATCTAAAGGGTACCACTATGAAGTCAATCCATTTGAAACAGTGGTGGAATGTACATTTGAACAAGGCACTTCTTTGATGAATGAAATCAATGAGTACTGCAATGGTCTTGATGAATTGGCTCGATTGCTTTACATCCGCATTCATGCAAAAACAGGCGAGGATATTTTAATGAGTTCAAAAACTGATAAACACCGTCAATAAAAATTTTCTTCCAACCTTAATCTGTAAAATCTGGTCTTCTAAAAGCAACGACAACGTAAACGCTCTAAAAAAATTTTGGTCAAGTGGCGGTTTTTAACGTTTTTGCATGCAAATCATTTCTTAAAAAAACAGCTGTATCGAATAGAAATTCTACCTAACTAATACATACTCTTTGCATGGTATAACTGTACATGACAAAATTGGTAGAATATATGCAGCAATTATCCCGTCTTACGGATGCGCAATTAATAAGGTCTTATTTGAAAGGCCACGAACAAGCATTGGAAGTATTAATCATTCGTCATAAAGACAGGATTTTCACAGCTATTGTCATGCTCGTTAAAGACAGAAATCTTGCGGAAGATTTGTTTCAAGATGCTTTTTTGAAAATCATTAAAACCATCCAAGAAAAACGATATAACGAACAAGGTAAATTCCTGCCTTGGGCTATGCGTATAGCCCGAAACCTTTGTATGGATTATTTCAGAAAGCCAAAACATGATAAAACCATTTTCATGGAAAGTGGCGAGGAAATACACGAGTTGCTTCCCTTTTCCACAGAATCGGAAGGACATCGTTATGAAATAAATCAAACCAATACCGCAGTGCGTCAATTAGTAGAAGATTTGCCAGAAGATCTTCGAGAGGTTGTTGTGCTACGTTTATACGCAGACTTATCTTTTAAAGAAATAGGTGATTTAACCGGCGTTAGCATCAACACAGCATTGGGTCGTATGCGCTATGCGTTAATTAATCTTAGGAAAAAGATTGAGCAAAACGAATTGGTGTTGCGCTAAAGTTTTGAATTAATATTGCCCTATGGCACTCCCCGTTTTTTTTCAGGAAGCTGATTGGAAATTTGGTCAGGAAATTTGGTTGCATGAAGACACAGCGAGACACGTTGTGCAAGTTTTACGCATGCAATGTAATGAGCAATTAAAATTGACCGATGGTAAGGGCAATGAATTGTTGGTCACTATTTCTGTTGCTGCGAAAAAAAAGTGCGCTGTTGTGTTGAATGAAATTGTTGTTCATCAACCAAAGAAAAACAAATTGCACCTTGCAGTTGCTTTCACCAAAAACACAAGTCGTAATGAATGGCTGTTGGAAAAAGCAACAGAATTGGGGGTAAGTAGTATCCTACCAATCATTGTTACGCGCTCTGAAAAAGAGAAGATTCGTTATGACCGTTGGAAGAATATTTTAGTGTCGGCATTGATTCAATCTCAGCAATATTATTTACCGGAATTATGGGAAGCCGTTTCTTTAAAAGAGCTATTGAAAAGAAACAACAATATTCCTCAAAAACTAATTGCACATTGCATAGAAGGAAATGAAAAAATGCCTTTGCTTCAAACTAAGAATAACACTGAAACCATCATGCTTATTGGACCTGAAGGTGACTTTACTAATGATGAAGTGAATCTTTGTTTAGAAAATGGTTTTCAACCTGTGGATTTAGGAAGCCAACGCTTGAGAACTGAAACTGCAGCAATGGCTGTGTGTGCTTATTTTAATTTTGTGAATCATGAAATTTAGACTCTTAATAGTTACCCTTTTATTGACTGCTTTTTGTGTGAATGCGCAACAAATGAAATTAGGTTTGTTGGTGTATGGAGGTGGTGGCGATTGGTATGCCAACCCTACTTCTTTAAAGAATCTCGCTACTTTTTGCAACCAACAATTACATACCTATCTTGCCTTGCAAGAAGGACAAGTGGAAGTGGGCAGCACCGAACTTTTCAATTATCCTTTTGTTCACATGACGGGGCATGGACGTTGGGCATTGAATGATGCAGAGGCTCAAAACCTAAGAACTTATCTTGAGTCGGGGGGATTTTTGCATATTGACGATAATTATGGCATGGATGAGTATGTGCGCCCGGCATTGAAAAAAGTTTTTCCTGAGTTGACTTTGGTGGAACTGCCGTTTACGCATCCTATCTATCATCAGAAATTCAATTTCCCGAATGGTTTGCCTAAAATTCATGAGCACGACAACAAACCACCGAAAGGTTATGGATTGATTTATAAAGGCAGATTGGTTTGTTTTTATTCTGTTGAAACTGACCTTGGAGATGGTTGGGAAGATTTTGATGTGCATAAAGACCCGCCGGAAAAACACCAAGCTGCTTTGCAGATGGGGGCGAATTTGATACAGTATGTTTTTATGGGAGGGAAGAACTAATCACTTAGCTTTTGAAGGAAACAAAAAACCAATTACTACCCACCAACGAAATCTTTCGAGCATAGTGAATTTGCTCCATTGTCTTTTGAAGAGAAAACCAAAACCATACAACACGGCATAAACCCACTTAGCTTTATATTCAAGTAGTTTTACAACCAAAGCAAAGGGTTGACCTTTCAACCTCAATCGCTCACCACCACCAATGCCCATGCTATGGCGACGCACATAATCTCTATCAAATTTATTGCTCTCAACAGCATGTAACACTTCTACACCAGGCAAGTAAAAAACCTTTTTGCCATGCTTGAGAATGCGTAGGTAAATATCTTTTTCTTCGGTGGCAAGCAAGCCTTTACCGCTGCGACCTAAAGCGGTATTGAAATAACCGATTTCATCAAAAACCTTTTTGCGAAAAGCCATGTTGGCACCGCAAGGATAGCGTTGTCCTTTCAGTTGTTTGATGTCGGGACCTTGATCGAATTTGCCAACTAATCCAAAGAAATATTTGCTGTACCAATCGGGAATTCCTGTAAGGAAATAAGGGGTGATTTTACCGCCGATGGAATAAACATCTTCATGTTGGTGGAAGAAGTCCACAATTTGTTGCAGCCAACCTGCTTGCGCTTTTGAATCATCATCTAGGTAAGCCACAATTTCGCCTTGTGCTTCTTTGGCGCAACGCGTGCGGGTGTGGGCTACGCCTTGATTGGTTTCGGTGAAGAAGCTAAAGTTGAGTGATGCATGCTGCACTTTAAAATTCTGTAATCGTTCGAGAGTGCCATCGGTGCTGTTGTTGTCTACCACAATCACTTCATACAAATTCTTATCAAAATCCTGATTAAAAATGCTTTCGATGGCATCAATAATAAAACGTGCTCGGTTATACGAACAGATGACAGCAGATATTTTGAAACGTGCATTCACGGCGGCAAATTACCACTATTTCCTTCATGCAAAAACCCTTTATCTTGCAGGCACTTCCTATGGATTTGTCCATCGTCATTATCAACTATAATACTTTTCAACTCACTTGTGCGTGTATTGAAAGTGTGTTGCAATATGTCCGTAATATTTCTTACGAAATTATTGTGGTGGACAATGCTTCGCCAAAGGATAATGCCAATGAATTTCTGGTGCGTTTCCCTCAAATAAAATTGGTGAAAAACCCAGAGAACAATGGCTTTGCCAAAGGCAATAACTTAGGCATTCGTCATGCAGCGGGCAAGTATATTTTGTTGCTCAATTCCGATGCTTATTTGATTGAAGATTGTCTGTTGCCGGCGATAGATTTCATGCAACACCACCGCGAAGTAGGCGCTCTTTCCGTAAAAATTTTATACCCCGATGGCAGGTTTCAAAAAACAGCAAGAAGGTTTCGTTCTTTAAGAAATGAATTATTGGACCTTGCCCGTCCTTTGTTGCTCATGATGCCTTACAGTAAGCGTGCAACATTGATGCTGAACCAATATTTTCGTGGCGATTTTGATACGGAAGTTGATTGGGTGAGTGGGGCATTTATGCTATTCCCGAAAAAGGTGGTGGAACAACTGCCAGAGCAAAAACTTGACGAGCGTTTTTTTATGTATGGCGAAGACGAGTTGTGGTGTTATCAGTTTAAGAAATTGGGCTACAAAAATTATTTTCTCAGCACCACCTCAGTCGTTCATATTGCCAACGCAAGCACCGAACCTGCCAAGCAACTCCAATTACTGAAAACTATGATTGCCCACGAATTGGAAATCATGCAAGAAATGCACGGACGCGGCTTGTATTACCACACGCTTAAATCACTTTTCTTGACTAAGGAGTATGGGCGTTATTGGGTGAAGGTATTGGTTTGGAAAGTGGCGAGGAAGAAGGTTAGGTAAGGAATACACAATCTAATTTTCTCCAAATTCTTCACTCTTCATCACCTTTATTTTTCTAATAAACACCTTAATTACACTAAAAGCAACCTCATTATTTCTAATAGAAATATTAATGTTGCTATTAGAAACTTTTAGGTAATATTTATTGTATATAATAATGCTATTAGAAACTTTTTTAATGCTATTAGTGTGTTATTATTACACTTTTAGTAACCTTTTTAATGCTATTAGTGTAATATTATTAAACGAATAGAAACCTAAATGTAAATAATAATA
>CAINUN010000012.1 GCA_903853805.1 uncultured Bacteroidota bacterium
AACGAAGGAAACACCATTGCTCACGCCATTATTCCATGAGTATGAAGTTGCGGTGCCAATTCCTGTTAGCGTTACTGATTGTCCAGAACATATTGTTTGGTTAGATCCACCACTCACTGTTGGTAGTGCATTTACCGTTATAAGAACAGTGTCATATGCGTTACAACCAGGTGTTGTTGTTGCTGTCACAATATAACTTCCAGAAGTTACAGGTATAAATGAAACGCTATTCGAAACACCATTATCCCAAGAAACAGTTCCATTTGAAGTAGCATTTAATGTTACAGGCTGACCAGCACAAACTGTTATGTCTTGTCCTCCATTTACAGTTGCATTACATGGATTTCCGGTATTGAAATGAACATACACACTATCTGTTCCAGTACAAATACCAGAAGTCACAGTACATTTATAAGTTCCACTTGTTGTGATAGTTAAAGTTTGTGTTGTTGCACCAGTATTCCATAAATAAGAATTGTAGCCACTACCAACAACGTTTAGTAAATAAGAGGAGCCATATGCTTGAAGTGTATCTTGCACAATAAAATCATTAGAGGCAATTGAAGGGGCAATAGTTTTGGTATTTGAATAACCAACTGAACTTGTATAAGGACAAGTAACAGCAAGCCTAAAATCAGTAGTTGATAAAAACCCTCCAGCTTGATAGGTAGAATTGGTTGCGTCAACAATTGGTGTCCAAATATTTGTTCCATTTGGTGAACTTTCCCACTGATAATAATAATAAAGACTATTACCAGTGCTTCCAGACAAAAAAACGGAAGTATCTGTACAGAAATAATTATACGGGCTTGTTATAGTAACAATTGGGGAAGAACTACAGATGTTATTGTTCTGATTAATTTGAAGATTGTAATCCTCAACTTCGCCATAATATTGATTACTGCAAGGAGTAAAACTAGTTCCCCCATAAACACATCTTACACGTATTCTAGTTGCTCCTACACTTGCGTTATAAGGGATGACAAAATAACCTGAATCAACATCTCCAGGGTTTAATACAGTTGGGGATCCGTAAACAAATTCATTAGCATCACTGAAAGAACCATTATGATTGAAATCAACCCAAATTTTATACGCCTCGTAATCATAAGGCGTGTTTTCCAGTGCCCAATAAACAGTATCTGCTTGTAAAGCTGTATGAGTCATGCTACTATAAAACGTATATCCTGTTGTACTATTACCACAAGCTGTATTTGGGTTATTAATGCTATTGACACTGCCCCAAGTTTGAAAGCCCTTGAGGTAATCTAAAGATGAACACCCACCACTTGGATCATAAAGATTATCTGTACAATAACAACCGTTTGCAGCGCTTAATCCAACTGCAATTGTATTGGAATATGAAACTGAATTGTTGTTAGTACAAGTTAGTGCAAGTCGGAAATTTGTAGCTAATGCAATTCCATTGGTAAGAGTGTAAATTGCATTTGTTGCACCGGCAATTGGACTCCAATTGCTTGTAGCAGAATTGTATTGTTGCCATTGAAAGTTCAAACCAGTAGAAATAGAATAACCGGTATCACTCAAACTAAATGGAACATTTGGACAAACAGTAGTTGTAGTAGCAAAAGCGGTTCCTGCATTTGGTGTACCAGTACAAGGCTGAGGTGCAAAAATATTTACAACATAATCCTCAGTCTCCTGAATATTAGACACATTGGTACATGACTGTGCTCCAGTCATGGCATTATAAAATGCTCTTAAACGCATGCCGGTTAAACCTGCAATTGCTGTATTTGGAATTGTTATGGTAGCTGAAGCAACATTCCCATTGTTAGTCATTAATGTAAATTCTGAATTTTCCATCAATCCATTTTGATTGAAGTCAACCCATAATCCAACTGAGTTAGTATTCACGCTTAACGAAGCATTGATAGTATAAGTAAAGTTCTTGGCAAGCGTTGATGTATTGGGAGCAAACTGTGGATCATTAAATGTATAACCATTGTTACCAAAACCGTCAATTGAAGAGCAATTCATAGGTAAATTGGTAATAGACACATTGGTAATAACATTGGAATAAGTACTGTGAATTGAAACTCCAGTATTAGGAGAACAATAGCACATGTAAAATGGAGAAGACGATACAGTAATTGGAGCTGAATAAGTTATACTTCCAATGCAATTTAATACTGCACGATAATCAGTAGAAACAGCAGGCATTGTTGCTTTGAAATAACTAGAATAGTTAACAGGAGCACTGCTTGCTATTGCATTCCAAGTACTAGATGTTGATGGCTTTGACTGCCAACTAATGATCATTCCAGAATTCAAAGGAGCATTAGCAATTGATAAATAGACCGGTCCACCATTACATGACTGTGACACATCTGCAACTGCATTTCCAGCAACAGGTGCACCACTACATGCTGTAGCAGTAAATTCATAAGCACCGATATCTGGTGTATTTAAGTCTCTTGTTATTCCAAGAATGTCAAAAAGCTGTGTTTTAGTTTTCCCTAAACCATCTAAGTTGAAATTTGCAGGTTTTAGATTTCCAGTAGAAGGACTTGTGAAAAAAGGATCCATTCCAACTGAATTCGCATCAAGTAATGAACCACTCATCCAATCGAAAATTGACTTGTAATAAGTCCCCTGTCCATTACCACCATAATTATAGCCCTGTCCGTTAATGTATAGGTTGTTGTAATCGGCATCCAATCTTATCAACCCACTATTAATGTAGTAAATGCTTTTTATATTGTTAGATTTTCTGGTAATGACAACGTTATTGTTGTAGAAATAACTAAAAAAGGAATTAGGATCTGCGTCTTGGAAATAACCGTATGTAATGCCTGAAGCAGTATTATTGCTGACCATTGAGGCAACAGAATTGTACCAATAATTAGTGTTTGGTGAAAAGCTATTATAGAAGTAATAATGGTTACCATTACCCGTTAAATTATAGAGAATATTGTTGGAAATTTCGTGCTTTGCAGTACTCGTAGCCATACTGTTAAAAATAGCAATTCCATAAAAATCAAAAACAGAAGTAGGATTTGCTGTTCCAGGGTCGTGTATTTTATTCCTTTGAACTAGCATGTTTAAACAACCATTATCAAACAACATGGCTTTAAAATTCCCTAATACTGTTCTACCAGTTCTGTGAATATCATTACTATCAATTATAGGTGCATTCATTCCTCTACCATAAATTCCATAAGTAGCAGAGTTGGCTATAGTATTACCTTTTACTTTCCAGTTCTGTAATAAATTTACACCAGTATCACCCATCATTACAATGCCATAAGCACCACCATTAATTGTGTTGTTTAATAATGAAATATTATCGCAAGAAGAATTACTTGTAAGAGGATTTGTTACTGAACCTGAAAAAATAATACCTGCATAATTAGTAGTAGAAGAATTAGAATCAAGCAAAACTGAACAACCGTTAATTATTATGTTATCAGCATTACCATTTACTAAGAAACCATAGCAATAATTGTTTGAGGAATTACTATAACCACTTACTTTTAGGTTGTTGATAGCAACATAATCGGAGCCATTAATTGTAACTGCGCCACGTTGATTGGGGTCAGAAGAAACATAGTTAATGGTTGCACCATTTCCGTTAATAGTAATTGTATTGGTTGCAGATGTACCACAAGTGTTACCGATATTAAAGGTTAGTGGCTGGGTGTATATATTCGCTGTAACATTTGCTATAATTGGACCCGAAATTGATGCTGATATTGCTGAGGAAAAGTCAGCAAAGTTATTAAAGTTAGTACCTCCAGTACTAATGTTTGTAGCTTGTCCACTATTAATTGTGTATGTGCCTCCTGAAAGGTACGCAGGTACTGTAGTTAGTACAGAATTGGAATAAGACGTATTTGGACCACAAGTTACTGCAGCACGATAGTATTTTGTACCTGCAGCTGCAAAATAGTAAAGGAAAGATGTAGCACCAGTTACAGCAGTCCATGGTCCTGAAGCTGATGTAGCTTGTTGCCATTGAATACTCATGCCATTTCCAATAGAAGAACCGGACAAACTCAAGTTTACTATTGTACCACCACAAGGATTCGCATTGCTAACACTAGCAGTACCAGAAGTTGGCACACCAGAACAAGCACTTGTTGCATATCCTAAACGAATATTCGGGCGTGTAGTTGTAGAAGTATAATTATTACCACTTGTAGTTGTATTGTCACTGCATACACCCGGAAGAGCGACGCCGCCACTTTTCATTCTACTATAGGTGGCATTGCTAAGCGTAGAGTTATATACACTTGCATTTGCCGATGAAGATAAATTATAGAAGCACGTTTCAATAATCAAGTTATCTGTTCCGTTCCAGATAAACGGATACGCAAGAGCTGTATGATTCCATCCCAAAGTTAATGTCAAATTCGCTGTATTAGAATAAGACACAAGACCAGAAGTTTGCCAGCCTGAGCTTAATGGGTTTGTAGTAGCTGTAGAATAAACCTTAACTGTCCAACCCAGTAAAGGACTGATACCATTAAGAGCCTGTACATTGAACCCAACAGACTGTACTACAGAACCATTGGACAATCCAGAAGCCGTGAGTTCTGCAGCTTTGATGTAATACTGATTCCTAGCTCCCAAGTATGTGTTGGTGTAAGGTGATGGATTACCCCCACTTGTGTTGAAGGTAGTTCCAGAGCCAAGTGTAGCAAAGTTCTGCCCAAAAATAATTTGAGGTAAAACAAAAACAAACAAGAAAAAAACATAGTTGCGTACAGCGTAAATTTTCGCTTTCATACTGCTTGATTTGAAGTGATTATGATAATAAACGACCTTGCCTTTAGGGCAATGAAAATAGAAAAACGATTTTTTAAAAGTTCCTCAAGGTATTGAATTATTCAATCCAAAAACCTGATTGAAATTACTATTTTTTGTTTAAAAACTAAGTCAAAACAAAAAAGCAAGTTGAAATTCATCAACTTGCTTTTTATTAAAAATATTCATTTTTTTTTAGAAAGAATCAACATTGATTGACTTCTTGGCATCTGCATATCTTTTAACACCATAGCCAAGACCTGCAGCTAATAATAAACTCATACCAGCATCCAAAGGTACACCGGGACCGCCTGATCCACCGCTGCCTCCGGAACCACCAGAACCGCCAGAACCACCACTACCACCAGATCCACCACCGCCGCCGCCGCCGCCACCGGAGATCGGACCGCCATCGTAGGTATCATCACCAAATCCAGGTGCTCCACCGCCACCTGCTAGTGCTGCATTATTCATTGCTGCAATAAATAACAGCAGTAAGAAAAACATTTTGATGTTGAGCTTTTTCATACTTCCCTATTTAGAATTATTATAGTGATTTTGGTTTTATTGTTTAATTAATTTTTGTGTCATTTCATCGAAACCACATTTGACAGTAACCATATAAACACCTGCTGTGAATTCTTTTACAGGAATTTGAATAGTTGCTGTTGATGTTTTTCCAAGATCTTTAGTAAATACATTTTGACCTAACAAGTTAGTTACAGTAATCGTAGTTTGACTTTCCTTCAAAGCATCGAAACTTACGGTAGCAAAATTAGTTGCTGGATTCGGTGTAACTGTCATGTTGATACTACGACCACTGAATTGAGCAACACTTGTTGTTCCAATTCCAATTACAAAACGATTATTACCTAACGAGAGTGAATTAAGTGTATCCAAGTCAAAAGTATAAGTCATACCAAGATTCATTGGAGTAACGATATTTTTATACTTATCTATGAAATACAACTGGGTACCATTTACATTATAATCATCAACTCTGAATGTAAACTGATTATTAACATTACTGCGAATACCTACAGGAATTGTTTGATTTAATACCAACGGTCTAAAGTCAACAGACAGTTTGTTAGTATCAGCCATTGTAAAGATATCAACATTAGGGTTTTTAATTTTTTCACCATCATTGATATCAAACAATACAATAGAGTTTTGGTCAAAATACAATAAGAACTGATCCCAAGTTATTGTTTGATTATCACTTAACAAAGTCATTTTAACTAAATCATTGCTATTGGTGTTTTTATGCAATGGATCAGTTGATGATGCTATTGTCTTATCAGTTTCATGAAATGTGATGAAATTGTGTGTATATGGTGAATTTGTATCTTTTCCAATATTTGTTGCAAAGAATGAACTATAAGCGGGTAATATATAACTGCTACTAAATGGATAATTTAGATAAGCACCTTTCAATCCAAGATGTGGATCCCAAACCCAAAAACAAGTGCCTATACTATCACCTCTCGTAGTAGTACTTAAATCAATATTACATGCATAAGGGTTACCTATTAAATTATAACCATCTTTCCCAATATTTGTATTAGCACCAAGATGATAGGTAGTATCACATTGATTGAGATTACCAGGCATTGTTAGCGTTGCGGCACTCGGTGTATATGGATTACCATCTAAGCCTTCTCCTTTAGCACCACGAACAAGAATACGAACACCTTCTCCAGGAAACCAACGATCATTACCTGTACCCATTGCGGTTGAAAATCTTACCCAACCTGTAATATCATTAGTCTGATCGTTTGAAGCATTCCAAGTATTAAAAAAGAAAGCTGATGGATTATTAGTTCCTGATGGTGTAAATCCATTTACTGGACCACCATCACCAGTAATATCAATATCATCTGTAAGCATATAAAGTCCTGTATATTCTTGGAAAGGATGACACAAGAAACGATAAGCTCTTCTTCCACCAGCAATATACTTTTCACAAGTAACAATTCCATTGATATATAATCCAGTACAACTTGGAGGAGCTAATACACTTGCAGTTGACAGTGCATTACTAACCAACCGAAGATGACCGTTAGTTGTAAGTACTCCAGAGGTAGGAAGATAAAATTTCTTAACGCCGAAGTCCCCCGAACTAATAGTTGCTCCATTACTATTGTTTAATTCTAACTTATCAGTTCTACCATCACCAGATAATGTTTGAAGACCACTACCATTTAGAGTTAAATAATCACCCTCAACTTTTCCATTATTGATGTAGTTATTATTCACTTTCAAGTTTTTACCAGAACCAATTGTAAGTGTAGCACCTGAGTTTACTTTCAATCTTCTGACTTCGTAAGGTCCTGCGCCGCTAATAGTTGGTTCATTAGTTGTTGCGGTTATGACAACGTTTGTAATTGAAGTAGGCATAATATTTTCAGCCCAGTTACCAGCATTGTCCCAATCGGTATCAATATATCCACGCCATGGTATTTCGTCGCTTACATAAATTGTTTTACTTCTTGCAACAGAGGTACAAGTTGGTGTATTAGTATGAGCGTATACACTAACTGTTTTATTTCCAGTGCCTGCGATAATGCTAATATCCATTGTGATATAGTTAGTATTGGTAGGGGCATTGAAAGTTGTGCCACTACCGGAGAAAGTCCAAGAATAGTAATCAGCTAATGGATCACTTGGCACAGTGAATGTTGCGCCAGTTTGACCTGTATAAATAGTATCTGGGGCTACAGTATAAGCTAATGGTTGTACAGCAACAACGGTTTCAGCATAGGTGGCTGAAGTAACTGCGCAAGAATGAGCATCAGTTACAGTATAACTTATATTAGAAACACCGCCAGCTAAAGTACCAGATACTGTTTGAGTTGAACTATTTGTATTAGGTAAGGTTACTGCAGATGGGTTACTTGTTGCCCAAGAATATGAATAAGGTGTAGTACCTAAGGTAACATTTGATGATAGCACTTGTGTACCACCAGCACAAACATGATTGGTACCTGTAATAGCAGCCGCATTCGGCATTTGATAAATAGTAACGTTATTAGTATATGCAGTTGAATTAGCACATCCATTATTATCCGTTACCGTTAAATTAATTGTATAATCTCCATCAGTAGAATAGGTCGTACTATGAGGACCTACTCCTGTTTCTGAGGGATTTGTACCACCAACTGTTGACCATGCCCATGAGTTGATAGAACCACTACCATTAGATGATGTATTTGTCATTGTAACAACATTGCCCGTCAAACATTGTGTGTTATCATTTAAGGTAAAGGCTGCAGTTGGATGTGCGTATATCGTAACGTTGTTGCTGTAAGCAGTTGAATTACTACAGCCATTGTTATCGGTAACGGTTAGGTTAATGGTTTTATTACCAGATGTTGCATAAGAAGTAGTGTTAGGACCTTGTACTGCAAAAGTATTCGGGGTTCCACCTGCTACACTCCATGCCCATGTATTAATAGTTCCACTTCCGTTTGATGATGCATCCGTCATGACAACAGA
>CAINUN010000013.1 GCA_903853805.1 uncultured Bacteroidota bacterium
CAAACAGCATGAATTGAGTATTGAGGAATCCCTTCCAAAGAAGGGTTTCTATTCTTGAGTTCAAGGTGCCCTACAGAACACCTCAAACAGCATGGGAACGGATATTGAGCATTGAGGAATCCCTTCCAAAGAAGGTTTTTTATTCTTGAGTTCGAGGTGCCCTACGGAACACCTCAAACAGCATGGGCATGGTAACACTTCAAACAGCATGGTAAACTTATTTTAGGACGAGTCAGTATTGAACTGATAGGTTTTTTGAAGAACTATTATTTATGTTTTCAAACTTAAATAATACCTATAAACTTCGTTTTTGTATAAAAAAAGAGGCTGCCTCATTGGTAATGAGACAGCCTCTTTAAGTATTATGATATACGGAATGAACTATTCTTTGATCAACTTAGTTGATTTAATGATGTCGCCTTTATCGTTGTAAAGTTGCAACATGTATATGCCATTCGCTTTATCACTGATGTTCACTTCTTTTACATTTGATATATCCAAAATCAAACTTCCTTGAACATTTCTTACAACCGCTCTTAGATTTTGAGTAGCATAGATTGTATAGATACCGTTGGAAGGATTTGGATAGATGTATGCAGGCTCAGAAGAACTAATGTTGTTTGGATCTACATTAGGATCCAATTTCACACATGGACAATTTGTTGTAACACTATAATCTGGTGTGAATGCAGTACAACCCCAAGTATTTACTTGATGTACTTTGTAGGTTCCAGATAGGGTAGCATTATAGGATTGTCCAGTAACGCCAGAAATAACAGAACCATTAAGATACCAAGTGTAAGTGCCTCCAACATTAAAGTCGGCTAGGTTTGTATTAGCATCAGATATACCAAGTGTTACGGAACCATTGGTTTGAGGCGCAAGACTAAGCATTGGATTTGGTGTTGGGTTTACTGTCAGTTTTCTTTCATAAGACCACTGAGAAACACAACCAAGATTGTCTGTTACTTGTACCCAATAATAACCACCATTACCTGTGTTATAATTATAGGTAGTAGCCGTAGGAATTACGGTTGCACCACCACCACCACCGGTAATAAATGTTGGTGAATAAGACCATTTGTACAAAGGATATCCTGTAGTTGTGTAGAGATTAGTTGTAAAACCAGCGCATACAAAAGCGGTTGGTGAAGGACTAATCACTGGTTTTGCAGGAGGATTTGCGAAATTAATTGATATTAGTGCTGTTACTTTTATACCACATAAAGCATCCGTTAAAGTACAAGTGTAATTTCCTGGAATTTTAGTAGAATAAGTTTGGTTTGTAGCACCTGATATTGGTAATCCGCTTTCTTTCCATTGATAATTTGTTCCTGAAGGAGCAGTTAAAATAACAGCAGTCTTTGGCGTTGTATTACAAATGGCTGTAGCAGATGCTGTAATATTGAAAGTTTTGACCGTCAATATCATAGTGTCTTGCTTAGAACAGCCAAATCCGCTTGTACCTGTTACCACATAGGTTGCAGTAGCACTTGGAACAAAAGAAACACAGTTTGAAATTGGCACATTCAGACTACTAGTCCACGTATAAGTTGATGCATTACCAATAGCACATAATGTCTGATAATTTCCAGGACAAACTGTCAAATCTGGACCAGCACTTACATTCGGATTTGGATTAACTGTAACATTAACTGTATGAACGGAATCACAACCTACAACATTGGTATAAGTATGAGAATAGTTACCGCTTGTACTTACTGTTTGACCCCAAGGTAATGTATAAGTATTACAAGCTGTTCCGCTGCTCGAACCTGTATTGCTATAGTTAATGGTCAAGTTCAAGGTATGAACAGAATCACATCCTGATGTATTCGTGTAAGTATGTGTATAGGCTCCGCTTGTAGTATAAGTCGTTCCTTCCCAAGTGTAACTATTACATGCTGTTTCTGCACTTGAACCTGTATTACTGTAGTTGATGGTCAAGTTCAAGGTATGAAGGGAATCACAACCAACTGCATTGGTATAAGTATAATCATAAACACCGCTTGTAGTGTAAGTTGTTCCTTCCCAAGTATAAGTATTACATGCTGTTTCATAACTAGCACCTGTATTGCTGTAATTAATGGTTACATAATAAGTATGAACGGAATCACAACCTGCTGCATTGGTATAGGCTACATCATGTGCACCACTTGCAATATAGGTTACCCCACCAAATGTTCCTGAATTACATGCTGTGTGGTTACTTGAACCTGTATTGCTGTAGTTAATCGTTACATTATAGGTATGCACTGAATCACATCCAGCTTCGTTTGTATAGGTAACATCGTGTGTGCCACTTGCTGTATAAGTTACGCCACCAAAGGTTCCTGAATTACAGGCAGTGTGGTTGCTTGACCCTGTATTGCTATAGTTGATGGTCAAGTTCAACGTATGAAGGGAATCACATCCTGCGGCATTGGTAAAAGTATGAGTATATATGCCGCTTGTATTGAAAGTAGTTCCTTCCCATGTGTAACTATTACATGCTGTTTCATTACTTGAACCAGAATTGCTATAGTTGATGGTCAAGTTCAAGGTATGAAGGGAATCACAGCCCGCTACATTGGTAAATGTATGGGTATAAACGCCACTTGTATTAATAGTGGTTCCTTCCCATGTGTAACTGTTACAAGCTGTTTCAGCACTAGAACCAGTATTGCTATTGTTGATGGTCAAGTTCAAGGTGTGTACAGAATCGCAACCAGCTGCATTTGTAAATGTATGGGTATAAACGCCACTTGTATTAATGGTCGTTCCTTCCCATGTATAACTGTTGCATGCTGTTTCTGAGCTTGAACCTGTATTGCTGTAGTTGATAGTTACATTGTAAGTATGCACTGAATCACAACCTGCTGCGTTCGTATAGAACACATTGTGTGAACCACTTGCTGTATAAGTTACGCCACCATAGCTGCCTGAGTTACATGCAGTGTGGTTACTTGAACCTGTACTGCCATAGTTGATCGTTACATTATAAGTGTGCACTGAATCACAGCCTGCTGCGTTAGTATAGGTTACATCGTGTGAACCGCTAGCTGTATAGGTTACCCCACCAAATGTTCTTGAGTTACATGCTGTGTGATAACTTGAACCAGTATTGCTGTAATTGATGGTAACATTATAGGTGTGCACTGAATCACAACCTGCCGCGTTCGTATAGGTTACGTCATGTGAACCACTTGCTGTATAATTTACACCACCAAATGTTCCTGAATTACATGCTGTGTAGTTACTTGAACTTGTGTTGCTGTAATTAATAGTTACATAATATGTATGAACTGAATCACAACCTGCTGCATTTGCATAGGTAACATCGTGTGAACCACTTACAGTGTAAGTTACGCCACCGAATATTCCTGAGTTACATGCTGTATGGTTGCTTGAACCTGTATTACTGTAGTTGATGGTCAAATTCAAGGTGTGTATTGAATCGCAACCTGCAACATTGGTGTAAGTATGCATATAAGAACCACTTGTTGTGTAAACTGTTCCCCATGCTGCTTCATAACTATCACACGCAGTTTCTGAGTTTGAACCCGTATTGCTGTAGTTAATTGTCAAGTTCAAGGTGTGAACAGAATCACAGCCTGCTGCATTGATATAAGTATGCGTAGGTGTTCCACTAGTTGTGTAGGTGTTTCCTTCCCAAGTATAGCTATCACATGCTGTAACTGAACTAGAACCCGTATTGCTATCGTTAATCGTCAAGTTCAAAGTATGAACAGAATCACATCCTGATGCATTGGTATAGGTATGTGTGTAAGAACCACTTGTTGTGTAAGTAGTTCCCCACTGTGCTTCATAACTGTTACATGCTGTTTGTGTGTTTGAACCCGTATTGCTGTAGTTGATGGTCAAGTTCAAGGTGTGAAGGGAATCACAGCCTGCTGCATTTAGGTAGGTATGAGTTGGTGTTCCGCTCGCTGTGTACGTATTTCCTTCCCATGTGTAACTGTTACACTCTGTTACTGAACTGCTTCCAGTATTGCTATAATTGATGGTTAAGTTCAACGTATGAAGGGAATCACAACCGGCTGCATTTACATAAGTATGAGTTGGTGCTCCACTAGAAATGTAGGTGTTTCCTTCCCATGTATAACTATCGCACGCAATTGCTGAACTAGCACCATTACTACTAAAGTTAATAGTCAAGTTCAAAGTAACTGTTGAATCACAACCTGCAACACTTGTATATACATGTGTATATGCACCACTTGATGTATAAGTAGTTCCCCAAGGAGCTTCATAACTATCACATGCAGTTGCAGAAAGAGATGAAGAAATGGCCGCAGGCTCATTAATTGTTACCGATGTATTTGCAGAACAAACCCCATCAGTAACGGTTACATTATAAGTACCTGCACCTAAGCCCGATTGATTTTGACTAGTAGAGTTATTGCTCCAGTTGTAGGAATATGTGTTTCCAGAACTTGTAACATAAGAGTAGGTAAAATTTGAAATTGTCAGATTAGATGTTGTTACAGGTGGAGAAGAAACTGCAAAATCAAATGTCTGACCTGCAGTAATATTAAATGTATAAGTACCACTATTGCTATATGCACCATATGTAAACTCATTATAGTAAGCGCCATTCACAAAAATTGCAGCAGCAGTACCATTCCCAACACTCGCACCAGGTAAATTCCAATTGAAAGAAATAGTGCCTGAGTAAGGTGCAGGTAGAGTAACACCAAAGAAGTAATTATAAGGGAATACATTACTTGTTATATTTCCAGAATAAAAACCAAGCGTACTTGGCGCATTTGAAGTATCAATACTACCATTTGAACCATTTGAACCTCCATAAATTCCTATTAATAATGGATCAGCAGCCCAATTACTTGGAGCATATGGACCTACAAAACCATTGTAAGTACCAGAACTAGAACCTCCAGTACCATTAATAGTCAATGTTGCAGTACCATTAGTACCGCCGTTACAGGTTACATCTGTTGATGTAGCACTTACAGTTAAAGTATGAATATCTAAGTTCAAAGTATGAACTGAATCGCATCCTACTACATTTTGGTAAGTATGGGTATACGCTCCACTTGTAGTGTAGGTATTGCCTTCCCACGAAAAACTATCACATGCTGTTGCTGATGAACTTCCTGTGTTACCATTATTTATGGTCAAGTTTAAGATCTCAGTATGGCAACCATTTACTGATGTATAAGTGCCAGAGGTTGTATAATGTTGACCATTTTCAGTCCAAACATATTCATTACAAGCAGTAGCTGTAGTAGTGTTTGATGTAGAAGGTACAATTGTCAAATCTAAATACTCTGTATGACAAGGGTTATTGCAGTTATTTAATGGTACTGATGTGAACGTGTTAACACTACTTGTACCTAACAGAGAGCCAAATAATATTGTTGAATTATTAGAATTACAGTCAATTTTATAATCAACATGATGGTTTGCAAAAATGTAATTATACCCAGTTACTTGAAAAACAATGGGATAATCAGACGTTAATGGGTTGATAATAGTTTGAAAAGGTGTTCCACTAACAACTAAACCACTATCAATCACAATATTTGATGAGTTATAAACAAACCAAATGCTATAAGGGAAATCAGAAGTAACTGAAATAGTAAGTCCTGAAGAACTTCCTCCTCCGTTAACACTTGAATAAATGCCGGTTGTCGTATAGGTTTGTCCGTTTTCAGCCCATGTAAAACTATCACACGCACTTGTGGTTGTAGTGGTGGATGTTGAAGGGGTGATTGTCAGGTTCAAAGTATGAAGGGAATCACAACCCGCTGCATTTAGGTAGGTATGAGTTGGTGTTCCACTTGTAGTGTACGTGTTTCCTTCCCATGTATAACTATCACATGCAGATGCTGATGAGCTTCCTGTAGTACTATGGTTTAGTGTTAAGTCTAAAACATCTGTATGACAACCATCAACGGAATAAAAAATTCCTGAATGATTATAGGACTTGCCATCAACCACCCAAGCATAGCTATCGCATGCGGTAACTACTGTTGTGTCAATGGTGCTAGGTGTAATAGTTAGATTTAAATACTCGGTATGACATCCATAACTAGCCTGAGCATTGGTGCTTGCCGTATAGGTTTGCCCGTTTTCAGCCCAAGTAAAACTATCGCACTCTGAAACTGTTGTTGTATTTGAACTGCTTGTACCAAGTACTAATTGTAGTATTTCAGTATGGCAACCATTTACAAATGTATAAGTGCCCGAAGCTGTATAGGTATTGCCATCTATTGACCAATAATAAGTATCACAACCAACCATTGATGTAGTATGACTAGTACTAGGTGTAATTGTTAGATTTAAATACTCAGTATGACATCCATAACTAACCTGAGCATTGGTGCTTGCCGTATAGGTTTGACCATTTTCAGCCCAAGTAAAACTATCGCACTCTGAAACTGTTGTGGTATTAGCACTGCTCGTACCAAGTACTAATTGAAGTATTTCAGTGTGGCAACCATTTACAAAAGAATAAGTACCCGATGCTGTATAGGTATTGCCATCTACTGGCCAATAATAAGTATCACAACCAACCATTCCTGAAGTATGACTCGTGCTTGGAGTAATAGTCAAGTCCAAAATTTCTGTACTACAATTGTATTGAACTGTATAGATTCCGGTTGAAGTGTACGTTTGGTGATCGGCAGCCCATACGTATGCATCACATGCAGTTGCAGTTGTTGTGTTTGTGGTTAAAGCCTGATTTGAGTTTGAAAAATTGGATATTGTAGCGTTGCTGCTGCCAAATTTTCCATCTGTGGTGTACATAATAAAAGTAAAAGTATTGCCAGCAGTTACAGGCATACAAAAACTTCCGCTTTGAATTTTAGCACCATAAATTAATAATCCGGGAACTACTATTGGTGTTCCTCCATTTATTGAATACATAAAGGGGTCAAAAGCAGGAACGGCATCATTCGTAGCATAATTCCAGTTAAAAGTAAAAGAACCTGTGCTCGTTGCCGTTGCAGTATAAAAACTATATCCTCCAACGTTTGAGTTGCCCGATAGCACGGTAATTGTACTCGGTGCGTTTATTGTTTGCACGCTACCATTAACGACAAACGGAGCATTATAAAAGGTCCAATTGCTTGGAGCAAATGAACCTGAAAACTGCGCTAGTATTGGATTTGAAATACAAATAGTTATTAACAAGAACAGCATTCTTATATGCTGATAGTGCCTTAAATGCACTGATTGATTCGTAAATAGTTTTCTCATTTTTAATAATTTTTATTCTCAAAAATAATTTCATTTTTTAAATTATTCAATAATACTTTTGAAAGATGTTGCATTCAAACAGCTTATACATTGTGTAATAAAATAATTAAATGAACATTCTGTATTAATGTTGTTTGTAATTGATTAAATGACTATTGCTTACCGCATTTTAATCCGTCTATCGCCATTCGACTTATGTCAATTTAACTTAAATTAATTACTCAAGTTAATTTTAACACAATTTTAAGTAAAAACGAAAATGGGCGAGTCCTTTACGAAAGACTCGTACGGGAAAGAAGGGTGGTAGTTCCAATCTTAAGATTGTTTGCCACTGCGACTTAGTTTGAAAACTAAGCCTAACGGAGGGATGTATAGGATACTGTTTCTGTATCGTAAATTTTATAAGGCTGTCATATATGGGCGGACTTTTGATTTCCTATATCTTTACCAAAACACCTTCTGTTGAAAAAAGTCTTTGTTTTATTTTTCATTCTGTTTACTGCATTCAATATAAAAGCTCAAGACAGAAAAGTTGCGGATTCACTTGAATCGATTATTGGACGTTTATCTACTCAAAAACAATATGCCAATAATAGTGCAAAGTCAT
Source organism: uncultured Bacteroidota bacterium (assembly GCA_903853805.1). Lineage (GTDB taxonomy): Bacteria > Bacteroidota > Bacteroidia > Chitinophagales > Chitinophagaceae > JAFIGV01. The sequence goes on from CAINUN010000013.1 coordinate 7,835, forward strand.
TTTCTATCGATACATTCCTTGTAGGTGTTTGTGGTGAACTTATCAAGCTGTTTCACAATGTCAGTTTTGACAGCATTTTATTTTACGGACAAAAGACATTGACTATTTCAAAACCTATTGCATATGAAAAAGGAATGGCTTTAGGTTACAATTCCATTGGTTTTTACTATGTCAAAACAGGGAAATTTGAATTGGGTAAACAATACTTTAATAAGGCGCTAGCAATTAGTAAAAAAATTAAAGACGATTATGGTCTTTGCCGCTCACTTACAGGTTTAGGGTTTGCAGAAAACTTTAAAGGAAATGCACTTAGTTTTCATTATGAAGCACTCAAAGTAGCTATCGAAAACCATATTATTGACCAAATAGCAGCTTCCTACCACAATATTGGTGAGTACTACGATAACAATCATAATCCTGTGGCTGCTGCTGATAATTATTTAAAGGCAATAAAAATTAATGAACAACCTGGTGGAAATTTACACTACCTGAAAATGAATTACTGGTCGCTCGGTATTGTTTACGAAAACTTGTTGAAACACAAAAAGGCTATTGAAAACTATAATCATGCATTAAAAGTTGCACAACAACTCCATGAAAAAAGTGCAGAACTAAACATCATGATCATGATTGCCGGAAGTTTCGGAGGAATGGAACAGTATGATACTGCAATATCTATATACCTATCGTCCATAAAGCTTGCTAAAGAATTGAAAAGAGAAAGCTTAATGTATCAAGCAATAACGAATTTGGGAGACACTTATTATTTTACAGGAAGATATAAGGAAGCGTTGCATTATGATACTATGGCGTATAACTACTATCTAAACAAGGATGATTATTACGCAACAGTGGTAGCGATTAATACAGGAATGGTCTATACCAAACTCAAAGATTTCAAAAAAGCACTTTCTTATGAATTGGATGCTTTAGCTAAAACAGACTCTACGAACATTGAATTTTTAAAGTGGATTTATGCAAACCTTTCAGAAGTGTATGCTGGCATGGGCAATTACAAAGCTGCCTATGAAAATTATCAACTCTATAAAAAATCCTATGACTCTTTATATAATAATGAAAACAGAGAAAAAGTACTTCAACTCCAACTCCAATCCGACTTTCAAAAAAAGGAATCTAGTTTAAAGGCAGCCCAAGAAAAAAAGGATTTGCAACAACGAAATATTCGTAATTCCATTATAGCGGGACTATTATTGCTTTCTGTGTTTTTTGTGGTGGTTTATAGGCAAAGAAATAGAGTGAAAAAAGAAAAAGAACGCAGCGATGAACTCTTGCTCAACATTCTTCCATCAGAAGTTGCTGATGAATTGAAGGCAAATGGAAAATTAGCAGCTAAAATGTACAATGATGTTACCGTGTTGTTTACCGACTTTGTAGATTTTACAGGCATTAGCGAAACCCTGAGTCCCGAAGAATTGGTTGCTGAAATTCATAAGAACTTCACTGTTTTTGATCATATCATTGATAAGAACGGGTTGGAAAAAATAAAGACTATTGGCGATGCTTATTTGGCTGTTTGTGGGCTGCCTATAGAAAATGAACAACATGCACAATGTGTTGTTCGTGCTGCTTTAGAAATCAATGAGTATGTACAAAATGCTCAAGGAAAATTTAAAGTGCGCATAGGCATTCATTCGGGTCCGGTAGTTGCAGGCATTGTAGGCGTGAAAAAATTTGCTTACGATATTTGGGGGGATACGGTGAATACTGCAAGCCGCATGGAAAGCAATAGTGAGGTAGGAAAAATAAACATCAGCGCAACTACTTATGAATTAGTGCAGCATGATTTTAAATGTATTCATCGCGGAAAAATTAACGCCAAAGGAAAAGGCGATGTAGATATGTATTTTGTGGATAATTCTAGGGCTTAGAATTAGTTTCCCAATAGAGATTGTTCTAAAACCCGCGTTGCAAGCGCGGTTTAGATGGTCTTTTATAGTTAATATTTAATTTCTACATCAAGCTGTCTTCCTTCTTCAAATGCTTTTTTATCCATGAGAGAACCAATAGTAATTCCAATTGCTAAACCAATTGGTAATCCAATTCCTAAAAAAGCCATATTTCCAAGGATAGAACCAATTGCAACGCCAATTGGTAAACCAAAAGCAGGCATTCCTATAACTAACCAAAGATTTCGATAGTAGTTTTTGGGCACCAACTTAACTTCTTTTTCAAGTAAATTGATAATCCTAGTTTGTGTTTTTTTAATTATTTTTCTCATGTCATCAACTGCAATTGCAGTTGAATTAAGCTCACCAATCTCTTTGTTGACAGATATTACCACTTTATCAAGCAATTTCCTTTTACGCAATTCAAATAATAGTTTTTCAAATTGCAGGTAAGTTTGTTTAAGTTCGACGTTTTTATCGATGTCCGCTTTTTGATATAATTCATCAATCTTCATCTGATAGCTTTTAATGTTTCCGTCCTTGCAGGTGGAAATTGCTCAAAAATAAAATTACGTATCCTCCAATTTCCAACCAAAAAAAATTGTCTGAATCAGGATACTTCGACTGCGCTCAGTACAAGTTTTCTTGATTTTAGGATAAACAGGATTTATCTTGTAAATCAAATGTCTGAATCAGGATACTTCGACTGCGCTCAGTACAAGTTTACATGATTTTAGGATGAACAGGATTCATCTTGTAAATCTTTTCATCCTGAAAATCCTGATTCAGACAAACTCATTAAGACACCAACTTCGATATAGCATCGCTCCAATTGCTCACAATGCTATTGGTGCCAAGGGCACGCACCCTCAACCACACACTTGTTTTGGGGGTGAGGTTCTCCACCATTATTTTGGTGTTCGAACTATTGCCTCCGTTTTTCCAATCGGGGTCGGTAATAGAAAGCGAATATTCACAAGCATAATTGCGTGCATTCTCTACACGACTAATTTTCAATTCCAATTTGCCTGTTGCATTGTTATTTACTTCCAAAATCACCGGAGTGCCTAGTTCATTCAACTTTTGAGGCGATTTGCGCATCTCCATGCCTGCACTTGTGATGATAGTCGAACTGCCATCGCTTTTATCTTGAACATAAATGCCTAATTTGTTCAAGTCCATGACCAACACACTATATTTTGCATCACGGTCTTCAAAGCTTGTGTAGCTGCCGGTGTAGGTAGCTGCTTCTGCTTTAAACAAATCGTTGATGTGTGCTAAGAAATCCTTCATCAACACGGGTGGGGTAGTGAAAGTGCCTGCATTTAGCGACATTTGATCATGTACATTTTGTGCATATACACATACTTCAGGTACTGATTTTCTTGCAATTTTTTGTGCTACGATTGCCATTTTTTTTTTGATTTTAATTGTTAGAAATATTGGTTGTTAGTTATTAGTTGTTAGTTATTAGTTGTTAGTTATCAGTTGTCTGTTATTAGTTGTCAGTTATTAGTTTTCAGTTTTTCAGTTTAGAAATTAGAACTTAGTTTTTCAGAGTAACTTACTTTTTGCTTTTGTTCACTTACTTTTTGCTTTTGTTCACTTACTTTTTGCTTTTGTTCACTTACTTTTTGCTTTTGTTCACTTACTTTTTGCTTTTGTTCACTTACTTTTTGCTTTTGTTC
>CAINUN010000014.1 GCA_903853805.1 uncultured Bacteroidota bacterium
CATTGATCCTGCATCTTTATCACTTCTCAAAAACGCCTTACATCAATCAGGTTTAGAAATTATTAATGATAAAAATTCTATGCTGATTGAAAAAATAAAAAATATTGTAGTGGAAATGGTTCATTATTCTGATGAATTACCATCATTAAATTTCTCGGATTATTTAAGTCAACAACTTCATGTAGATTATAGGTATGCTTCTGAAATTTTTTCTAAAACAAAAGGCATTACTATTGAGCATTTTATCATCCTTCACAAAATTGAAAAGGTAAAAGAGCTCATTATTTACGACGAACTGAACCTTAGTGAAATAGCATGGAAAATGCACTACAGCAGTGCAGCACATCTTTCAAATCAATTTAAAAAAACAACAGGGTTGACTCCTTCTTTTTTCAAAAATCTTAAGAATAAAAACAGGATGACTCTTGAAAGTTTATAGATAGATTTTCCTATTGAGTGTTATTTATAAAGATCAAAACGGAAATGATGTAAGTAATAAGGGGAATTATGTAACGATACTTGAATAGTGTAGGCTCAACTTTGCCACTGAAAAGTACTTAAGTGTATTTGTTTTATTGAGCAATTGTAGTACAATTACATCTTTTAATAGTACTGCACATTTAATACTTGATGAAAAAATAATCATTTTTAAAGTTAGGTCAAGGCATTATTATTACTGCAAAGTTTTAGAGCCAAAAACAGTTTAACATGATCAATATCGTTATAAAAAGCGGTCATAAATTAGAAGAATAAATAGCCACTACAGACAATATCATATTGAGTAATCACTAAATTTTAAAAAAAACTAACCATGTCTAAAGAAAAAGAAGGGAAAAAGAAACCAGATAAATCTGCACCACTTCGAACTCCCAAAGAAAAGAAAGCAGATAAAGCTGCTAAACGAGTTGAAAAAAGTAAATCTGCCAGAGAAGGCTCGTAAACAAAATAACCTTTATGGCAAAAAAGAAACTAACATTAAAAAAGCCCTTTCGGGCTTTTTTATTCTTTTATCATTTTAGCTGTTTTTATTAGCTCACCATGTTCATTCAGTATTTGTAACAAATATTGCCCATTACTTAATTGCTTAGTTGGTATTTGAAGTAGACTTTCATTCTTATCAATAATTTGACTCAGACAACAAATGCCCAAGTTGTTATACAACCTCAAACGAAATCGCCCATTTAATTCATTGATCCCAGTTACAATTAGGAAATCGGAAAAAGGATTAGGATAAATGTTCAACTTTTTAGCTAACGGTTCATTGCCTATTGCAGTAGGTATATTTTGTATGCTATTTTCAGAAAAAACTACTTGAATAGAAGGATTAGTTGCACTTAGAGTAATAGTATCAATAGTATTAGATTTTCCCCAAGCATCACCAAAAAGCTTGTAAGTACCATAAGGAAGATTGGAGAATGTAAAAGCACCATTAGCGTCGCTGTATGTATAGCCTATCCCCACATCGTTGATGGTTGTAAGCAAAATGAGTTTATTGCTCAATGGGTCGCCAACATTTGTAGTTTTATTTGCACCTTGTAATACAGAACCACCAATAAAACCAGGTCCTCCTGGATTGATTCCTGCAATCAGATGAATATTGTTAGCTCCTGCAGTAAAGGTTACTTGTTGAGCAACATTCCAAGTTAGTGCATTTTCTTTGTAGGTTGGAAGATAACTTGCATAGTTTACATTGGATGAGATCAGTGCAGATTTTACTAACAAATCACCAGCACTATAAGTTATTCCTGTAAATTGAAACTCACCATTTGTATTTGTTGCTGTTGTATCAATTAGTGTTAGCACATAAGCATTCGTATTGGGGTCAAGGGTTTTATGAATTAAAAAAACTGTTGCCGGATAGGCAGGATTGCCTGTGGCACTTCCCAATTTTACAGTTCCTGAAATATTGTTGTTGGTTGTTCCACAAACAATGAAATTGGAGATTGCATTGGTACCTTGATAGGCAAATGAATTGGAATAGACCATTCCACATTTTTCCGTTCTTAAATGCATGCCTGAACCAGTTGGAACGTTTCCAGGAATAGTAAATGAATATTCACCATTAGCGTTTGTAGTGTCAGTTGCAACATAAAGCTGAACTCCATTACTTGAATCAGTTAAATGAATAACTTGCCCTGCAACAGCAACTGAAGATTGATTTACTACTGTACCATGAACAATGGGTGCTTGTGAAAAAGCATTCAATGACCAAAACAGAAGAACGACAAAGGAATAGAATTTTTTCATCGGAGAAATTTTGATTAAAAATAAGGGGAAATTGAATTTGAAACTTTTAATTGTTACTGTTTATAGACAAGCCTAAATATAGAAGGTTTAATTTGGAATATATTTTGTAAAAAACAATATCCATAGTAGATTTAAGTAGAAGAAACCACTTCTAACATCTGCATATACTAATTTGGAAATGCAAATTATAGTAGATGAATAGCACCACTCAATTTATTTCTCATTTCATCTTCACTCACCAACTCTTTCACAAAATCTTTACCAGTTACTTTTTCAAACAATTCAATATATCGGTCAGAAATATTATTGACTACTTCGTCTGTCATTTCAGGAACTTGTTGTCCGTCTTTGCCTTGAAAACCATTTGCCATCAACCATTCTCGCACAAATTCTTTGGACAATTGCTTTTGAATTTCCCCTTTTGACTGTCTATCTTCATACCCATCAGCATAAAAATAACGAGAAGAATCAGGTGTATGAATTTCATCAATCAGATATATCGTTTCGCCAATTTTTCCAAATTCATACTTAGTGTCAACAAGTATTAATCCACGACTTTGGGCAATTTGTTTCCCTCGTTCAAAAAGAGCCAAAGCATAGTTTTCTAACTGTTCATAATGGGTTTTTGAAATCAAACCTCGATTTATGATTTCATCCTTAGCAATATCTTCATCATGCCCTTCATGAGCTTTGGTTGTAGGCGTAATAATGGGTTGTGGAAAGAAATCATTTTCTTTCATGCCCTCCGGTAGTGAAACTCCGCAAAGTGTTCTTACCCCACTTTTATAGGTCCTCCATGCATGACCAGCAAGATTGCCACGTACCACCATTTCCACAGGAAAAGTTTCGCAACGAAGTCCAATTGTAGCATTAGGTAAAGGTGTAGCAATTTTCCAATTAGGAAGAATGTCGGCAGTTGCATCTAAAAACTCAGAAGCAATTTGGTTCAAAACCTGTCCTTTAAAAGGAATAGGTCGAGGTAACACTACATCGAAAGCTGAAATACGGTCGCTTACAATCATAGCAAGATGTTTTTCACCAATGAAATATACATCGCGAACCTTTCCTTTATAAAAACCCGTCTGATTAGGTAATTGCAGCATGAAGATTGAATTTCTGATTGCAAAGATAAGCAGGCATTATGCTTTAACAAGTGCCAACTTATTTAAGTGAAAGTCTTCCAAAAAGGCTTGATTGTCTTGTTTCTGTTAAACTTGATTTCCCATTTCCTAAAACTGCTTAACTTAGTAGCCATGTTTAAAAAGAAGAAATCGGAAAAGGCAAAATTGGTGGTAAAGTTTGTATGGACTTACCTGTTTTGTTTTTTTGTTTTTTCAACTAAACTGATGGCTCAAAACGATGCTTTTGTCATTAGCGATTCAAGCCTTCTTGAGAATGAAAAAACAAAATCTGAGAAGGTGGAATCGAAAGCTATCCCTGCAAATTCAGACTCTTTAAAACCAACTGTTAATCGTGCATTTTCACCCCCAACATTTGCACCCACCGCAGTTTACAAGCCAAAACCTATTAGACCATTTACACAGGAAACTATTTATGGCATTAAGCTAGCTACAGATGGTTGGGGGGTGATGTATGAAAAAGGAAAGTCTATTTTTGAGAATGCTAAAACCTCCGACAAGTTTTACCATGTTCGTTATTATCAAGTAGAAATTCAAGAACATAAAAACCCTAAAGAACACCGCGAGAACTACCCCAATCCATACATTTGGAACGCTCCCACTAAGCCCTATGTTTATGGTAAAGTGAATAATTTTTATGCGCTGAAATTGGGTTATGGAAATAGAAAATTAATTGCAGGAAAACCTGAACCAGGAACGGTAAGCATTCATTGGTCCTATTCAGGTGGCATTTCATTGGGTTTGTTGAAGCCTTATTATCTTGATGTTCAAATTCCATTAGATACTTTTAAGTTTGGCGAAAGATTGAGTACCTCTATCAAATACACAGAAGCCACCAAACAAAACTTCCTCGACAAAAGCGTAATAGTAGGGCATTCAAGTTGGGCAAAAGGAATTGATGAATTATCAATTGTTCCAGGGATACAGTTTAAAACTGCTTTGCATTTCGATTTTGCAGTAAGCAAAGACATGGCTACTTCTATTGAAACAGGCGTAAGTCTTGAATATTATTCAAAGTCCATTCAAATCATGGCTTACCAAAACGATAAGAACTATTTCATATCGGGCTATCTTGCTTTTCAATTTGGCAAACGAAAATGAGCCAAGTATCTTGCATCGCGTATGCAGGAACTACCAATTATCAACGCTTCAGCAAATAATAATGAACCAAGAATGAAGAAACCGGATTGGCTTCGGGTGAAGTTGCCAATTGGTCATAATTATCGTCATGTAAGAGGGCTTGTTGATAAAAACAAACTGCACACCATTTGCGAAAGCGGCAATTGCCCTAACATGGGCGAATGTTGGGGTGAAGGCACTTCTACTTTCATGATTCTAGGAAATATTTGCACGCGTTCTTGTGGTTTTTGTGCTGTAGCAACCGGTCGTCCTGAGGCTGTAGATTGGGATGAACCACAGCGTGTAGCCGAAGCCATTCATCTCATGAAAGTGAAACATGCCGTCATTACCTCTGTCGACAGAGATGAGTTAGAAGATGGTGGTTCCGTTATTTGGGCAAATACAGTGAGGGCTGTTAGAACACTCAATCCCGAAACAACTTTAGAAACCTTGATTCCCGATTTTAAAGGAGAGTGGGAAAATCTTGCAAGAATAATTGAAGTAGCCCCCGAAGTGGTTTCTCATAATCTTGAAACAGTGGAAAGACTCACCAAGCAAGTAAGAATTCAAGCAAAATACCATCGCAGCCTTGAAGTGATTCGCCGACTGAAAGACGGAGGCATGCGCACCAAATCTGGCATTATGCTTGGGCTTGGCGAAACCAAAGAAGAAGTTTTACAATCAATGCAAAACCTTGTGGAAAATGGCTGTGATGTGTTGACACTTGGACAATATTTACAACCAACTCCCAAGCATTTAAGAGTGCAACGTTTTGTGCATCCCGATGAATTTATGGAGTATAAAGATGCGGGCTACAATATGGGTTTCGATTATGTAGAAAGCGGACCATTAGTGCGCTCTTCATACCACAGCGAACGACACGTTATTGCAGGCGAAGGAAGAAGACTTTGGGAAGAAAGTAGGAATGGGCAATAATAAATATCCTCCCTTTTAAGCCATAATCATACTTTGTCTTTTTGTTGTGTGTCTTTGGTTTTTCGAAACTTTCCTTTTTCATGTATTGCATGTTTAGAGAAAGTTTAGAGTGAAAAATAGCCGTGTTTTTAGTTGATAAAATAACCTAGTGTTTCACAATCTTACTTCGGAAATAGCAATTGCCATTGTTATCGAACAGCTTAATGAGGTACATGCCCGTTGCAAGGTAATGAATTGATAATTCGTTGGTTTTTCCTTCCTCCACCACTTTTTTTCCTGCTAGGTCTTCCAATAGAATTTTTGAAGGAATTGTTCCACGAATATTCAGGAGGTCGGCTGTGGGATTGGGGAAAATATGCACCGTACTACCGTTGGGATTGAAGGTAATGGCGTTGGAAGCTATTTGATGGAAGCTATTATAAACACAGCCGTTGGGTAATTCAATATCAATTCGATAATCTTTTTGACCCGCTGGTGGATTAGCATCGGTATAAGAATTTGTGGTTGACGCTACTTGCGCAATAGACACAAAAGCATTTCCATTGATGCTGCGCTTGATGTACTGCGTATTGAAACCCACTCCTTCGTAGAGATTCCAGGAAAGATTGACTTCTCCATTGATGCCTGAACTAGCCGAAAGATGAATGGTTTGATGATAGGCACTTTTGCTGAACTCATTGCCACAACTATCTGTTTCGGTAATCTTGTAACGATAGCTTTGTTGCAAAGGGTTGGCATTGGAATCGAGATAAGCAGTGTATTTATCGGATGCTTGAGTGCCTATTAAATCGTATTGTTCTGCCACAGTACTTTCTCGGTAAATGTTGTAAGCGCTTGCATGAGAATTGCCCCCTTTTTCCCAAACGATTCGGTTTTTATTTTCAAAACTATCTACTGTTACGGCACAAATAGAAACGAGGGGATTAGTGGGCATTGGACTGTAATCTTTTTGTACTTCAAAAGACAAACTTGTGGTACAATTAATAGAATCAATAATTGTAACTGTATAAGTGTTGGGCTGTAAAAGGGTTATAGTTGGGGTTGTGTCTTGTAAATTATTCCACGCATATTGATATGGGGGGATACCACCTGATACGTTAATGTGTATCCAACCTGCTGGTTTTGAATAGCAAGGCTGGTTGCCTAAAACTGCATTAGTTTGGATAATTGATGGTCCTCCTACAATCGCAACGAAATTATTTGAGCAACCTGATGAATCTGTGGTATGAATATTATAGTTACCTGCAAATAATGAATCATTAAGTTGTGGTTTTGGCGAACCATTAACTGTGTATTGGTATGGTGGCGTTCCTCCGGAGGAGAGGATGATAAATGAGCCATCATTTTTATCGCCACAAGAAACATTAATTATAGTGCTTGATGTAAAAATTGGAGAGTTATCTATAACAGTTAATGGTTGTGATATAGCGTATGTGCCATTGTGAATGATTTTTACTGTATAAATGCCAGAAGAACCAATTTTTATTGAAGAAGTATCTGAAAACGGAATTAGAGTTTGGTAATAATACCATTCATAGTGAGCCCCATTAACATGGGTTGCAGAGAGCTTCATTGAGTCATTCAAACAAAGTTTATAAGGAAAGTTAGAAATAATAGGTGTTGCTACTTGATAAGGAGCGAACTTATAAGCATAGGGCGTAAATATTTGTATGTTAAAACCGTCTCTAAATTTCCCGCAAACATATGCTATGTTATTATTATCAAAGAAACATTTGTCAATGAAAGCAATGTAAAAGGAATAAATAAACGTTCCCCATGTTTTATTTCCTGTAGAATCAAATTCTTGAAATAAACCACTTTGATAACCACTTGTAAAAATTGTTTGATAAGCACCTGGTGTAACAAGCCTAGAATCTAGTGAAAATGTGCCACCGCTAACAATAATATGATTCATAGAATCAATGTCACATGAACTGAGATAATCCCAGTTTCCACCACCATCATAAGTGCCCCACACTCTGAAACCTGTATCGTTTATTTTTGCTAAATATCCATCTACATTTCCCCATAGAGTATTTTGAAAAACATTGTTAGTTGCTATTCCACTTGTGTCAAGTGTTTGACCAACAAAATAAGCAGTTCCATGATTGTCACTTACGATACAATCAGCAGTTGTTGAGTCATTTCCATAATAAGTACCCCATATTCTATTTCCAAGTGTATCAAAATCAACAATATAACCTGCTAAATGATAACCTGTATGAGTTGTTTTAAAAGCACCTGTAGTTGCTATTCCATTTGTAGAATTAGAACTTCCACAAATAAATAAATGATAGGTAGAAGTGTCTAGTGCAATACTATTTGCATAATCAATAGCATTGCCTCCATAATAAGTACTCCATATCCTTTGACCATCAGCATTGAATTTAGAAATGAAGCCATCATAAGAACCTCCACCCTTTGAAGGTTGAAAACTAATAGGTGTCGCTATTAATTGTGCAGAAGCAGTACTGCCTACTAAATAATTATTCCCTTTTTTATCTACACTACTACTATTGATATATTCATCCGAATTCCCACCAAAATAAGTTGCCCAAATTATAGTTCCAATACTATCTATTTTAATTAGGAATCCGTCATGACCCCCTTGGAAAATTGTTTGGTAAGCACCTGTTGTTGTAATGTTATTCATTACATTAGTAGTTCCCGTATAATAAACATTATCAAAATCATCTACACCAGCACTTTTTACAATTGTATATATTAATCCTCCTCCCCATGTAGAATTTCCTACAATTTTTTTTGTAAAGATTAATGTATCTAAACTGTTGTATTTACTTATAAAGCCATTATAATCATAAGGGTCAATGGATGCTGTTGAATAATACCCATATTTAAAACTATTGCCATGATGATCATATACAGCCCCTTGTAAAAACATTTTTCCCAATTGAGGTACTGAGTAAACATTCGAATTCCCTACAAATACCAACGGATCTATCACCAATTCCTCATTAGGGTTATACTCAGGAATTTGGAAGCTGAGTGTGTTATTGTTCAACACCCAATTGACAGCTACTTGTCTTCCATTTTGGGTAGCGGTGGGTTGACCTTCGGTAATAGTTCCTAATGGAGTTTTTATTTGAATGGTTCCATCTTGCTCTAGGGTTAATTCAGCCCCTTCAACATGCAATTGAATTTGGTGATAATTGGCATGAGGATGAATGATGTAATCGTATTTCAAACTGCCATTTTGTTGATAATATTTTAGGTCAATGCCATTGTATAAATCTTGAAAACGAAATTGTTCATAGCTTTTCACATTGAGTGCGGGTACCTCAACATTATAATAATTATTGACAGAAGCAGCAGGGTTCTCTTTAATTATTGTGGCATTTTCATTCGCGCCTGTCCAACTAATATCCACCCGTTGAATGGTGACAGAAGGACTTGTTTTGGATGTATCAGCAGCTTTATATAACTGATAGGAAACCCCATTCTTTTTCACAAAAAAACCCAAATCTTGGGTAGTGCCATAAAACAAAATATCATTTCTTAGTAAATGGTTTTGGTCAGTTACCTGCCCTTTATTTTCTTGAAAAAAAAGAGATGCATTATTGTTGGTGTTTTCTTTAGCAAACAGAGAAAAAGAAAACCCACAAAATAGAGCAATGAAAAAAACGAAACCCTTTTTCATGATTTGTATGTTTGGATAAAGGTAAGGAATAACTCTCCTCAACTTCATCTTCTTCGGTAGCAACTCCATCGTCCTTGTTCGAAGGTCAATATTGGTCGGTAGTAAATGAATATTGCTCGTCCCTAAGCCGTTCTTGGTCGGTAGCAAAGGATATGTATCCGTTAGAAATACCGTATTGGCAGGTAGCAAATCAATCTTAGCCATTCCAAAGACCATATTGGCAGGTAGCAAGTCTATCTTACCCGTCCTAAACTTTATCTTGGTCGGTAGAAATCCTATTACCGTCCAATATCAAAATGTTCTTTATTTAAAAAACTAATGGCTGCTTCAAGTGTGTGTGCAATGCCTTTTACAGCAAAACCAAATTCTTTAAGCATCAAGCTCATACTATCTGCAG
>CAINUN010000015.1 GCA_903853805.1 uncultured Bacteroidota bacterium
CCACTTGAAGAATAGGTTTGATTGTTTTCACTCCAAGTATAATTATCGCAAGCAGTAATAGTGGTAGTGTTGCTTGTACTAGGATTAATAGTAAGGTCAAGGATTTCAGTATGACAACCATTCACCACATTGTAAGTTCCGCTTGAAGAATAAGTCTGATTGTTTTCACTCCAAGTATAATTATCGCAAACAGTAATGGTGGTAGTGTTGCTTGTACTAGGAATAATAGTAAGGTCAAGGATTTCAGTATGGCAACCATTCACCACATTATAAGTTCCGCTTGAAGAATAAGTCTGATTGTTTTCACTCCAAGTATAATTATCGCAAGCAGTAATAGTGGTAGTGTTGCTTGTACTAGGATTAATAGTAAGGTCAAGGATTTCAGTATGACAACCATTCACCACATTATAAGTTCCACTTGAAGAATAAGTCTGATTGTTTTCACTCCAAGTATAATTATCACAAGCAGTAATAGTGGTAATGTTAGAAGTTGAAGTGATAACATTTAAATTAAGGGATGCAGCACTATCGCAACCTACTGAATTTGTAAAGTGAAGCGTATAATTCCCACTATTTGAATAATTATTTCCGTTCCAAACATAAGGAAGTGAATTGCTACAGACAGAAGCATTTGTATTAGATGTTGAGGTGCTTAAAACAGTGCCAGAAACTGAAATGTTTTGAGTAGTTGCCCCAGTTGTAGTACATGATATATCCCCGCTAAAATTCCCTACTACATTTCCATTCAATCGAACATAAAAAGAAGTTGTTCCTACAATTACACCAACAGGTGTAATTGATTTTGAACTTGCAAATCCGTTATTTGGATTTGTTGAAATTTCAAATCCAGTTGGCGCAGTAATCGTAATTGAAACTGTCAATCCAACACCACTTACTGAAAATGACTGAACTGAAGAATTTGTGCCATTGCAAGTTGAAAAATTCAAAAACGAACCAGAAGTTGAAATGACAGGATAAAGATAGATTATTGTAGGAGCATTCTTGTTCTGTGTGGTGTTATCACCAAGTTGACCATAATCATTTTTCCCCCAGCTCCATATACTTCCATCGGTTTTTAGTGCGGTAAAATATTGATAACCACCTTCAATTTTATTCCAAGTTGTATCTATTCCTATTTTAGTAGGTGAAGATTTACTGACATTAGTTCCGTCACCAAGTTCACCATAACTATTATCGCCCCAAGCCCAAATACTTCCGTCTGATTTCTTTGCAAGAGTACTGATAAGTGCACTTGTTACTGAAGTCCAGTTACTTGAACTACCAACTTGAATCGGATTCGATTTATTCACTGTTGTGCCGTCTCCAAGTTGACCATAAAGATTATAACCCCATGCCCATAAGGTGCCATCAGTTTTAATAGCAAGAGAATAGTATTGCCCACAAGTAACAATTGACCAGTTATTAGCAGTTCCGATTTGATTTGGCGTACTTTTAGGTGTAGTTGTTCCATCACCTAATTGACCAGTTACATTATTCCCCCAAGCCCATAAAGTACCATCAGTTTTTACTGCGATTGAATGATAATAGCCACATGCGACAGTTGCCCAGTTGGTAGCAGTGCCTATTTGACCAGGCGTGTTTCTTGAGTTTGAAGTACCATCTCCTAATTGAGTATAAGAGTTTTGTCCCCATGCCCAAAGTGTGCCATCAGTCTTAATTGCTAATGTATAATATTGACCGCACGAAATTGAAGCCCAATTTGTAGCAGTGCCAATTTGGAATGGAGAAGTTCTATAGGTATTGGTTCCATCTCCTAACTGACCGTAAGTGTTTTGTCCCCAAGCCCACAAAGTTCCATCGCTTTTTATAGCCATTGTGTGGTATTGTCCAGATGCAATGTTTACCCAATTTGTTGAACTGCCGATTTGTGTTGGTATGGATTTGTTTATTGTAGTTCCATTTCCCAATTGTCCAAAATTATTATATCCCCAAGTATATAGTTTTCCATCAGCAGCGATGAATGCCGACGAATAACTTGTGTTGCCTTTTCTAATCCAGCCAGTTTGTGCTCTGACAAACGATGTTCCAAAAAATATTATGAAAAAAAGAGTGCCCCAAAAATAACGGCTTAAAGAAATTGCTGAATTCATGTTTCAATTTTTGTGAGAAGAGTGTAAAATCTGCAAGGGAAAACAATGCAGAAAAATTCAATGCAATTTCGAAATAGCAGATAAGAGCACTTATGACCTATGTTTCTATTAAACATGATTTTTTTCAGGTTTGACAGGTAATTCAAACATTTTTATAACATCATTAAGCATTAATTATTCCCTAAAAAATGCGCTTCATTTTTCATAGGAGTTTGATTTACCTTATTTTCGTCGAGTAGTAAAACCATTTTATGAAACATTTCATTTTACCATTCATTACCTTATTCTTTTTAGCAAGTTGTATTACTCAGAAAAAAGCAACAACAGCAAGTGCTGGTAATCCCTTGATTCAACATGTTTGGGATATGAGCCTGTATGGTAAAGATTCCATTTCTGGTACTGGTGTTTTCCTTATTTTCAAAGACAGTAATAATGTTACAGGCTTTGATGGCTGTAGAATTTTCTCCGCTAAAACAAAGTGGGCAAACAAGCAATTGCATTTCTCCGATTTTAATTATCAAGGAAACAGAAAATGCGATAGCACCAATGTAAGTGGTAAGATTCAATATGCCTTTAACCAACCTTACAATACTTGTTTCAAAGGGAAAAACCTTTGCCTTTGTAAAAAAGGAAAAACAGTGATGTTGTTTCAAGAAAGGGTAATAGAAGTAGATACTGAAACGCCTACTGATTCTACTGCTACTGACGCTCCTTCTGAATAAATAATATAAATTCTATGCGTTCAGAAGCTGCAACTGTAAACGATTATTTAGAGTCGTTGCCCAAAGATAGAAAGGAAGCAATGACCCAATTAAGAAATGCAATCTTAAAAAACCTTCCTAAAGGTTTTGAAGAAATGATGTGTTATGGCATGATTGGTTATGTGGTGCCGCATCCTTTATATACCCCTGGCTATCATTGCAATCCTTCACAACCCCTGCCTTTTATCAATATTGCTTCACAAAAAAATTTCATTGCCCTATATCACATGGGTATTTATTGTCGTCCCGAATTATTAAAGTGGTTCTTAGACGAATATCCCAAACATTGTAAAACTAAACTTGACATGGGCAAGAGTTGTGTGCGTTTTAAGAAGGTAAATGAAATTCCTTTTCAACTCATTGCAGAACTTGCTCAAAAAATGACTACCCAAGATTGGATAAACCATTATGAGGCTGCTTTAAATAGCCGTAAATAGTTCAACGAATGAAGCAGTTTTTACTTATTTTTTTTTGTTTTTTTACTTATGTTATTAATGTAGTAGCTCAAACAAAACCATTAAACAATTATGAAAGGCTTGTTACACAATTAGAATCTGGATATACTGATATTGACTACACTCAATTTCGGAAATCTTTTTTCGAGAGCCAAGAATATGCTTTTAAAAAAGACCATATAACAAACTTCGACAGCCTTAAAAATGAAATTGAAACCCAAGCTAAAAACAATAAGTTTTTCGAAGTCATTAAAATTGGAAAAGCCATTCTCAACTTAGATTATACAAGTATGATGGCTCATCAATATCTAAGACAAATGTATGGCTATGTGCACGATAGTGCACGGGAGGTGAAACACAAAGCCATTCAATATGGATTGCTACGCTCAATGATAGGCACTGGCGATGGGTTGAGTTGCAATACTGCTTGGGAAGTTTTTCAAACTGAAGAAGAATATGCTATTCTTGCCATGATAGGTACAAAATCTGTAGAACA
Source organism: uncultured Bacteroidota bacterium (assembly GCA_903853805.1). Taxonomy (GTDB): domain Bacteria; phylum Bacteroidota; class Bacteroidia; order Chitinophagales; family Chitinophagaceae; genus JAFIGV01. The sequence goes on from CAINUN010000015.1 coordinate 3,824, forward strand.
CGAAATTGTTGAAATGGGTTTACGTGTTTGTGACAAAATAACAGTAGAAACCAAAGAAGGCAAAGAGAGAGTGTATTATTTCCGTATTCAAAAACTCAAAGCAAATTTTGAGGAGAAAAAAGCCAAGGGTTGATTGATTAGCATTATTTCAACAAACTCATTTCCATTATTCCATTTTATCTACAAACTCAATTCCATGATGTTTTAATTCGTTTAAGACTGGGCGATAAACGCTTGCCATATTCGGAATGTGCACACCTATAGGGGGAACTATTTTCTTCAACATTACTTGTTTCCCTAAAATAGCCATTGGCAACCCCACAGTTTTTGCCATTGCTGACATTTCCCTGTTTTCCCCATTAATTACTAAAGTACTTGTCAATTTGTTTTTTTGGTCACGACGGGTATATTCCACTTCGTGTTGCATCACCACCATGTCTTTGTCAAGCGGGCGCATTGCCCATTTTTTCAAGAAAATATCAAGTAAAATGTCGGCACTGCTCACGGCCTTTTCAGGCAATAATTCTTCTTTAAAAAAACCAAGCCAATCGAGCATATTTATCACTTCATCATTAAGTCTTAGCTTCAAGAAATTTGCAACATGTTCTTTGATCGAACCATTATTTGAATAACCTGATTTCAACGCAATGAGTGAGACTAGGTTTTTCGTAGCTGTAACATTGTCATTTTCAGAAGTCAATCCCAATTGAATCAATGCATTCCAACCATCACAAAATTCAGGATATCGTAATGTAGCCCTCATGAAATTTTTTACCTGTGGTAAATCATAAATTTCAAGATAACTCAAAGAATTTCTGTTAGGGTAATAAGCTAAATGCCCCAATCCATCCACCTTTATTTTTTTATTGTTCAAAAACATTTCTTCATAAGGAATCTCTACTTTCTTACCTGCTTTAAGGTATTGAGCACCGCCTACACCAGCAGTTATTACATTCTTAGGATTCCAACTGAATTTGTAGTGCCAAGGATTATTATCGCTTTCGGGTGCAATGAGCCCTCCGCAATAAGACTTGAATGAAGTAATGTCACCAGATATTTTTTGAATGCTGTGTATTATATGGCTTGCCGTCATGTGGTCAATGCCTGGGTCAAGCCCCATTTCGCACATAAACATAAGCCCTGCATCACGTACGGCATTGCCCATTTCTTTCATTTCAGGAGAAATATAAGAAGAGGTAATTAGGTTCTTTTTAAACTGAAGACAATCTTTTGCTAAATGAATATGCAAATGAGGAGGCATGAGCGAAAACACAAAACTAGCTTCCTTCACCAATGCTTGTCGTTGGTTTTTGTCGGTAATGTCTATCACAGCTGCTTGAGTAGAGGGGTGTCCTTTTGTTTTTTCAAGAATTGCTTCTAAGCTACCATCAGCCACCACAATTTTGGCTTTAAGAAAGGAAGCATTTTGAATTAAATATTGAATTAAATAAGTGGAAGATTTTCCAGCACCGGCTACAAGAATAGTTTGCATAAGAATAGTATAACTTAAAAAAATAGTTTGAGTGCAAAGGTAGAATCCTCAAATTGAATAAACGATGAGTTTGGTTACCTTTTTAACACTATGAAGCAAAAATGATAAGTTGTATATTGAAAAACAAAACTACTAAAGAGGCGCATTGTGCACTGAATTAATACTGATATGATGCAATGATGTATTAGATACTCGAATTATTTAAACGACACATAAAGAAAACTGAGTATTTTTATGCAAAGGTCAAAAGGTTTTTTTAAGGTAACTAATAAGTATAATGTTTTTGAAATATAGGCAACACTATATGGTGTTTTTTTAAAAAATAAAGCCACAAAGACACCCCAATCAGAGCACTTTGTTTCTCTTATAGATTTTGTAGTTTTGCGACCTCAACTACCTACTATTTTTTTCATGCACCGTATTTACCTCGATAATGCAGCCACTACTAACCTCGACCAACAGGTTTTGGAGGTCATGATGCCTTATCTCACCGAAAAATTTGGCAACCCCTCTGCCATTTATTCCTATGGAAGAGAAACCAAAATGGCCATTGAAAATGCTAGAAAATCTGTTGCTAAGTTATTGCATGTTACTCCAGGAGAAATTTTCTTTACAAGTGGCGGCACCGAAAGCAGCAATACATCTATCAACGCCGCTGTCAATGATTTGGGTTGTAAACACATTATCACATCGCCTATTGAGCATCATGCCACCCTTTATACCGCTGAGAAAATTGCTGCCAAAGGGCTTGCCAAACTTAGCTTTGTAAAATTGGATGCGCTTGGACATATTGATTTGGCAGACCTTGAAAATTTGTTGGCTACCAACGAAAAATCGTTAGTGACGCTCATGCACGCCAACAATGAAATTGGCAATTTGGTAGATGTGGCAGCAATTGGCAATCTCTGCGAGCAATATGGCGCTATTTTTCATTGCGACATGGTGCAAACCATCGGTCATTACCCAATGAATTTGAAAGAAATCAAAGTTCATTTAGCATCATCTGCAGGACATAAATTTCATGGACCCAAAGGCGTTGGCATTTTGTATGTAAGAGATGGGATTACCATTACGCCATTGTTTCAAGGAGGTTCACAAGAAAGAAATATGCGCGCGGGTACTGAGAATTTGTATGGCATAGTTGGTTATGCCAAAGCCCTTGAAATGGCCTTGCAAAATTTTGAAAAAGACAGCAATTATGTGAAGGGTTTGCGCGATTATATGTATGAGGAAGTGAAGAAGGCTTTTCCTACTGTTGTTTGCAACGGTGATGTTGAAGGCGATTGTCTATATACGGTTCTTAATCTCTCCTTTCCTAAATCCGATAAAACAGAAATGTTGTTATTTAATCTTGATATGGCAGGTATTTGTGTGAGTGGCGGAAGTGCGTGCAGCAGTGGTGTAAGTTCAGTGAGTCATGTCATCAAAACCATTCATGGAGAAGCTGCCCACAAAATGGTACCTATTCGATTTTCGTTTTCAAAAATCAACAACAAAGAAGAGGTGGATGCTGTGGTAATGAAGTTGAAGGAATACGTGGGATAAGTCAATTAAAATATTCTTGCACAACAAACTATTTGTTTTACTTTCAATAAGCAATTTCAAATAGTCATGTCCATTCTTATAGTCGAAAGTGGTTCCACAAAAACGGATTGGTGTTTTGTGAAAAAAACAGGCAAACCTATTTTTCAAAAAACATCAGGAATCAATCCCTACTTGCAATCGAGTGATGATATTCTGAAAGGACTTCATCATGAACTTAAATGGAACTTGAAAAAACACCAACCTGAAAAAATTTATTATTATGGAGCTGGAGTAAATAATAAAGAACTTCAAGATAAAATAGTAGTTGTTTTAAAGGGGTATTTTTCAGTTAATAAAATGGAAGTTCAGTCAGATATATTAGGGGCTGCACGTGCTTTATCAGGAAATACTAAAGGAATGGTTTGCATTCTTGGCACTGGAAGTAATTGTTGTTATTTCAATGGAAGTAAAATTCAAACACAACAACCTTCACTTGGTTACATTGCTGGAGATGAGGGTAGTGGTAATTATCTTGGTAAAAAAGTGCTTCAATATTATGCCTACAATACTTTTGATGATGAATTGAAAACGGCTTTTGAAATGATGTTTGGTGACAATATTCGCCAGCTTATTCATAGATTATACAACGAACCATTTCCTAATCGTTTGTTGGCATCTTTTTCTATTATTCTTGTCGAAAATCGCGGACATTTTATGGTAGAGAATATTATTGAAGATGGTTTGAATGACTTCTTTCATGCACATCTTTTAAAATACCGCCAAAGTTGGAAGCATCCTATACATTTTACAGGAAGTATTGCTTATTACTTTAAAGATGTTTTAGAATCTCTTTGTAGTCAATATGAATTTGAAATTGGGAATATTTTACAAAGTCCTCTTGAAGGATTGGTAAATTATCATCGAAATAGGGAATTTTAAAATTTATTCAAAATAATAGTCTTCCGATTTTCTTTTGTATAAAGGAATGTACCAATTTCCTTTGATGCCAATAAGCATATCAAATCTATTATCATTGCCTGGTTTAGAAACATCAAACCAATAATCTCTTCTTCCTTGGGTGAAACCTTCTGTGAAATTGATGCCAATGGTAAAATTCACAAGGTCGCTGTTAGAAATATGGTTGTAAGCAACAAACTGCTCAAAACTTATGCCATTAGCAAGACGGTCATAACCTTTCAGGTATTCTTCATTTAGTTGAGGTATGTCTGAGGCTTTGTTAGCAATAAATATCTTGTGTTGCATAAATCCAATAGAAGTCATGACAAGAATTCCATTATCGGGTTTTGATTTTTTGATTGAGAAAATTCTTCCAACTTCAAATGCAGCAATATAACCTCGTTCTAAAGGGGTGGTACTTGAACGATAACCATTTGCATTTAACAATGTTCCGTCAGAAAAAAGTAAGTTGGAGAGAAAACCAGGTTCATTGATTTGTTTGCCAAAAATGAAATCAACCTTTACTCCAAACATCCAGTTTTTCTCAGTCTTATAATACAACGCAGGGCCAACTCTGTTGCTAATACCAAACCTTGTAGCCATATCAGCTATAGGGATATCGAGCGATGTAGAAAAGGTTGCAAGGAAACCTTCTTTTGCAGTTTTTTTTTCACCTCCAAATAAATCATCTTGAGCAATGACTTTAGTTGTAACTATCAATAAGTAGAACAGTAGGTATCCCGCTTTTTTCATGGCATAAAAATAAGGAGCTTTATTTCATTGAATTCAAATGAATTTTCTTTTCAGAAAACTTTATCAAAGTTGTAGGTTTGCAGCCATTAAAAAATGTTCATTATGCAAGGAATCCAAATGGTGGATTTAAAACGCCAATACCATCACATCAAACCTGAAGTAGATGCAGCTATTCAAAACGTAATTGATACTACTGCCTTTATTAATGGACCCGATGTGGCTGCATTTGGTAAAGAACTTGCAACTTATTTGGGTGTCAAACATGTGATTCCTTGTGCCAATGGAACTGATGCTTTGCAAATCGCTTTGATGGCTTTGGGTTTACAACCGGGTGATGAAGTGATAACGCCTTCCTTTACTTATATAGCAACCGTAGAAGTGGTGGCTTTGCTTCGCCTAAAACCAGTATTTATTGATGTAGATGCTGACACATTTACCATCAATCCAGAAAGTTTGAAGAAGGCAATTACCTCTAAAACTAAAGCCATTATTCCGGTTCATTTATATGGGCAATCGGCTAATATGGAAACTATTTTGGCTATTGCCAAAGAACATAATATTCCGGTTGTGGAAGACAATGCCCAAGCAATTGGTGGAGATTATACTTTTAGCAACGATCAAAAAGTGAAAACGGGCTCAATGGGATTGATTGGTTGCACCTCTTTTTTTCCATCTAAAAACCTAGGATGTTATGGCGATGGTGGTGCTATTTTCACCAACGATGATGCGCTTGCAGAACAAATGAAAATGGTAGCGAATCATGGTCAAAAAGTGCGTTATTATCATGAAGTAGTTGGTTGCAATAGTCGTCTTGATACTATTCAAGCAGCTATCCTACGCATCAAATTACGTAAGCTCGATGAGTATTGTGATAACCGCAGAAAAGTTGCCGATTTTTATGATGCTGCATTTGCTAAGTATGATAACATCATTACTCCTGCTAGAGCATCTTACACTAAACATGTTTTCCATCAATACACCTTACAATTGGAGGGCGTTGATAGAAATAAAGTACAAGAAAAATTGGCAGAGCGCGGTGTGCCTTCTATGATATACTATCCGGTGGCTTGCCACAAGCAAAATATGTTCAAAGGCTTAAGCGATAACAACTTTGAACTTCCAGTTACTGATTTCTTACAAAGCAGGGTAATATCTTTACCCATCCACACTGAACTTACAACCCAAGAATTGGAATTTATCACAAAAAATTTCATTGAAGTAATAAACGAACTAAGCTAAGTTTTTATGAACGTCATTCATACACCAATTGAAGGATTATTGATTTTAGAACCACACGTTTTTATGGACGATAGAGGTTATTTTTTCGAGAGTTATAATCACAGCACTTTTGTTAAAGCTACAGGACTTGATATTCGTTGGGTGCAGGATAATCAAGCGCGTTCAACAAAAAATGTTTTACGTGGTTTACATTTTCAGAATGAACCACATGCACAAACCAAACTTGTGCGTGCATTGGAAGGTGCAATTTGGGATGTTGTAATTGATATTCGAAAAGAAAGTAAAACTTATGGAAGTTGGTTTGGTGTTGAACTTTCAGCTGAAAATAAGCGACAGTTTTTAGTGCCTAAAGGTTTTGCTCATGGTTATTCTGTTTTGACACAGACTGCTGAGGTATTTTACAAGTGTGATGATTTTTATAGCAAAGAAGATGAAGGGGGGGTGAATTTCGCTGACCCTGTATTAGAAATTGACTGGAAAATCGATTTGCAAGAAGCTATTGTCTCTGAAAAAGATATTTTGCAACCATTACTTAAAGATGCTCGAATCAATTTCTAAAAACGAATTCTTAAACTGGTAGTCAATTACCAGTTTTTTTTATTCCCATAAAAATAAGTAAAAAAAGCAGTTTTTGTAGGGAAACACTTCTACCTTTAGCGCTCTTTTTTCTAAAAAAAAATACTAGACATATAATTATGAAGAAACTTCTTTTATCCTTGTTAGTGCTTATTAGCTTCTTTAATTCGAATGCCGACGAAGGCATGTGGATTCCTTCACTCATTGGTAAGAACTATGACGAAATGGTTCGCCTTGGTTTAAAGCTCTCTAAAGAAGATTTATACAGCATCAATCATAGTAGTATGAAAGATGCCATCGTTCAGTTTGGTGGTGGCTGCACTGCAGAGATGATTTCAGCGAATGGTTTGCTCATCACCAACCATCATTGTGGGTATGATGCAATTGCAACCTTAAGTACCGTTACCAATAACTATCTTGATGATGGTTTTTGGGCGAAGAGCAAGAAAGAAGAATTGCCGGCACAAGGGCTTTCGGTTATTTTCTTGCAACGCATTGATGATGTGACCGAAGAAGTGTTGAAAGCAGTGGACGGATTGAAAGGTGAAGATTACAACAAGAAATTAGACGAAATAAAAAAGACTATTGAAACGCGTTCGAACGATAGTGGCAAACTCGTTGCCAACGTGAAAGATTATTTCAACGGCAATCAGTTTCTATTGCTGATTTACAAGCGATACAACGATGTTCGTTTGGTAGGAACACCGCCAAGAAATCTTGGAAAGTTTGGTGGTGACACGGACAATTGGATGTGGCCGCGTCATACTGCCGACTTCTCCATGTTCCGAGTGTATGCCGATAGCAATAACAAGCCTGCAAACTATGCTGCTACCAACGTGCCTTATCATCCTAAAAAGTTTTTACCCGTTTCAATAAAAGGGGTGAAAGAAGGAGATTATGCCATGATTTTCGGATATCCCGGAAGAACTAACCGTTATGAAATTGCTAAGGGTGTTCAACTTGCTTTGACTGAGGTCAATCCTTCTATTGTCAACATTCGCGAAAAGCGTCTTGCCATTATGCGCAAGCACATGAACGAAGACAAAAAGGTCTATCTTAAACTCACTTCTCAATACCAACGTATTTCAAACTATTGGAAATATTTTATTGGTCAGAGCGAACAATTGAAGCGATTGAAAGTGGTGGATAAAAAAGCGAAGAACGAAGCAGCTTTCACTACTTGGGCAAATCAAAATGCACCTGAGTTCAGCAATACCATCAGCAAATATGAAGCTGCCTATAGCGCTTATCAGCCTTATGCCAAACACAACACTTATTTCTCCGAAGCATTCAAGGCTTCTTCTTTAACTAAGATGGCGCTTGCTTTCGACCCGTTGATGAAGGCATTGGAAAAAGGACACAACAGCAAAGACACTGTTCAGAAATATACCAAAGACATCAAAGCTGCTTATAAATCTATGTTGAAAGATATGGATGCTGCAGCTGATAAAGAGGTTTTTGCGGCTATGAACAAGATGTATTACAACGATGTTGCCAAAGACCAACAGCCTGCTATTTTTGAAGAAAGCATTCTAAAGAAATCACCTAAAGATGCCGACAAAGCCTTTAATGATTATGCCAATTATGTTTATGCAGGCACTTTCTTGCTCGATTCCAACAAGTTTAAAACAGTGATAGATTCGCCAATTTTAAAGGTATTGAATGCCGACCCTGCTATTAAATATGCTATTGCAGTTGCACGCAATTTTGAACAGAATTATCAACCTAAAGTAGATGCTTACAGCAATGATAAAAAAGAACTCAGCCGCCAATATGTAAAAGGTTTGATGCAATGGAAAGGCAATGGCAAAATGTTTTATCCTGATGCTAACTCTACGATGCGTGTCACTTATGGCAATGTGCTTTCTTACAGTCCACAAGATGCGGTGGTGTATGACTATTACACTACGCTCGATGGCTTGATGGCAAAATACAAACCGCAGGATGCAGAGTTTGATGTGCCTCAAGATTTAATTAAGCTCTATGACAAAAAAGACTTTGGTCGTTATGCCGATAAGAACGGTGTGTTGCGCACAGGTTTCATCACCAACAACGATATCACAGGTGGCAATTCTGGCAGTCCCGTTATCAATGGCAACGGCGAACTCATTGGGCTTGCATTCGATGGCAATTGGGAAGCGATGAGCGGCGATATTGCTTTCGATAAAAAATACAAACGCACTATTTGTGTAGATGCTCGCTTTGTTTTATTCCTCATTGATAAGTTGGGCGGTGCAAATAACTTGATTGAAGAAATGGATGTGAGAGAATAGCTAAATTCGAAACTCGAAATACTAATAAAGCCGCTTCTTTTGAGGCGGCTTTTTAGTGTTAATTAATCAAAAAGGATAAGCCCTAAATAAAAGAAGAAAGGCAAACTCCATCGAGTTTGCCTTTCAATATAATTTGATTTCTGAAAATTACATCCTTTCAATAACTACTGCACTAGCACCGCCGCCACCGTTACAAATAGCTGCTGCACCAATCTTTGCATTCTTTTGATTCAGCACATTGATCAGGGTAACGATAATACGCGCTCCGCTTGCTCCAAGAGGATGCCCAAGAGATACTGCACCGCCTAGCACATTTACTTGATTCGCATTCAAGTTCATCTTTTGCATGTTCACCAAACCAACAACACTAAATGCTTCGTTGAGTTCAAAATACGCCACATCGCTCATGTTGAGCCCTGCTTTGGCAACAGCCTTTGGAACTGCAATTGATGGGGTAGTGGTAAACCATTCAGGTGCTTGTTCAGCATCAGCATAACCACGAATTTTAGCAATTGGTTTCAATCCAAGCGCATCAGCTTTTTCTTTACTCATCAATACCAATGCAGCTGCTCCATCATTCATTGTAGAAGAATTGGCTGCTGTAGCAGAACCGTCTTTGGTAAATGCAGGACGCAATCCTGGAATTTTATCAAATTTTACATTAAATGGTTCTTCGTCTTTATTGAAAACGATTGGGTCTCCTTTTTTGTTAGGAATTTCCACAGGAACTATTTCAGCATCAAACTTTCCGTCTTTCCATGATTGCTGACTGCGAGTATAGCTTTCAATAGCAAAAGCATCTTGCGCTTCTCTGCTGATATTGCATTCTTTAGCACACAAATCTGCTGCGTTGCCCATTGCATAGTTATGGTACACATCGGTTAAGCCATCTTTAGCCAAACCATCAATCAGAGTTGTATTGCCATATTTGTTGCCCCAACGAAGTGTATCGCTGTAGAAAGGAACATTACTCATACTTTCCATACCTCCGGCAATCACCACATCGGCATCGCCCAAAAGAATGGATTGAGCCCCTTGCATAATTGCTTTCATGCCCGAAGCACAAACTTTATTGACCGTTGTGCAAGGAACATTATCAGGAATGCCTGCAAAGCGTGCAGCCTGACGTGCAGGTGCTTGACCTAGGTTGGCTTGCAACACGCAACCCATAATTACTTCATTAACTTCTGCTGGATTTAAACCTGCTTTTTCTAAAGCACCTTTGATGGCAATAGAGCCCAATTTTGTTGCAGAAAAATCTTTCAGCGAACCGCCCCAGCTACCCAATGGGGTACGAACTGCTGAGATGATATAAACTTCTTTCATTGTTGTTGATAATTTTTGAATGATTTTAAAAAAAAATGACCGCCAAAGCTACACAAAATTGAAAGGCTCAATGTGATTTCTCTGAGAAGATTTGGTAGAATACCTAATTACACCTTATTTTTACGCTTAAAGGAACTGAATAATAAAATTGTAATAATCATCAGGAGGAAAATATGGCAAATTATTACGACCTCGAAATTTGGAAGTCTTCTCGGAAAATGGCGTTGTTTTTACACAATCAGGTAAAGCCATATAACAAAAGTGACAGTGACCAATTGGCAAATGAAATTACCGATTGTGCTATCTCAATACCAACGATCATAGCAGAAGCTTATAGCCAAACACTGCCAGAAGAGCAAGAAGAATTGATAATAGAAGCAAGCGATTTGCTTGTTGAGTTAGAGTCTATGCTACAAAAGGCAGGCGTTCGTTTCAATCTTGAAGCAAAAGCAGTTTCTGATGGTTTTGCATTAATCAATGAATGTAAATTGGGTTTGCAAATGGTGCAGCAATTCAAAATTCAATTGCCCTTAACCAAAGTCGGCAACAGGGTTTATGTGACACCTCCTCCTAGCAACCAAGCTTAGAGGCTAATTTCTTCGCTAGGATTCCAGAATATTTTTTCAAAATCAACCACACCATCATTTTCCACTTTTATCCCTTCTTGCTCCAATAGCTTTTGCATGGCATCTTCGCTGCCAAAATGATGTTTTCCAGTAAGTAATCCATTTCTGTTCACCACTCTATGAGCAGGCACATAAGGAAGGGCATCATGACTATGATTCATGGCATAGCCCACCAATCTTGCTCCCGATTTCATGCCTATGGCAGCAGCAATAGCACCATAAGAACTTACCCTACCTTTAGGAATGAGCCGCACAATATCATAAATGACCTCATAAATATCTTTTTCCCTACTCATAAGCTGATTTCTTTGGTTGAAGATAATGGTTCTGCACATTCTTAACCATTTCAGCCATTGTGCAGGCAAAAAAAAGCTACCTCTTTTGAAGCAGCTTTTTCTATTCTTAATTCGGTCACTGAGGAGTCGAAGTGCATATTTTATTCCTTCACCACTTTCACCGTTCCTGTTCTTCCTTCATTGTCTTTGTAGCGAATAAAATAAGTACCACTTGACCAGTTTTCAGTTGCCAGGCTGAGCTTGTCGAAGCCTGTGTTGCTCGACCCTTCGACAGGCTCAGGGTGACAGGCTTTTGAGGTAATAAGTTTTCCGCTCATGTCCATCACTTGTATGATTCCATCAATCGTTTCAAGACC
>CAINUN010000016.1 GCA_903853805.1 uncultured Bacteroidota bacterium
CCCCGCCCTAAAGGGCACCCCTCCAAGGGAGTGGAATTTTGGCATCGCGTCATTCCCCTCTTTGGAGGGGTGGTCGAAGACCGGGGTGGTTCAATTCCCATGCTTTTCCAAATGTTCAATAGACATCTTGAACCAAGAATAAAAACCGATATCCAACCGGGAAAAAAATCCCCTTCAAAAATGAGCAACAATATTAAGCTACTTTATACCTATAGTATAACCAACCCTTTACTTAGTGTATATAAACTGTATTGAAAAAACGCTGTAACGAAAATATTATGTTGTTCTGCAAGGCATGTGCAACAAAGGATAAAAGGCTGTTGATGAAAGGATGAATTCAGATAATTGCTTAGTTTTATTTCCGATGCGCAACGCCACTAAACTAAAACTCCTTCTGCAATTATATATGCTCACTTTTGATTTGGATGAAGAAGAGCAATTTTACTTGGTAATGGTAGATAAGCGCAATCATTCATCACATACTATTGTTGCCAAATCTTATTCTTTAGCACTCTCAAAAGCTTATAGTTTTATGATAAAAGCAATAAAAGCCGAAGAAGAATAAATAAAACCAACTAGCCCCTAGTATTTCCTAACTTAAAGAGAACGAAAGAGGCTTGTGTAAAGATTTTCTAAAGTAAAAGGAAGTCATTGGTATCCTACTGAACACAATGAATGAAGGAAAATTGTGTAGATAAAGACACAACTTTTAACTAAAAACTAAAAATTAGGATTTATTAGCAAAATGTGACTTAATCACATTCACAAGGTCGGCTTCTACAATCTTAGCAGCCACTTTTATCATGTTGGTAAAAGCGATGGTATGAGAAATACCATGACCTATGATTACAGGGCTATTGATGCCAAGGATTGGCGTGCCTCCGTAAATTTCATAATTGAAATGTTCGAGAAATTCGTCTTTAATGCCGCGATTTGTAAAGATTTGATGGATAGATTCTGCCATTTTCAGCATCACATTACCCACAAAACCTTCGCACACCAACACATCGGCTTTTTCATGGAACACATCGCGTCCTTCGAGGTTGCCAACGAAATTGATTTCCTTATTTTCCTTTAATAAAGGGAAAGTGGCTTGGCAAAGAATATTGCCCTTGCCTTCTTCTTCGCCGAGGTTAATTAAACCCACCTTAGGGTTCTCAATTCCCCAAACCTTGTTCACATAAATAGAACCCAATTCGGCAAACTGAACCAAATGTTCTGGCTTGCAATCGGCATTGGCACCTACATCTAGCAAAAGACTATAATTGCCATCGGTTCTAGGCACCGGTGTGGCAATAGTAGGGCGAAGAATTCCCTCAATAGTTTTTACGGAATACATAGAACCCACCATCATAGCACCTGTGTTGCCTGCACCAATGAAAGCATCTGCTTTCTTCATGGCAAGCAACCCAAAGCCAATGGCAATGCTGGAATTTTGTTTTTCCTTTAATGCCTTAGTTGGGTGTTCGTGCATCCCTATTACTTCGGGAGCTTCAATAAACGTAAACCTATCCCTGTATGCATCAAGCATAGGAAGATAAGGGGCAGCAGCTTCGCTTTGTCCAATAAGCAAAAGGTGTTTGGCAACGTCGTTTGTTTGCTCAAAAAACTGTTGAACACCTTTAATAGCTTCGGCAGGCGCAAAATCGCCACCCATTATGTCGAGTGCTATCTTCATCTACTTTTGAAAACAGGCAAGGTTTAATTATTGGTTATCGGTTCCTTCAGCAGCAGCAGCAGGAGTTTTATCTATTACCACTTTTCCGCGATAATACATTTTTCCTTCTACCCAATGAGCGCGATGACGAAGGTGAGTTTCACCTGTTGTTGAATCAACACTCCATGTAGCGGCTACAGCTTTGTAGTGAGTACGGCGTTTTGCTCCTCTTTGTTGCGAGTGGCGTCGTTTCGGATTAGGCATCTTACTATGATTTTATTTCGATTTACTATTTATTTTACCCTTCAAAGCATCTAAGCCTTTCCAGATATTGTTTACTTGTTCGTGTTGCTCTTCTTCCGACAAATGTTGAAGCAAGTCGAGCGCATTTGGATTGCATCCTGAAATACCATCTAGCGATTCAGGATGAATTCTTTGCAAGGGTATGCTGAGTTTTACAAACTCATATATCCAAGGGCTGATGTCGAGGACGGTTTCGGTTCTTGGTATAAAAACCACTTCGTCTTCGTCGTCAATTATGGTAGCATCCTCGCTTGCTAGCTTAATGATGAGGTCAAATTCATCCCAAAGACGTAGCAAAAATTCATCACCGCAACGATCGCATGGCACTTGCATGTTTCCATCTACATCAAAGTGTAATAAAAAAAAGTTCGTTTGTTTATCGAATCTCATTTTTACCAACACATCGAGGTTGGAATAATCCTGCTCGTGTTCTCCATGCTCTTGCATGAAACGGCTATCTATATTGTATTGAAATTCATGAACACCGGGTTTCATCCCTTGCCATGCAATTTCAAATTCACGGTTATGTTTCATTTCAATTACTCCATAGTTTAAAAGAAATTTCAGTGAAGAAATATCTTCCGGTCAAAAAAAACAAAGAACTCAGTCTTCAAATCTTTCCATTACCAAAATGGTAAAATGGGCTGCGAAAGTAGAAAAAAAAGTCGGTTTAAAGCAATTTATTTCTCTTAATCAAAAAAGAATAGAGCACTTGTTCCACTGGTTTTGAAAGATCAACCGGCACCAAATCAATATTATATTGATGGCAGCGGTCGGCAACAGCTTGTTGAAATCTGCCCATTTCTTCCACATAAACATCCTTAACTTGATGAGGTTGGAGTTTTAATTTTTCACCACTTTCCAAATCCACAAATTCATAAGGACGGTTTTCAAACTCAAATGATTTTTCTAATTTTTCTTCAATGATGTGAAATAATATTACTTCATGTTTGTTGTAGCGAAGATGCTGCAAAGCTGAAAAAAGTTCTTCCATTTGTTCATGGTCGTCCATCATATCACTAAACACAACAATCAATGAACGTTGGTGCATTTGCTCTGCAATTTCATGAAGGGCTGTTGCAGCGTTTGTTTTCACAGAAGCTGAATCCGAAAGCAAGAGTTTTTCCAACTCAGCTGTGAGCATTCTGAAATGACTACTTGCAGAACGGCAAGCAGAAAAGTAATTTACTTTTTCATCAAACAAAGCCAACGCCGAGGCATCTAACTGTCGCTTGAGCAACTGAAGTAAAGAAGCAGCAGCATAGGTGGCAAATTGAAGCTTATTGAGTTGGTCTTCACTTTTCGGGAAGTGCATAGACGAGGAAGTATCAATGACCAAACAACATCGAAGGTTGGTCTCTTCCTCATATCTCTTCACAAAAAGCTTATCCGTTTTTCCATAAACTTTCCAATCCACATGTCTTAAAGGATCGCCATGATTATACAACCTATGTTCGGCAAATTCCACTGAAAAACCATGAAACGGGCTTTTATGCAAACCAATAATAAAACCCTCTACTGCCTGACGAGCAAGCAATTCCAAATTTTCTAAGAGTGTTTGGGGTTTTATCATGTGAGCAAAAAGTTAGGTAAACTAAAAAACCGACAGCAATGATAATCATAACTGTCGGTTTTAAGATGGAGAAAACGTTATTGTTTGATAACTTTCACAGTCTTTTTGTGCAAGTCATCATTGTATTGGAAAAAGTAAATTCCAGGATTCAAATCAGTTATGTCAACCTGAGAATTATTATCTGAAATGCTTATCTTTCTAAGTAGCTTTCCTATAATGTCGCAAATGGAAACAGAAGCATTCAAAATGTTTTCTGTTGTCACAGAAACATTCAACAATTTTGTAGTCGGATTAGGATACATTTTCACTTCGAAAGCATTCGAAGATTTCACAATAGCAGAAACTACTTTTGTGTAAGAAATATCTCCGTTTAAAGCCACCATTTTAAGGCGATAATAATTCATACCGTTGGCAGGATTTTCATCCCAATAAGTATAATCAGAACCAAAACCCCTTGACTGTATTGTGGTGATTTTTTCAAAGTTAATACCATCAAAGCTTCTTTCTAATTCAAAGTAATCTCCAAAGTCTTCCGTTTGGGTATTCCAATAGATTTTGTTTTTGCTACCCGAATTGAAAGCGTTGATATCTTCCACTTTGATTGCTAAAGCATACCAAACTTGAATCGCGTAATCTTCTGTTTCTTGAGCTGTGTTTTTTACACAAGCATCGGTATTAGGTCCAACAGCAGCAAAATAGGCACGAACCCTCATCCCTGTTAGACCAACTGTTGAAGTTGCAGGAATTGTAAATGACCCAGTAGCACTATTTCCTGTAGTAGTCAGCACAAAATATTCAGAAGTATCAAACACTTGATTTTTATCATAGTCAACCCAAACACCAGCTAAATAGTTAGGACCTCCAAAGCTCACGTTAATAGTGTATGGATTTTGTTTAGACAAATAGGCAGAATTGGAGGAAATGGATGGATTATGTCTTGAATAACCAGCAGCGTAATAACCATTCACTGTAGTATTATTGAGTGTAGTTCCAGTAATATTTACGTTAGTCAAGATATTTGAGTAGTTATTAGATGCATGTAAGGAGTCTCCTGTATAAGGGGAGCAATAGCACATGTACCAAGGCTGAAGACCAACTGTAATAGAATTGGAATAAACCGAATTACTACCACAAGTAATCATCGCTCTATAATCTGTAGATACGGAAGGCATAGTTGCATTGTAATAGCTATAATAATTAATGGGGTTGCTACCTGAAATAGTTGACCATGAGCCTGAAACAGATGGTTTGGATTGCCATAAAATGCTAATACCCGTTCCCATTGACGCGTTATCAACAGTAAGCAATACATTTCCACCAGGACAAGCATTAGCGAGATCAGCTACTGCACTACCAGCTGTTGGTGCACCACTACAAGTTGAAACTGTATATTCATAAGCACCAATGTCGGGTGTAGTTGTTCTTGCTGTACCTAAAATATCCGTAGTAATTCCTTCATTAGATCCTGTATTATCCATGTAGGTGCTTTGGGGTTTAAGGTTGCCGGAAGTAGGGCTCAAGAAATAAGGGTTGCAACTAGCAGAATTGAAGTCCTTTGAAGAAATATTCATCCAGTTGAAAATGGAATTATAGAAACAGCAAGTGTAAAAACCAATATAATTGAAACCGTCTCCATTAACGAAAAGATTATTGTAGTTGGCAATCAATTTAGTAGCACCATGCCATACATAATAAATTGCTTTGGTGTTGGCTGTATTTCTTGTTATTGAAATATTGTTATTGCTAAAGTAGATATAAGGGTCGTTATTCGTGATGTCGTGATAATAACCATAAGTAGTTCCTGTTGCGGCAGTAGCATATCTATTGGTTGCAAGTGAGTTATTATAATAACCTGTATAACCAGAACCTGTATTATAGAAATACCAATGATTCCCTAAACCGTTTAAATTGTAAAGAATATTGTTCGAGACTTCATTTTTTGTAGAAAGCGTTCCTGTTTGTCCAGGACTATTGAGTAAGTAAACTCCATAAAAATCGAAGGTAGCATTTAGGTTACCAGTTGAAATGTCATGAATCTTATTCTTTTGAATTTTCAAGCCTGTGTGTCCATTAATAAAATAAAGCGCACTAAAATCGAGCATATTTGTTCTTCCAGTTCTTGAAATATCATTTTTAGACACTACCATACTAGTAGTTCCCCATCCGTAGATACCATAATTGCCTGAATTACGAATAGTATTGCTCGTTACATTCCAACCCACAAGTTGATTACCAGCAGTATCACCTACAATGGTAATACCATACAATCCACCGTTAATAGTGTTGTTGGTAAGTGATACATAATCACACTCTGAAGGAGTGAATAAAGGATTGGTGAATGAACCAGAGGTAACAATTCCAGCGTAGTTACTTGTTGTGGCATTCGAATCAAGTGTAATGGTACAATTGGAAATAGTATCATTATCAGCATTGTTAGTAATAAAAACACCCCAAGCGTAATTGGTTGCTGATGTACTATATCCTTTTAAGTTTAGGTTGTTGATAGTAACGTAATCGGTTCCATCAAGAGTAATGATTCCACGATTATTGGTGTTAGATGAAACATAATTTAGGGTAGCTCCATTTCCATTGATGGTAATTGTATTGGTTGACGATACACCACAAATTTCATTAAGGTAAAGCTTTTCGTTGTAAGTGCCTGCTGTTACATTTACAATCACTGGACCTGAAATTGCATATTGTATAGCTGTTCCAAAATCACTAAAGCTATGAAAGTTGCTACCACTTGTTGGCAAAGCACTATTGATAGTATACGTACCACCAGCAAGATAAGGATTTACGGTAACTAATACAGAGTTTGAAGTCGCAGAATTACTAGCACATGATACAACAGCACGGTAATAGGCGGTTCCAGATGCTGCAAAAAAGTACCCCATGTTAGTTGCGCCTGAAATAGCTGTCCATGGTCCACTTGATGATGAAGATGACTGCCATTGAACAGTAATACCATTGGCAAAAGAGGTTCCGTTGATACCTAATTCAATTGTTTCATTTACACAAGGATTAGCATTGTTTGTGAAAGCTGCCCCAGGAGTTGGTACACCAGAACAAGAAGATGTGGCGTAACCAAAACGAATATTTGACCTATTTTGAGTAGTAGAAGTAGATGATGAAGTAAGGTCACCACAAATTGAGTTTAGGTTCCCTTTTAAATATCTTGAGTAGGTTGATCCGGTCATCCCTGTTGTTCTTTGAACAGATGCGTTGGCACTAGGCGCATCATTATTGAAACAAGTTTCAATAACTAGGTTGTCGGTGCCATTCCATATAAATGGGTGAGATAAGGATGTTTGATTCCAGCCTGTATCCACTACAAGTGTTGTTGGATTTGAATAAGCAACCAAACCTGTAGATTGCCAGCCTGTACTTAATGGATTTGTATTTGTTGTTGTGTACACTTTGACATTCCAACCAATCAGAGGGTCGACGCTATTTGTTGCTGTAACATAAAACCCCAAAGAGTTGACCATTGAGCCCGAGGTTAATCCAAAAGATAATAATTCGCTTGCTCGAATGAAAAACTGATTTTTATCTCCCCAATTGGTATTGCCATAAGGGCAAGGGAATTGAGATGCAGTATTAACAGCAGTACCACTTCCAATAACCACATAGTTTTGCGCGATTATGAATTGTGAGTTCATAAGAAAAAGCAATAGAAAAAAAGCAGCTCTTGAGGAGAAGAATAATTTTTGTTTCATAACGGTTGTTAAGTTGAAAAATTGATATTTCAGATTAAAACTGAAATACCTTGTAAAAGTAATACAAAAGATAGGAATACAAAGCACTCTAATCGCACCTTAATTTACTTGTATCGCATTTGCCGCCAACCACCCACTAGCCCATGCATGTTGAAAGTTGAATCCTCCCGTGATGCCATCAACATCCAAAACTTCCCCTGCAAAGTATAACCCGGGCACTAGTTTACTTTCCATTGTGTTATGGTTTATTTCAGAAAGTTTTACACCCCCACATGTTACAAACTCTTCTTTAAAAGTGGTTTTTCCATTTACTTCCAATTCTTGCCGAAGCAACAATTCTATCAATTTATTTTGGTGTGCAGCACTCAAATTGCCCCAGTTAATTGTTGTGGATATACCTATTTTCTCTAAAAAAAACTCCCAAAGTCTTTTAGGTAACTGAAATGGGTTTCGACCGAAAATAGGTTGTTTGCCTTGTTCTTGTCTTTGTTTTGCAATGCTTTCTTTCATTTCATTTTCTCTTAAATCCCCCAACCAATTAATGTTAATTTTAAAACAAAAATCTATTTCCTTTAAACTGCGAGCACCCCAGGCAGAAGCTCTCAATACAGCTGGTCCACTCAATCCCCAATGTGTAATTAATACTGCACCCTGTTCTAGGATTTTTGTTCCTTGAATTTTGACACTTGCATTAGGAACACTTACCCCCATCAAGCTTGTGATTGGATTGTTTTTTAGATTGAACGTAAAAAGTGAAGGAACAGGCAGTTCAATTTGATGTCCTAAATCTCTGAGCCATTGATATTGTTCTTCTCTTTGGAATCCACCCGATGTCACAAGTATATTATCAGCCTTTGTGTTTGTTTGGTCGGAAAAATAAATGACGAATCCTTGTTCTTTTCTTTCAATTTTTTCTACTGATTTGTGAAAATGGATCTTTACTCTATTCTTAATCATTTCTCTATCAAGACAATCAATAACAGATTGTGACTGATTACTTAAAGGGAAAACCCTGCCATCATCTTCTGCTTTCAATAGGACACCTCTTTTTTCAAACCAACCTTTTGTTTGTTGGGTTCCGAAATGATGAAACGTTTTTTTAACAAAATTTCCCCCACGTGGATATTTTGTACTTAGTTCTAAAACATCTTCAAGCACATTGGTAACATTACATCTTCCACCTCCTGATACTTTTACTTTCTGTAAAGCCTTACCTGTTTTTTCATAAATAACAACTTCTCTTCCTTCTTTAAAAGGAATATTGGCAGCAGCAAAACAACCCGCAGCACCTGCACCGATAATGGCAATTTTCATGAACGCACAAAATAAAACTATCTCACAAACACTTGCTGAATTACTTGAAGTCAATGCAATTATTTTAAGACTTCACTATTC
Source organism: uncultured Bacteroidota bacterium (assembly GCA_903853805.1). Taxonomy (GTDB): domain Bacteria; phylum Bacteroidota; class Bacteroidia; order Chitinophagales; family Chitinophagaceae; genus JAFIGV01. Next base: position 8,648 of record CAINUN010000016.1, read on the forward strand.
TTTACATTTGCCGCTCGTTTAAAAAATCTATGCAGCACATCCGCAACTTTTGCATCATCGCCCATATTGACCACGGAAAAAGCACTCTTGCCGACCGTTTGCTTGAATTCACGAAGACTATTTCTTCACGAGACATGCAAGCTCAGGTGCTTGATGATATGGATTTAGAGCGAGAGAAAGGCATTACTATCAAGAGCCACGCTATTCAAATGGACTATGAGTACAAAGGCAATAAATACACCCTTAACCTCATTGATACACCCGGCCATGTTGACTTTTCTTACGAAGTAAGTCGGGCTTTGGCTGCTTGTGAAGGTGCGCTTTTGTTAGTTGATGCTTCACAAGGCATTCAAGCACAAACGATTTCTAACCTTTACCTTGCTTTAGATAACGACCTTGAAATCATTCCTGTCATCAACAAGATTGATATGGACGGTGCCATGATTCCTGAAGTGACTGACCAAATTGTGGACCTTATTGGCTGCAAACCCGAAGAAATTATTTTGGCATCGGGCAAGTCGGGTATTGGCATTGAAGAGATTATGTCAGGCATCATCGAAAGAATTCCTGCACCGAAAGGAGACCCGAATGCTCCTTTACAAGCTTTGATTTTCGACTCTGTGTTCAATTCTTTTCGTGGTGTCATTGCATACTACCGAATTTTCAATGGTAAATTGACGAAGAACGACCGCATCAAGTTTTTTCATACCGATAATATTTATACTGCTGATGAAGTGGGCACTCTTAAAATGGGTTTAATTCCCAAGAAAGAAGTGTTGACTGGAGATGTGGGTTACATCATTACAGGCATTAAGGACGCGAAAGAAATTAAAGTGGGCGACACTATTTCACTTGTAAGCAACCCATGCCTCGATTACATACATGGTTTTGAGGATGTGAAGCCAATGGTTTTTGCAGGAATATTTCCTGTAGTGACTGAAGACTTTGAAGAGTTGCGTGATTGTATGGAAAAGCTCCAACTCAATGATGCTTCATTGACCTTCGAACCAGAAACATCTCAGGCGCTTGGGTTTGGTTTCAGATGCGGGTTCCTCGGCATGTTGCACATGGAAATCATTCAAGAAAGATTAGAACGTGAGTTCAATCAAACCGTGATTACTACTGTGCCCAATGTTAGCTTCAAAGCCTATCTTACAAAAGAACCTGACCAAGCTATCATTGTAAACAACCCAACTGAAATGCCCGACCCTAGCAAACTAGACCGCATTGAGGAGCCTTTTATTCGCGCTCAAATCATTACGTTACCCGACTACATTGGCAATATCATGACTCTTTGCCTTGGAAAGCGTGGGTTGTTGATTAACCAACATTATCTCACACCTACTCGTGTAGAGCTTGTTTTTGAAATCCCTTTGGCGGAAATAGTTTTCGACTTCTACGATAAATTAAAAAGCTGCACACGTGGCTATGCATCCTTCGATTATCATCCGCTCGACTATCGCGAAAGTGATATTGCTAAGATGGATATTCTGTTAAACGGCGATAAAGTAGATGCGCTGAGTGCCTTGATTCATCGCAGTCGTGCGCAAGACTTTGGAAGAAAGCTTTGCTCCAAACTCAAAGACCTTCTTACCCGCCACCAATTTGTCATTGCCATTCAAGCCGCTATTGGCGCCAAGATTGTTGCCAGAGAAACCATTTCTGCCATGCGCAAAGACGTTACTGCAAAGTGTTATGGTGGTGACATCAGTCGTAAACGAAAACTCCTTGAAAAACAAAAAGAAGGGAAGAAACGTATGCGTCAAATAGGCAATGTAGAAATTCCGCAAGAGGCTTTCCTTGCCGTGTTGAAGCTGGATGAGTAGGTAATTTGAAAATAGATTGTTCTTCATAATCATGTTTGAAGATGGTGAATTGAAAATCGCTCTAATTTTCTTTTCATTCGAACTTCCTCAACTGACCATTAACAACTCCAACCTTCCTACCATTTCTCTTAACAATTCTTTGTCTTCAGTAGCTGCGCCTACTCCTACTGACATGGCACTGTATTTACCTAAAAGCATTAGACTGTTTTCTGTTTTTGGTAAAGTCCAAACTTGCATGGAACGCTTCATATTTTGGTAGCGTTCGCCCCAAAGTTGAATAGTAGTGGAAATTTCTTTGTCCATTTTTCCACGCAGGAAATGAGCCATATAGAGCTTTGAAAAATAGCCATAGAAAACGCCAATGACCAAAGGCATTGCTGCATTTTTGGGGTTGGCAGAAAAGTAAGCAAGCATGCGATAGAGTTTTTCTTTATCACCAACAGCAAGCGCTTCAGGCATTTCAAAAACATTGTACTCTCTCGAGATGCCAATATATTTTTGAATAAGTTCGGCAGTAAGCAACTTTTCTTCGGGGACATTAATACGCACTTTCTCAATTTCATTCACAATCTTTTGAAGATCGTTACCAAGATAAGTTGCAAGTATTTGTGATTCCCTTTCGTTGATATGAAAACCTATTTCAATGCCATAATTCTCAATCCATTTGGGCAGTGCTTCGTCCTTCAGCTTGTCGCTTGTGAAATAATAACCTTTGTCTTTGGCTAGTTTGGCAAGCTTACCGCGACCATCCACTTTCTTAAAACGATGTTCAATTAGAAAAACAGTGGTTGGTGCAGGATTTTCGAGGTAGCCCGTCAATTCATTTAAACTACGCATTTGCGCAGCATCTTTCAATATGACCACTTGCCTTTCTGCAAACATTGGAAAACGACGACAGGCATTGACCACATCTGCCCAATCTACATCTTTACCATAAAGTGTGATGAGATTGAAATCTTTTTCAGCAGGAGATAAAATATGCTCTTCAAAATAATTGCCGATAAAGTCTAAGTAAAAAGGCTCTTCGCCATCTATGACATAAAAAGGGGCAAATTTTTTCGCCTTTAGCGATTGCATGAGTTTGTTGAGTTCTGCCGACATCTTTTATGCTTCTACTATTTCTTTTTCAAATTCAAAATCATTTTTACCAGCGAGTCTCAAATAAATTTTTGCAGTTGTTGCCACATCTTTCAAACAATAATGAGCAATACGTGGGAGGTTATTCTCATTCCAAAAAACCTTTCCCACCATGCTGCCATCAATATCATCTTTGGGTGAAGGAATGCCTAATACTTCAGCCAGCAAAGCCAAAGAAGTAAAGTGTTTGTAATCGCCAAATTTCCACATTTCCAAGGTATCAAGAATATTAAGTGCCCACGGTTTCTTGTTTTGAAATTGCATGGATTCGGGAATTGGAATATTGTTGATAATCATTCGGCGGCAAAGAAAGGGTAAATCAAACTCACGAATGTTGTGCCCGCAAAATTTCATGTCGGGTTGATGATAAGTAAAGCGGGAAAGCGTTTCACTAAATTGATTTAACAAAACTTTCTCATCGCTTCCAGTGAGCGATTTCAAGACCAATTTCCAACTTTTATTTTTCTCTACAAGGCAACCTATGCCAATGCAAACCACTTTGGCGAACTCTGAAAATATTCCTGCCTTCTCAGTAAAAAGCATTTCAGGAGAGGCGTTCTCGTCTACGCTACTTTTCAAAAAACGCGACTTTCTACTCCATTGTTCCTGCATTCCGTAAGACATATTACCATATTCAGCTTGGCAGGAAACTGTTTCAATATCTATGAAGAGAATTTTTCGAAGGTGTTCCATGAGCAATCCAATTTATATTTGCACAAAATAACCAAATAACTGTTTTTATGAGTTACAATTTAAATGAGCCTTCGCCATCTAATAATCAACCAAACAAAAAAAACACATGGATTTTCATTGGTGCCATTGCGCTTTTGTTGTTGGGTAATATTTATCTCTTCGTTAGTCGCAACAAAGTTATGGAACAAAGAGATGAAGCAATGAGCCAAGTAGATACAACTACCTCTTCATTACACAATGTTCAAAACGAATATGATGCAGCCCTTGCTCGCCTCGACCAACTCACTAGCGAAAACGCACAGCTTGACAGCATGGTGAATGGAAAAGATTCTGAAATAGGAAAAATAAAATCGCAGATTCAAAAACTGCTTTCAAGTGGCAAAAAGAATAGTGCCGATTTGAAAAAAGCACGTACGATGATTGAGCAACTCAATTCAACTGTGAAGTCTTACGAAGAGCAAATTGCTCAGTTGAAAGATGAAAACTCAAAGCTAACCGACTACAATAAAGTGGTAACCAAAGAAAGAGATTCTACGGTTGAGAAAAATATTACGCTGCAACAAAAAGTAAAGCTCGGCGCTGTGCTTCATTGCTCCAACATTCGTATGGAACCCATAGATTTGAGACGTGGTGGCAAGAAAGAAAAACAAACTTCAAGAGCAAGTAGAGTAGATATTTTCAGATTGACATTTGATATCGACGATAACCGAATTGCTGAAGACGGACTGAAGAATATTTACGTTAGAATTGTTGCTCCCAATGGCAATTTAATGAGCAATACTGCCTTTGGGTCGGGCGCTACAACAACTGCTAAAGGAGATGCCTTGAACTATACTATTTTAAAGCAAATCAGTTTGAAACAAGGCGAGTCTGTGAAAAATATCACAGTTGATTGGCATCAAGACAACAGTTATCAAAAAGGCAGCTATACCATTGAGTTTTACAACGAAGGATTTAAGATAGGTAGTGGGAATATCAACCTTCGATAATTTGCTCAATATTGTTTTAATGAAAAGCCTTGTAGAATGACTATCATGCTCAGGGCTTTTTACTTAACAATTACATAATGCAGGTATCAACATTACTTAACGATAGGGTAATTAATATTGCATCAGAAATTTTATGGAGCTTCCAAATAAAATATTGATTGTTGACGACGAGCAAGATATCGTTGAATTTCTAAGCTATAGTTTGAAAAGCAAAGGATATTTAACTGCTTCTGCAAAAGACGGCTTGGAAGCAATTCGTAAAGCCAAAGAATTTCAGCCTGACTTGATTTTGATGGACGTGATGATGCCAAAGAAAGATGGTGTTCAAGCTGTGAAGGAATTGAGAATGATGCCTGAATTTGAAAAGACCATCATTATTTTTCTAACAGCACTGAGCGATGAACGTTCAGAAATTCAAGGACTAAATTCAGGGGCAGATGATTATCTTGCTAAGCCTATCAAACCGGAATTATTAGCAACAAGAATTAGTGCAGCATTAAGGAGAATGAAGAAGGATGAAGATGCGGATGAAAAAATGAATTTTGGGGATTTAGAAATCAATAAAACAAAGTTTTCGATTACTTATAAAGAAGAAGAAATTATTCTTGCGAAGAAAGAATTTGAACTGCTTTCTTTACTGGCTTCTAAGCCCGGAAAAGTTTTTTTACGTAATGAAATTCTACAAAGAGTTTGGGGAACAGATGTAATTGTTGGAGACCGAACCATAGATGTCCATGTTAGAAAAATTCGTCAAAAAGTAGGTATAGACCTCATCACCACGGTAAAAGGAGTAGGCTATAAATTTGAAATGGTTTAGTTTTAGTCAATGCCTTTATTTGATACCAAGAATTTATCTCCTCGAACACTTTCGTTTTATACAGCTATTGCTTTAGCAAGCATCAATACTATTTTCAGTCTTTTAGTAATTAGCGAATGGTATTTTTCATTTGTTGTTTTCGGAATTACGTTCCTCATTTCTTATTTCATTTATCATTACACACTACAGGAGTTTATTTACCGAAAAATAAAGCTCATTTACAAATTCATTTATCAAACCAAAGCCACCAAACGCGAAGAGTTTTTCTACGACAAGGTGTTGCCCAAACGGTCTATTGACCAAGTTAATGAAGACGTACAAAATTGGGCAGAGCAAAAAAAAGATGAAATTGAAATGCTTCGTGCAAATGAGCTTTTCAGAAAGGAGTTTTTGATGAATCTAGCACATGAATTAAGAACACCCATTTTCACAGTTCAAGGTTATGTAGAAACGCTTTTGAATGGCGCGATTGATGATGCATCTGTCAATAAAAAATTTCTTGCCAATGCTTCAAAAGGCATTGATAGATTGGTTCAGTTGGTTGACGATTTGAATGAAATCTCGCAGCTAGAGTCTGGAAAAGTAGAGATGCAAAAAGAGCATTTTATTATTCAAGATTTAATCAGCGATGTGTTTGAAGAATTTTCTTTGAGAGCAAAAGAAAAAAACATTTCCCTTACTTATAAAAAAGGAACCGAAGGTGCCTTAAATGTAATTGCCGACAAACAAAAAATCAAACAAGTGTTAGTTAACTTAATCAGCAATGCCATCAAATATGGAACTGAACAAGGAACTGTTACTGCTGGTTGTTATGTGATGGACGACAAGCATATTTATATTGAAGTTTCGGATGATGGAGTTGGCATTGAAGAAGAACACCTGCCACGCATTTTTGAACGTTTTTATCGTGCAGATAGAAGTCGTAGCCGTGAAATAGGCGGTACAGGTCTTGGGCTAGCTATTGTGAAACACATTATAGAAGCACACAACCAAACTGTCACCGTTCGTAGTAAAGTAGGTGTTGGTTCTTCGTTTGGATTTACTTTGGTAAGGGTGTTATAACAATTAAGTTAGAACTTAAAATTAAACGTTACACTTGGAAGTATTGGAAAAACTGAGACCTGCTTAATACTTAAATCGATTCCTTGTGAGGTGTTACCTTTACTATCTACAAAAAGGAAGTAAGGATTCTGTCTACTATAAACATTATATACTGAAAACGCCCAACTACTCTCAAGCTTCCTATGCTTTTTAGGCTGAGGCTTATATATAGCAGAAATGTCGAGGCGGTGATAAGCAAACAAGCGATAGGAATTTAAATTGCTATACTCTGGAGTTAACTGCTGTTCTATAAAGTAGAAATTAGTGGGCAGCGTGATTGCATTGCCAGAACCATAAATAAATACCGATGAAATTGTCCACTTTTTGTTCAATTCATAAGTACCAACAATTGAAAGGTCGTGTCTTCGATCATATTTTGCAGGAAAACGATCACCCATATTCAAGTCGGGGAATTTTCTCCAAGTCCATGAAAGTGTATAGCCAATCCATCCCGTAAAACGACCTTTTGTTTTATTGAGAAAAAATTCAGCACCATATGCTTCACCACTACCAAAAACATAATCTAGTTCCTGCTCTCGAGATGGTTGTGAAGGAGTATAACCCTCTCTATATTCAATCTGGTTTTTCATGTCCTTATGATGAAACTCAATGCTTCCTTCCACTTTATTATTCATAAAATTTCGAAAATAACCAAGAGAATATTGCCATGCTATTTGAGGCTTCACTAACAAAGAACTTGGCACCCAAAGATCCGTTGGAAGTGTTGACCCATTATTTGTAATGAGGTGAATGTATTGGTAAGATTTTACAGCACTAATTTTTATTGATGAATTATTGTTCAGTTGAAAACGCATATTCAATCTAGGTTCAAGCCCTCCATATGATTTCACCAATTTACCATTTCCATAGTATGTACTATCCGTTTTTTCATCGTTTATATTGTAGTTATAGTGCAAATAAGGTCCTACTTGACCAAAATAAGAATAACGCAATCCTGCATTAATTCGCAACCAACTATTAACATCAAAATCATCAAGTAAATAAATACCAGCCTCATGACCATAACGTATCAATTCATTGTTGGGTTTTAGTTCGGTATCTCCAGACTTTCCAGAAATTTGATCAGGAATAAACTTGTGAAAAGTATAGTTAAAGCCTGTTTTAAAATGATGGTTAAAACTACTGTAGTAATCGAAATCAACTTTTCCATTGTAATCTCTAATTCCTGAAGATAATTTCACTTCAAAGTCGTTTTGACTTCCTCCAAACTGAAATTTATAATCGTTGTAAATGGCTGAGGCATTCATAAACAACTTGTTATTGAATAAATGATTCCAACGAAGCGTAGCAGTTGAATTACCCCATGGAATATCGGCATTAAAAGCTGATACTTGGCTTGTGAACTTGAAATGGTCACGACCAAAATAACCACTTAGATAAACATGATCTTTTTTAGAAAGATTGAGATTGGCTTTCAAGTTAGCGTCGTAAAAAAAGTAGCCAGAACCTTTGAAATCGGATTTATTAGTAAAGGGTTTTAGCAAGATATCAATATAGGTTCTGCGAGCAGAAAGTACAAAGGAGCCAACATTTTTCTTGATTGGACCTTCTACCAAAAAACGAGATGCAATCAAACCAATACCACCTTCAGTATGAAACTCCTTGGAATTTCCTTCCTTCATTGATACATCTACTACAGATGAAAGTCGTCCACCATAATTCGCAGGCATACTACCTTTGATAAGACAAATATTTTTTACAGCATCAGAATTGAAAACAGAAAAGAAACCAAACAAATGTCCAGGATTATAAACCACTGCATCATCTAATAAAACTAAATTTTGATCGGGACCCCCACCACGAACATAAAAACCAGAATTACCTTCACCTGCTGATTGGACACCAGGCATTAACTGTAAAGCTTTGAGAATATCAACCTCACCAAAAATCACAGGTAAAGTTTTTATTTTTTCAATAGAAAGGGAGACTGTACCCATCTCAGTTGTCTTAACATGCTCATCTTTTCTTGAACTAGTAATTTCTATTTCTTGAAGCGTGGTAAGCGGTTTCAATTCAATATTAATAACCCTGCTTTCAGTTATATTCAATGATTGAGAAAATACAGTATAACCAACATAAGTTGAAAGTAAATAGTGATTACCTTCAGGTAATGTGACTGAATAAAAACCGTAGGCATTAGTTTGAACAACTAGTTGAAGGTCTTTAATAACCACATTAGCACTTATCAATGCTTCTCCATTATCTGCATCACGCACATACCCACTAAGCGTTATTTTTTTTTGTGAGAACGCTATAATTGATACAATAATACACAACAACGATAACAGGGTCTTTTTCACTATAATTTTCATTTTACTTAAGCGAGTCAAATACTTTACCGCATGAAAGCATTTTGCTGCCAAAATAGGGGTTCTTCACGTCAGATTCTTCACTTAACCAAAAGGCTCCCTTATTACTAAATGCCATTGGACAAAACTCATGATAAACGTTTGCATTTTTAAGTTCTACTTTCTTCAATATTGAGTAAAGGTTATTTGAAATAGTTTCGAACTTAGCACGCATCAACTCCATATCTGATGGACTTAATGAACTAATATCAAGCGATGCATTTTTGATACTATCTAAATTCAAGCCTATGAATGAATTTACTACACTATCTGATGCAGAAAAAACCTGTGCATCAGTTGTGATAAGCGTGAGTTTTTCAGCAGCAATTGTCGCTTCTATAGCATCGGTTTTTACAAGAGCATTTTTCAAGTCATAGTATTTGATTAAGACATTTACCATCTTCATTGTTCCATCCTCATTCAACTTACTAGTTGGGGGTTGATTTTGTATTTCTTTTACTACAGTACTAGCGTTTTCATAACTGTTATTGCATGAAAAAAGAAAGATCAAAAAAGGAATAGAGAAAAGGTTTTTCATTCGAAATATTTTACGCTAAATTAAGGTTAAACATCATAAAAAAAGAAAAGCCGTCTCTTGCGAAACAGCTTTTGAAGATAATTTTAAAACTAATTATTTATTGACTCTACTACCAGGTTTTCCAACTTCTGATTCTGAATCAGGTTGTTGATCATCTGGATTTCCATTTTCGTCTTGTAACAAGTTCTTTTGTTGTTCATCAACAGAGCCTGGTTTACGACTATCAAAAATAATACGACGAGTAGGAACATCTGTTACAACTTTAAACTCTGTGCGACGATTCATTTGACGATTGATTGGATTGTCTTTTCCTTCAGGAGTAGTATTTGGTTTAACGAAGTCTGTAGCACCATAACCTTTAGCAATCAAACGGCTTTCTTCAATACCATTGCTAATTACATATTCTCTTACGGATTTTGCGCGAGCTTCAGAAAGTTTGTCGTTGTATTTCTTTGTTCCTTTAGCATCAGCATAAGCATAAACTTCAACGCTTAATGAAGGATTGTCCTTCATGAAGTTGATGAGCGAATCCAAGGATGCAATTGACTCAGGACGAAGATTTGCTTTATCGTAATCATAATAAACATTGCTGACACGGAAACGGTTTACAATCTTACTCAAACAAATAGTTACATAAGCAGTATCATCAGGATCAGAGCGTTTAACATCAGAAGTATTTACAGTAGCTCTTGTAGTAGAATATCCTTGCTTATCACCAGTTACAACATAGGTATTACCACGAGTCATATTGAAAGCAAAATTACCATCAGTAGTATTATATGTCTTTAGGTTGCCTTTATCATCAATCATTTTCACAACAATATCAGTCATAGGTTGTTTGCTATCACAATCAACAACTTTACCCATAACGGAAAGTTTAGGCTCATATTGTATACGCCAAATATCGTCGCAACAAGTAGGATTTTTTAAAGCAATTGAACCAATACGATTTGACACTAAATATGCATCTGGTTTACCTGATGGATCTTTCACGAAATATAACTCATCAGCACAAGTATTAATTGGGTAACCCATGTTGGTAATGTTTGTATAACGAGATGGACCACCATCAGCAGAATAAATATCGAATCCGCCCATCGTTACCCATCCATTTGAAGAGAAATAAAGTTTGTTCACACGACTATCATAATAAGGTGTGATTTCATCCATCTCAGTGTTGATTTGCTTACCTGCGTTTTGAGGACGGCGATAAGTTCCATTTCTTGGGTCAATAACTGAGTACCAAATATCATAACCACCACGGCTTTGAAGCTTACGATTAGACGAGAAGAAAAGAATTTCCTTCTTACCAACTTTTGCAACACATGGCTGAGTATTTGAACCGTCATCGTTTATACCTTCTCCTAATAATTCAGGAGTGCTCCATTGACTACCTTCAAATTTAGAAACGTAAATTTTACAAATCACTTTCATGGAGTCTTCCTCTGCACATTTAGAGAAATAGAAGCGATCGCCACCAGGGCTGAACACACCATTACCTACATGAAAACGAGGATCATTAAACTGACCATCACTAAAATGAATAGACCATTGGAAAGAATCGGCCATTGGCACATTATCTTGTTTATGAGAAACCATCATGCGGCTCATGTAGTCTTCTTTCTTTCGTTTATCAACTTGTACTTCTACATTTTGACGCATCGTTGCAAACAACAATGCAGTGTCACCAAGTGGATAAGGAGAGAGCTCAGTATAAGCACTGTTTACATTAGGACCTGCATTCAATACATTAACCGATTGAGGGTCTTTAATGGAATTCATTGCCATAGTACAACCTTCAATCTCACGTTTAGCTCTTAACTTGAGCTTTTTGTAAGTCTTAGGATTGTCTGCAATAAACTTATTGAATTGTGCAATAGCCACTTCATATTGACCTTGCATTTTCAACATAATTGCTTCTTTGAACGTAGCTTCAGGATACAATTTTGGTGCTAACAAAAAAGCTTCGTGATAGTAATGAGAAGAAGGTACATAATCACGAGTCATCCAATAGCAATCAGCTAATTGATAAGTAAGATAAGGATTACGCTCCTGCTCTTGCTTCAATTGCTGATAGTAGTCTATAGCATTAAAATAACTACCTGCTTTATACAGGTCATCTGCCCAACGTAATTTTTTATAGTAAGGCAATTTGGTAACAGGGTCGTTGCCCCTTGTTCTATACTTTTCCTTTTGCTGCTGCTGAGCAGTAACATCATTTTGTACTGAAAAGAGAAGAGTTGCCAAAAGTAAAAGCAGCCAGTTTTTTCTCATGTGCGCTTGCATTATTAATGGGTAAAAGTAACATTCTGATTTAAAAAAAGAAAGGGCAAAGAAAACTTTTTTTGCCCTTTCTCTTAAAGTACCTAAAAAATTAGAAACGAGAGCATGGATAAACCAGCTTGCGAGCGAAGTCTAATGGGCTTGGTGCGATGTAACGAATAGCTAATTCAAAGCCACCATTTCCATTAGATGCATTCTTCAATGTAGAAGTGTTATAATCATAGCTAGCACCGAATCTCCAGCCTTTCCACTCTATACCAGCACTCACCATTAATGCATCATCAGTGCGATACCAAACGCCTGCAAAAACACTAGTTGCAAAGCTTCTAACTTCAGCATCACCTACCATAAAATTAAATTCGTTACCGGCAATAACTTCTGTAGCTGTTGCTTGTGATTGATACAAAATTGCTGGTCTAATGCTAAATTTATCGTTCAAATAACCGATTGCTCCTGCTTGAACGCCCAAACGCATGCCCAATCCAACTTCACTATGCACCTTTTTTTCAAAAGATTCTTGTGGTTGATTGATATTCATTCCTGAAACACCAAGTGAATATCCAAAGTTTTGGGAGACACTATGTGCCCAATTAATACCAGCGTTCATTGTAAAATAATTCACGCCATTATTCAAGTTATTCCATTCAGATGAAGTGCCTGGATTGTAACCTCCGTTCATGAATTCATCACCAAAGTATAATCGGCTTAGGTCAATACTTTTCTGAGTATAACCTCCCTGAAAACCTACACTAAGTGATTTGTCTGCATTTGCCCCGAGAAATTTGTGATAAGCTAATGATGCTAGACAAGAAAAATTAGTAAGATTACCATCACCTGCCTTATCATTATACAATTGTATTCCTCCTGCGAGGTAGTCATCAACAGAAAGATCATAAACCAATGGCGCATCATAGGATGCAGCATAAGTTACAAACGGAACTGTAACGCTTCGCCATTGATTTCTGTAAATAGCTGCTACTCTATATTGTCCACTAAAATTGCCAGTAAAGGCAGGGTTCATGGTCAATGGTGCTGCATTGAATTGTGTGAAGTGAATGTCTTGTGCCTGAGCGGTATTTATAGTGAATGCAATTGCTGCAAACAAACCTGCGCGGCTGAGGAGATTTTTCTTTATCATGATTAGCTATCCTTCAATTTATCTGATTAAAGTAATGTTGCCTTGTTTTACAAATATACGACCTGTATTCGTAACAGCTTTCACTGTATAAACATACACGCCCATTGGTTGTGGAGTACTTTGATATTGTCCGTTCCAACCTTCATCAATGTTAGTTGTTTCAAACACCTTGGTTCCCCAACGGTTGAAAATACTGAAACTTTCTAAAGTAGCAATACCTTTCTTAATTATTTTTATTTCTCCGTTAGGTCCTGCACCTGGAGTAAACGCATTAGGTACCTCTAAAAGAGTCTCATAAGATACGTTTACATCAATAGAATCTAGTACACTACAACCCCATTCTGTTGTGCCTTGAGCGAAATAACGTGTATTTACATTTGGCATAGCAACTGGGTTGGCAATGTTGGTTGCACTAAGTCCTAAAGGAGGAAACCATTGGAAATACAAAGCATTCCCTTTAGTATCCATCAAATGACTTTCGCCAGGATAAATAACTACATCTTCCCCTAAATCGATAACTGCATCTGGGTGAACAATAATGTTTGATGTAACAGTATCATAACAGCCCCATTGGTCTTTTACAAGCAATGAATAAAGTGTTGACGTAATTGGATAAGCAGTTGTAGAGCCTACCGTAGAATCAGTCAAAAAATAACCTGGTGTCCAATCATAGTATTTACCTCCAGTTACTCTTAAATGAACTGAATCTCTCGGACAAATGCCTGTATCGGAAGGAGCAACTTTAGCAAAGTTTCCTTTATGAACTGTAATATTTAATTGATCATTTCCAGTACAACCAGCCGGGGTTTTAACCGTTAATGTCATAGGCGAAACTGTGGCTTGTCCGCTGAATACAACATTAGCATTGTTTGGAAAATCTACTCCACCTGAAGGTGTCCACTTGTAAATGTAAAATGGATAGTTTGATGGACTTACAATTCCTGCTAAATGAATAGTATCCCACTGACATTTTTCTCTGTCAGGTCCAATATAAACTTGAGGATTTGGTTGCACGTCAATCACTAATGATTTCACAATATTAGGACATCCTGGGTAACTTGCAGTTAAACTATAGGCAATGGAAGAATCTGGTGTTATAGAAGGATTGATTATCGTAGTATCTGATACCCATTTTCTCGGTAACCAACGATATGTAAATGCTGGATCTCCTATTGCTTTTACCTGAACAGTTGCGCCTTTACAAATGGAAGTATCGTGATTGAACAAACTAAAATCATTAGGAAGTATATGAACATGGATAGTGTCATGTCCTTTACATCCAACAACACCTGGATCAACAGTAAGATAATACGTTTTATCGCTGTTAGGTGTTGCTATAGGATTCTTTATTGTAGTACTACTTAATCCTGCACCTGGTGTCCAGGTATAGGTATAAGTTTGGGTTGTTGGTGTAATTGTTGGATTGAATTGAATTGGTATCCCCAAGCACGTTGTTACATCGGGTCCAATATTTACTGTGGGTTCTTGTTTAATAGTTATTGTTACATAATCATGTGCGGGCGCACAACCAGAACCTGGAATTGTTGCAGCTACAGTATAAGTTGTAGTAGCTCCAGGTGTCATTGTTGGGTTGCGAACTAAAGGACTATCTACCCATTGAACAGGTGTCCATGAAAATGCTAAAACAGTATCTCCTTGAACATTCATTTTAAGTGGGGTATAACTACAAACTGCAGTATCTGGGTTTGTGATATTCACAAAGAAAGAATCATAAATCTGCAACTCAGCGCTATCAATAATAGAGGATACACTACAAGTATAAGGATTGAGAATTAATAATTTCACAGACTTTGGACCTGTAGCAGGATTCACAAATAGACCATTGATGTTTAAGAAAGTAGATAACATTCCGGGTGGAATAACAACACTATCTGTGATGGTAGAATAATCGGTACCATTCACCGCTGTACCAGCAATTTGATAGTGAATTGTCAACGAATTTGGATTGGCAACAGGACGATTGAATACAAACTGACCAGGTAAACATCCACGCACACAATAAGGTGTTGGTGCTGCAAGACCGCCGCCACCAAGAGGCGTAACAGTTACTGCATTGGATGTAAGACTTCCTGCTTTTAAAAACACACCAGAATCGAGAATATGATCACTACCGTCTGCGATTGCTAATTTAAGATGGTAAGTAGAGCAAGGTGTAACAGCTGAAATTGCTGTGAAAATGGTAGTAAATCCACGATAAGTTATAGTTGCTCCGTTAGCATTATTTATATAGTACATGGAGAATGGAGAACCCGGTCCCATTGCAGTACATTGAGGTCCTGTAGTTACTCCAGTTGTACTGTTTACACAAATTGGAATAGTTGTACCTGGTATTTTAGCAATGTTGTCATTTCCTGTTATTCCAGGTCCTGAAATAAAGAAGCCAAATACATCATTAAAACTTGAGCAAGAAAAGCTTTGGTATTCAGTAGATGCAAAGCAATAATCAAACTTAACTGTATCTCCCGCAGGCAAAAAGTCGAATTCTAAAACACAAGCATCATAACTTGTAATACCAGCTAAAACAGTATTTAAATCAGGATCGCCAGCAACATTATTACTCATGCTAGGACCAGCACCAGTATTAGGTCCATTAACACCTTGCGTAGTGCCTACTGTAGCAGCTTGCCCACTAGTAAGTACAATACCACTATCGAGTCCTAGATTACTTGTTACAACCGTAAAAATACCATTTGCATTGCTAGGGCAATTGATGGTGGCATTAAAGACTTGCACACCGCTACCTACCAATTTTTGTGAAAGTGCATTGGCTGTTTGATTTGCAACAACGTTTACTTGCGCCAAAGATGACACACTTATCAGAACGCAAAAAAATAACGAAAATAGCGCTACGACTATTCTGCTATGGAAATGCTGATTCATAATTTGCATTTTAGTTTTCATTTTCCTAAAAGACGGCATTTGAAATAAAAAAGTTTGGAACACTAATAATTAGTTCCCCTTCGTTCCAAAGATAATCTCATTATTCATTCAAAATTCAAAATTCAAAAACTATTTTGTTGCGCCTTTATCATCGCTTCCCGCTTTGCGCATAGCTAAAATGGCATTTGCTTCGGCAGCAATATTGTTTAATTGGTCAATAAGTTTGTTGTAATCGCCTTTGTCATTAAGCTCGGCTGCTGAATCTATTTTTTTCATTAATCTTGTATATACTGTTATGGCGTGTGTTCTTAATTTCAATACATTTTCTTCCGATGCAGGCGTTTTTTCTGTTGTTCTTTGGGCATGAAGTGCAAATACTTTTTTATTGCTTGTTTCTAATGCCAAAAACCATTTGTCTAACTTCAAAAACAATATTGCTTGTTTCAAATCATTATCTGTGACTGTATCTTTTATGAGCGCTTCCAATAAGCCTGTTTCTTCTACATAGCTTGCTCTTTCAATGGCACCAAATTTTTCAATGGCACGGTGTACTATTGCCGCAGCCGATGAAGTAGGTTCCTCAAAGTAGTCGCAATAACCCAATGCCACATTGCGCAATCCTCTGATATACTTATCTCTTATCAGGTCTTCATTCTGTATTTTCTCAGTTAAAGGAGATTGGGCATCATTTGCCATAGCCACATCTATTTTTGGCATCCAAGCTGCCATTTCTAACCTCAAACTATCTATAATAGGTAGTAATGCAGGGTCAAACTTTACAATAGTATCATTCGCCTTGCCAAGATAAATGTTGAACTCGTTGTTGCGTAACAACCTAAGCGGAATTCTAATGACTTTCATAATCGTTATATTTTGAAATAAAGGTATTGAAAAATTGATTTTTAGAAATTTTTTTTAGAAATTTTTCAATGCAAGACTCAATGCCCGCAGTTTTATGATGTATTTCCTATTGTTCATTTCTAAAAATAGCGCATGTAGTGATGTAACGACCTTCCTGCAAGTTATAGGGGCATCATGTAAGCTTTAAATGAGCTTCCTGCAAATTGCAGGGGCATCATGAAAACAGGTAATTACCCTCCCAAAAATTGCAAAGCCATCATGTAAACAAGTAACTACCCTCCTGCAAGTTGTAAAGCCATCATGTAAACAGGTAATGCCCTTCTTGCAAATGATAAAGCCATCTTGAAAGTAGATAACGACCTAATTTCTAAGTTGTTTAGCCAAAATCTCAAACAACTCGGCGTTATTGCAATATTGCGCCGTCAATCTATTAAGCATTTGAGTAATTGACCAATTGAGCATTTGCACATTAATTGCTTATTTTGCCGCCATAGACATTTTGCCAAAATGGCCACGAGCAAAAAACCAAGTAAAAAAGTTCCTCCAAAAAAATCGAGTAAAAACGAAACGGGCATCGAATCTTTTTCGTTGAAAGAAACAGGTAAAAAAATTCGGCTGACAACGGGCATGTTGCTCGTATTTGCAGGCGTTTATGTGTGCTTTGCAGTTTTAGGCTATTATTTTTCATGGCAAGCCGACCAAGATAAAGTGATGATGCAAGATGGACTATTAAAGTTCATCTTCAGCAGCAACATAATTGTAGAAAATTGGGCAGGAAGAATTGGCGCTGCCCTTGGTCATTTATTGGTTTTTAGAAGTCTTGGTGTGGCGGCTTTGTTTGTGGGCATTATGCCGGTGTGTGTGGGTGTCAATCTATTATATAAAGGCTATGTTTTCCCCATCATCAAAGCACTTCGTTGGTTTGCTATATTCACACTCATAGGTGCGCCCATTCTTGCTTATGCTATTCCTGGCTCCGAATTTCCATGGGGTGGTGCTTGGGGTAATGAAGTGATACTTAATGCCAATCAAATTATAGGTAAAGTGGGCACCGGCATGTTGTTGTTCACAGCATGTTGTTTCTTGCTTTTTGTCATCATTGCTTTAGATATAAAACCGCTTATAAGCCGAGCAAAAAACGCGATGGCTGCCGATATAAAATCTATGACCAATCCTTTGGGTGAAGACTTACATACTGAAGATGAAATGGACGAAGTGATGAATGAAGAAACACCGTTTAAAGACGAATCTCATTTACTCACACAATACAAAAGCAATCATGGTAGTGATGTAGGCACCGATCCAGGAAATGAATTCGGCGAAGATGAGTTTTTTGATGAAACAGATGATGAAGATGACTTGGACAGTGATGACGGTGATGATGAAATAAAACCCACTACCCCACCCCGCAGTCAAAAAAAAACGACAGCAGGACTGAGCTTTGAAGTCATTCAACAAACCAATGAGCCAAAAATTACCAACGACCGAGTTTCTGTAGGCAATCTCAACGAGCCCTATGCACCCGAACTTGACCTACCAAGGTATCAATTCCCCACGCTCGATTTGTTGGAAGACCGCAACGAGAACATGGTGCTTGATAAAGACGAATTGGAGAAAAACAAGAACCAAATCATTCAAACACTTAAGAGTTTTGGCATTGAAATACAGCGCATAAGTGCTACAGTTGGTCCAACTGTAACGCTCTATGAAATTGTGCCAGCAGAAGGAGTGCGTATTTCTAAGATTCGCAACTTAGAAGATGATATTGCATTGAATCTTGCAGCATTGGGCATTCGTATTATTGCACCTATTCCCGGCAAAGGAACTATTGGAATTGAAGTGCCAAACGCCAACAAACAAACGGTGGGTATGAAGGCATTATTGAGTAGTGAGAAGTTTGTAAAAAACAAGATGAGTTTGCCCATTGCCTTGGGTAAAAAAATTGACAACGAAAACTATATTGTTGACCTTGCAACAATGCCGCACTTGTTGTTGGCAGGTGCTACAGGTCAAGGTAAATCGGTGGGTATCAACGCCATTCTTGTTTCTCTTTTGTATAAAAAACATCCTTCGCAATTGAAGTTTGTAATGGTGGATCCTAAGAAGGTGGAACTGTCTATTTACAAAGTGATAGAGAAACATTTTCTTGCCAAACTTCCGAACGAAGAAGAAGCAATTATCACTGATACTAAGAAGGTTATTTACACCCTAAATGCCTTGTGTATTGAAATGGATAATCGCTATGAATTATTAAAAGAAGCAGGCGCTAGAAATATCAAAGAATACAACGACAAGTTCATTGCTCGCAAGCTAAACCCTTTGCGAGGACATAAGTTTTTACCATTCATAGTGTTGGTAATAGATGAATTTGCCGACCTATTAATGACAGCAGGTAAAGAAGTGGAAATGCCTATTGCGAGATTAGCACAATTAGCACGTGCAGTGGGTATTCACTTAATTATTGCTACACAACGTCCATCAGTAAATGTTATTACAGGAACCATTAAAGCCAACTTCCCTGCAAGAATTGCCTTCAAGGTTTCAGCAAAAGTGGATTCAAGAACCATTTTGGATACAGGCGGCGCCGAACAGTTGATTGGTAGAGGAGATATGCTTGTATCACATGGTAGTGAATTGTTGCGGATGCAATGTGCATTTGTTGATACACCTGAAGTAGAGAAAGTAGTAAACTTTATTGGAACGCAACAAGGCTACCCTACTGCTTTTGAATTGCCAGAATATGAAGGTGATGATGAAGAAGGTAGCAGCAAAATTGTGGACCTTACCAACCGCGATAAACTTTTTGAAGATTGTGCTAAAGTTGTAGTGCAAACCCAGTCAGGCTCTACCTCTATGTTACAAAGAAGATTCAATCTTGGGTACAATCGTGCAGGTCGTATTATGGATCAATTGGAAGCAGCGAGTATTGTTGGTCCTGCAGTTGGCAGCAAACCACGTGATGTGTTGTTTCATACAGAAGCAGAATTATCGCAATTCCTAAGCAATTTATCTTAGCCATTATCTTTGGCAACATTATTGAGAACTTAAACAAAAGAAATAAACAAAAGATGAGGAAACTATTGATTGCTGGAATAGCAGCATTGTGTATGATGATAAATCCAGCTACTGCACAAACCGATGCCAAAGCAAAAACAGTGCTTGATGCTGTGACCAAAAAAATAAACAGCCTTAAATCTGCTAAAGCAAATTTTGCATTGCATCTTAAAAGTGCCAATGGCAAAACAAATCAAACCAAGAAAGGAACTTTTTACCTAAAAGGACCAAAATATCGTGTGAGCCTTGACGACCAAGAAATCATTTGCGACAATAAAACTGTTTGGACTTATCAGAAGTCAGCCAACGAGGTTCAAGTGAATAATTTTAACCCAAATGAGCAAACAATTTCTCCAGCAAAACTCTTCACTAATTTTTACGATAAAGAATACCGTTCTCGTTTCATTGGCAATAAAAAGGTTGCGGGTAAAGATTGTGATGTAATTGAATTAATCCCACTCAATAGCAGTAAACAATTTTCTAAAGTGGAATTAGCAGTTGATAAAACTAGTACAATAGTTGGTGGCAATATTTATGAGAAAAACGGCAACCAATACAATTATGAGGTCAGTAATTTTTCGTCAAATGCAAATATCAACGACTTAATGTTTACGTTCGATGCAAAGAAATATCCTGGCATTGAAGTGGTGGATTTGAGGTAATTAATTTTTCAAATGATATCATAAAGCTGTTTCTATGGAAGCAGCTTTTTTTATTCATTAATTTAGCAAAATAATCTTCAAAAAACTTGCGCTTCACTCATATTCCATACAAAGAAACTCATGCATTTAGTCAACTTGTGATAGACTATTTGGATAACAAAGAAAAAGTTCAAACTCTTTTTCAATTTGGTTTTGATGAAGATGGTGTAAAAAAAGCAATTGAAAACCGAAAATTATTTCCTGTAGACAGAAGTCTGTTGTGTTCAGTTTTGAAGCATCAATATGCAGATGTGAAAACAGATGAAAAACTGCAACTTAATATGGCGTTACTTCTAAAAGAAAATACGTTTACAGTATGCACAGCACATCAGCCCAATTTATTCACTGGTTATCTTTATTTTGTTTACAAGATTGTTCATGCAATTAAGCTTTCAAAAGTCCTTAAAGAGAAATTCCCTGAACAAAATTTCGTACCAGTTTACTACATGGGAAGTGAGGACAATGACCTTGATGAACTTGGTGTTTTTCATTTTGGCAATCAAACTTTCAGATGGGATGCAAATGGACAACATGGTGCATTTGGAAGAATGAAAACTGAAAGTTTGAGTAGAATATTGGATGACCTTTTCAAAATTTTAGGACCTCCTGGAACGTATTGTGAAGAACTCAAAGACTTATTAACAAATGCTTATTTAAAAAAAGACACAATCGCCGATGCCACTCTATATTTGGTTAACGAGTTGTTCGGAAAATATGGCTTGATTGTTTTGAATCCTGATGATAGAAAATTAAAATCAACTTTCATAGAAATCATGAAAGATGATTTATTACATCACACACCTTTTCAATTAAAAAATCAATCCACTTTAAACTCCTTTAAGGAACAAGCTCATACTCGTGAAATCAATTTGTTTTACTTAACAGACAACATAAGGGAGCGTATTGAAAAATATGGAGACAAATGGAAAGTCAATAACACCAATATCATTTGGAACAAAGAAGAATTGCTATCAGAATTAGCACAACACCCTGAACGATTCAGCCCTAACGTAATTTTACGTGGTTTATATCAGGAAACTATTTTGCCCAATGTTGTTTTCATTGGTGGAGGTTCGGAAGTTGCTTATTGGTTTCAGTTGAAAAAACTATTTGAACATTACCAAGTTTGCTTCCCATCTATCCATTTGCGACAATCTGTTTTGATTGTATCTTTAAAAGCTCAAAAGTTAATTCAACAAGTCTCCTTTTCCTTAACTGAAATTTTTCAGACTACAGAAAAACAAGAGAAAATTTTCATAGAAAAGCAATGCAATGGGAAATGGCAATTGATAGTTGAAAAGAAATATCTAAAAAATCTTTTAGAAACTATAAAGAAAAAGGCAACAGATTTAGACCCAACACTTAGTGCTTCTTCTGAAACTGCATTGATAAAAATGCAAAGACAAATGCACGTTTTGGAAACAAAAATGTTAAGAGCCGAAAAAAGAAAATTATCCGAACAATTTGTGAGAATTAAAAAACTAAACACAATTATTTTCCCTTCTGGAACATTACAGGAAAGAAGAGAAAATTTTATGCCCTGGTATTTACTTTACGGGGGGTGTTTTATTGAGATTCTATTTGAACAATTTGATCCATTTCGTCATGAATTTTTAGTGTTTGAAGAGGATAATTAATTCAATATTTTTTTTATTGAGCATTCCTTAATTTTACAAAAGCAAACCAAGGTATATGAGACTCAAATTTTCACTTCTTACATTAACATTGCTATTTGTCAATTTTTCTTTTGCGCAAGGCATTCATTTTGGAATAAAAACTGGCGCCAATTTCAACCAAATAGACGGAAAATATTGGGAGAATGGTTACAAAGCTAATTTTCAAGGAGGAGCCTATTTTAACATACAGGGTGCAATTCTTGGCGGACAAATAGAAGGCATTTTCACACAGTCAACATATGTAGCGGGAAATGGGTTTAATCAACTTTACAAAGATTATTTTAAAACAGGGATGGACTCTATTCAAGGTGGAAGTTTCAAAGTAAACTACCTCAGCATTCCTGTTTTACTCAATATTAAGTTGTTGCCTTTTTTAAAAATGCAATTTGGCCCACAATACAGCGGTGTTGTTTCTGTTCAGGATGAAAAGAGTTTGATGAAGGACGCAAAAACACTTTTTAAAGCAGGGTCATTAGATGGTGTTGTTGGTGTATGGTTGGACTTACCCATGCACATAAATTTAGGTGTTCGCTATGTTGTTGGGCTTTCAAATATAAATAGTAATGACGGTGCTAATGTTGGTTCACAAGAAATTGTGGATGCTTGGCGTCAAAAAATATTACAAGTGCATATTGGACTGAATTTGTTTTAAAATTCAGTCTAAAAGCTGACCATATTTTTGAAAATAACAAAAGGCTGATGAATTCATCAACCTTAGGAAAAGATTATTTTCAAGATACCTTTTATCGAATCAAAGAAGACAATTGCAATTTATTGGGGCAACCATATCTTTTATTGGTTACACAAGAAGCTAAAATTGACAAAGCCACAACTGCAACAATGGGCATCAAGAATCGTAATGTTGATTTAGACTGCATAGATTTTTACTTAGTTAAAAACTGAAAACCTGTTTTACTTTGCACGAAGTTAATAATTTTTGATGAAGCACATTCATTTTATAGCAATTGGCGGTGCGGTTATGCACCAACTCGCTTTGGCACTTCAACGTCAAGGCAACATAGTAACAGGTAGCGATGACGAGATTAACGATCCTGCGAAAACAAACCTAAGCAAAGCCGGTATATTACCAAACAATTTTGGCTGGTTTCCTGAAAATATTTCAGAAGAAATTGATGCGGTAGTTTTAGGAATGCATGCTAAAGCAAATAATCCAGAACTCATAAAAGCACAGCAACTCAATATTCCCATCTACTCATTTCCAGAGTATGTTTATGAAGTAAGCAAAAATAAAACGCGTGTAGTAATTGCAGGAAGTCATGGAAAAACAACAATCACTTCAATGGTGATGCATATCCTACAAAAACAAGGTATTTCTTTTGATTATTTAGTAGGCGCAAAAGTTGCTGGCTTTGAACAAAGTGTTCAGTTGAGCGATGCGCCCATCATCATTTTAGAAGGCGATGAATATCCAGCTTCAGTGGTTGAAAAACGTCCGAAAATATTTTTCTATCACCCGCATATTAGCGTGCTGAGTGGCATAGCTTGGGACCATGTAAATGTGTTTCCTACCTATGAAAACTATTGTAGCCAATTTGAACATTACTTAACTAACATACAATCTGGCGCAAAATTATTTTATAACAATGACGATTCAGAAGTGGTGAGAATTGTAAAAAACACAACAGCACATTTGGAAATAAAAGCATATCAAACGCCATCTTTTCGTTACGAAAGCGGCGAAGCCCATGTGGACACTGAATTTGGCGAGAAAAGAATGAGCGTTTTCGGGCGACATAATTTATTAAATATGCAAGCAGCAATAGAAGTTTGCAAAGCATTAGGTGTGAGTAGAAAAAATGCATATGAAGCCGTAGAAAGTTTTACAGGAGCAGCAAGAAGATTGGAAAAGATTTTTGAAAATGATACGGTAGTTGCATTTCGTGATTTTGCTCATGCTCCTTCTAAATTAAACGCAACCTTAAACGCAGTGCGTGAAGCATATCCAACGCATAGCTTAATTGCTTGTTTTGAATTACATACCTACAGTAGTCTTTCTGAAAATTTCTTGAAAGAATACTATCAAACAATGAATGCCGCCGATAATGCCATTGTATATTTTAGTCATCATGCTTTGTCTTTAAAAGGATTACCTTCTTTAAAGAATGAAACAGTACATAATTATTTTGGCAGAAAGGATTTAATGGTAGTGAGTGAGAAAAAGCCAATGGAAGAAGCAGTCAAATGTTTATTACACGAAGTCAAAAAACCTGTTTGCCTTTTGTTGATGAGTTCAGGTACTTTTGATGGCATTAACTGGAATGAAATAATCGCATAAAATATCAAATCAATGGCTCAACTGCAACTTAAAAAATCCATCATTTTCTTCGATCTAGAGACTACCGGAATAGACCATGCTAGAGACAGAATTGTTGAGCTTGCGATGGTGAAAATGAAACCAGATGGAACTCGTGATACATTTGTCAAAAGAGTGAATCCAGGGATGCCTATTCCTCCAGAAAGCACAGCAATTCATGGCATCAAGGATGAAGACATAAAGGATGCCCCTCTTTTCAAAAACATAGCCCACCAACTCTGGGATTGGATGAAAAACTGCGACCTTGGCGGCTACAACAGTGCCAAGTTTGATATGCCTTTGCTTGCAGAAGAATTTTTACGCGCTGGCATCAACGTTGATTTCACTGAAAGAAAAATGGTGGATGTGCAACAAATTTTTTTTAAGATGGAAAGTCGTTCTTTGAGCGCAGCTTACCATTTTTATTGCAACAAGGAAATGGAAAATGCCCATAGTGCTGAAGCAGACATCAACGCAACTATTGAAGTTCTTGAAGCACAATTAGACAAGTACACCACTTTACCAAATGACATTCAACATCTACATCAATTTACAGGCGGCGAAGAATTGGTAGATTACGCCCGAAGAATTGTGATGAAAGATGGCGCGCCAATTTTCAACTTTGGCAAATACAAGGGCAAAAAAGTGGAAGAAGTTTTCACTTCAGAACCTCATTATTATGATTGGATGATGCAAGCCGATTTTGCATTACACACTAAGCAAAAAATCTCTGAAATTCTCAACAAAATGAAATTGAAGAAACTGAATTCTAAAACTTAAGTAGCTAATACACGAATCATTTCAAGAATATCTTTGCTGATAACAGCATTTTCTTTCACCACTTTTTCAAATGGAGTAAAGCAAACTTCTCCATTGATGACTCCTGCCATCATTTGTGTTTTCCCAAGAAGTAACGCTTGAATAGCGGCGTGTCCTAGGCGACTTGCCAAAACTCTATCAGCAAAGGAAGGTGAACCTCCTCTTTGAATGTGCCCTAAGATTGTAGCTCTTGTTTCCAAATCTGGAAAACGATTTTGAAGAATTTGTTGAAGTTCATTTGCACCACCAAAATCATCTCCTTCCGCAACAACAATGATGTGTACATTTTTTTTCCTTCGCTCATCATCGTCAATACGTTGTAAAACCGTTTCAATATCTGTTACAACTTCAGGAATCAAAATATCCTCCGCACCACATGCAATACCACTATTCAATGCAATATAACCAGCGTCTCTCCCCATCAATTCTACAATAAATAATCGATCATGAGCTTCTGCTGTGTCTCTAATTTTATCTATTGCTTCAACAGCTGTATTCACAGCAGTATCAAAACCAATTGTAAAGTCTGTACCCGATAAATCTTTGTCAATAGTTCCTGGAAGACCAATAGCGGGAATTGTGTATTCTTTGAAAAATTGTACAGCACCTCTGAATGTTCCGTCTCCACCTATCAATACAAGTGCATTAATGCTGTATTTTTTCAACTGCTCAAATGCTATTCGTCTTCCTTTTTCAGTTAAAAAATCTTTGCTTCTTGCAGTCTTTAAAATTGTTCCTCCTCTTTGAATGATATTGGAAACATCAGTGGTCTGCATTTGAAAAATATCACCTTCAATCATTCCCTGATATCCTCGCCTAATGCCAAAAACTTCTAACTTGTGATATAATGCTGTACGAACAACGGCTCTTATTCCTGCATTCATTCCTGGACTATCACCACCCGATGTCAAAATCCCAACTCTTTGAATATCTACCATACTTGATTTTTTTGGGAAACTACATCAAATACTAAATCCTGCCACCATTATAGCTTCCCCAACAATAAAAAAACTACCTGAGATGAGCAATGCATCATCCTCGTTCATGTTTGCCAAAGCAGCATTGACCGCTGTTTCTACTGTAGGAAATGCATTTCCGTTTAAACCAATACTAGCAGCTAGTTGATGTAGCTCTTCAACAGGTAAAGCACGCGGCACATTGGCCTGACAGAAATAAAACTGAGCATCTTTAGGAAAATAAACCAATGCTTCTGGTACATCTTTGTCTTTCACAAAACCAATCACAATGTGTTTTTGCATTGCTGAAATTTGTTTCCATTGTTGCATCACCTGTTCCAATCCAGCAGGGTTGTGTGCAACATCGGCAATAACTATTGGTTTTTCTTGCAACAAATCCCACCTACCTCTAAGCCCTGTTGTTTTCTTAACTTGAGCTAATGAAGCAATGGCTTGTTCAATGGTCAAATTCATACCTTGATTGGCAATGAGAATTTCTGTAGCAGCTAAAACCGTTTTGATATTATGATGTTGATAGCTTCCCAATAAATCGGTGTTGAGGTCATACATTTTCATCCTGGCTTTATCCACTGCTTTGTAAAAACATTGACTTATTTCGTTCTTGATTTTAATCAAATCCCATGATGCATCTGCATAATAAAGCGTGCTATGTTCCTGAACAGATTTAGTGAAAAATATCGATTCGGTTTCATCTTGTTGTTCACCAATCAAAACAGGAACTTGATGTTTGATGATGCCTGCTTTTTCGGCTGCTATTTCTTGAAGCGTATTTCCTAAAAGATCTTTATGATCGAAGCTGATATTGGTAATGATGGAAAGAATTGGAGTGATGATGTTGGTACTATCCAATCTACCGCCAAGCCCTGTTTCTATTATAGCAACATCAACTTCTTCTTCTTGAAAAGATTTAAAAGCCATAGCGACATTAATTTCAAAAAAAGATGGTTGAATAGCTTCAATCAACTCTTTATTTTGAGCAACAAAATCAATGACCCATTGTTGGGAAATTGGTTTGCCATTAATTCTAATTCTTTCTCTAAAATCTACTAAATGGGGTGAAGTATGTAATCCTGTTTTATAGCCAGCATTTTGTAAAACGGCGGCAAGCATATGGCTTGTACTTCCTTTACCATTAGTGCCAGCAATATGAATGGAACGGAATGAATATTGAGGGTTACCTAATGCCTCGCAAAGACGTGTGATATTAGTTAAATTGGGTTTGAGGGCAGCCTTACCTATGCGTGAAAACATAGGTAGCTTCTCAAATAAATATTGAAGTGTTTGTTGGTAGGAAGACTCAACGTACATGTACTATTGTGCTCGTGTTTTGAAGACAAAAGTAACATCTCCAATTTGTTCTGGGGCAGCATCGGATTTTTTAGTGAAATGTGCTTGTGCAAGTTTTTGTAATGCTATTTCATTCAACCGAGAACTTGAAGAACTGCGAATGGTTTTAGATATGATATTACCATCTCTATCCACTTTTACCCGAACGACTACTTTTCCAGCTTCGTTAAATTCTGCAACAAATTGCTTCGGCGTAATGTCTCTACCAGAAAGGGTATGACTGATACCTCCTGTTCCATTACCAGGTGAACCTTTATAATTACTAGTTCCAGGAACACCATTGGGTAAACCACGATCACTTTTGCCATGGGTATTGCCTTCATTATTTCCTGTAACATTGTTCATGGCTTTATTGCCACCATTTCCATTACTATTGTGATAAACGTATCGTGGGTTTTGTTGCGGTTTGACATGAGTTGTCAAATTGCGTGGTTTATCCTTTTTTGGCTTAGCTTTTACTTCTGGTTTTTGGGTGTGGGGTTTAAGCTCTTTTCCTTTGTTATTGTTGGCAACAATCGGTGCAATTTTGGGGGCTTCTGGTTCTTCTGAATGTTCGATTTCTTTAGCTGTTGTATTTTCAACAGGTGCAGTAGCAGCAACTTTTGCTGTGGCGACCTTTGAAGGGACTTCCATTGATTGTGGTTGGTCTATACCACTACCGTCTTCACTTGTTCCCAAATTCACCTCCATACCATATTCTTCTACGTGGTTTGTTTCTGGTAAAGAATACCGAAACAATAAAAAGAATAGAAACAGCAACACATGAATCACAATTGTTCCTGTGGCAGCTTTGAAATTAATGATATGTTCCTGGTCGTTCATCTAAAAAATACTCGACTAAAATAAACAATAGGCTCTTTGCAATTTGTTAATGTGCAAAGTCAGTATCAAAATTCTTCATTCTTTCAATCGAGGGATTGTAATATCCGAATTTAACATCAGGAAATTCTTCGCGAATCAATTCCATCAATTGCTTAATTCCAAGACACTCACCTGTGTCTGTAATGCCAATTTTACCTAAATACCAATCTGGGTCAATGTTGAAATTGCGCCATTGAATCATGTTGATATTGGTTTCTTTGATAAAGGCTCGTAAAGCTTCATACTCATCCACACTGTCTGTCATGCCTGGGAAAGTGAAGTAATTTATAGATGTCCAACCACCATAACGGTGAACTATTTTCAAACTCTTTTTCAAGTCTTCAAATTCATAATTATTAGGCAAATAATAGCGGGAGTAAATTTCTTTTCTCACAGAATTTAAACTCACCCGAATACTATCCAATCCTGCTTTCATTAAGTCTTCAACAACATCGGGCTTGCTGCCATTAGTGTTGATATTGATGCTCCCTTTCTTCGTATGTTTTCTGATTTCTTTAATGGCTGCTGCAATGGTTTCTCCCATCAATAAAGGTTCTCCCTCACAACCTTGTCCAAAACTCACAATTGGATATGGTGCAGTTTCTAAATGCGGGACAGTAAACTCAACAATTTCTTCAGCAGTAGGTTTAAAAGTCAAACGGTCTTGAGAAGAGAATATTATTTCTTCTTCAGGCTGAAATGAAATACAACCAATACAATTGGCATTACAAGCTGGTGAGGTAGGAATTGGACATTCCCATCTTCCTAAAAAATAGTTACGAGCCGCAGGACAATGATAAGTCAATGCACAATTGTTGGCGATGTGTTGTACTAATCGATTGTGAGGATATGCGTTCAACAAATTAGCAACACCGTTTTCAACTTTTGTTAGGTCGTACCCAGAACATTCTTGACGAATATCCCTTTCAATTCTTGTAGCAGGAACATAAAATTTTTCTTTGTGCCAACCCACTGCCGTGTAACAAAACAAAGGCAGTGTTTCTGCTTCAGGAAGGCTTTCAAATGCAGCTAAATAAAAACCGGTATGAGCCGGTGGAATGAAAGCAGCTACAGCCCAGCCCTTTTCACACAAACGCATTTCTCCTGTTTTCACATCTATACCAATGCCTCTCCTGTCTGGCAATTCATACAACGAACCTCCATCTGGCAATTCAATGAAATCTTCAGGTTCAATAGGAAATGCATCCCAGCCTGAACGACCAACGACATATAGGCTTGTGTCTTCAAAAATATTGCCCTTGCCATCGGAATACAAAATATAAGGCGAGTTTTTCAATGCCATGTTTACTGTTTTAGTTTACCATACATATTTTTTGCGTTCTTCCCAATTAGCATCTATTTGTTTGATACAAAATGCTTCAAAAATAGTTGCGTCAATATCTATCTTGCCCAATTGCCATTGGTATAAACGATTGTCCTGGCAATTAATGGTGATGATGCCAAATCGCAATAATACTTGTTCCACTTCCCACCATGCCAATCCTTTTTTTCTTGCCGTTGCCGGAAATTTGATGCCATGTTCATCTACTTCAATAGTAAGTTGATTATTCTTACTGTTTTCCCAAAACAAGGCAAGTATTATTACCAAAGTTAGACAACCATATATCACTGCTGGCATTTCTAATTTTGTGGAATAAGATGCAATTGATAATGCAAGCAATACAAATCCTTCTATCATTCTTACGCCTTTATTGATGGTTGGTTGTAACAACCAAGCACTTTTAAACAGGGTCATTCCTAAAAGAAAAAAGCTTCCTAGTAATACCAACAATCCAAATCCGTTGGGAACCTGTAATTGTTTTAATTGATAATTATGAAGTATTGAAATTCCTTTCAATAAATATTGCAATAACAACAGAAACGCACCAGTAGCCATTAACACAAACACCACAAATAAATGTAGCGTGATTTTGTGTTCTCGCTTTACACGTTCTTCGGTTAAGGGAAGTATAAAATTCATGGTTCGGTCAGGGATTAGGCATCATAAAAAGTATCAGCCGCATGCTCTTCTATCGAGTTTTGCTCTATAAAACTGCAATCGGTTTCAGCAATCAATTCATGCCATGTCATCGATGGAATTTCCAATTGAGCGGGTGCATTGACTTGAATCGTTGATATTTGTGCTACCCCAATTTTCTTCCAATTCAATTTTATGCTGCCTGTCAATAATACTAGCACTTCTGGGTTTTTTGTTGCTGAAATTCCTTTGTGATAATGCCTGCCTCTTACCGAACCTGACTTGCTGAAAACAAGCAAATGTTTACCCTTGCGCTCATGGGCATATTCTGCCACATAGCCTCGGTCGTCAATATTAAGACAGTCTATTGCTGTTATTTTCATGCTGTAGTGTTCGATTCTTCGGTTGTTATTAGAGGCTCGCCCGGTAGTCTTATCTCAAATTCATTCATTGCTTTATTCGAATCACCTTGTGCAATTAATTGTCCTTGTACAATTAATGTTCGGATGCGCCATACCAACCACAAGTCACCTGTTGGCACTTCCATCTTGCTCAGTGTCTGTTTGATGACTTTCGATGCTTTTTGAAATTGTTCCGAACAAATACTCAAGATTGCTTTGTCATAATAATCATCGGTTTTCGATACCAGTTTCTTTCCACCATCATGAATGCGGACCCCTGCATTTTCTTCTACTATCTTTTGCCATTCATAACTATCCACTTCCAGTTCTCCAGCAGTCAATTGTCTTGCCAAGCGTCTTGCTTTAACTATTTCTTTAGGTAATATCTGACTGAAATTTTTAGGATAATACAATTTCCCATTTTCATCTAAAAAAGGCAGTCCTGCAATATTCACCACTCTTAGTTTTTCTCTATGCTTGCCTAAGTAGCCCAATAGCCAATGATAAGCACTCACATCTGCCGGACTAGGAGCCAACCAAATCCAAGCAGTTGCTACATCCGAATTATGGAGTTGTGTCGAAATATCCAACACACGCTCCAAGTCGTTGGTTAAAATGGGTGTTTTTTCATGGGGAATTACTTTGTTCCAATAAGCACTGCGCAGATCGCTGAAAGATTGACCTTCTGCTTTTACAAGTTCACCGAGATGCAACAAATCCTTTAATACCACAACAGTTCCTGCCATTTGTGGTTCTAACGCCACAGCTTCTTTTAAGGGAGCAGAAGCCATATCTCCTACGATAATATGAAAAATCATGGGCGTAAAGATAAAGTTTGAATAACTCAAAATATCTCTTTATTGATTTTGACAAAGTTGTCTTAGCAAAAAAATAGCTGTCAAAAAATTGGCAGCTATTTTCAAAATTTATTTTCTAAAAAAATTATCCTAAATACCCTTTCAATGCATTACTATAACGTGCCTTTTGAAGGCGTTTTATAGCTCTTTCTTTTATCTGGCGAATTCTTTCTTTAGTTAGATCATATTTCTCGCCAATTTCTTCAATGGTTGGACCATCATCACCTTCCAAACCAAAATAAGCTGAAAGAATTTCTGCCTCGCGCACACTCAATGATTTCAAAATCCTACGAATTTCATTACGCAAAGAATCTTTCATCACATCATCGTCTGTATCACTGCTGCCTTCTAATAGGTCACCCATTGCCACATCTTCTGCTTCGTGAACTGGTGCATCAAGAGAAGTATGACGAGTATTGCTAGTGAAAATATTAGTGATTTCAGTTTCGCTCATTTCTAGAATTTCGGCAAGTTCTTCAGTTGAAGGCTCACGTTCATGTTCTTGTTCAAAAGCAATGTAAGCTTTGTTAGCTTTGTTATAGGTACCAATTTTATTTTGAGGAAGACGCACCAAACGTCCTTGTTCAGCCAAAGCCTGAAGGATAGATTGACGAATCCACCATACGGCATAAGAGATGAATTTAAAACCTTTGGTTTCATCAAAACGTTGTGCTGCTTTTATCAAACCTAGATTTCCTTCATTGATTAAATCACTCAACGAAAGCCCTTGGTGTTGGTATTGCTTTGCAACGGATACCACGAAACGTAGATTCGATTTCACGAGTTTTTCTAATGCCCATTGATCGCCCATGTGAATTTTCTGCGCAAGTGTTGTTTCTTCTTCAGGAGAAATCATTGAAATTTTAGAAATTTCCTGAAGATATTTTTCAACCGCCTGCGAATCGCGATTTGTAATCTGGGTAGCAATTTTTAGCTGCCTCATAATATTTATTTACTTTTTTTTCAATTTTTCAAAAAAAGAAAATCATGACAAAACCGACATTTCATTTCTCTTTCCTCTTTTAGCAAAAATTGCTCCTAAATTGAGCCGGTTTTGCCAAAAAAGTGTACTTTATTAAAGACAGGGAGATTTTCAAGAGTGTCAAATGGTGTCTATGGAAAAAATTGATGTTGCCATAACTCAACCTATTTACAACAAATTTTGTCATGACAGCCTGCAAAGGTAATTTCTATATTTCAAAAATGCTACCTTTGCGCACTTTATTTTTTCAACCTTTAACATTTTATGCAAAAAGATCTATATCAACACCCCGATTATTATCTCCTTGACGAATTTTTGACTGATGAACAAAAGCTGATTCGAGAGTCGGTTCGTGCCTTTGTAAAGAAAGAAATTTCGCCCATCATTGAAGAATATGCTCAAAATGCCAAGTTCCCAAACCAAATAATTAATGGACTTGGTGAGCTAGGTTGTTTCGGACCATTTGTTCCTGAAAAATATGGTGGCGCTGGTTTAGATTACACCACCTATGGCATTATGATGCAGGAATTGGAACGAGGTGATAGCGGCGTTCGTTCAACTGCTTCGGTGCAAGGATCTTTAGTCATGTTCCCTATTTATAAATTCGGAAGCGAAGAGCAAAAAATGAAGTTTTTGCCGAAATTGGCTACTGGAGAATGGATGGGTTGCTTTGGATTGACCGAGCCGAATCATGGTTCTAATCCTGCTGGTATGGAAACTCGTTTTGTGGACAAAGGCGACTATGTGGTGTTGAATGGTGCAAAAATGTGGATTTCCAATGCTCCATTTGCACAAGTTGCAGTGGTTTGGGCTAAAGATGACGCTGGTGAAATTCGTGGATTGATAGTCGAACGTGGAATGGAAGGTTTTTCTACACCCGAAACTCATGGGAAATGGTCATTGCGCGCATCTGCAACTGGGGAGTTGGTATTTGATAATGTAAAAGTCCCTAAGGAAAATATTTTGCCTGGTGTAAAAGGATTGAAAGGTCCTTTGAGTTGTTTGTCAAGCGCAAGGTTTGGTATTGCATGGGGTGCTTTAGGTGCCGCTATGGATTGCTACGATACTGCATTGCGTTATACAAAACAAAGAATTCAGTTTGACCGTCCAATCGCGGGCTTTCAATTACAACAAAAGAAATTGGCAGAGATGATTACTGAAATCACCAAAGGTCAATTGCTCGTTTGGCGTCTTGGAAAATTACGTGATGAAGATCGTGCAACACCTGCTCAAATTTCAATGGCAAAAAGAAATTCTTGTGAAGTTGCCATCAATATTACTCGAGATGCTCGTCAAATGCTTGGCGGTATGGGTATCACAGGCGAATTCAGCATTATGCGCCACATGATGAACCTCGAATCAGTTATTACTTATGAAGGCACACATGACATTCACCTTTTGATTACTGGAATGGATATTACAGGGCTGAATGCGTTTAAGTAATTTCTACAAAACATTCAAATAAAAATCCATCCAATTTGGATGGATTTTTATTTGAAATCAATTAAGAACTGGATTCAATAATTTGTATCAACTGTTTTATTTCGTCTGCTTTTGCGTCTTCCTTATTATAAACAAAGCACAAAGACAATTCTTCTAAAAGTTTAACAATGACTTTTTTATTAGTCATTGGCGTAAAATAGGTTTCCCTTTCAGTTGCTTTGATTTTGTCGAGATATATATCTACATCTTTTTGGGTATAAACCATCCCATTCAATGGGTCAATGAAGAACTGAATTTGCTCTACACCCTCAGCTTCTGTACTGTGAAAATGATAGAGGGTATCAATATATGCAAGAATGAATTGGCGAGGAATGTCCATTGCAAAAATGGGAACATCTAATTGCTCTGCTAAAGCCATCCATATTACACCTAGTGTGAAAGTATTTCCTTGTTTGGTTTCTAATAAAATGTTGATGAAGAAATGCTTGGCTTCCCGCTTAGTTAGTTCGTTTCCCTGCAATTTGAAATAGCCATAAAACAGATTGTTGAAAATATTGACATGTTCCAATGGAGTTAAAAATGAATTGAGTTCAAGCCAAATACTACGTCTAATCTGATCAAAACTTGCTAGTATTGAAGGTATGTCTAACTCGGGATATTGATACTTGGAAACAATAATTGCTCCTTTAAGCAATTCGGGATTTTTTGACCTACTCCACTCAAGCATTTCTTTTTGCAAATCCTGGAAATGAACGCGGTGAATGAGTTTTTCGATTCTTTCTTGCAGTTCAGCATCTTGCGTGAGCTCCCATAGTTGTTCGAGGTTAGGAATAATGTCTTTTCCATAATGCAATAGCTTTTCCGAAACCGTATCAAAGACCTCATCATCAGGGTCGTCAATAAGTTTTAGCAAAGCCACTATTTCCTTGTTCTCGCGCACAGATTTATTTCTTTGGGGCAACTGCTTTTTTGATAGTAGCTTTTTTAGTTGCCACTTTGGGTGTTTTTGATTCTTTCACGGGAGCAGCTTTTTTAGAAGCAGCTTTCTTTATTTGAGCATCAAATGCATTAGGCATTTGCTCCACTATCATCGCTTTCACTACTTCAAGACTAATTTCTGCTAAATCTTCAGCAACATATTTCTCGCCATCAGCTTTCTTGCCTAGCTTCAACATCAATTTGCCAAAGCGAATAAAAGGTCCCCAACGACCATTTTCAATAGATATTTTTTCGGTTTCCCACTGACGAATATAACGATTGGCTTCCTTGTCAATCTTAGAACTAACTAACTCGTCAATATCAGTTTGTTTAAGGTTATCAAAATCGTATTTCTTAGAAACATTGATGTATAAATCGCCCCATTTTACAAAGGGTCCAAAACGACCTTTTCCTTTAGTAACAGGTTGTCCTTGATAAAAACCAACAGGTGCATCGGCTTGTTGTTTTTCGCTGATGAGCTGCAAAGCACGCTCCATGTCAACAGTAAGCGGGTCTTCGTTTCTAGGCAGTGAAATAAAGGCTTCACCCCATTTTACATAAGGACCAAACCTTCCAAGATTCACAGATACTTCCTTGTCTTCAAGTTCGCCAAGTGTTACTGGTAATCTGAACAAATCAAGCGCTTCTTCAAGAGAAATTGTTTCAATACTCTGATTGGATTTAAGCGTAGCAAAACGTGGTTTTTCATCTTCATTTGCACCGCCAATTTGAATCATAGCGCCATATCTTCCTAAACGAGCAATGATGGGTTTGCCAGAAGTTGGGTCATTGCCCAATTCTCTTTCACCCTTCGCACGACTTGCTGTTTCAATGGTCTTTTCCACTGTTTCATGAAAAGGATGATAGAAGGCATCAATCATTTTATGCCATGCAATTTTGCCTTGTGCTATATCGTCAAACTCCTCTTCAATTTTAGCTGTAAAGCTATAATCCATCACCTTAGTGAAATGTTCTTTCAAAAAATCCGTAACAACGATTCCAAGGTCAGTTGGAAAAAGTTTAGCACGCTCTGCGCCTACATTTTCAGTAGCTGTTACTTGTGTTATTTCATCGTTTTTTAAAGAAAGTATTTGGAAATCTCTTTTTACCCCTTCTTTATCTCGTCTTTCAACATATCCTCTTTGTTGAATGGTGCTAATGGTTGGCGCATAAGTTGAAGGACGTCCAATGCCCAATTCTTCTAGCTTTTTCACCAAAGAAGCTTCTGTATATCTTGGATGCGGTCGGGTAAATCTTTCTGTTGCGCGCAATTCTTGTAAATCCAATTGTTGGCTCACTGATAGCGGTGGCAACATGGCATTATTTTCATCTTCGCCATCTTCATCATCTTTACCTTCTGAATACACTTTCAAAAAACCATCAAACTTTAATACTTCACCAGTAGCCGTCAATGGGTCAGTGTGCGTGGAAATACCAATCTTAGCAATGGTTCTTTCTAGTAGAGCATCTGCCATTTGACAAGCCATGGTGCGCTTCCAAATTAGGTCATATAAACGTTGCGTATCCACATCGCCAATATTCATTACACTAAACTCTGTGGGACGAATGGCTTCGTGTGCCTCTTGTGCTGATTGATTTTTATTTTTAAAAAAACGTTGTTCGTGATATTGTTTACCATATTGTAAACTCACCGCTTTTTCAATACTCTCTAATGCTGTTGCAGATATGTTGACAGAGTCGGTACGCATATAGGTAATGTGCCCATTCTCGTAAAGCGTTTGTGCAATACGCATAGTCTTAGAAACAGGATAGCCCAGCTTTCTGCTCGCCTCTTGTTGAAGCGTAGAAGTAGTAAATGGCGGTGCTGGTGATTTCTTTGCTGGCTTCACCTGAACATCATTAACCTTATAGCTAGCTTTAACACACTGTTCTAAATATTTCTTTGCACTTCCAGCATCTTTTAAAGCATTTCCTTCTGCTTTGAAATTGACCAACTTTTTGTTGATATCAGGGGCTTGAAAAATACCTTCTACTTTAAAAGAAGCAGTAGGAGTAAACTGATTAATTTCTCTTTCTCTATCTACAATCAACCGCACAGAAACGGATTGTACACGACCAGCAGAAAGATTGTTGCGCATACTCATTTTGCGCCACAAAACTGGCGATAATTCAAAGCCCACAATTCTATCCAAAATACGTCTTGCTTGCTGTGCGTCTACCAAATCCATATTCACAGTGCGTGGATTTTCCACAGCTTTGGTAATGGCAGGTTTCGTTATTTCATGAAAGACAATTCGCTTAGTAAATTTTGGATTTAAACCAAGCACTTCACACAAATGCCAAGAAATGGCTTCTCCCTCACGATCCTCATCCGTTGCCAGCCAAACTTCATCTGATTTTTTGGCAAGCGCTTTTAAGTCATTGACAACTTTATGCTTGTCATCTGATACTTTATAGTTGGGTTTGTAGCCGTTTTTGATGTCTATGCCCATATCCTCTTTTTCAAGATCACGGATATGTCCATAACAGGATTTCACTTCAAAGTTTTTACCAAGGATTTTTTCAATGGTTTTGGCTTTGGCAGGCGACTCAACAATCAATAGGTTTTTAGCCATTAGGAGTTTATTAGTTGCGAATTTTTATTTCAAAAAACGCCTTTCAGTTTTCATGAGAGGCGAGCAATATTAAAGGAATGTTTTTAAAAAACGAAAGGGCGGCAATTAAGCCACCCTTTCAAAAAAAATATTTCAACAAAAAACTAATGCGCTACAACAATACGTTTTGTAGTGGTTAATCCATTTGCTTCAACAGTACAGAAATAAATACCAGAAGAAATATTTGATAAATTGAAACTTGCTTTACCGTTGGTTGCTTTATTTATTCTTTGTGAACTAATCAATTGACCTAAAGAATTATTAAGTGTAAAGTTAAGGTCAGTACTATTGTTCATTGAATAAGAAATACTTACTTCTTGATTTGCTGGAGTTGGAATAGCATCACCAATAACACCTTGAATAGTATTTACATCAGCAACAGCTGTTAAATTACATGTTGGACAAGAAACAAGGAAATCCATATCAGGAAATTCGGTCTTTAATCCAGCAGTATATGCAACGGCAGGAACATACATTGAATCCCAACTTGGAGATTCAGGAAGAAATTTTACATGACCCATATTCCAATTTCCTGGTGTATATGTTGGAAACCCTGAGGTATTTTGTTCAAAAAATAATGGACGGAACATACCATATTTGAATGGAGCTGTAGGGTTGATTGAACCACGGTAAGCTGTATCAGAAAATGCTGCATAAGTATCTCCAGATTTGAAAGTAACAGTTGCTCCTACATAATTTCCAGCAGGAACACTCATGTTAGCAGCTACGGCAAATTCGTTTAATCCATTAACATCTGTATCGTTTACTGAAGCAGCAGTAAGTAATAAATCCTTAACAATAACAGCAGGGGCACCTGTTGCACCTGGGTTTTTAAGGGCTGTATTTGTAGATGGGTTATGCCAAATTGCACCAAAACGTACGGTATCATAACCAAAGTTTGACATCATACCTGTAAAATAATAGAAAGGCATGTTTGTTGAACTGCCATTTCCATTAATAAAAGAGAAACGAAGTGTATCTACAATTCCTGCTTTTGCTGGGTTTCTTCCGTAAATACCTCTAACCTTTACTGAATCTAAAGTATAGCTATTACCTGTTTTTACAGCAATTTCGCCAGGGTATGCAGTAGGACTATTGAAATCTGTATTATTACTAATAGGGTCAAATGTCATTGCATAAGTAGCAAATTGGATAGTATCAGCTACAAAACCACCAGAACCATCTGAATAAATCCCAAACATGTCAGGACGAAACCACATGTAAGGAAATTGGCTATTACTTAATACACTTGCATTCAACTTTGACATCCAATCAATATAGTTATACCAACGGGAACCACCAAGCGTAGTTTTGTTTGCAGTATTTCCATTGTTGCTTCTAACAGCACCAGAAAATTGTCTGCCATTATTAAGATAGACATTTTCTTTTTTGTCTATGCCACCAACACGTACAACCGAATTTGATAAGGATTGTGCGTTAATGTTTGCTGCAACTATAGTTGCAGTCATAAGTAAAAGTAATTTTTTCATCGTTGATTTTTTTTGAAAAATTTTATTTGGCGTAAAGGTAAAGATTCTTGTTACAACAAGACAAAAAAAATTATTGCAAAAACTGTTTTTAATCATAGTTTTTTTCAGAAAATTAACTTGCCAAAAAAGGACCATAAATTTGTCCAACAATTCAATTTATGCTTCCTTCTTTCGATAATACAGAAATAGCTTTCCGCTACAAATCAAATCGCGATCTAAATCAGGCTCATTTTCTTTTTTCATTCATGAACTCCTCTCAGCTTACTAAGTTGGGCATTGGTTTTACTTCCTGGGCTATGAACATTGGGCTACCTATCAACAGTATCATAAAGCAAACCATTTTCAAACAGTTTTGTGGTGGCGAAAATTTGAGTGAAGCCGCACTTACCGCTCAGCTGTTAGCAAAGTATGATGTAGGCATTATCCTCGATTATGGTGTGGAAGGCAAAGAAGATGAAAAGGAATATGACAAAGCTGTTCCTGAGTTTGTGAAGACTATTGAATATGCCGCTGGGAAAAAGAATATTCCTTTTATTGCCTTAAAGATTACTGGTTTTGCTCGCTTTAGCCTTATGGAAAAGGTGAATAATAAAGAACCGCTTACGAAAGCCGAACAAGAAGAATGGCAACGTGTTGTTAAACGTATTGATACAATTTGTGAAGCTGCGTTTAAACATAAAGTGAAGGTTTCGATTGATGCTGAAGAAACTTGGATTCAAGAGGCAGGCAATGAATTGGTGGATGCGATGATGTTGAAATACAATAAAGTAGAAGCAATTATTTTCAACACTTTTCAACTTTATTGTCATGGTTCTCTTCCTTTCTTAAAATATTGCTACGATTGGGCAAAAGAAAATGGAATTGTGTATGGCGCAAAACTTGTTCGTGGCGCTTATATGGAAAAAGAACGTACTCGTGCAATAGAAAAAGGATACCCATCGCCTATTCAACCTAATAAAGAAGCTACTGACAAAGACTATGATGAAGCTGTCATTTTCTGTCTTGAAAGATTAGATACATTTTCTGTTTTCATTGGCACACACAATGAAAAAAGCAGCATGATTGGGGCCCAATACATGATGGAACACAACATTCCTACTAATCATTCACGCGTTATTTTTTCTCAGCTTTTAGGAATGAGCGACAATATAACTTTCAACCTTGCTTCTGAAGGATTTCATGTGGCTAAATACTTGCCTTACGGTCCTGTGAAAGATGTGGTGCCCTATCTCATGCGACGTGCTCAAGAAAACACTTCGGTAAAAGGACAAACCGGAAGGGAGCTTTCATTAATCAAAAAGGAATTAAAAAGAAGAAAACAATAATCAAAAAGCCACCCGAAACAAGGTGGCTTTTATTTTTTTATCGTTCAATCACATAAAGGTCTTCGCTGTCGCGCTTCATGTTGTAATGTTCTCGGGCGTATTCTTCCAATTTTTCAGGATTGCTTACTAAGTTGTAATGCTCTTTTTCCATGCGAGAAATTTCGGATTTTAGATACGCTATATTCCTTTCTGTTTCTCGCAATTCCTGTTTTCTATCTTCTTGATTGGTCCAATTGTCGTTATCAAAACAAACCATCCAAATACCGAATGCAAGTCCAGTAATCAGAAATTTATTGGTGATA
The DNA here is from genome assembly GCA_903853805.1 of uncultured Bacteroidota bacterium. Lineage (GTDB taxonomy): Bacteria > Bacteroidota > Bacteroidia > Chitinophagales > Chitinophagaceae > JAFIGV01. The sequence continues at coordinate 49,421 of CAINUN010000016.1, forward strand.
ATTTGCCAAACCTTTTTCATTACAATGGCTAAGCTAAGCCTTTCTTTTTAAAAATTATTTTCCAAAGTTTAAAGAGTAACCAGGATAGAAGGCATTACTTCCCAATTGTTCTTCGATACGCAATAACTGATTGTATTTAGCCATACGGTCGCTACGTGATGCAGAACCCGTTTTGATTTGTCCGCAATTTAACGCAACTGCTAAATCGGCAATGGTAGCATCTTCTGTTTCTCCACTACGATGACTCATAATGGTGTTGTAGCGATTGTGCTGCGCCATAGTTACAGCATCAATTGTTTCGCTTAATGAACCAATTTGATTCACCTTCACCAACAAGCCATTGGCAATGCCTTTTTTGATGCCTTCGTCTAATCTTTTTACATTGGTTACAAACAAATCATCCCCAACTAACTGTACTTTATTCCCTATGGAATCTGTAAGTAATTTCCAACCATTCCAATCGTCTTCATCCATACCATCTTCAATGCTTACGATAGGATATTTGCTGCACCATTTTGCCCAATAAGCTACCATTTCTTCACTACTCAAACTCTTGCCATCTGATTTATGGAAAACATACTTTCCTTTTTTAGAGTCATACATTTCGCTAATGGCTGCATCCATGGCAATTGCCACATCATCACCTGGTTTATAGCCTGCTTTTTCAATGGCTTTCAAAACAGTTTCAATCGCTTCTTCATTGCTTTGAATATCAGGAGCAAAACCACCTTCATCGCCCACGTTGGTAGAATACCCTTTTTCTTTCAATACGCTTTTTAGATTGTGAAAAATCTCCACACCCCAACGCAGTCCTTCACTAAAACTTGATGCGCCAATAGGCATTACCATGAATTCTTGAAAGTCAATTTTATTATCAGCATGAGCACCGCCGTTTAAGATGTTCATCATTGGCACAGGCAATGTCTTTGCATTGGCTCCACCTACGTAACGATATAAAGGAAGTCCAGTTGAACTTGCAGCAGCTTTAGCACATGCAAGACTCACTGCAAGAATAGAGTTTGCACCCATCTTTGCTTTGTTCTCTGTGCCATCCATTGCAAGCATTGCTGCATCTATTCCACGTTGGTCGGTAATGTCCCAACCATATAACTCTTCGGCAATAGTGTCGTTGACATGCTCAACTGCTTTCAACACACCTTTACCTAAGTATATTTTTTTGTTACCATCACGAAGTTCAACTGCTTCGTGTTTTCCTGTGGAAGCTCCTGATGGGACAGCGGCACGACCCATGTGTCCATCGCTGGTTTGCACATCTACTTCAACTGTAGGATTGCCACGCGAATCAAGTATCTGGCGGGCAGTAATGCTGGAAATAAAACTCATGATAAAATTGTTTTAGAACGGCGCAAAGGTAAATGGGATAAATGAAAAAATATAGGGCTGATTTTTAGAAGAAAAACTATTGATTTTCTGAGCTCCACTACCTGTTATTCAATTTCTACAAATCGAACATTCTCGCTAAGGCAGAGTTCCATTGCATTGCTACGAGCTATTTCTATCGACTGTTTTTGCTGATAAACATATCGAATTCTTGGGTCGGCATCTACCATTTTCCTTGCTTGAAATCCAGTATCATCATCAGATCCATTATCAAGAATGATGCAATGCCATGTTTCCTTTTCGTGCTCTTTCAATTGATTAATGGCTGCTATCATTTTACTAACAGCATTGTAGGAAATGAAAACATAGGATATAGTTGGCTCAGTGATTTTCATGGATAAATTTTAAGAAAGCATTTTGGTGATTATGGTCATGCGCTTTTTTCGATAAAGAATAAATCTGTAACTTTTCTCCACAAAAATAATATTCGCATGCTACCAATACTCATTCCCACCGACTTTTCAGATGTTGCAAACAATGCAGTTCATTTTGGCTGTAGTATGGCCATTGACCAAAACAATTCTGTTGTGTTGCTTCATGCATTTATGATGCCCGTGAACATCAATGAAGACCCAATGATGATTATGCCATTGAATGAGGGACAGGAAATTGCAGAAGGGAGGTTCGATGCTTTTACTGAACGACTACGCAAAGAATATCCACAGTTGAAGATTGAATCTGTATTCATGATGGGCGACCTGCATGATTGTATTGATGATTATGCTTCTGAAAATCCTATTAGTATAGTAGTGATGGGTAATAGTGGCGAAGGCTCAACGATGCTTTGGTTGGGCAGCAATGTGACAAGTGTGATGAAGCATGTAAAACAATTTGTGTTGGCAGTGCCTTCAAAAATTAGTTATGCTCGCCCATTAAAAATAGGTTTTGCTTGCGATTTTAAATCTCATAAAAACCATGAACAGCTACAACAATTAGCTGATTGGGTTCAAATTCTAGGAGCAGAATTGCATGTGGTGAATGTGAACGATAACAACAAGGATGTTTCACCTGAATCAATTTATGAAGACTCAATTGTTCATCAAGCACTGATGAAAGTAAAGCCCGAATATCATTTGCTACAAGGGCAAAACGCTGATGAAGTGATTAATGGTTTTGTAAATACCCATAACATGGACTGGTTGGTAATAGCGCCCCATCATCATTCCTTCTTTGAGCGCATTTTTCATAAAAGCCATACAACTACTTTGATTCAACATTGTGCAGTGCCTCTACTTGCTATTCATGAATTGTAAGAATGTTGCAGTTGCATTATTTATGTAGTGCAAAAGATTGTTTTTACAGGCAGTATTTTCAACTAATTTCAAAAAAGGAATGAGGAAATTGGAGGAAATTGTTGGTGTTTATTGTTGTTTTTCGATGCCTTCGAGGAGTGTGGAAAGTTGGTCGAGTTGATCGGGGTTGAGGTTGCGGATTCGGGTGGTGAGGGGTGGTGTGTTTTTCTTTTTGAGTTTTTGTAAGGCGTGGGTTTCGGTGAGTGGATGGGAAGGGGAATCGACCCAAACGAAAAGATCGGAAGGGAGGCAGTTGAGGGCGTGGCAAATTTTGGAGATATGGAGAATGTTGATGAAGGTGAAGTTGGAATTGAGGATGTTGGAGGCAGTGGAACGGTGGATGCCGATTTTTTGGAGGAAGAGGTTGTGTTGTTCGATGCCTTTGTCGTTGAGGAGGTTGTGGAGGTTGAGGACTAGCATGATTGTTTGTTTTTATTGAGGACAAAGATATGCAAAACTATGGAACCGGATGACATACTGATGGAACTGGATGATAAACTGATGGAATAGGATTAGATACTGATGGAATAGATTGACATACTGATGGAATGGGATTAGATACCGATGGAACAGGATGAGATACTGATGGAATTGGATTAGATACTGATAGAACCGGATGAGATACTGATGGAATTGGATTAGATACTGATAGAACCGGATGAGATACCGATGGAACCGGATGAGATATTAATGGAATAGGATGACATACAGATGGAATATGATGAGATAATGATGGAATGGGATGATATACCTATGGAATGAATTTGCTATAGTGAATTATTATTGTTTCGATAGTCTTATTTAATTACCTTTCAAAAAAAATAACAATGCATGAAAAAGACATTTAACTTAACTGTATTTTTATTATTGTTTACTATCTTAAAGGTATCGGGTAAAAACTATGAATGGGCATGGATGTATGGAGACAGTAATTTTATTACACATGCACATTATGGAATTAAGGGGGTGCCTTCAATAAATAATTATCCCGGGTTTAGATATTGGACCATGAATTGGAAAGATACTTCCAACAATTTTTGGGTATTTGGGGGGTTTAATATCCAAGCAAATAAAATGAATGATTTATGGCGGTATGATTTTTCAACAAATGAATGGACATGGATGAGTGGTGATACGATTGTGAACCAACATGGGGTTTATTCACCCAAAGGAGTGTCTTCTCCTATAAATACTCCTGGTGCTAGACAAAAGGGAATAACTTGGGTTGACAAAGAGAATAATTTGTGGCTGTATGGGGGCGATGGGTATGTAGCAGACACTCTTGGATATATCAATGACTTTTGGAAATACAATATTTGGACAAATGAATGGACTTGGGTAAATGGGGACAGTAATGGTTGTTGGCAATTTGGGGACTATGGAACTAAGGGGGTGTATTCAATATTAAACAATCCTGCCGCAAGACGGGATGCTAGTTCATGGACAGACTCTGTTGGGAATTTATGGTTATTTGGGGGGCAAACGCCGTCATGGGGTAGTAGAAATGACTTATGGAAATACGATATTTCTTTGAATCAATGGATGTGGGTAAAAGGTGACATGGCAGGAAATGAATTTGCGGTATGGGGAACTAAGGGAGTTCCTGATATTAATTCAAAACCTAGAGGGAAATCGGCAGCTGTATATTGGATAGATAATTTTGGAAATTTTTGGGTATGGGGTAATGGACAAGATATGTGGCGATATGAAATGGCAACGAATACATGGACATGGATGAGTGGTGATACAATGGGTAACATAATTGCGGATTATGGAGAAAAGTTTATTTCTGCCCCTAATAATATACCGCCTGCAATTTCGTCAGGTGCTAGCAATTGGGTTGATTATGACAATAATTTGTGGTTGTATGGTGGATATTCAATAGGGTTAAATTCTCGTAATACGCTATGGAAATACAATACAATTATTAATGAATGGACTTGGGTGGGCGGAGATGATACTGTTAATAATCTTGCTTATAGCTATGGAGTACAAGGTGTTTTTACAGATAAACATTATCCTTCGCAAGGGTATTCTTTTAGAGATAAGATGGGAAATTTTTGGCTATTAAATAATTATTTGAATTTTTGGAAACTTAACATTTGTGGTGATGATTTGCCTAATATCACTCGTTCGGGTTCTACATTAATATCTACAAATGTTTTCAGCAATTATCAATGGTATAGAAATGATACATTAATTGTAGGTGCTAACGGACCTTCTTTAAGTTTAAGTCAAGAAGCGGTATATTATTTGGTTGTTACAGATAGTATTGGTTGTGAAACGAAATCGAACATCATTAGTACTATAACAGGTATTGGTGATGTTAATGTTATGAAGTTTATTGTTTCACCCAACCCTAGTACTGGTATATTTTATATTGAGGGTAAAAAGGAATTTCAATATGAAGTGATTGATGTTTTGGGTAAAAAAGTTGTAGAAGATTTTTCATTAAATAGGAAGGGGACTATTAATTTATTTGAGCAACCAAAAGGAATTTATTTCATAAGGATAATAACAAGTGATAATGAAAACGAAGTTGTAAAACTTCTTTTACAATAGATTCAAAACAAAAGCCGCCCAACCATGAGCGGCTTTATTATTTTAGAAGGGCTTGATTTATTTTTTCTTAGGTCGGGTGAATTTGATACTGTTCACCATTTTATATTCGGGAGAGGAGGCTCCGAAGGCGCCTTTGAGGTATTCTTTGCAGGTTTGAGCAAGATCGACTATTCCTGTTTTTTCGGTGTAGAGGGCTTTGTTTCTTGTAGTGCGTGCTACTTCGAGGGGTGCAAGGATGGCGCCTATGCCATCGTTAGCAGTTTTCATACTTGCTGCTAATGTGGTGAGTGCTGTGGTTTTGAGGTCGGCTTCGTTGGGGTTGTAGTTGGTAGCATCTGCTTTCAAAAGTTCGACAAGTTGTTTGAAGGATTCTTGTTTTTGAATAAAACCAAGATGGCTGTTGGAAACGGAGTTGGGGTCGGGTGTGCCGTTGGGTAGTGTATCTACTTTGACATTGGAACCACGGAAGCGGTCGGCAAGTCCTTTGGCATCTGCTTTGGCTTGGTCGGTAGCCTTTGAGCTATTGTACATTGCCAACATTCTTGTAACCAATTTGTCGGTTGGTTCGAAGATAATTTCGCGATTGTTGATGGGATTTTTTGTGGTTGGGGCAATGGTTAATATTGCTTGATGAGCGGTGTCGGCAGCTGTCCAAACAGTTGTCATGTTTGGAATTTTGATGTCGGGGTTGCTCGTGTTGTAACCTGCGCCTATTGCGGTTATTTTGTCAATTACTAACTTGAAATTGTTGACGTTTATACCGTGTCCTGTTTCGGAATTAGAAGCCATGATAAAATGTTTTTACAAAAATAAAAACAGATGAAAATTAAACAATCAACAATGACGAGAATCATCATTTTTTGGGATGTGGATTGCAGCGTTGTATTGGTTCTTTACTTCTTCTTACCCTTTTTCTTTTTAGTCTCTTTCTTGGGTTCGGTGGCTTTTGGGGTTGCTTCTGCTTGTTTTTCTAGTGCCTTCTCTTCTTCGCTTTCAAACATAAATAACTCTGACACACTACGGGGTCTTAGCCCTTCATCCCAACGAAAACCATTGAGGCGCAGTTCTTCCATCTTTGCCTGCTTCATGGGGGTCATGGTTTGCTTGATTTCTTGTTCGAAAACTATTTTTTCAATCTTATTGCTATCGAAAAACACTTTCATTTTATCGCTCGAAGCCTGATTGACACCCATATAAGCGCCGTCGTCATCGGTGGCATAATATATGGCTTCGGCATTGGGGAAGACAATGATTTCTTTGAGCACATTGCTATCGAAAATGCCAGTCATTGTTTTGCCTTGAATTTGGTCGTACATATTGGCTTTCTCGGGTCCGCTGCGCGAAACGGAAATAGCATTTTTAGGAATAAAAAGTTTGTCGAGTTTGTTGTTGGCGATGAAAAGCATAATGGTATCGCCGGTGATTTGTCCTTTCCTTGTCCAAGCTATAGGGTCTTTCATAAGGCGCATAATAGAGTCTTGCTGCGAGAAACTGATGCTATCGCCCCGCGCCTGAAGACTATCGGAAAATACAAGTACGTGATGAAAACCAATGAAGAAGCGCTTGATGGTGGAGTCGGCCTGCATGGTATCGGCAACGACCACTTTCTTGATTTTTGTTTTAGAAGAAAGCTCTTTCTTTTCTGTTTGAATAGAATCTGTTTGCACATTTACAGGCGCAACATAAAATGTATCGGCACGGATGTATAAGCTGTCGTTGACATTTGCCTTCTTCATCACCGGTTTTTGATAAGCACGAGTTTGCCTTGTCTTTTCATTATAAACAGCCAACCCACAATAAAGCGTGGTGTGCATGGCGGTATCTAAGGCATAAACATTTCCTTTGGCAATGCCAATGCCTGTTCTTTTATCATAGTCGAGGAAGTCGGCTTCTATGTATTGGTCTTTGTTTTCGGCAGAAGAACGCTCGCGAAAATGTGCCACTTCGTTTTTGCCATCCCAAGTGCCGCTATTGGTAATGAGCTTTGATTTATCACTGATGACGGTTGATGAGCCAAAGAAAGTGACCATCTTGGTTTCGGTATTATAGCCAAGGTCGGTAGAAGTGACATTGTATTGCGGGTCAGTTACATACACATCCTCCGAAAACCGTGCGTCTTTTTCTTTGACATGATAAACACCAATGTTGCTCGACACTGTAGTTGCTTCCGATTTCAAAGTGCCGCCGTTGTTATAGCTGCCTATTTTATTGCCGAGGTCATAATTCAATTCCTCCGACCAAAGCGAGTTTTTACCATCAGAAAGAGTTACGTCGCCATGGAGATAAGCCAATTTGGTATTGCCAGTATAACGCAGATAATTACTCATCACCGAAGTACCCCCTGCCTGCACAATATTGACATTGCCAAAGGCTTCCATATTGTTGGCCTCTTGATTGAGAAAAGCTGTGTCGCAAGTCATTACAGTTGTGCCTTGACTGAGACGCACATCGCCATAAAACCTAAAAATAGTTGCGGTATCGGTTTTGTCTTGCACCAAACGCTTAGCCCCTTCAATATTGATGGACATGGTGCCTGCTGTGTCTTTAGCCTGCTGTGCATTTGCCAAAAAAGCAAAAACCATCAGACAACATGCACAGAGGATGTTTATTTTATACTTAAAAAAGCTCAAAGGAAAAGTGACAGTTTAATCTTTATGACGTCCAAAGATAGAAACATTGATGTAGCGGTGAGGATGGGCTTTCATATCTGCCATCAATTCGTCTAAAGATTTAAGAGAAGAAGTAAGGTTATTGTACAAACCTTTGTCGTTCATCATCATACCCACACTCCCCTCTTTACTATTCATTTTTTGAGAAAGAGATTTCAATTCTTTCACAGTTTTTTCCAACTCTTCAATAGTTTCTTTTAAAGGAGCGCTAGCAACTTGTTCTGATATTTTATCGGTATTGGCAATGATATGGTTGATGTGTTCGTTGTTCTTAGCAAGGTTAGTGCTGATACTGTTGGTGTTGTCAATAATCGAATTCACTTTACCTGTTTGAGCATTCAAACTGTTGGATAGAGCTGCAAAATTGGCGGTAATTTCTTCGATACTAGCAACGCTATGTTGAATGCTCGTTCTTGTGCGAACATCTAATACAGCATTGATGCCAGCGAGGGCGGTATCAAGAATGTTTACTGTTTTACGAAGGTCACGAAGAAGAGGAGTTACCTCTGCTGAAACCGCTTCAATAGCACCATCTTCCAATCCAGTACCGAGTGTATCATCATCTTGAATGATTTGAGTAGCAGTACCTAATTCAAGGCTTACTGCTTTGGTGCCCAACAAATCCATTGACGAAAGCTTTGCTATGGTTCCTTGGGGTAGTTCAGCTTTTTTATTTACCGCCAATTTTACCATTACTTTTCCTCCCTCTACTAACTCTATCTTCACTACCCTACCCACCGTCAATCCTTTGATTTGAACAGGGGAAGAAGGTTGCAAACCTTGAACATTGGTATAGAATACGTAATAGTTGTTTTCACCAGAGAAAATATTGGCTCCTTTTAAAAGATAAAAGCCAATTATTAATACTAAGAGTGAAATAGTCACTAAAGCACCAATTCTTACTTCTTTGGAAATGCGCATAATTAAATTTCAGGGCAAAGGTAATGGAAGTAGAAAACAAAAATTATTAAGATAGTAATCTCAATCGTTGAGAAAAACATAAAAAATATGCAGCAGCAAAAAAGCTACTCCAATTCGGAATAGCTTTTAGTTAATATTGGCAATAACCTATAGCGCTGAAAAACTAGTATCAGATATGTAAGTGTTGTCAGTAAAAGTTTTCAAGAATTGTATAAGTTGGTATTTTTCTTGATCGGATAGTTTTAGTCCATTCACTTTTCCCGGCTTGGTCATAATAGGGTCGAGATTTGAAACTTTTCTCATACCACTATTGTAAAACTCCACTACTTCTTCTAAAGACTTATATCGACCGTCATGCATAAAGTAAGAACGCAAGGCAACATTGTGGAGGTTTGCAGTTCTGAATTTCCCCAAATCAAGATTGTTCTTAGTAACATTATAATGTCCTTTGTCTGCTTCTTTATTATACAAACTATCTAAACCTGTATTATGCATTAAATTGTCAGATAGCATAGGATTGGTGTGGCAATGAAAACAATCTCCTTTTTCAGTAAAGAAAATTTTCCTTCCCTCTTCTTCATCATTGGTAAGCGATGCTTCTCCTAATAAATATTTATCGTACTTGGAATTTTTGGAAATCATGGTTCTAGTAAATTGAGCCATGGCATAAGCTAGTTCCTTATAAGTAATCTTATCAACACCGAAGTAAGATTTGAAAAGGGATTTGTATTGAGGAATATTGTTGATCTTATTGAGGTCTGCTTTAAAAAAATCTTTTACTTCAAAAAACATGAGGTCTTCTAGGGATCCTTTTTGAGAGCCATCCCACATGTAATTAGTGTACCAAGCAAGATTTACATGAGGCAATACTGGCATGACGTTTAGATACATGTCTGTCTGAGTAAATCCTAACTGCTGTAGATGACATTGAGCACAGTATCTTCCATCGTTAGATAGTTGTGGGTCGTAATAAAGCATTCTCCCCAATTTTATTTTTTCTACACAAGGTTCATTATCCGAAGGAATTACCATGTCTGGATAAAAAGCTGGCGGTACGATTTTGTAGGGGGTTAATTTAATGAGATTACCATTGTCAGAGCTTTTTTTACATGCTGCAAAACAAACTACAATTAGAAATAGAATTAACCCAAATCGTTTCATAAATATAATTTCATTATTATTGATAAATATCGAAGGCGTTCATTCCGTTTTCTTTTATCTGCCTCATTTTTGCTGTATCTCCCATGGTATAATTGTTACCATTTATGTCAAGGCTATACAAATTCGGTGATCTCCACCATTCATTTACATTCATCCTAAAATTAACGACATTCACATTACCGGAAATAACTTTAAAGTTCATAGGTCTGTATTCTCCGTATGCAGCGTAACCGTTTGAACCAATGTGCATAGCAAAACCAGATTGGATTTTATGTGTTGTATTATTTTTCCAGTAACCCTCCATTTTCATAAAATGATAACCACCACCCATACTACTTGGCCATTCCATATTTACATTGTCATTGGTTGCTGGTAAATAACCATGAATATTACGGTTACTACCAATGCCAATTAAGTATGTGACTTTATCATAACTTCCGGTTGGTATATAAGACAGAATGATGCTATTATTTATGTCACGTGCATTAATATACACAATTGTGTCAGCTGTATAATAAGCTTTATCGTTTCGCCAAAATGTAATGTTCGACAGATAGTATTCAAGTTTATAAAGACTGAATTTTTCGCCTAAGGTCTTTTCATAGATTAAAGTGTCAAAAACAAGTGGTTTTAACGAAGTAGAAGTGTCGATAATCAATTCGTTCGTATTAGGATCAAGTGTTTTATGCGTTAATCTATACTCGGCGTAATGGCTAATATTAATTCTGACAGTACCATTAAGAGGCAATTCATTTTGTTCTTTAGCACAAGAAAAAAGAAGCATAATGAAGATGGGTGCTAAAAACAATTTTTTCATAGATTACATATTTACTGCCAAATTTAATGAATTATAGAGTTCAACCAACTTAGATTGTCAAAATAGCAGAAATGACTTAAAGATATTCATGACCGCTGTCATATATCCTATTGATACACGTCAAGGAAAAGAGTGATCATGTGAGTACTTTTGTAATAAATATTATTATCCTGTGAGAAAGAAATTTACCTTGCAAATGGAGCAAGCTAACTGTGAATTGAATTTCCCAATTATTTTTTCTTGCCTCACAATTGAAGAAAGGCAGTTGTTCGATGAAAACAAGTCAATATTATTTTTCAAAAAAGGCCAAAATATTTTTCATGAAGGAAATCATCCCGTTGGTTTGTTTTGTTTAGATGCTGGGAAGGTAAAAATTGAACATAATGGAGATGAAGGGAAAATGCAAATTGTACGTTTGGCAAAAGTTGGTGACCTAATTGGATATCGCGCTCTTTTTTGTAATGAAAAATACAATGCTAATGCTGTGGCTTTAGAAGATGCAAGGATTTGTTTTTTCCCAAAAGAAATATTCTTTTATGTTTTAGATAAAAATAATGGTCTAGCACAAAATATGATCAAACTTCTTGCATCTGACTTAAGGCATGCTGAAGATCACATTACGGAACTTGCACAAAAACCCGTTAGAGAAAGAATGGCAAAAGCATTGTTGTTTTTAAAGGACACCTATGGTTTTGAGGAAGATAACGCAACCATCAATATATCATTAACTCGGGAAGAAATTGCTGATCTTGTTGGCACTGCAACCGAAACATCAATAAGGCTCCTGTCGGAATTAAAACACGATGGTATTATTGAGTTTGTAGGAAGGAAAATAAAAATAATCAGCCTATCAAAGCTTTATAAAGCTGCACATCAATTTCAATTATCATTCAACTAAAAGAGCCACTAATAGTAAGTGGCTCTTTTAAAATATCATTCCTGATTATTTCACGTCAATTATATTTTCCACTGCTTCAAGCGAAACATCTTCGCCGGCATCAAGCACGCCTTGAGCTGAGTATTTTCCTTTTGGAAAGTCTTTTGGGAGTTCAAAAATAACATACCTTTTTTGGTCAGGAAACATTGGAAATTCAACTGGTTCCAATTTTGTTTCTTTTCCGTCAGCCATGGAGTTAAGAATGAGATATGATTTGCATTCTACCATGACCTTCCCTGTATTTTGACAAAGTAATTGGAAAGTATTCGTTGTTTTAGGAACAGGTGTTAAGTCAACTACTTTTATAGCTTTTTCAGTGATAGCTGGTGGGGTTTGATACACATGGACACCAATTCTTAAAACGTTCCTTACAGCCGCTTGAGTTCCTTTTTCTTTTATGTTTTTCTTTTCTTCTACTGTTTCAATAAATAGCATTGCCCAACGCATTCGGTCGGTTGAAACACCATCATCAGGCAAAGAAAGTTTTACAGTTACATCCGTTGATTTGCCTGTTTCTAACTGAACGAAGTTCTTGTCAAACGTAAGCCATTTAGCACAAGATTGTGGTAATGTATCCGCACGAAAATAGGCATGACCGCCTAATGTATCTCTAAACCAATCGTTGATATACAGCCTAAATTGAACAGTATCTGGTGAGTTGTTGGTTAAATGTATTGACTTAGACTCTGATTGTCCTCCTGTTAAATGATATTCAAGAATTGTAGGGTAAACACCTAAGTTAGGTTGTGACTTAGCAATAAAAGTAGAAGCAATTAATATTGTAAGGCTGAGCAGAAAAAATTTTGTTTGTTTCATTCTCAATTAAATAGTTTTGTTACACAAAGAAAAGCAATTTTGTCAATACCCAAATTATCAAGTGAACTATTGAAAGATGAATACAATAATTAGACTTTGTTTGTTACTATTATTGTGTATAAACGCACATTCTCAAAACCAGTCCAATTATATTCAAATCAACTTAAATAGCACTTTAAACTTTCTCATCACAAGCCCAAACAATATTGAGTCTGACCAGACTATTCAGAATGCATTAACCATTCAAGTTATGAGCAAGGCAAGCAATTGCAGCATTTATGCGCGATTGAATAACTTAACTTACCCATCAGGATTTACTGTACCTTCTCCATTTTTGAAAATTGATTGGACTAATGACAACAGCAATAAGGACTATAATTTAATTACTGCGCCAATTGCATTAAATAGTACTGATCAACTTCTTTTTAGCCAAAAAAAAATGCCTAGCGCCTCTAATTATTATAGCTACTACTACAACCTAATTTTGTCTCCGCCAACTTATGCTTTAGTGCCAGGGAGTTATAGTTTCAATATCCTATTTACAATGACACAGCCTTGAAAAGATTATTGTCCATACTTGTTTTATTTTTTTCAGCTACTACAGTAGTTGCTCAATATTCCTTTTCTGGAAACGCAAATGGTACAATTAGTGTTTCAGCAATTCAGTCTATTTCCATTATTGGAGGCACAACGATCCCTAGTCTTTCTTCCCTCGACGATTATTTTAATGGCGTTGTGATGAGTAATTATGTTACAGCGACTATTAAAAGCAATGTTTCTTGGGTTGTGGTAGTTCAAGCTCAAAACAACTATTTTACGGCAATGTCATCAGGGGCAAGTACAAATATGCCAGCAAGTGTGCTAAGCTTAAAAACATCTTCTAGTGGAACTTACCTCTCCTTGAACACAAATGGTATTAACTTGAAAACAGGAAACAAAACAGGCAATTCAATTTCGGGCACTAATTTCAATGTGGACATGAAATTCAATCCAGGGTTCAATTTTAAAGGAGGCATCTACTCTATTGCACTTTTATACACCCTTACTCCTCAGTAATATTCTCAAAGGATTTTCTAATGATTAGTTAACTGACTGCAAAAAAACAGTTAACCCTTTCTATTTGTTTGAAGCAGGTGAAATCTTATTTCATCTTTGTGTCATCAAAGTAAAACAAAAACTCCGAAAGGGTTTAAAACAAAACAAAGACACACTAACAAAACAGCTCGCCAAAGTCTATGATTCAACGAGCAAACAAAACAAAACAATGAAGAAACTTCTTTTAATCGCAGCAGTTGCAATTGGTTTTCAAACAGCAATATTTGCTCAAAGCAATGCTTCTGGTACCGCACAACAAAATGTGCAACTTGCTTTAAGTAATGCTCTTGAAATCAAATTTAATAGCAACAACAGCACTACAGGTCCTACTGTAACACTTCCTTTCAATTCAGTTACTGATTTTCAAAATGGTGTTATTAGTAGCGATATTGACTTATATGTTCGTTCCAACAAAAACTTTACTGTTACTGTAAACAGTTCTTCTAATCAATTTACTTACACTGGTTCCGCTTCACAAAACACAACCATGTCAGTACCTAGTGTTCTTGGAATCATGGTAACATCCAATAACACTGGAGGTTCTATTGGAAACAATTTTAGCTCAAACAGTTTTAACAACATCAATTCAAACTCAAAAACACTCTTTCAAAACTGTACTTATGGTGGCAATCAAAACTTCACTATTAAGTATAAAGCTACTCCTGGATTTAATAGTCCTTCGGGTACTTATTCAACCGACGTCATTTATACTGCAACGCAGCAATAATAAAGAAGCTTCGCCCCTTACTTCATCTCTGTTCATAGAGGATTTCTCACTTCAATTCTAAAAGGGCAATATTTTCAATGTGGTGGGTATGTGGAAACATATCCACCGCTTGCATTTTAGTGATTTTATAAACCTCATCCAACAACGCTAAATCTCTTGCTTGTGTGGCAGGATTGCAACTTACATACACCACTTTCGGTGCTTTCATTTTCAAGAGTTGTTGCACTAATTTTTCATGCATGCCTGCGCGTGGCGGGTCGGTGATGATGACATCGGGCTTGCCGTGTTCTTTAAAAAAAGCATCGGTGCAAATGGCTGCTACATCGCCTGCAAAAAACAAACAATGATTCAAATTGTTAAGCGCCGCATTCACTTTCGCATCTTTAATAGCATCTTCTACCACTTCAATGCCAATGACTTTTTTAGCGCCTTGCGAACAAAAAATGCCAATGCTTCCTGTGCCACAATAAAGGTCATACAACACTTCATTGCCTGTAAGTCCTGCAAAAGCGCGTGTGGCTTGATACAAGGCTTCTGCCTGTTGGGTATTGGTTTGAAAGAATGATTTTGGTGAAATCTTAAACTTAAAATCTTCGAGCTTTTCTTCTATAAATCCTTTGCCATGATAGGTAATCACATCGAGATCGTAAATGCTGTCGTTTACTTTTGGATTGATGGTGTAGTGAAGCGTGGTGATATTGGGCACTTGCGCCAATAAATAATCGAGCATCAACTCCCGATTCTTTTTATCCTCGTGCTGAAACACCACATTCACCAACACTTCGCCCGTGGTTGCTACGCGAACAATGGCATTACGCAGCCATCCTCTTTGTTCTTTGTAATCGTAATACGCAAATTGGTTTTGCTCGGCAATTGCTCTCAATGCTTTTAAGCTGGCATTTGATGGGTCCGGCTGAAGATAACAAGACTCGATGGGCACTACTTTATCGAACAAACCAGGCGCATGAAAACCCAAAGCAGGTTCGGGCAAAAACGCGGCACCATCGGCTGCTTTTATTTCTTCATTGGTACGGTAGCGTTGGTTGGAAAACGTGAACTCTAATTTATTTCTGTAAAACTGTTGCTTGGGGCTGCCCAATATAGGGTCCATTTCGGGGAGGTCGATATGCCCAATGCGTGTCAGTTGGTCAAGGACTTGTTGTTGTTTGAACTGCAATTGTTTTTCGTAAGGAAGCATTTGCCACTTGCAACCACCACACACACCAAAGTGCTGACAAAAAGGAACGAGCCTATCGGGCGAAGGTTGCACCAAACGCATCATTCTTCCCTCAGCCCAATTCTTTTTTTGCTTGTGCACAAACACATCTACCACATCACCGGGAATGACATTTTCTATAAACAACACTTTGCCATCGTCAAGGTGAGCAATGCTTTTTCCCTCAGCGGCATAAGCGGCAATGGTTAGGTTTTCTACGGTATACTTTTTCTTCCTTTTCAAAAAACAATTATTAAGCGCGCAAAAATAAGGTGTGAGGAGGGAGATTGTGCAGGGTTATATATCAATAGTTTTTGCTGTTGAGATATTGAATTGGAAAATTTAGAAACCCTGTGGCTTGAAGTTTATCTAAACTCATTCAGCACGTTTCTTATTTTTTCTCCTAAGGAATCAAACAATTTATTGTTCTCCTCTTTTTCTAAAGAGAGTGTCACCAACGCCATCTTATGTTGCCATGACCAGCGAATGATTTCGCGTGATGAAAAGACAGCAATGTTGGGCAACTTCATACGTTTAGGTAATCCGTTTTCAAGAATGCATTGTTCGAGGAAGGAAAGCACATTATTTAGTTTCAATGAATTGCTGAAAATATGGGCATTTAAAGGAGTTTTTGTTTCATCATCCACAATATACAATACCGAATCTTTGCCTTCATTCAGCATGCCCAAAACCCAAGATGCTCCTGGCTTTTGAATTCTGTTTTTTGCAACTGCAATTTCACTTGATTTGGTTTTTTGCTCGCTTGCATTCTTGCGTGTGCGTTCGAGGTAAACCATTCCATCACGATAAACACGCTTGATTTGTTTGCGTGTCCATGTTGGATTTTTCTCTAAGCAAATGACACACAAATCATCGAAGCTGATGGTTTTATTGGAATGAATTGTTTTTACCAATGCATCATAAACCACATAGTCTTCCACTTCGGGTTTGCGAGGTTTGTAGCCATAGGTTTCGGTGTCAATACCTGCAATAGCACATGCCTGAGCTGCATTGATTGTGTAACGTTTGATGAGTACTGCTACTAATCTTTTAGAGAAGCTTTTGTTTTTATCAATTGCAGCGATAGACGACACCAACATTTGGTATTTCTCGTCGCCATCAGTTGAGACTTGATTCAGTAATTCTGGCTTCGATGTTTTAATGATTTTTTGTGCAGCTGGCTTTCTAAAGTTCTCTGCTTCACGTTCAAAATCTTTATCCCCCTTAAACTCTTCAATCCAATTGTATAAAGTAGCTCTAGTGATAGAAGCTTCCATTAAAATTTGGCGAACAGTTTTCAAACGAGTTACTTTTTCAAGCACCCATTGCTTTCTTTTCTTAGCATCGTAACGGTAGGAATTCATCGGGTGTGAAGTTAAAAAATGAACATTACTTTCCGATACAAAACTTACTGAAGATGTAGTCGAGTTTGTCTTCGTTTGTAATCTCGCCGGTAATTTCTCCAAGGAAATAAAGACAACGCCGAATGTCGAGAGCAACTAAATCGCTTGGAATTTTATTGTCGAATCCCGACTGAACATCTAGCAAAGATTGCAGCACTTCTTTCAAAGCAGCACAATGGCGGGCATTGGTGATGATAGTGCCTTCGGTATTAAGTTTACCATCAGTTGCTTTTTGAAAAATAGCTTCGCGTAAAAATTGCGCTCCTTCATTTTTTGCAGAAAGAGACATGATTTCAAATGGAAAGGAAGAAAGTACTTTATGCGCAGCTAAGTCAGCTTTATTGCCAACTACTAAAAAGGTTTTACCACTTTGTTGTATTTCTTTAATGGTATTCAGTAACTCCTGTTCATCGAAATTGGTGAGGTCGAAGAGATAGACAACAATATCTGCTTCTAGCATTGCTTTTTTACTGCGTTCGATGCCGATACTTTCAATAACATCTAGAGTATGTTCTCTAATCCCTGCAGTATCAATGAGGCGAAACAGAATACCACTGATGTTAAGGGTTTCTTCGATTGTGTCGCGAGTGGTGCCTGCAATTTCACTTACTATTGCGCGCTCTTCATTGAGCAAAGCATTGAGTAAAGTGCTTTTGCCTACGTTGGGTTTGCCAATGATAGCCACTTTTACACCTTGCTTTATTACGTTTCCAAGGCGGAAGGAATCAATGAGGTTTTGAATTTTGAATTTTGAATTTTCAATTAAACTGAGGAACTGACTTCTATTGGCAAACTCCACATCTTCCTGACTAAAATCTAATTCTAATTCAATCAATGCGCTGAACTTGATGAGTTCTTCACGAATGGCTTTAAGGTCGTGACTGAAACCACCTCGTAGATTGTGGATAGCAGCATGATGGGCAGCACTACTTTGGCTGGCAATTAAATCGGCAACTGCTTCAGCTTGGGTGAGATCGAGTTTTCCATTGAGGAAGGCACGTTGCGTAAACTCACCGGGCTTGGCATAAACTGCACCGTTTTCGGCACAGAGTACCATTATTTTTTCGACAATGTACTGCGAACCATGACAACTGATTTCGACTACATCTTCTCCAGTATAACTTCTTGGATTTTGGTAAAGACTTACTACGACTTCATCAATGATAGTTGTGCCACTTACGATTCTACCAAAATGAAGGGTGTGGGTCTTTTGCTCAAAAATTTTTTTGCCTTTCCATATTTTTTGAACTATGGAAATGGCTTCAGCACCACTGAGGCGAATGATGCCAATGGCGCCCTCACCTGATGGTGTGGCAAGGGCAACAATAGTATTTGATGTGACGTACAAGATGGAAAGTTAAAAGTCAAAAGTAGAAAGTAAAATGGTGAACGGTGAAAGAAAATAATGAGATAGGATGTATTAGTAGAGAAGAATTGAGCTGAGATACTTTGTAGGTAGTGTTTTCTTTAACTTAGTTAATCAATTAGTTCACAAATTCTATAACTAATTGATTTTCAATGATAATATTTTTTTAAAGTTTGGCTTTTCTATTGGTTCTAAGCCTATCTTTGCCGCTCAAATTTTTAAAAAAGAAAAACAATTATTACAATGTCGCATTTATCTTTAGATCAAAAGAAAAAGATTTACGCAACCTATGGCGGAAACGATAAAAATACAGGTTCCATCGAGGCGCAAATTGCTCAAATGACTGAGCGTATCAATCATATTTCTAACCATCTTCAACAAAATAAGAAAGATTTTTCTACGCATCGTGGTTTGATGACGTTGGTAGGTCGTCGTAAGCGTTTTTTGCAATATATGCAACGTACGGACATTACCGGCTACCGTCAGCTTATTGAAAAACTCGGTCTCCGTAAGTAGTTATAATAAACAACAAAAAGGCATTCCCAACATCCGTTATGTTGGGAATATCTTTATTTAATGATGCCAAAACAATTTGTATGATTCCGAATCCGATTTCCGTCTCGTTTAAACTCGCAGACGGTCGCGAAATATCCATTGAAACAGGCAAACTCGCCCGTCAAGCAGACGGTTCTGTAGTTGTGCGCATGGGTAATTGTATGTTATTGGCTACTGTAGTAGCCACTTCCGAGCCTAAGCCCGGACAATCTTTTTTTCCTTTAACCGTAGATTACCAAGAAAAATTTGCTTCTGCTGGTCGCATTCCGGGTTCATTCTTTAAAAGAGAAGGACGCTTAAGCGATTATGAAGTGCTAATTTCTCGTTTGATAGACCGCGCATTGCGTCCACTTTTCCCTGAAGATTATTACTGTGAAGTACAAGTAATAGTAAATCTTATTTCTTCTGACCCAGAAATCATGCCGGATGCATTGGCTTGTTTGGCTGCTTCTGCTGCATTGGCTGTTTCAGATGTGCCTATTCAAGAAGTTATTTCTGAAGTACGTGTAGGCCGTATTAATGGCGAATATAAAATTAACCCTACCCGCACTGAAATGAAAGATGCGGATATGGATTTCATCATTGCAGCTACCGATAAGAACATAATGATGGTAGAAGGCGAGGCAAAAGAATGCCAAGAAGAAGACCTTGTCAAAACCATTGAATTGGCACATGAAGCGATTCGTGTTCAAATAAAGGCGCAACATGAGCTTCGTGAAAAAGTAGGTATTGCATCTAAGCGCGCATATGCTCCTGCTGAAAACAAAGAAGAACTTAAAAAGAAAGTTGAAGATTTTGCTAGCGCAAGAATGATGGAAATTTCTCGCGGCGGAACAGCAAAACACGATCGCAGTGAACAATACAAACAGCTTGCAGATTATATGATGACACATCTTAAAGCTAGCTATTCTGAAGATGCTCCGATGCCAGATGCGGATGGTAAATTGGCTAAGAAATACTTTGAAGATCTTCAGTATTATACGGTACGTAACATGATTTTGGACGAAAGCCGTCGCTTAGATGGTCGTGGTTTGGAAGATGTTCGCCCGTTGACAATGGAAATCGATTATTTACCTTCTCCACATGGCTCTGCTTTATTTACTCGTGGTGAAACACAATCTTTGACCACCGTTACTTTAGGTACTTCTGAAGATGAATTGTTACAAGAAAGTGCTGCAACATCGGAATATGCTAAGTTTATCCTTCACTATAATTTCCCCCCTTTTTCTACAGGTGAAGTAAAATTTTTACGTGCGGCAAGCCGCAGAGAAGTAGGTCATGGCAATTTGGCAATGCGTTCGTTGAAGCAAATGATGCCAAACGAAGCCGCATTCCCTTATACAGTTCGTATTGTTTCTGATATTTTAGAATCTAATGGTTCGTCTTCAATGGCTACTGTTTGTGCAGGTTCACTTGCATTAATGGATGCTGGTGCACCATTCCCTAAACACGTTGCTGGTGTTGCAATGGGATTAATTTCTCGTGCTGATGACGGTAAATGGGCTGTGCTCACCGACATTCTTGGAGATGAAGATCATCTTGGAGATATGGACTTTAAAGTAACAGGTACTAGAGATGGTGTTTGTGGTATTCAAATGGATATCAAAGTAGATGGATTGAGCATGGATGTAATGCGTAGTGCATTAGCACAAGCTCGCCGTGGAAGGATGCACATTCTGGATGCCATGTATGCTTGTACACCTGCTGCTCGTACTGAATTGAAACCACATGCACCACGCATTGAACAAATTGAAATTGAACGTGAATTCATAGGTGCTGTGATTGGTCCAGGCGGTAAAATCATTCAAGAAATTCAACGTGAAACTGGTGCTACCATCAATATTGAAGAGGTAGACAATAAAGGAATTATTAAGATTTTCTCTGCCAATAAGGAAAGTATTGATAAAGCCAGAGCTTGGATTAATGGAATTGTTGCCGTTCCTGAAATTGGCGCAGAATATGAAGGCGTAGTAAAAAGTATTGTTGCTTTTGGTGCTTTCGTAGAATTCCTCCCAGGCAAACAAGGTTTATTACACATCTCAGAAGTAAGCTGGAAACGCCTTGATACGCTAGATGATGTGATGAAAGAAGGTGATACTATTCAAGTAAAACTAATTGGTACAGATCCTAAGACTGGTAAACTTCGTCTTAGTCGTAAGGTATTAATGCCAAAACCTGATGGTTATGTAGAGCCTGAACGTCGTGAGCGTAGCGAAGGTGGTGATCGTCGTGATCGTGATCGTCGTGATGATCGTGGTGGTGACCGCCGCGACAGAAGAGATGATCGTGGTGGGAACGACCGTCGCCGTGATGACCGTGGTGGTGATCGCAGACATGATGATCGTCGTGAAAACGAACGTAGAAATGAACAACCTCGTCAAGAGCAAACAAGAGAACAAAATCAAGATCAACCACAACAGAATAATGTTGCAGGTGGTGACGATGATTTGAAAATGTAATCGAAACTTGTATAGAAAATAAAAGAGGCAGTAATAAAAAACTGCCTCTTTTATTTTTGAAAAAAAGAGAACTCTACGGGCGAGGTTTTACTCTTCTAAAAATGTAGCGCGTTAAGAAAAGCCCGCCTGAACTATTGCCTTCATTTGATTGGCTGTGTGAACCTGTTGTTACTTGAAGAAGCTCCCAGCCATCTTCAGCATAACCATTAATTCTATCTACTATAGCCCGGTCGTTATTGGCAATATTTCCAAAATTGATTCCAACAAGACTGTAAAAATTTTTTAAGTCCTTTTCAATCAATTGTCCACCATCATCAGTAGTTAAAATCCTTGATCGTCCAAGTCCACCTGGAATAACAGATTCGATGGTTGAAAATTGTTTGTACTCATAAACAATAGGATTGTCTTGTGAAGCTGATGTCGCACGAAAAGAATAAATGCCAAGAACAATGAGCGCAGAAAATGCTGCAATAGAAATGGTTTTAATTGTGTTGTTCATTTTTGGAGAAATTTTTTAGTTAAAGAATATGAACAGTAAACATAAAAATTATGCCAAACTTCATTTCAAAAAATCATCAGCACTTAATAAATACAGATAAATATTTTTGGGAAATAGTTTCAAGACTATGTTGAAGAATAACATAATTATAGGCATTTTCAATTTGAAATTTTCGGCTTTCACTGCGTTTAGAAAGAAGAAGATTAATTCCGTTTGCAATCTCTTTTTCTGCTTGAATATCACAGGCTTTCCCTCTACCATTCTCCAACAATTCTATTATTCCTCCGGTTTTTGTTCCTACAACAGGTACTTTGTAAAGAAAGGCATCTAAAATACTACTTCCCAGTCCTTCTTCAACAGAATTGAGCACAAAGACATCGAATAAGCTATAGTAGTCTTCAACATTTGGTTTGAAGCCAAATAGGAAATATTGATTTTCCAAATTGTAATCCTTAATTGCTTGTACGCATAGATCGAATAAGGGACCATCGCCAAAATGGAGCACCACAAAATCATCTCTTTGTTTCTTTAACTCACAAATTGCTCGAATTGTTGTGAGCGGATCTTTTGATTTGTCTAGCGCTGCAATTGTGCCAATAATAAACTTTGAGTTGGGAATATTTAAGTCTTCTAGAAACCTCTTTGTTTTATGAATGTCCAATTTTTTTGCAATTGCTACATCTGAAATTACTTCAATATCTTTCCTCTTACAAAACAATTCGAGAGTATTTTTTACTGCTTTACTTACAGCTATAATTTTATCCGTTTTCAGGTATTTAATTTTTGTAAAAAAACCTTTTGGTAAAAAGTCAACTCGTCTTGAAAAGACTATTTTTTTTTGATGAAATGGCTTTGATAGTAAGCAATAAGTTAGAATGTGTGAGGTTTGAGCATGAATAACTTCATAGGCTTTTGCCTTTGTACATAAAAACCAAAAGACTTGTATAATATTGCTGAAAGAAATGACTTTTACTTTTGCTTTTTGGGCTTCATTTTCAAGTTGAAAACCTTTTCTACAAACTAAATCCACTTCATTTTTTTCTGCTAAAAAACCTATAATATTATATAAGGTTTGCCTTTCTCCCCCACGCCATGTTTTTTCAAAATTTAATTCAAGAATTTTCATTGAAGTCAACTTTTGTGCTTACTAATTTTTCCATACTGAAAAATCTTACTGTATTTGGCAAAACTTGCAAAGGCAGATAGTTTACAAATCATGTACCCTTCGTAGCCATCTAAAAAACCAAGTTTGAGGATGTAGTTGTAGAAAAATTTCCAAATAGGTGCTAGAAAAACAACCAGAATATTAGTGGTTATTCCTTTATTCACATCGCGCCATGCAATGATCTCGGAATAGTGTTCAATTTGTTTAAAAAAATCAGACACAGAATGATAAGTATAATGAAAAAGATGCCCTTTTAATAACAATGCCTTTTGTTTTATTAGGGGTTGCCAATACTCATGAATTTTATCCCCTTCCCAACAACCAAATTTTTTATTATAAAGTCTGATTTTTTTATCAGGATACCATCCTGAATGTTTTATCCATTTACCACAATAATTACTGAAACGTTCAACTTTAAAAGCAATAGTTCTTTCATTTGGTTGTAGTTGTATTAAAGACTGCATTAGTTCTTCAGATAATTCCTCATCTGCATCAAGACTCAATACCCAATCATTTTTTGCAATTGAAGTAGCGTAGTTTTTTTGTTCTACATAACCCAAAAATGATTGACTAACAAAACTAGCATTATAATGCCTTGAAATCTCCTCGGTTTTATCTGTTGAATTACTGTCAACAACCACAATTTCATCAGCTATTGTCTGAACTGATCTAAGACATCGCTCCAAGTTTTTTTCTTCGTTGAGTGTTATAATGACAACACTGATTTTTAACATGCCGAGTTTGAAGTAAAATAAAGTTAAAACAGTAATTCGTTGGTAAAACTAAATCTAGAAATGAAATAGAAAAGAAATGCAAACAGGGAATTAGGAAAGTAATTTTTGTCGTAGAAGAAACTCAAATTGATCGTTGGAAAGTGCAAGTCGCTCGGCATATTCTCTTTCTTCTTTTCTTTTTTTATAAATGGCGTATGCTTCTTCAATTTTTTCTGAAAGTTCTTTTTCGAGCCAAGGTTTTTCAAGATAAGCCATGATTTTTCCAATGTTCACGGCATCTTTTAACGCTTCAAAATCGGTAAAACCTGTTAATAATATTCTCATTGGATCGGGATGATTTGGAAGAATTTTTTCAAGAAATTCTACTCCAGTCATCCCTGGCATTCGTTGATCAGTTATCAATACATGGATTTCATTTTCATCAAGAATTGGAATTGCCTCCTCACCACTAATTGCAGTAAAAACATTATACTTAATACGAAAAGTAGCCTTAAACGAAATAAGGTTATTAAGTTCGTCATCAACGTAGAGTATGTTTACTTTTTCTTCTTCCATCACAATGTCACACTAAAATTAGAAATTAGATTCGTTTTACAAAGTTAGTGCGATAAATAAAATATTTCAAGGTTCTAGGATTATTTTTAGAAGGAGTATAAATTTACTCTATTCTTTAACTAATTAAAATGATTTTAGGGTGGAGTTTTCAATTGAAAGACTGAAACTAAACAGTCTTGATACGAGTTCATATTTACCAATTATCTTCAGATTAAGCAACGCTGAAGACCGTGTTGCATTAATTGAATTGACTCAAATAAATAAACTATCTCTTGTTGTCATTGACGAAATATTAGGTCAGATAAAGGAACTGATAAAATGCAAAAATGCTCATCGCAAGATTTTGGACGTCGAATACGAGCACTTAATCCAAGATAATTTGCAAAACAAAACACTTGAAGAGTATGGTGTTTGGGTATATTATCCTTGGAACAATCGTTTAGTGCATCTTCTCGACGAAGAAGAATTTATAACCTTACGTACTAACAGAAATCAGTACAAAATTACAAACGAAGAACAGGAATTACTTCGAAAAAAGAAAATTGGAGTCATTGGATTGTCTGTAGGTCAATCCATTGCATTGACACTTGCCATGGAAAGGGCTTGTGGTGAATTACGACTGGCAGATTTTGATACTGCTGAATTGAGCAATTTGAATCGCATTAGGACAGGTGTACAAAATCTTGGACTACACAAGACGATAATATCCGCAAGAGAAATAGCAGAGATAGACCCATTCCTGAAAGTAAGAATTTTCAATGACGGCATCACCACGAGTAATATTGATTCATTTTTTGAAGATGGAGGGAAGCTCGATTTATTGGTAGAAGTATGTGATGGATTGGATGTTAAAATCAAAAGCCGGCATAAGTCCCGTTCGCTTCAAATTCCAGTTGTAATGGATACAAACGACCGCGGAATGCTTGATGTTGAACGTTATGATTTGGAGCCTAACAGGGCTATTTTACATGGACTTGCTGAAGGACTTGACCCTGAAAATATTGGCGACCTTACCAACGAACAAAAGATACCATACATACTGAAAATGGTAGGCGCTGAAACAATTTCTACTCGTCTAAAAGCCTCAATGATGGAAGTGGAACAATCCATCAACTCATGGCCACAATTAGCTTCGTCAGTAGTTCTTGGAGGAGCAGTTACAACAGATGTTTGTCGTAGAATTTTACTCGACCAATTCCACGATTCAGGAAGATATTATGTGGACCTAGATGAAATCATTGGCGATAATTTAGACGAACCAGAAGCGCCAACTTTAAAGAACCCTTATGAACCATTAGTGATTGAGGAGATGGATTTGTTGGCAGAAAGTGTTTTGCAAAAAAGCAATGATGAGTCATTAGCCATTTCCGAAATCAATCTCAATAAAATAATTGATGCTGCTATTATTGCACCATCAGCAGGCAATAATCAACCTTGGAAATGGTTGTACAAAAAAAAATGTCTATTCTTATTTCATGATCAAAATAGGTCATGGAGTTGGGGCGATTTTGCAGCAATGGGAGCGCATATGTCGTTGGGTACTGCCATTGAAAACGTAAAACTTCAGGCTGCCGCGTTAAACCTAGAATCTATTGTAGATTTAGAACCAATTCCTCATAATGAAAAACTTGTAGCAGTTATTCGTTTTTGCTCTTTAGAAAATCCAAGAGAAATAGATGTTGAATTGGCATCAGCTTTATACCAAAGAAACACCAATCGAAATAATGGCACAAAACAGCCGATTCCATTGCAGCTGATTCAAAATATGGAACAACTTGTTTTGGAATATTCTGGTCTTCAGTTTTTGCATATTGAAGCCTATAATCAAATTATTGAGTTAGGAGAAATTATTGCAGGCTGTGACCGTGTACGGTTATTACACCAACAAGGTCATGAAGAATTTTATAACGAAGTTAGATGGAATAAAGAACAAGCAGAATCAACTGGAGATGGAATTGAAATAGCATCTGTTGATTTGAAAGCTAGTGAAATTGCCGGTTTCTCTATGGCAAAGGATTGGAAAGCAGTTTCTTTGCTCGCTCAAAAAAATATGGGTAATGCTTTTAAAAGCTTTTCAAAAAAAGCTGTTCAAACTGCTTCATGTATGGCTTTGGTAACAATTCCCTCTTTCAGTCAAAATGAATTGATAAAAGCTGGAAGGGCTATTGAAGATGTATGGATTTATGCCAATAAAGAAGGCATAGCATTTCACCCGATGTTATCACCTGTGTTTTTCTTTAACCGTATGGTTCACGGTAAAGAAGAACATATTGACGGTAAAATTCTAGATGAATTGAAAAAGCTCAGAAAAAACTTTCATAAAATTTTTCCAGTGAAAGAGGGAGCTAGTGAAGCATTTCTTATTAAGTTGTCCATTGCAAATGAAGCAAGTGTAATATCAATGAGAAAACCTAAAAACGAAATTTTTTATCGAAGATAATGTTTAAGATTAGGGTTTTTAGGGCTATAGAAGACCTAGAATCGTGTCAACTTTTTGCTACTGGACATGCAAACGTATTGCGTGACTATGGTATTACTAAAGTTACGTCTTCAAAAAATGATTGGTTTTTCAATCCCAATGTTCTTGTAGTAACTGTAGAAGAAACAGAATCGAATAAAGTTGTAGGAGGAGAACGAATTCATATTGTTAACAAAGATTTCCTTCTTCCAATTGAAGAAGCTGTTTCAGTAGTTGAACATCGAATTTTTGACCTTGTAAAAACGTACACAGAAAAAGGAATTACAGGTGAATTATGTGGACTATGGAATGCAAAAGATATTGCAGGGAGAGGGGTAAGTCTATTATTAACCAAGATTGGAGTTGCTTTAGCACACATGCTTAACATGGACAGTATATTTGTTTTGTGTGCTCCTTATACTGTATCAATGTGTCAATCAGCAGGATTTGAAATTGAAACCTCTATTGGCAACAATGGAACATTTATTTACCCAAAGCTTGATCTTATCGCTACCTCTTTAGTAATTAAAGACTTGGGGGTATTACTACATGCAGAAAATCAAATACGCGAACAAATCTTTAACTTTATAGCTTATCCTATTAATGTCATCACAGAAATTGGTCAAAGAGGAGAAACACAAATAACCTATAATATTCAAATCCCTAAATTTTAGGATATACTATGCGCTTATATGCTAAACATCTTTTTTCTTTTTTCTTTTTCTTATGCTCATTACATGTGTATGCTGAATCATTTAATGATAGCATCATTGTTTTCAATGGAGAAAAAAAAGAACCGATGCTCATTGGCAAACAGCTTTTTATTTTTAAAGACACAACTGGGGCTATAAGTATTAATGATGTTGAAAATAAGTGTAGTTTTTCTCAGAGTAAAAACTCGGTTCCAAATCTAGGAGTAGATGAGGCTGTTTTTTGGATTAGGTTTCAAATCCAAAATCTAAGCAATGATGACGATATGCTACTTGTTATTGAAGATGCATTAATTAAAGACGTTACACTTTTTACAAAAACAGAGAAGGGATTTCTTAACAATAATATTTCCAAAGACTTTGTTTTTTCATCAAGAAATAATGACAACCAGCATCCACAATTTTCATTAAAACAAACCATAGGTAGTAGTCAAGTTTATTATTTAAGAGTACATGGTTTTACACAATTGGTTATTCCAATAAAACTGGGAACAAGTGAGGCGATTTATAACACTGCAATTAATAACGACCTTTTTTCCGCTATCTATTTTGGAGTGATGTTGGTGATGTTCTTGTATAACCTCTTCATCTACATAAGTGTAAAAGACAAAAGCTATCTTTACTATATCCTCTACATTCTTTCAGTTGCATTTGTACAATTAAGTGTTACTGGACTTGGCTTCAAATATCTTTGGTCTAACGCACCCACTTTCGAACAGGCATCTGTTTTTATTTTCCCTTCGCTTACTGCAATTACATCTATAGCATTTTTTAGACGATTTCTTAACAGTAAACAATTAACCCCAAAGGCAGACAAACTATTGTGGTTGTTTGTTGTCGGTTATATATTCACTCTTTATAGTGCTTTCTTCGGCAATAAGTGGCTTGCATATAATCTCTTGAACCTTAATGCGCTACCTCTTGCTCTTTACATGATAATTCTTGCTGCTTACATCAAACAGAAGTATAATTATCGTCCTGCATTTTTTTTCCTAGTAGCATGGAGTGTTTTTTTGATGGGTATAGTTGTTTTTGTTTTGAAAGATGTGGGGATTATCCCTTATAATCTGCTTACAGTATCAAGCATTCAAATTGGTTCTGCTGTTGAAACAGTATTACTTTCAATTGCCTTAGCAGATAGAATTAATACACTAAAAACTGAAAAAGAAAAAAGCCAACGTGAGGCTTTGCTTGCTCTCCAAGAAAATGAACGAATAATTCGCGAACAGAACATTTTTTTAGAAACAAAAGTTACTGAAAGAACTCAAGAATTAAATGAATCAAACCAACATCTTGAAAAGGCGCTTACTGAACTTCAGGAAAAAGAAACGCAGCTTGTTGAGTCTGAAAAAATGGCTTCATTGGGTCAACTAACAGCTGGTATTGCACATGAAATAAACAACCCAATCAACTTCGTTACATCAAACGTCAATCCATTAAAAAGAGATGTTTCAGTGCTTGTAGAAATGATAGAAAAAATGGAATCAGTTTCTGTAAGCGAAATGACAGCAGAGGAAAAACTAAAGGAAATAAAATCCCTGAAGCATATCAACGATTACGATTACCTTAAAATTGAAATTGATCACCTTATAAAAGGGATAGGAGAAGGTGCAAATAGAACAGCAGAAATTGTAAAAGGACTGCGTATTTTTTCAAGACTTGATGAAGATGATTTGAAAAGAGCAGATGTAAATGAAGGGGTGAATTCAACCATTATTATTATTAACCACCTATTAAATAATATTATTGAAGTTGAAACTCATTTTGCTAACTTGCCAATGATTGAATGTTATCCGGGTAAGCTGAATCAGGTTTTTTTGAACATCATGTCCAACGCTATTTTTGCCATTCAAAAAAAATGGAAAAATCAAAAGGGTGGAAAATTGGTGATTGAAACGCTTAATGTGGATAGAGAAATTATCATTAAAATATCAGACAACGGCACAGGCATGGATGAAGCCACTAAAAAGAAACTATTTGATCCTTTCTTCACTACAAAAGACGTTGGAGAAGGGACTGGCTTAGGCTTGTCTATTGCATACAATACTATTAAAAAACATAACGGAACTATTGAGGTTATTTCCGAATTAGGCGAAGGTTCTTCATTTGTAATGACTTTGCCAATTCTTCAAGTTTAAAACACCCCACTAAGTTGAATAAAATGGAAAAATTCAAAGTTCTGTACATTGACGACGAAATCAATAACCTCGTTGGTTTAAAAGCTTCGTTTAGACTTGACTATGACATTCTAATTGCAGAAAGTGCTGATGGAGGGAAAGAAATATTAGAGCATAATCCTGACATCAGAATTATTCTTTGCGACCAACGAATGCCTGGCAAAACAGGTATTGAGTTTTTTGAAGAAATTGCATCAAAACACCCAAACCCCATTAGAATGTTGATTACTGGCTATACAGATATAGAATCAGTTATTAACGCCATCAATAAGGGTCATGTTTTCCGCTATATTTCGAAACCTTGGGAATCCAATGAAATTAAGTTTGCAATTGAAGAAGGCAATAAATTTTACCTCACTCAATCAATGCTTACGCAAAAAAATGAACAACTTCAAAAGGCTTATGAAGAGCTAGACAAATTTGCTTATAGCGTTACACACGATATGCGAGGTCCTATTGTTAGTGTTTTGGGAGCTATTGAATTAACAAAAAGTGCCGAAACATTGAAAGATGTGCAAGAGATCATGGATATGATGGAAAAATCAGTTCAGCGTGTTGAAGAATTTATGCGCAATATGCACTACTACTACAGTCTTAAGCGAGGAGAATTAGAAATAGGGGAAATAAATTTTGAAGAACTAATTCTTGAACTAAAAGACCTTTTTACACCTAATGCCAATCAGTCTAATGTACTATTCGACATTATTCTTGATCAAAAAGAATTTTTAAGATCGGACATTGTTCCTATTAAAATTATCCTCAACAACTTAATATCCAACGCAATAAAATACCAGCGTATGGATAATGATACTAAATTTGTACGTCTTGAAATTTCTATCACTAAAGGAAATGCTACATTTACAGTATCCGACAACGGAATTGGTATAGATGATGCATACCTGAACGACATCTTCAAAATGTTTTTCAGAGCAACATCAGAAAATACCGGATCTGGTTTTGGGTTGTATAATGTGAAAGATGCTGTAAGGAAACTCAATGGAGATATTCAAGTAAAATCAAAACGGGGCGAAGGTTCCGAATTTAAAGTAACCATACCAAGTAAATAATCATGAGCGCAGATAAAATCCATTTTGTAGTAATTGACGATAGTAAACTCGATTGCTTTATTGCGGAAAAAGTCATTCAGAACACAGGTCGTTGTGAATCAGTTCGTTCATTTATGATGGCTGCTGATGCGCTCGAATTTCTTGGCAAACAGCCTTTTGATGATGAACATAGAATCATGATACTTGTAGACATTCAAATGCCCATCATGAATGGCTTTGAGTTTATTGAATCATTTGAGGCAATAGTGCCAGAAGACAGAAGAAGAAATTACATCATCAACTTGCTTTCATCTTCTATCAATGAGAGTGATATGATTCGTGCTAAAGCTTACCAAAGTGTTCGAACATTCCTAAACAAACCTTTGACCAAATCCTCAATAGAAGATTTTCTAGTCAAAATTTAATAGATTTCCCCAGCTAAAGAGCTTTATGCATAAATAACTCTTGTGCTTCATTGCCTATTTATAAGGCTTCAATAATAGCATCATGTCAAAAATTCTCACGCTCTTCTCACTAATTTTTTTCACATTGACATCTTGTAAAAAAGAAGAAGAAACACCAATAAATCCAAACATTAATTGGAAAGTAGGACCAACGGTTTATAGTGGTACAGTTGTAAAAGATTCAATTGCTGGAAGTTTATATGCACTTGCAACAAATAGCAGTTTCATTGTAAATTATTACGATACCCTGATTTCTGGAAATTACAATATTGTCTATCTCCCCGATACTTTATTTGATTTGGGTGTAACCGTTGTAACAACTGTTAATGGGTTAACGAACTATTACACATCTTCAAACAAAAACAATTCTGTAACTGCATTAGTTTCTACAGACACCGCAAATAGAACAGTGGTGCATATCCCAGAAATTTGGGCTTACAATACTTTCAATTCTAATGATAGCGTAATGATTAGTGGGACAGTTACAAAGTAGATCAACTGAATAGACATGATTTAATTATCTTCTTACCCCTAAGTTATTTTCAATACTCTTTTTTCGAAAAAGACACCTTAACACAAAGAGGTAAGTGCAACATACTACTCGCTTTTGTATCTTGCTGCCCTTATGAAAAAAGAGATTGTTGTCAGCGGCATCCGTTCTACAGGTTACTTGCACCTTGGCAATTATTTTGGCGCGATGCGCAATTATGTGAAGATGCAAGAAGACTATGATTGCTATTTTTTTGTAGCCGATTATCATAGCCTTACCACCCACCCCGATCCTAAAGATTTGAAAGCAAATGTGTTTAGGGTTGCAGCAGAAAATATTGCTTGCGGACTTGACCCTAATAAAGTGACGCTTTATGTTCAAAGCGATGTGCCTGAAGTGACGGAGTTATACCTCATGCTCAATATGATGGCTTATAAAGGCGAGCTAGAAAAAGTACCTACGTTTAAAGAAAAAGCACGTAACCAACCCGACAATGTAAATGCGGGATTATTGACCTACCCCGTTTTGATGGCTGCAGATATTTTGATTCATAAAGCCGTGAAAGTTCCTGTAGGAAAAGACCAAGAACAACACTTGGAGATGGCGCGCAATTTTGCCAATCGTTTTACAAGCAGGTACGGAGAAGTTTTTCCAGAGCCTATGCCTTTCAACTTTGGCAATCAATTGATAAAAGTGCCTAGTCTTGATGGCGCGGGCAAAATGAGCAAGAGCGAAAATGTGAATGCCACTATTTTTCTAGCCGATGAAGATGATGTGATTCGCAAAAAAGTGATGAAGGCAAAAACCGACCAAGGACCTACGGAACACAACAGTGAAATGCCCGACTATATCCAAAACCTATTCCTTTTGATGGATTTGGTGTGTGCTCAAGAAACTGTTGACCAATATAAAACGGCATTCAACACCTGCACCATTCGTTACGGAGATATGAAGAAACAATTGGCAGAAGACATGGTCAATTTCGTTCGTCCTATCCGCGAAAAAACAATTGAGCTTCACAATAACGAAGCCTTGTTGCAAAAGATTTTGAAAGAAGGTGCTGAGAAAGCAAGAGTAAGCGCCCGTGCTACTATTGAAGAAGCAAGAAAAATAATTGGCATCAATTATTATTAAAAATTTTACCTTGGCTAAGGTTTTGAAATTCCTTTTGAAACCAACCATCAATTTTAAACAATGGCAAAAAAGAAGACCAAACACATAGCTCTTGCAGGAAACATTGGCGCAGGCAAAACTACACTCACCACCATGCTTGCTAAACATTATAAATGGACACCCCATTTTGAAGATGTTGAGCGTAACCCATACCTCGTAGATTTCTACGAAGACATGCATCGTTGGTCATTCAATTTGCAAATCTATTTTCTCAATAGTAGGCTCAATCAATTGCTTGATATTCGTAAGGGTACAGAAATTGTTATTCAAGACAGAACCATTTATGAAGATGCCTACATTTTTGCCCCCAATCTTTATGAAATGGGCTTAATGCCTAAACGCGATTTTGAAAACTATTCTACTTTTTTTCAAAATCTAAAGACCATGATTGATGCTCCTGATTTGTTGATTTATCTAAAAGCATCAATACCTAAACTCGTTGACCAAATTCAAAAACGTGGCAGAGATTACGAAGAAAATATTCGCCTCGATTACTTAAAGCGACTCAATGAATTCTATAACAAATGGATTGATTCTTATACCGATGGACCATTACTTGTTGTAGATGTGGACAATATGGATTTTGCCAACAACGAAGAAGACTTTGCCGATGTCGTGAGAAGAATTGAAGCGCAAATACACGGTTTGTTTTAGCCATCAATTTTCTTGTTCAAGAAAATAAAAAGAATGAAGCACCTAATCCTTTTTCTGCTTTTTGTTTTCAGCTTTCCAACAATTAATGCTGCAACTCTTTCTGGAAAAATAACAGACAGCAAGGGCGATGTATTACCATTTGCAGTTGTCTTTGTAAGAGGAACAACGCAAGGAACAAGTGCTAATGCACAAGGTATTTACCAACTCAATTTACAATCAGGAAGTTTCATTATTGTTTGCCAGCAAATGGGTTTTAAGCAAACTGAATTCAACATAACTGTAACTGGGAATGAAAACTTAACTCATGATTTCAAACTTGCAGAACAGCGAATGGAGATGAAGGAATTTGTACTGAAATCTGATGATGACCCTGCCAAGTACATTATGCGCAAAGTGATTGCTAAACGCAAATACTATGAAAGGTTTATCAAAAATTTCGAAACAGATATTTACCTCAAAGGTGCCTTCAAAACACGACACACACCTGCAAAGGTTTTGGGTCAGAAAGTTGATGCTGATGAAATGGGATTGGATAGCAATAAGCAGGGCATTTTATACTTGTGCGAAGAAGTAGCCACGTATTTTAATAATGGTAAGCAGCGAAAAACATTGATTCATTCTGTAAAAGAAAGTGGTAGCCCAAATGGTCTTGGCTTTGCTCAGTTTCCACCCGTAATCAACGTTTATCAAAACAACATTTCCATCGCTCAACAACTAAATCCTCGCGGGTTTATTTCACCTGTCAACGACAATGCTTTTCTCTATTATAAGTTTAAACTTCTTGGAGATTTTGAAGAGAACAACAAAACCATTTATAAAATCAAAGTCACACCAAAACGACTCTATGAACCTTTGTTTGAAGGCGAAATATTTGTGGTGGATGATGACTGGTCACTTCATAGTTTGAACCTCACCACTACCAAGAAATCGAACATGGAATTTCTTGACACTTTCCGTCTACATCAAGTTTACTTACCACTAATAAAAGGGAATTGGGTCATCAAGCAACAAGTACTAGATTTTACTTTGAAGATTTTCGGGTTCGATATGTATGGCTATATGACTACGGTATATAACAACCAAAAAGTGAATGAACCTATTGCCGATTCGATATTTCAAGACAACATGATTTCAGTTTATGATAAGACTGCTAACAAAAAAGATACAGCCTACTGGAAAGACACTCGCCCCATCCCTTTACAAACAGAAGAAGTAAAAGACTACTCAAAGAAAGATAGCCTGCGATTGGTGTTCGAAAACCCACATCGCATTGATTCCATAAGAAGAAAAGAAAACCATTTTAAACCAACAGCTCTCTTATTGTCTGGCTATTCATTCAGTGGGAAAGAGAATAAATTTTCCATAGGAACAAATGCTTTACTCACTGGCATGTTGAATTACAACACAGTAGAAGGATTAAATATCGCACCTCGTTTTTGGATCAATAAACGAATAGATTCTTTTCAGTCAATTTATTCAACCCTTGCAACACGATATGGTTGCAACAGCACTCACTTCAACGCCATCGGTAGAATAACCTATTTCAATAGCGACAAAAACTGGAGAGGAAGATGGTGGAATGTAGGTATTGAAGGGGGTAAATATGTCTTTCAACTCAACAGTAGCAATCCTATTGACCCGTTGTATAATTCATTTGCGACATTAATAGACAGGCATAACTTTCTAAAAATCTACGAACGAATGCAAGCCGGAGTTTTTGCTGGAAGAAATTATGGGAATGGACTGCGTTGGGCAGTGTGGATGGGTTATCAACAAAGATTGCCTTTAGAGAATACTACTGATTTTAGTTTTGCAAAAACAGACAAGGGTGGTTTTACCGACAACCTTCCTTCCGAATTTACATCAATAGGATTTGAAAAACAGGATGCTGTAATCATGAAGTTCAATGTGCATTATAAACCTGGAGTTACCTACACTCAATATCCCGAATATAAAGTGGCTAATGGAAGCAAGTGGCCTACATTCAGCTTATTCTACCAAAAAGGAATTCCCGATTTATTGAACAGCACTGTTGACTATGACAAATGGCGACTAAGAATTAAAGACGAATTGAGTTTGAAAGTATTCGGCGCTCTTCAATATAGTTTCATCACGGGTGGATTCATCAATAGTAATTCACTCAGCATTCCCGATAGAAACCACATCATTGGCAATCAATATTCAGTAGCATCCAACTATCTCGAAAGTTTTCAGTTGGCTCCTTATTATCAATACACCAATGCTGAACCTTGGTTAGCCGAAACGCATTTTGAATGGCATTTGAATGGATTGCTCACTAATAAAATCCCCCTTTTCCGACAAATGCGTTGGTATGCTGTTACGGGTATTAATTCACTTTACTTCAGCAACACCAATAATTACACCGAAGCTTTTATTGGCATTGATAATTTCGGCTACGACAAGTTCCGAATGTTTCGAATTGATTTAGTACAATCTTTCAATGCCCTACAACAGTTGAATACCGCAGTGCGCATTGGATTACATCTCAATGGTGTTACCGTAAACCTTAGCGACAACAATCATGAAAGTGAATGGTAAGATGTTGTTTGACTTATTGACTTCGCTAAGCTGTGCACAAGTGGCAAGTTTTGGGCTACAATCCAATAGGTTTTCGGTCATGCCCATTTTCGTATTTCTATAGCCCACAACAAATTGGTTCATGCCCACAATGCTCGGGTTTGAGCCCAGAAGCAATGGGTTACAGCCCATAATACATCGGCTAAAGCCCAAAACCAAAGGGCTAAAGCCCACAATGCTCGGGTTGCTGCCCACAACCAAGGGGCTAAAGCCCAAAACCTTCCAGTCATAGCCCACAATGCTCGGGCTAAAGCCAACAACCAAGGGGCTAGCGCCCAAATATCTTCGGTCATGGCCCACAACCTTCGGGCTTGAGCCCATCCACCTTCGGTCATCTCCTAAATGATTTGGGCTGCCGCCCACAGCATTTAGGATTGTGAAAAAACAATTTAACTACAGGTCTTGTAAGTTGGAAAAAGACTTTTCGCTATCGCAAAACCCCGACACCTGTTTATATTTGTCTCATGCTAGAAGACTTACACCTTTCTAAAGGAACCAAAGAAGAACAATACCAAAATCTGTTACCTCAAATCAAAGCCTTGTTGGCGCATGAAACCGACTTTATTGCCAACCTTGCGAATGTAGCGGCTGCATTGAAAGAACAATTTGGGTGGTTTTGGGTGGGTTTTTATTTGGTGAAAAATGAGGAGTTGGTTTTAGGTCCATTTCAAGGTCCGGTGGCTTGCACAAGAATCAAAAAAGGTAAAGGGGTTTGTGGTACGAGTTGGCAACAAGCTGCCACGATTATTGTTCCTGATGTGGAATTGTTTCCGGGACATATTGCTTGCAACAGTCTTTCTAAAAGCGAAATTGTTGTGCCCATTATTCGAGGCAATGAAGTAGTTGGTGTGTTGGATGTTGATAGCGATACTCTTAATAGTTTTGACAACACAGACCAACATTATTTAGAAGAAATCATTGCTTCAATTACTGTGTAAAACATCTTTAATTCACCATACAAACGTAACTTGCAAGAACTGAACATGAAACTTTAACTAACAAATTCCTGCATTGAAGCATTTCTATTTCATACTGATTTTACTTTTGGATTGCAATGCTTCGTTTGCACAATTGCTGAAAGGAAGAGTGATGGATGGCGATACGCAAAAGCCTATTGTGGGCGCAGTGATTGCAAATATCAATAGCCGACAAATTGCAATGACAGATTCCTCAGGACACTATACACTAGTAGCCAATTTCAATAATGAAATCATGGTTTCTTTTCAAGGATATAAAACACAGACCAAAAAAGTTGCTCCATCGCAATTGGGTATTTCTATCTTGAACATTGAATTGATGAAACTCAGCTACCAATTAGAGGAGTTTATTTTCCACCCAAAATATACGCGCTACCAACTCGACTCTATGGAAAGAAAGTCGGTTTATATTCGTGTGTTGTCGAGAGAGAAAAGCACTATTGCTAGTCCTGTTTCTTGGATAGCCGAAAAATTCAACGCTAATAGTAAACGTATTTTCAAGTTTCAGAAAAACTATTATTATTGGGAAACTGAAAAGTTTATTGAATCAAGATATTTACCTGAAATTGTTGAAAAACTTACCCAACTTCATGGCGATACGCTTGCAACCTTCATGAACAATTATCCTTTGCCTTATGATTATGCAAGGGTTGCATCCGAGTTAGAAATCAAAATCTTTATCCGCGATAGTTACAAGCAATGGCTAAAGCATCCTGTTTATCCTCCTATCATTACACAAGATGCCTTGAAAACGGACAAGCACTGAGCCAACCGAATTGAGTTAATTTGCAGCATGATTCCACAATGGCAAAAAGGTATTGTCAAAAAAATTGTTCAAGAAAACCCAACCACAAGAAGGTTTTGGATTGAACTTCCTGAAACAACCCAATTCAATTTTCTTCCGGGTCAATATATAACGCTTGACCTACCTATTCATGAACGAAGAAATCTTCGTTGGCGCAGTTATAGCATTGCCTCTATGCCCGATGGCAGCAATGTCTTTGAACTCCTCATTGTTCATGCCCTAAATGGTGTGGGCACTACCTATCTTTTTAATGAAGTAGCCGTAGGAAGTGAATTGACTTTTCGCGGACCCAATGGCATCTTTACTTTACCCACTAACATTGCCCACAAAGACCTTTTCTTTATTTGCACGGGCACAGGCATTGCGCCATTTAGAAGCATGCTACAACACATACGTCATCAACAGATTCCCCATCAAAACATTCATCTTGTTTTTGGTTGCAGAACACAGACAGACCTTTTGTATCCTACCGAAATGAAGGAATTGGAACAACAACTTACTGGGTTCCATTATCACCCAACTCTATCTCGTGAAAGTTGGGATGGGAAGTCGGGTTATGTTCATGAAGTTTATGCTTCGCTTTGCAAGGAAAAACAAGCTGCTGTATTTATGCTTTGTGGTTGGCGAAATATGGTGGACGAAGCCTTAGAAAGAATTGAGGCTATGGGCTATGACAAGAAGGATATTTTGCACGAACTCTATGGTTGATTGCAAGATGAAAATGATTCAAAGTGATTGTAAGCGTTTAGTTGGTTTTCGTTTTAATAATCCCTTTACTTATTCTTTCCTTACTTTGTAACATCATGACAAACAAAAAAACAAACAAGAAAACAAGTTTCACCACCACTCATAGTTACAAAGGAAGATTAGAGATTGTAAAAAACGGCATGGGCTATGTGATGGTCGAAGGATTGAAAAAAGACATCGTCATCCGACAAGATAAAATGGGCTTGGCATTAGATGGTGATGATGTACGAGTGGAAGTGAGCGGCACTCCAAAGAAAAATGGCAGGCAAGACGGCATCATTACGGATGTTATTAAAAGACATCAAACAGAGTTTAGCGGTACGCTGAAAGTATCTGCACATTTCGCTTTTCTCATTCCCGATAAGCAAAATATGCCGGTGGATATTTTCATTCCATTGGAGTTAATGCACGATGCCAAAGACGGCGATAAAGCCATTGTGAAAATAAAAGACTGGACACCCAAGGCTAAGAATCCTATAGGAGAGGTCATTCATATTTTGACTAATGAACCGGATAATGAAATTGCCATGAAGAGCATCTTGCTCGAAAGTGGTTTCCCGCTTTCTTTTCCTGACGAAGTGTTGGAAGAAGCGGCTCGTTATCCCGAAGGAATTAGCGAGGATGAATTGCATTACCGTAAAGATTTTAGAAACACGTTGACGGTCACTATTGACCCGGTGGATGCCAAGGATTTTGATGATGCTATTTCTTTCAAAGAAATTTCAAAAGATGTTTATGAAGTGGGCGTTCACATTGCCGATGTGTCGCACTACATTCAAAAATCATCTGCACTCGACCAAGAAGCTTTTAGACGAGCAACAAGTGTCTATCTTCCAGACAGAGTCGCACCCATGTTGCCGGAAAGATTGTCGAATGAATTGTGTTCGCTTCGTCCGCATGAAGATAAATACACGTTCTCTGCTGTTTTTCAATTAGATGGCAATGGAATAGTGTTGGATTATTGGTTGGGCAAAACGGTCATTCATTCCGACAGGCGGTTTAGTTATGAAGAAGTACAGGAAATGATTGAAGGTGCCGATGGTGACCATAAGGAAGTCATCATGACCTTGAACAGCATTGCACAAACACTTCGCAAAAAACGTTTTCAAAAAGGAGCCATCAATTTTTCTTCGCAAGAAGTTCGTTTTCAATTGGATGAAAACGCCAAACCCATTGGCATCATCATTAAAGAAAGTAAAGAAGCGCACCAACTCATTGAAGAGTTGATGTTGTTAGCCAATAAACAAGTTGCCACTTATGTTTCGGCATTTGAATTTAAAGGAAGAGAAGTGCCATTCCCTTATCGTGTGCATGATGTGCCCGATGTGGACAAGCTAAAAATGTTCACGGCTTTTGCTGGTCGTTTTGGATACAAGTTCAACATTGCAACACCCGAAGACATTGCAGCTTCTTTCAATGAAATGTTGCAACTAGTTCAAGGAAAACCGGAGCAACATGTACTCGAAACTTTAGGTATTCGCACCATGTCGAAAGCGGTATATACCACCGACAATATTGGGCATTATGGTTTGGGCTTTAGTCATTATTGCCACTTCACTTCGCCTATTCGCCGTTACCCAGATGTGTTGGTGCATCGGGTGCTTTGGGAATGTTTGAACAACGACATCAAGCCTGTGAAACACATGGAACAAGAATGTCGTCATTGTAGCGAAATGGAGCGCAAAGCAATGGATGCCGAACGCAGTGCCAATAAGTACAAACAGGTGGAATATATGCAGCAGTTTGTGGGCGAGGATTTTGATGCGGTAATTAGTGGCGTTTCTACTTTTGGTTTTTGGGCAGAGACGGTGGAACACAAATGCGAAGGCATGGTTTCAAAAACTGACTTGAATGATATTGACGATTTTGAGTTTAAGGAAGATGAGTATGCGCTTGTTGGCTTTTTAACTGGACTAAAGTTTAGTATGGGCGATAAAATAAAAGTGAAAGTTGCCGCTGCCAATCTTGAAAAAAGACAGATTGATTTTGCCTTAGTGGGGATGGAAGATGTGAAGTTGGCACATAGAGCGAGAGCAAAAGTGAAAAGTCAGAAGGTTAAAAAGGGGAAGAGGTGATTTGATTCTTTAGACTTTTTGTTTCATTATCAATCTCCCCATTTTCCCCATTATTTTCAAAACTTACCATTTCCTTGTGTTGGAAATAGTTTTTTTAAAGAAAATTTCCCGAATCATAGAACCTGCGTATGCCAATTGAAGGAAAACAACTGTTTGGATGCAATTGGTATATGCCAACTCAAAGAAAACAACAGTTTGGATGCAATTGGTATATGCCAACTCAAAGAAAACAACAGTTTGGATGCAATTGGTATATGCCAACTCTAGGAAAACAACTGTTTGGATGCAATTGGTATATACCAACTCTAGGAAAACAACTGTTTCCCTTCAATTGGTATATACCAATTGAAGGGAAAGACGCCGAACGCGCAGATAGGCATAAAACAAATTACTTATCGCACCCCGAACGCGCGGATAGCCATAAAACAAATCATGTATCGTACTCCGAACGCGCGGATAGGCATAAAACAAATTATTTATCGCACTCCGAACGCGCGGATAGGCATAAAACAAATTATTTATCGTACTCCGAATGCTCGGATAGGGAAACATACTTGATAATGACGACGTAGGCACAGCCTAACGCCGAACTATTAGGATAGAAGCTACGGCGAACTGAGTGAATTATTTATTCTCTTTCTCCAAACTTGCCTTTTTTTCTGCCACTTTCTTGAAGTAGGTTTGGTATTTAGGCTCGTCAGTCATGTAGAAAATAGCTTCTCGTTTTTTGACACACTTTTCATTGATTTCTTCTTTGGTCACAAATTCCATTTTGACGTTTGCTTTCTTCCAAACATAGGTTTTGGAGGAAAGAATGATTTTAAATTCACTTCCATAACTACAACTAACCGTATCATAAGTAATTTTGATACTTGTTGGCGGCGCTATTTTTCGGTTGATGGCTTTGTAGAAAGTAGTATCAGTCCTTGCAGAAAACTGCATGAGTTTATTGTTATCAAACAACATTTCTATGTTTCTGAAATAACCAACACTCCAAATATCACAAGCAGACTCAATCAGCATTTTATAACCCGGAACAAATCGTGCACGATTGAATCTACCTGAATCTGTTTTTAAATTTTCATTGGGATTTGCAATTACTTCTGCATGATAATTCCAAGGTAAAGGAGGGCTTCGATGTTTCCAATTACTAAAAACAACTTGTCCTTGATAATATTCCTTGTTTATTCTCTGATAATCTTGAACAAAAGAATCAAACTCTGATTTCCCAATCAGATAATATTTCCCAAGTACACCAAAACCAAAATCCTGCTTATAAGACTTTGGTGATTTTAGGTCGGCAATTGCTCTTTTATGTGGTGAGTCTTTTGAATGTTGTGATAACCATTTGCCTAAATCTGACAATGTAGCGCCGTCCAAAACCCTAATATTTCCAACAAAGAAGTACTTGCTTAAAACTGAACCTTGATTAGTTCCTATGTTTCTAGCTTCCATTTTTTTTCTGAAATCATCTAATGATTCCATTCCTAATTTGGCTCTTTGATCATTGATTATTTTTTCAGAAGCTTCATCAAGATATTCCACGTAAGTTTTATTGTCATAAAAAAAACCATTTACAAAAAGTGGAAATGAAATAGTGGTATTTCTCAACTTTACGGAGTCTGATTTAGGACTTTCATTTAATAGAAATGCAAAACTGTGAAGTTCAAAATCGAAATTCAAAACAGCTTCATATAAGAACGTATCCAACAAGTGTGAAGGTTTACCCCCATAGGCACCTGCATTATGATGTAAAATGATGATGTCGTAACCTATTGATGGGGCAATATCAAAATCATTCAATTGATTTCCCAAAGTCACTTCATTTTGTACACCATTTTTTTTGAACAATTGCAACAGTCTTGCTGCATTAATAGAATCTACTGTATAGGTAGAGTCCGTCATGTAAGCACCATCATTTAATTTAGTATAGTATAACCTTACACCTCTATCCCAGTCCATCATTTTATGAATAGAATTAGCTAAGGGTCTTGAAGAAAAAGTATCGTTTGGGTATTTCTTAAGTAGTCTATGAATCTCTTGCAGGTCTTCTCCTTGATAGAACTTTAGAATTTTGTTTTGCAAATAAACTTTACCCAAACCACGAGCTAATAATTTTGAAAAATACTTTTCTGCTAATGGGTATTTTTTGGTGTCCATTGCAGCAAAAAAAGCGTTCAATAAATCTTTGCTGAAAGATTTATTAGAATTGATGGCAAAAGCTTTTTGAAAGAAAGTATTTGCTGTTTCAAAGTTGCTATCGCAAATAGCCAACTCTGCAAGGTTGGTATTTTTATAATAGTCTAAGTTGGTAGATTGGGCTTTTAATTGGGTAATAACTACCAATAAAAAAATAAAAATTGAGGGTGATTTTCTCATCAACTCTTACCCCAATACCACTCATCCTCCTTGGAAACAGCTTCTTTTTGTTTCCAATAATCGGCAGTAACTACTTTGCCATCAAGGGTTTTGAGCTCGCGGTTGTACACGGCATTGACCATGCTAAAAGATACATCAGTTACGCCCACGGTAAAGGTTTCAGGGAGTTTTACTTCGGGGGCTGCTTCAACAGGTGCAGGTGTTTCGCCTTCGGCTACGGGTTTTGGTGCAGGCTTAGGTGCTGCTTTTGGTGGTGGACTTGCCACCACTACTACAGTAAAAAGGTTATGTTCTAATAATGTCTTTAAAAAAGAAACACGTTCGGGCGTGCAATTCTTTTCAACGATGGCGCATTTTACATCACCAAGATCTTCGAAACCATGATTCGGATTGAGTGCCATAATTATTTTCCTGCTAAAGTGGTTATGTGTTCAAATAATCCGCTTACAAATCCTGTGGCAATGACGCCTGCCAAACAAATAATCAAAGCCAAGCGAAGCGGTAAACTTCCTTTGAGTGAAGCAATAGGTTGGTCGTTGTTGTCTATAAAAATGGCTTTCACCAAGCGCAAATAATAATAGAGCGAAATGACCATGTTCATTACTGCAACAATGACAAGCAAATAATCACCTTTGCTAGCACCTGCCGTAACGAGGAACATTTTACCAAAGAAACCTGCTGTTGGCGGAATGCCTGCCAACGAAAAAAGACAAATAGCAATGACCCAAGAAGCAAATTTATTGTTGGTATAAAAGCCTTTGAAATCGTTGATGTTTTCTTTGCCTGTTTGTGAAGACACCAAGGACACCACACCAAATACACCGAGATTGGAAAAGGTGTAAATAATGAGGAAGTAAATCGCAGCTGAAATGCCCATGATGCTCGTAGAAGATATGCC
This sequence comes from uncultured Bacteroidota bacterium, assembly GCA_903853805.1. Lineage (GTDB taxonomy): Bacteria > Bacteroidota > Bacteroidia > Chitinophagales > Chitinophagaceae > JAFIGV01. The sequence continues at coordinate 93,422 of CAINUN010000016.1, forward strand.
AAGCATGATGTAACCAACCTGCGCAATAGAAGAAAAGGCAAGGAAGCGTTTGATGTTATCTTGACGGATGGCAAATAGATTGCCGACAGTAATGGTAACGAGAATGCTTAGGTAAAGCACATGGTACCAAGTATGTTCGAAATTGGGGAATACTTTATAAAGCGCAGTGATGAAAATGAAGACTATAGAGCCTTTTGAAATCACAGAAAGATAGGCAGTAACGGGTGCAGGTGCCCCTTCATAAACATCGGCAGTCCATAAATGGAATGGCACTGATGAAAGTTTGAAAGCAAAACCCGAGAAGATGAAGAGGAAGGCAAGCATTTGCAATTTGCTCGTGCTGAGTTGTGGCGCCATTTCGCTGAAATTTAAAGTGCCCGTAGTGCCATACAACATAGAAACACCAAACAACAAAATGCAAGAAGCAAAAGCAGATGACAAAATCATTTTCACAGCAGACTCAGATGATTTTGTTTTGTGCAAATCATAATTACACAAGGCTGCTAAAGGAATGCTTGATAACTCAAGTCCGAGATAGAACATGAGGAAGTTGCCACTCGAAATCATGAAATCCATTCCAAGTAAAGTGCATAATAACAGAATAAAGAACTCAAGGGTATTATCGTTTTCCTTCAAATAATCGAAGGCAAACAGGGAGATTATAAATGTGCCAAGATTGAGGATACTCTTTTCTAGAAAAATAAGTTCATTGGTTTGGTACATGCCATTGAACAAACTGCCTTCGGTATTGCAGCAAAAACCCCAAAGGAAGTTGGCTAACAATAAAATGTTGACGAAATAGAGAAGGCTGGTGTTGGACTTAATGCCATCCCATACTTTCAATATCAGCAATAGGAAAATAATACCCGTAAGTATCATTTCCGATTTCATGACTAATAAAAACTCAGTACCCATTTATAAATGCTTTCAGTTTCTTGCTAAAAAATTATTTACCTGCTATTCCTCTTGTAATATTTTCCATAATCACACCCGTATCAGGACCAATCAAATCGTTTAATAAAAACGGCGCCATACCAATTATCAGAATGCTGACCATAAGTACTACAGATGCTAATCTTTCATTCCAACTTGCATCTTTAAACCCTAAGAATTCTTGATTTTTGATAGGACCCATTGCGGTAGAACCAACGGCTCTTAAAATGTAAACTGCAGTCACCACAATTGAAGCACAGGCAAGAATGGTAGCTACTCTGTAATAAGTTTCTCCATGTTGCCAACCACCCACAAAAACCGTCATTTCAGCTACAAATCCACTTAATCCAGGCAAGCCTAGAGAACACAAACCTGCCAACACAAATATGGTCATGATAAAAGGAATTGTCTTCAGTAAACCGCCTAACTGCGCTACAATACGGGTATGAGTTCTTTCATAAATCATTCCAATGGCTGCGAAGAAAAGGGCTGTCATTAAACCATGTGAAACCATTTGTAAAACAGCACCAGTAATAGCCGTTTTGGTCAACATGCCAATACCAAAAATCACAAATCCACAGTGGCTCACAGAAGAATAAGCATTGATGTATTTCAGGTCAGTTTGCATCAATGTTGCAAATGCACCGTAAATGATAGCGATGGTTGAAAGCAAGATGATTATCCAGGAATATTCGTGTGCTGCTTCGGGCATTAAAAAAGTTGCTACTCTTAGACATCCATACCCCCCTAATTTCATAGAAATTCCTGCAAGGAACATAGATGCTGCTGTAGGTGCTGAAGAGTGCCCATCAGGCGCCCAAGTGTGAAATGGAAACATGGCAGTGAACACTCCAAATCCAACAAACAAGAAAGGGAAAATGATGCGTTGAATTTCAATTGGGAAATGCATTTTAGCTAATAAAAGCAGATTGAATGTGTGGGCACCTTCTCCTGTATCTGAATTCAAATACAAACAAAGCATACCAATTAACACCAAAGCAGATCCACCCATTAACATTAAGGCCAATTTCATGGCGCTGTATTCTTTCTTGCCGCTTCCCCAAATGCCTATCAATAAGAATTTAGGAATAACCGCTACTTCTAAAAAGAAGAAAAGAGCAAATAAATCGAGGGAAATAAAGAAACCGTAAGCACCCATGCTCAACAAAGCAATGAGAAAGAAAAACTCTTTAGTGAGTTTGGTAACATTCCAAGAAACCAATACGCCTGCTAATACCACCACAGCAGTCAATAAAATCATGGCGATGGAGATGCCATCCACGCCAACATAATATTCAATGTTCAAACTACTGAACCAAGAATGATGGGCTTCAAAAAGCATAGCAGCTTTGTTTCCTGCAGTTCTTTCTTTGTTGTAAGCCAAGAGCAATTCAACCGAATAGCCCAGTTGAATAACCGCTCCGATAAAAGCCATCCATCTTGCTTGTGCTTTAGGAACGAGCAGAACAGCTACAGCTGTAAGCAAAGGAATGAGTAATAATATACTTAGGTTGATCATATAGTAATTTTCAAACGCCAATATTCAATTCTTCTAAAACAATATTTTTTAAGTCTGTTGCAGCATCAATACAACAACCTACATTTTCTACAGCAAGACAATATTTACCATCGCATTGTTCTCCATGAAGTCCTTTGCATTTCAAAGCGGAAATGGGAATACTTCCAAAAGACTCATTGGAAATAATGCATAAATCCATGAGTTGTTCGAGACTCATCAACTCATTACTTTGAACGCCTTTTGACAGCAAGTATTGAATCATTAAATGTCTCATGGAAGAACGCAAATTCTGGCAAGCTGATAGAGTAACCACATCTTCATGAGGACGATTGATTTCCTTTTGTGCTAAAGCCAATTCTTGTTCGGCTTGATGAATGGCGTTTTGAAGTTGTAGATTGTTCATTTATTCTAATTTTTAAGTCCAGAAATAAATAAACAATAAAACAAATCCAAGCACACCTGCAAAATAATAGGCTGCATATTGCTGCACTTTTCCCGATTGAAGTCCTTTTATTAATAAAGAAACTTGCATAGAAATAGTTGCCAACAAATTCATGAAACCATCCACAATGTTTTTATCAAACCAAGCCGCAGGACGACCAATTAGGTTGAATACAATTTTCTTGGTGATGAACAAATAAAGTTCGTCAATATAAAATTTGCGATAGGCAGCCGTATACAAACCGCCAATGCTAGCAGCCAATTTATCAGGTGCCGTATTTTCTTTTTTGTAGAATGAATAAGCAAGTAAAATACCACCAAGAGCCAAGGCAACGGGAGCTACAGAAAAACTTAAATGGAATTCGGTGAGTAATTGCTTACCATCAGCGGTAACAAAATTGCCAAATGGAATGAAACCTACTAGGATGGACAATAAAGCCAAGAAAAGCAAAGGCAATTTCATGGTTAATGGTGCTTCGCCATGGTGTTCATCGTTATGACCATGAAATGATTTGTTCCAAAAAATATTAAAGTATAAACGGAACATGTAAAAAGCCGTAATTGCAGCAGTAAGAATAGCGATACAAAAAACTAATTTATTGGTATGGAAAGCTGCTTGTAAAATTTCTTCTTTACTAAAGAAACCTGCAAATGGTGGAATCCCGGCAATAGCCAAACAAGCAATAAGGAAAGTGATATGCGTAACAGGCATTAGCTTCCTCAACCCGCCCATATCTTTCATGTCATTACTGTGTACATAGTGAATTACTGAACCTGCACCTAAGAATAACAATGCTTTGAACATAGCATGGGTAAACAAATGGAACATAGAAGCCATGTAGCCCAAGCCATTTTCACCACCATATCTTGCTACACCTAATGAAAACATCATGTACCCAATTTGCGACATGGTGGAATATGCTAACACGCGTTTAATATCTGTTTGTGTGCATGCAATGATTGCGGCAAAAAAGGAGGAAGTAATACCGACCCATGTCACTACATCCATTGCGTTTACCGAACTGCTAAAAACTGGGAACAATCTTGCTACTAAAAACACACCGGCAACAACCATAGTTGCAGCATGAATTAAAGCAGAAACAGGAGTTGGACCTTCCATGGCATCAGGCAACCAAATATGTAACGGGAACATGGCAGATTTTCCTGCACCACCCATAAACACTAGTAACAAACCCCAGGTCAACGCAGAACATCCTAAGAAAGAAGCTGCTGTGATGGAATGTAATTGAGTGCTATCAGTTGTCAATCGACTAATTAAGGTTTGAAAGTCAAGCGTTTCCCCATAAAAAGACAATACCAAAATACCTATTAAAAAACCAAGGTCTGCAAATCGGGTAACGATAAACGCTTTTTTAGATGCAGCAACGGCAGAAGGTTTGTCAAAATAATAACCAATCAACAAATAAGAAGAAACACCTACTAATTCCCAAAACATATATATCTGGAAAATGTTGGAAGACATCACCAAACCCAACATAGAGAAAGTGAACAACCCAAGAAAAGAATAATAAGTAGCAAAACGTTCCTCTCCATGCATATAACCAAGGCTATAAAAATGCACCATTAATGAAACCAAAGTAACTACTACCAACATCATTACAGAAATTGGGTCGAGTAAGATGCCAATATCAATGGAAATACCTGATGCAAATTGCAGCCAAGTCAATTTATAAGGAACTATTTGTTGATAAATGTCGTTCACTTTACCAACTACAAAAAAGTAATCATATGCAACAGTGAGCGATAAAATAAATGAACCCAACAAAGCAAGCGTTCCTAACGCACCACATAAATTGGGAAAGTACTTTTTACCACCTAATGCAATGATTAAAAAACTAATTAGCGGTAAAAGAGGAATGAGTATAATGAGGTTAGTACTAAGCATGACTTAAAATTTCATTGTATTTGTTTCTTCTACATCAATAGTCTTGTAATTCCGATATAGGTTGATGATGATGGCAATGGCAACAGCTGCCTCAGCAGCAGCAATAGTGATGATGAATATGGTAAAAAACAATCCATCAAGCTTGTCTGGAAACAAAAACTTGTTGAATACGATAAAATTGATATTGATGCTATTCAAAATCAATTCTATTGCCATAAGCATGGTAATGAGATTTCTTCGAGTAAGAAAACCGTAAACGCCAATGAAAAACAGCGCACAGCTTACAAACAAGTAATGATTCAAACTGATTTCGTTCATATTCTATTTCATAAACAGAAGCTTTGAAGCTTCTCTGTTATTAAATTATTTTTCAGTCTTTACTTTCATGGCAATGACAATACAGCCAATCAATGCTGCTAACAATAACATACTCACCACTTCAAAAGGAAGAATATAGCCGTGTTCAGTTGTGCTTAGCATTTGTGAACCAATGTTGTTGGCACTTGGTTCAATGGCAGCAGCATTACTTTTTATAAAAACTTGTTCTTTGATGAATAAATAGGTTAGTGCACAACCCAAAATAGCAGCTAAACCACTAAAAACAGCTCGAATAAGTACTGGTTTTTCCATATCTCCTCCTGAACCGTGAGTAAGGAAAATAGAAAAAATGATTAATACAACAATGCCACCAACATATACCACGATTTGTACGGCTGCAATAAATTCATATTCTAGCAAGAAATACAACCCTGCAATGCCAATTAGGGAGAACAAAAGAAATACCGCTGAACGGAAAATTTTTCTTGAGGTAACGGCAAGCAATCCTCCTCCGAGAATGACAGCCGAAAGCAAATAAAATAGGATGGTTGCTACATTCATTATTCTACACCCTCCATGATTTTAGAACCTGGTTTATTTAATATTTTTTTCAGTTGCGTCTTGTCATATACGCTATGTTCATAAGTCTGCGCCATAACAATGGCATCAGACGGACAAGAGGTAATACAATTATTACAAAGCGTACATAGTTCAAGATGATAAACAAAAGCTTCAATTGCTTTTTTCTTTTTACCATCTTCTTTTATCTCTTGCTTGGTAATAATTTTTATAGTTCCATTTGGGCAAGCAATTTCACAAGCTTGACAACCCGTGCAACGATGTTCATTGTTTTCATTATGAGGCATAGTAACCTCCCCTTTGAAACGATCAAACATCTTTAAAGTAGCACGATTGTCCGGATATTCTTCGGTAAGAATTTCTTTAGGATGCGTGAAATAATACCCTGTCTTCCTCATACCTGTGAGCAAAGACTTTATGGATTTAAAAATCGTCCCGAAGTAATCTTTTAGGAACATCTATTGTTAATTTTCTTTTTTATTCAGTTATAAATACCAACCCATTATTGCCATTATTGTCACTAAAATAATATTGACCATACTTATTGGCAATAAATATTTCCATTCCAAATTGAGCAATTGATCCACACGCAAGCGAGGGAATGTCCAACGGAATTGCATAATGATAAATATGATGGCAAATGTTTTTCCTAAAAACCATAATGAAGATGGAATGAAATCCATAATGTGATTAAATGCTTCCCAATGACCAATATGGAAAGGCATCCAACCACCCAAAAACAAAGTTGCAGCCATAGCCGAAACAACAAAAAGATTAATGTACTCAGCTAAAAGGAACATCGCGAATTTCATCCCTGAATATTCAGTATGAAAACCACCCGTAAGTTCCTGTTCTGCTTCCGAAAGGTCAAAAGGCGCACGGTTAATTTCAGCAGTAGAAGCAATAACAAAAATGACAAATGAAATGAAAATAGGTAAATGTCCTTTAAAAATCCACCATCCATCAGCTTGACTCATTACTATATCCGAAATTTTTAAGCTGCCGGTCATAATAACAATAGAAATAATGGATAATCCTACTGAAAGTTCGTAGCTCACAATTTGAGCACCACTACGCATAGCACCCAATAAAGAATATTTATTGTAACTACTCCAACCAGCCATTAAAATTCCAATAACAGCAATAGAGGAAATGGAAGTAACATATAACACACCAATATTTAAATCCCATAATTGAAAGTTTTTAGCAAAAGCAATAGGTGCCATCACCAACATGGAAACAACTACTACAATAATGGGTGCAAGATTGAACAAGAATTTATCAGAAGCATTGGGTGTCAATCCTTCTTTGAAAATGAGTTTTACAGTATCGGCAACAATTTGTAAAGTTCCTTTTGGTCCAACCCGGTTAGGACCGAGGCGCAATTGCATAAACGCAGCTACTTTTCGTTCCATATAGCCAAGAACGAAACATAGAGGCACTAAGAAAACCAACAAACAAACGCCCGCAATTGCCATTTCCACAACATTGAGAATTGTTGCATTCGCAATAGCTGATGACAGCCAACTATGAATGCTGCTTGCGAGGGATGAAAAACTTATTTCGAGTAACTGGTTCAATTTCTTTTGTTTTAATGCTTCAAAAAATCATATTATCTATCAATATCCGGAATAACCAAATCTATTGTTGCCATAATAGCTACCAAATCACCGATTTTAGTACCCACTGACATCGTTTCTAAGGCAGAAAGATTACTGAAATTTGGTGAGCGATATTTAATTCTATATGGAGAAGCGGCACCGTCACTTACGATGTAAACGCCTAATTCTCCGCGAGCAGTTTCCACTTTTTGGTAAAATTCACCTTTAGGAAGTTTTATTACATTCTTGGTTTTGCCTTGAATATCCCCTTCAGGAAGATTGTCAATCATTTGTTCAATGATATGAACAGATTGTTTCATCTCTTCAATCCTAGCCATATAACGGGTATAGCAATCGCCGCCTTCCATAACTACTTCTTCAAAATCTAATTTTTCATAACCATCATAAGGAAACCATTTTCTAATGTCACAACTTATGCCCGAAGCCCTTGCTGTTGGACCAGTTACACCAAAAGAAATAGCATCTTCTTTCGATAAATAACCAACGCCCTTAGTTCTGTTTTCAAAAATTACATTGCCGGTTAGGATTTCTTCATATTCACGGTATTTCGACTTGATTTGTTGCATGACATCCTTTACTCTTTTTTGGAAGTTAGGATTAACATCATACATCACGCCACCAGGAACACAGAAATTTTGTGTCAATCTTGCACCGCAGGTTTCTTCAAAAATTTCCATAATGGCTTCGCGCTCGCGGAAAGCATAAAAGAAAGGAGTAACCGCGCCAAGATCAAGACCTGTACAGCCCCACCACAATTGATGTGATTGAAGCCTAGTCAACTCAGCCAATAAAACCCTGATTGCTTGAGCACGTGCCGGAACCTCAACTTGTAACCCCTTTTCAACTGCCAAGGCGCATGCCTGATTGTTGATATGCGCACTGAGATAATCCATACGGCTAGTGGCATAAATAAAGTTGCGGTAAGAAAGTCTTTCCGACATTTTTTCTATGGAACGATGTATATAACCCAAGTGAGGTTGTACTTTCTTAATCGTTTCGCCATCGAGCCAAACCTTTAAATGGAGAACACCGTGGGTAGAAGGGTGTTGGGGACCCATATTGATGACAAATTCCCCTTCCTCGGTCATGAAATTTTCGCCTAACAAACTCATATCTCAATCATGTTTACGTCCACGTAATTTTTTCTCAAAGGATATCCAGACCAGTCTTCATCTAGCAAAATTCTTCTTAAATCTGGGTGATTCGTAAACTTCACACCAAACATATCATAGACCTCCCGCTCATGAAAATTAGCGCCTTTCCATAGGTCGCAAATCGTTTCAATTTCAGGATTGTTAACATCGGTGAGTTTTACTTTTACTACCAATTGATGTTTAAAGGTGCAAGAAAGTAAATGATAAACCATGGTGAAATTAGTTTTCCAATCCACGCAGGTAAGGCAAAACAAATGGTCAAATTTCCACGCTGCCTCATTTCTTAATTGCTCAATGCAATTGCGAAAATTAGAGGGTCCCACCACAATATTTATATACTCGCTGCCTTCCTCAAAAACCATTTCAGGATAATGAGCAGTTAGCGATAGTTTTAACTCTTCATTACTCATTTGGCAAGTTCTTTAGATTTTCCAAAATAAGTTTCATGCTTAATTTTTTCTTGTAACGTAATCATAGCATGCAATAATGCTTCTGGTCGGGGAGGACATCCCGGAACATAAACATCTACAGGAATGATATGGTCAACGCCTTTTACTACGGAATAAGTGTTGTAAAAAAACGGTCCACCCGAAATAGTACAAGCGCCCATAGCAATCACATATCTAGGTTCAGGCATTTGATCATAAAGACGTTTCAACACAGGTGCCATTTTCATTACAATAGTGCCCGCAACAATGATTAAATCTGCTTGGCGTGGAGTTGCACGAGCAACTTCAAAACCAAAGCGCGACCAATCATATTTTGCATCGGCAGCCGACATCATTTCAATGGCGCAACAACTTGTACCAAACACCAACGGCCAAAGCGAATTGGAACGAGCCCAATTGATTAAATCATCGAGTTTGGAAACCAAAATCCCGCCATCGGGAGTTTCGTGAAGTTGTGCAGGGAATATCAGTTTATCTTTTTCAGACATAATGTTTGTTTGTTGTGTTATTATAAGTGCATTTAGCACTCGAAATAACGAAGTGATTTACATCCATTTCAAAGCACCTTTTCTATAAGCGTATAGTAAGCCCATAAAAAGGATAAACATGAAAATGACAATCTCTACTAAACCCACCATACCAACACTTTTTACGACAACAGCCCAAGGGTACATGAATACCAATTCCACATCAAATACTAAGAAGATGAGCGCAAAGAGATAGTAGCCTACATTGAACTGTATCCAAGAGGTGCCTGATGTGGGAATTCCACATTCATAGGGTTCGCCTTTAACTAAGTTGGTAGAACGTTTTGCGATGGCCCATGATAGAATTATGCCGCCCCCGGCAAAAGCCACACCGCAGATAATGAGTAAGATTAAAACACCCGCACCCATAATTGATAAATATTTTGCAAAGTCATTAGAAATTCTCTGCGAAATTAGTGATTCACATCATTACCACCTCTGACTATCATCAATTTTACTCTCAGAAACTGAAATATTTTTACACACTCAAAATTTATCAATTTCAAAATCTTTTTTTCATGGCTTTAAGAATTACAGAAGACTGCATTAATTGCGGTGCCTGCGAACCTGAATGTCCTAACAGTGCCATCTATGCAGGTGGTGATGAATGGCGTTTTTCCGACAAAACTTCTTTAACAGGAATGTTCAATGCTAAAAGCGGTATAAGTGTCGATGCCGATGCTGTACAAGCTGCTGTTTCAGACGATTATTATTACATCGTTTCTGACAAATGCACTGAGTGTGTGGGCTTCCATGAAGAGCCTCAATGCGCTGCTGCTTGCCCTGTAGATTGCTGCATTAAAGACGAAAACTTTGTAGAATCTCAAGAAGAATTGTCGAGCAAGAAAGATATTTTGCACGCTTAATTTTTTCTCAATAAAAAATAGCTTTAAAAGAAAAGGACGTTGCTCATGCAACGCCCTTTTCTTTTTTATCAAATCTGAAGATTTGTTACCGATAAGACGAAGTCCCGAGACATTGGCCTAACAATTTGGAAGACTACACCGAGCTAGTTAAAAAAACACAAAGGAATTCTAAGCGAAAAATGATTTTAGAAGCCTAAAATTGGATTTTAGAAGTCCCCAAAAAAGAATCGTGCAAGGCTAATATATACTAGGTGAGACTCATACCCCATCCATTTTAAAGCATAAAAGAACTCATAGGAAAGCACATTAACAGTTGTAAAGCGAATGTTCTTTATCTCTTTGCATCTTTGCAAAAAAACTCAGTGTGTTCTGTCTTTCTCTTTACTTCTTAACACAGCTACTGACTGCCGTCATTGCTTGAATATTGTGTGGGATATTCAATTATCTTCGCGCAAAATTTTTTGAGACTATGAATTTGCATGAATACCAAGCTAAGGAATTATTGAAACGTTTTAACGTTCCAACTCAAGAAGGGATTGCTGTTGACAAAGTAGACAATGCCCTCAATGCTTATAAACAATTAGCGGTGGACAATGGAACCAAATTTGCCGTGGTAAAAGCCCAAATTCATGCGGGTGGTCGCGGTAAGGGAACCATGAAAGAAGTGCCTGAACAACATGGGGTGCAAGTGGTGAAAAGCGCTGAAGATGTGGAAAGAGTTGCCAAAAACATTTTAGGTAATACGTTGGTTACTATTCAAACAGGTGCTGTAGGAAAAGTGGTTCATAAAATCCTCGTTGCAAAGGATATGTATTACGACGGACCAAGCGAGCGCAAAGAGTTTTATTTATCTATCCTCCTCGACCGTGCTAAGAAGCAAAACGTCATTATGTATTCTACCGAAGGCGGTATGGATATTGAAGAAGTAGCCCACAGCACACCTGAGAAAATATTTAAAGAATGGGTGGCGCCAAATATGCAATTGCAAGGCTACCAAGCCCGCAATATTGCCTTCAACCTTGGGCTTAGTGGCGATGCGTTTAAAAATATGGTTAAGTTTGTAACTAACCTTTACAATGCCTATGTAACGCTCGATTGTTCCATACTCGAAATCAATCCTTTGTTCAAATCTGCTGATGATAAAATCTTTGCGGTGGATTGCAAGATGAACTTGGATGAAAACGCCTTGATTCGTCATAACGACCTTGCCGACCTTAGAGATAAACTTGAAGAAGATCCAACCGAAGTAGAAGCTGGAGAATATAACCTGAACTATGTAAAACTAGACGGAAACGTGGGTTGCATGGTCAATGGTGCCGGTCTTGCAATGGCAACGATGGATATGATTAAACTTGCTGGAGGTGAGCCTGCCAACTTCTTGGATGTAGGCGGAAGCGCAAATGCACAAACCGTAGAAGCAGGTTTCCGTATTATTCTTAAAGACCCGAATGTGAAAGCAATCCTCATCAACATCTTTGGTGGTATTGTTCGTTGCGACCGTGTGGCTGCTGGTGTTATTGAAGCTTACAAAAAATTGGGCAACATAAGCATTCCAATCATTGTTCGTCTTCAAGGAACAAATGCTGAAGAAGCTAAGAAACTTATCGTAGAAAGCGGATTGGAAGTACAATCTGCCATTCTTCTCAGTGAAGCAGCTGATTTGGTGCAAAAAGCTGTGATGGCATAAGTTAGTTGATAGAAGATAGAAAAAGCCGCGAATTGATTTGCGGCTTTTTTATGGTCGGTTGAATTTCAAATTTCTACTCTTCTTCATCTTGTTGTTGCTCTTTCCCCTTGTGTTTTCCCTTCGATTTTTTAGCAGGCTGAGGTTCTTCAATGCCTTCTTGGTCCATAATTTCGTGCGGAAGTTTTTTGTGTGTTTTAGCTTCGGGTTCATCGCCCATCACAGCACTTTTGTTTTTAGCATTTACTACCCCTTCTTCTTCATCTTCTTCCTGCTTATTATTTGTTTGTTTTTGAGGAGGAGGGATATCATCTTCTCCTGATGTTGCAATGGCATTATTGATTTCAAGCAGGAAAAACTTTTCTTTTTGCCCAAATTCTATGGTTTGCTGGTTGACTCTTGCAATAGCCTCAGCATCAGTTGGTTTCACAGCCTCAGCAGGAACCATCACGTTCTTTAAGTATTGCTTTTCAATTTGAAGATAGTTGGCAATAGTGGTCAACAGTCCGCGTTCATCGCCTTGTGCCATGATTTGTTTCATGTTGGCAATGTGCATGTCAAGAAAACGTTCAAGCAGGTGTCTTTGTGGTATTAGTAAAGCAAGATTTTTGTTTTGCACAGCTTCGTCAAAAGCCTTGTTCCAATTAAGCCTTGCCGTTTCGCTTTGTTCTTTTATTTGCAATAGCCCACGGTTGGTATAATCTTGAGCATTAGAAAAAGAAAAGGCGAATAATAATAGTGGGAGTAATAACCTGCGCATCATCAGCATGTTTAAGAAACAAATATACCTTGTTTGAAACAATCAAAAAGCAGTAAATAGTTTTTCAAATGAAAGCATTGTCAAAAAAAAATCTTGTCAAGCATATTCAACCTACTTTTGCGCCGAAATCAAAAAAAAATATGGGAAAAGTAGCCATCAACATAGCTACCGGAAGTTTACAAACCAAAGACACCATTGTGGGCATTGACCTTGGCACCACCAATAGTCTTATTGCCATTGTGAGAGAAGACACTAAAGCACCAATTGCTTTACGTGAAATTGATGGGCTTACACTTGTTCCTTCCATTGTTTACTTTGATGAGTTCAACAATCCTTTGGTGGGAACTGCTGCACGCGAAAAATTGATAGAAGCGCCAGAGCGCACTATTTATTCGGCAAAAAGACTCATGGGTAAATCCTATAAAGATGTAAGCGAACATGCTGCTTCTTTTGCCTATAAAATCATTGACGACAATACCGATTCTTTATTGAAAGTACAGGTGAATGATAAATTCTACACACCTATTGACCTTAGTGCAGAGATACTTCGTGAATTGAAAAAGCGTGGTGAGCATATCCTTAAGACATCTATCACAAAAGCAGTCATCACGGTTCCTGCATACTTCAACGATGCACAAAGACAAGCCACTCGTGATTCAGGAAAATTGGCCGGATTGGATGTATTGCGCATTGTGAACGAACCAACCGCCGCAAGTCTTGCTTATGGATTGGGAGTAAGCGCTGATGAAGAAAAAACGATTGCTGTTTATGACCTTGGTGGTGGCACTTTCGATGTTTCAATTTTACACATCATCAACGGCATTTTTGAAGTCTATTCTACACACGGCGACACTTATTTAGGTGGCGATGATATGGATAGATTAGTAGCAGATTTTTTCAAAAAACAATTGCCAAGCAAAGATGAGCATGACAAAAAACACTTGCAAGAGCTAAGATTGAAAGCCGAGGAAGCGAAGAAATATTTGAGTAATAATGAGTTCTTTGAATCGGAAATTGACGGACAAAAAATTCTCATCAATAAAGAACAATTCAACAGCTTAATACTTCCATTAGTAGAGCGCACATTGAATAGTTGCAGGCTTGCTTTGAAAGATGCAACCTTAACACCTGATAAAATTGATGCAGTAGTGATGGTAGGCGGCTCGACTCGAGTGCCATTGGTAAAAGAAAAAGTAAAATCATTTTTTGGAAAAGAATTGTTTGACCAATTGAATCCCGATGAAGTAGTGGCATTAGGTGCTGCAGTTCAAGCAGATATTTTGGCAGGCAACAATACCGAAATGCTCTTACTCGATGTGACCCCACTATCTCTTGGATTAGAAACCATGGGAGGATTGATGGATGTGCTTATTCCACGCAATTCAAAAATCCCTACCAAAGCAGGTCGCCAATACACAACGCAAAAAGATGGACAAGGCGGAATGCGCATTTCAGTTTTTCAAGGAGAAAGAGATTTGGTTCAAGACAACAGAAAGCTTGCTGAATTCAACCTTACAGGCATTCCCGCAATGCCTGCAGGTTTGCCTAAAGTGGAAGTGAGTTTTCTCATAGATGCAGATGGCATTCTAAAAGTTAGTGCTAAAGAACTACGCAGTGGCATTCAACAAACTATAGAAGTGAAACCTCAGTATGGATTGACGGACGAACAAGTGGAGCAAATGCTGATGGATTCGCTCACACATGCTAAAGATGATATTGCCACTCGTGCACTTGTTGAAGCGACAACAGAAGCCACTCAAATGTTGGAAACCACTGAAACGTTTTTAGAAAAACATAAGGACATGTTAACGGAAGAAGAAGTCAACATTACGATGGCAAAAATGAAGGATGTAACACAAGCTATATTCAACAAAAACAAAAACCTTATTCAAAAAGAAATGGAAACCCTCAACGAAGTTTCACGTCCTTTTGCTGAAAGGGTAATGGATGCGGCTTTGAAAGATGCAATGAAGGGAAAAAAGATTGTGTAGTGAAAACCTTAACTGTTTGCAGTTCAAAAAAAATCAACCAAATATCAACGTCATCAAACCTGCAATAACACCAAGAAGAATTGCAAAGACTTTTGGAATAGTCATTGCATGATGTCGGGTACCACTTTCAAAAAATATAGTTGTAGAGATGTGGATGAATGCGCCCGCAACTATTGGAATAATCCAAATGATGATATTGCTGAGGTGTAAATAATGCTTCCCTAGATTCTCTGAAAGAAAAGAAGCTATTGGTGTAATCAATGCAAAGAAAAGCAACACAGTGAAGGCTCTTTGTTTTCCCTTTTGTGAAATAACTAAAGCAGTAAGCAAGATAGCTTCTGGTAATTTGTGAGCAGCAACAGCAAGGTATAATGCCGTTTCTGTTGCACCCATTCTATAGTTGAAGCCTAATGGAATACCTTCCATAAATGCATGTAGCGATAGTCCAAACAAAACAGCGGTAAGTGGTAAAGCTGCTTGTGTATGTAAATGGTGCTCATGACCATGATGATGATGATGACCATTTGTATGGGAGTGTCCATGTTCTACTCCATGAGTCAATCTTTGGATAATAAATTGTAAGAAAAACCCAGCAAGGACTAAAGCCCCTGCTTCATGTCCGCCTAGCTCAGTAAAAGTTTCAGGTATTAGGTGAAGTAAAGTAATACTCAATAAAAATGAACCTGAAAAAGCCAAAAGATAATTAGTGCCCTTTTCGTTTACAGTAGTTACCAAAAGTGGAATACTTCCACCAATTAGGGTAATGAAAAAAAGTAACAAGTTGAAAATTGACATTTTTATGATTGTAGCCTCTAAGAAACCGAACAAAATTACTTTTTTTAGTACAAGTTACAGCATGATAAAACTCATCAAAATTGTTTCTGAATATCAATAGCAATATTTTTGAGCCAAACAGATATTTATTGAGAGCCTCAATCTTCATCCTTCTTTTCAGCGCCCTTTTCTTTTCTTGTAATAAAAAAGAAAAAGAAATGGCAACATTTACCGCCGAAAGCGGAACTTATTTCTCTATTCGTCAGTTTGCAAAAGATCAATTCGATTCTTTTTGGCAGCAACCATTTGGATTTGAAAAAACAGAAGTAATTAATGGAAAGAAAGACACTGTCTTACTTGGTGGCTTAAGTATGGATTGGGGGTCTATTCTTCAAACATTTTTTGATGCAGACATTAGCGACACTAAAAACATTGGCAAATATGAGTTTACTGTTATCAATGAAGACGCAACCATGTCGAAGATTTATGATTACGAAGCTAAAGACCCGAAATTGTTTACCCAAAAAACACAGATAGTCATAGATCCTTTTACAGAAAGAATCAAAGCTGTTTATATAGAGACGCACAAAGAAGATTTTTGGAAAAAGGAAAGTCAAAAGTTGTTTTATGTGCCATTGAAAGTGATTCAAATTCAAAAGTTCGAATCACTCCGTCTTGGAAAAGATTTGAGCACTCGCACCGAATATCATTTCATGAACTAATCCCCTCATGAACCGCGAAGTCTTTCAAAATATTGTCTCTTCCATTCCGCATCAACCAGGTTGCTACAAATATTTTGATGAAAGCAAGCAATTGTTGTACGTAGGAAAGGCAAAAGACTTACGCAAGCGAGTAAGTTCTTATTTCAACAAAACGTTAGATAGTTTTAAAACACGAAGACTAGTTTCACTTATTCACAGTATTGAGTTTACCATAACCGACTCCGAACATGATGCATTCTTGTTAGAGAATTCCCTCATCAAACATTATCAGCCCAAATTCAACATTAGCCTAAAAGACGACAAGACTTATCCCTATGTAGTGATAAAGAAAGAGCATTTTCCAAGAGTTTTTTTTACTAGAAAAGTAATTCGAGATGGCTCGGAATATTTAGGTCCTTACACAGGTGTTTTTCGTGCACGTGAGTTGATGGAGATTATCAAACAAAGTATTCCGCTCAGAAATTGTACGCTCAATCTTTCGAAAGAAAATATTGACAAAGGCAAATTCAAAGTCTGCCTTGAATATCATCTTGGTAATTGCAATGGACCTTGTCAAGGTTTTCAAACTGAAGAAAATTACAAACAAGACCTGCAACAGATAAGGCATATTTTGAAAGGAAATACTGCTGAAGTCATTCGACACCTCAAACAGCAAATGAACGATTGTGCAGCTAACCTAGAATTTGAAAAAGCAGCCATTCTGAAAGAAAAAATTGCATCCTTACAACAATACGAGGTTCGTTCTACGGTTGTCAACCCCCATTTAGGCGACCTTGATGTAGCCAGCATTTTGAGCGACGACAAGCTGTCCTTTGTCAATTACTTGCGCGTTATTAATGGCAGTGTAGTGTATGCTAAGACTTTGAAAATTGATAAGCAATTAGAAGAAACGGACGAAGAAATTTTGTCGTTGGCATTGGCTAGAATGCGCGAAACTTTTCACAGCAATTCGCCTGAAGTCATTGTGCCATTTAAAGTTTATGTAACCGAACCGAACACAGTCATTACCATCCCTAAAATTGGTGACAAGAAAAAACTCCTCGATCTTAGCATCAAAAATGCATTGTTGTTTAAAGATGAAATGCGAAAGAAAAATGCGTTGATGCTCACCACACCTTCTAAAGAAAAAGACTTGTCAATCTTAGAAGAATTGCAGACTGTATTGCATTTGAAAGAACTCCCAATTCATATTGAATGCTTCGACAACTCCAATTTTCAAGGCTCTTTTCCAGTGGCTGCAATGGTTTGTTTTCGGGATGCACAACCTTTTAAAAAAGACTATCGTCATTTTCATATCAAAACGGTGGAAGGCATCAACGATTTTGCCTCAATGGCTGAAATTGTTTATCGACGCTACAATAAATTAATTGAAGAGGAAAAAGAATTGCCTCAATTGGCCATAATAGATGGGGGCAAAGGTCAATTGAGTGCAGCCATGGAAAGTGTTCGGAAATTGGGTATTGAAAACCGATTGACTTTAATTGGATTAGCAAAGCGCGAAGAGTCTATTTTCTTTGTCGGAGATAAAGAACCCATTCAACTTCCTTTTGACAATCCTGCTCATTTACTCATTCGCCGCATTCGTGATGAAGTGCACCGTTTTGGCATTACTTTTCATAGAGAAACAAGAAGCAAGGGCACCATTAAAAACAACCTTGAAAACATTCCTGGCATTGGCGAAAAAACGGCTACCGACTTGCTCAAGGCTTTTCGTTCTGTTAAAAACATTAAAACAATGACTGAAAGAGAATTGACAAAGGTCGTTGGCGCATCTAAAGCAAGAATTGTCTTCCACTATTTTCATCCTAGAGAGGAAGAACCAACTTTGTGATGATTATCAACCAAGTCAGTGCTTGCTTATTTACCTTTGCATAAATATTACCAAATTCATGTCCGAAAATAAACCCCCACTTCTGCCCAGTATTTTAAAAATGAAATGCCCTAACTGCCGTAAAGGAAACATGTATTTGCAGTCATCTGTTTTCCCAATGAATACAATGATGCAAATGCCTGAACGATGCAGTGAATGTGGTCAAAAAATGGAATTGGAAGTAGGATTTTATTACGGCACTGGCTATGTCAGTTATGTATTGACTGTTGCAATTATTGCTATTTGCTTTATTAGTTATTGGTTAATTATTGGCATGTCGTCAAAAGACTATAGCATCTTTTATGCATTGGGCACAGCCATAGGCATAGCCCTTTTGTTGCAGCCGCTCATCATGCGTTATAGTCGCGTCATTTACCTCTACATGTTTGTGAAGTTTGGTAAAGGACGCGCATCTCGATAAGCCTTTTACTTCTTGAGTTTTTCTTTAAAAACCTTTTGAAATTTCTCCAACTTAGGTTTGATGACAAACATGCAATAAGGCTGACTGCCATTTTCGCTATAATAGTTTTGATGATACTCCTCTGCCTTATAAAACACAGTGAAAGGAGAGATTTCTGTTACCACATTTGAAGGATAAGCATGTTCTTCGTTGATGCTCTTTTTATATATCTCTGCCTTTTGTTTTTGTTCATCATTATGATAGTAAATAACACTTCGGTATTGCGTACCTACATCTTCGCCCTGACGATTGAGTTGAGTAGGGTCATGTGCCCCCCAAAAGGCTGCTAACAACTCATCAAAGCTAATCACTGCAGGATTATAATAAATATTAGTCACTTCAGCATGCCCTGTTTGTCCTGTGCACACTTGTTTGTAAGTAGGATGTTCCACTTGTCCACCACTAAAGCCTGATTCTACCTTTACTACTCCCTTTAATTGTTGAAACTGTGCTTCTACGCACCAAAAGCAACCTGCGCCAAAAGTTGCGGTATCTAATTTCATGTTTGTGGTTGATTCGTTCATAGGATTGTGTTGATGATTATTCTTTTTTTGAGCACATGCAAATAAGTGAATACTGCTGAAAGCAAGCAATAAAATGATTTTCAAGGTACATTTCATGTTGGGGAAATTATTTTTAGCATAACGTAGGAAACGCGAAAATAGTTTACTGCATTGCCTTTGCAACATTATTTTAACATCAACCACAAAAAAATGTGGCTTCTTAGCAAATTCTTTTTTGAAAATTAAATGGCTAGGTTAATTTTGGCCTTGGAGAGATGGCAGAGCGGTCGAATGCGGCGGTCTTGAAAACCGTTGACTGTCAAAGGTCCGGGGGTTCGAATCCCTCTCTCTCCGCAAGGAGAATTCGAAAGCAAATGCTATCTTATTCTACAGGTCTTAAAAGAGGTTGCTGAAAAGCAGCCTCTTTTTTTTTATTTTCTTTCTTAACGGTCGCATTTCTTTGGTTGTTATTTTTGCCACTATTTCAATAAAATGCTTCGCACCGATTTTCTCGTTATTGGCTCTGGTATTGCAGGACTAAATTTTGCCATCAAAACTGCTAAACGCTTTCCTGATCAAACCATCACGATTCTCACCAAAGTCAATACTGACGAAACCAATACGAAATATGCACAAGGCGGTATTGCTGTGGTAAATGACCGTGAAAAAGACAGTTTTCAAAAGCATATTGAAGACACTTTGGTTGCCGGTGACGGATTATGCAATCAAAAAGTAGTAGAGATTGTAGTGAACGAAGGACCTGAACGTGTGGAGGAGATGATTGACCTTGGCACTCAGTTCGACAAAGATATTGAAGGCGATTTCCTTAGAGGCAAAGAAGGCGGGCATTCCGAATACCGCATCCTTCACCATAAAGATATTACAGGATTTGAAATGGAGCGTGCATTAGTGGAAGAAGTGGCAAAATATCCCAATATTAACATCCACAACCATTGGTTTGTTATTGACATCATTACGCAGCATCATCTTGGATATTTGGTCACTAAATCAACTCCCAATATTGAGTGCTATGGCGTTTATGCCTTGAACCTTCAAACCAATGAGATTGAAAAGATTCTTAGTAAAATAACCGTCATGGCATCGGGCGGAACAGGACAAGCTTATCGCACCACCACTAACCCAAAGATTGCCACCGGCGATGGTATAGCCATGTTTTACAGAGCTAAAGGACGAATTGAAAATATGGAGTTCATTCAGTTTCACCCCACAGCTTTGTACCAAGCAGGTGTGAGCCCTTCTTTCTTAATTACCGAAGCCGTAAGGGGCGATGGTGGCATTCTTAGAAATAAAGAAGGCGAAGCATTCATGCAACGTTATGACCCTCGTGCCGACCTTGCCCCACGTGATATTGTAGCCCGTGCTATTGATAATGAAATGAAACGCACCGGAACTGAATCTATTTTCTTGGATTGCAGACACATGGAATTAGAAAAGTTTAAGGCGCACTTTCCAAATATTTATGATAAGTGCATGAGTGTGGGCATTGATGTGATGAAGAACATGATTCCTGTGGCGCCTGCAGCACATTATTGTTGTGGAGGAATTAAAGTAGATGAGATTGGGCGTTCATCCATCACCAACCTATATGCTTGTGGCGAGTGTAGCAGCACAGGACTTCATGGAGCCAATCGTTTGGCAAGCAATTCTCTGTTAGAGGCTTTGGTGTTTGCCCATCGATGTTCGGAAGATGCGGCAACTAGAATAGACAAGTTGCAGTTTAATGATGCTATCCCCGATTGGAATGCATCGGGCACCAACGACCCTCAAGAAATGATTCTCATTACCCAAAGCCTTAAAGAACTCCAATTAATCATGAGCGATTATGTGGGCATTGTTCGCAATAATGTTCGTTTAGAACGAGCCATGCGCCGCATAGATTTATTGCACGAAGAAACCGAAACGCTTTACCGCACCACCACTGCTTCACCGCAATTACTAGAATTAAGAAACCTGATTACCATTGGATTTTTAATAGTAAAAGGAGCACAGTTTAGAAAAGAAAGCCGTGGCTTGCATTACAATACTGATTTTCCAGAAAAAGCAGAGATGTTGCAGAATATCGTATTGTAAGACTCCTTTTCTATAGAAGATAATACTTCCCCATTTCCCCTTTCTGCGCAAGCAATTTTTTTAGGGAAATTTTCCGAATCATGCAATCCGTTAGTACAGATTGGCAAAATCGGAACCGAATAATGGGATCCGTTGCAACAGATTGTAAGAATCGGAACCGAATGAAGGAATCTGTCGCAACAGGTTGGAAGATTCGAAACCGAATCATGCAAAACACATATGTGTGTCGGAGAAAAAGACGCCGAATCAACCAACACCAGCTTTGGTGTTGGTTAAAAAGAAACCACATGAACAAAAAAGCGCAAAGACAAGTTTAAAAACTATTCCTTGCCTTTCTTTCCAAACAACTTTTCGCCTGCTTTAATAGAAAACTTCAGCTTGTTTTCATCGGGCGGAATTGGACAATTAAACCCATCGGCATAGGCACAATAAGGGTTATAACATTTGTTGAAGTCAATAACAAGCCTGTTGTCTTTAATGTCGGTAATAGAAAGGTCGAGATAGCGCCCGCCAGCATAAGTGGTGAGGTAATTAGTGCCATCGGTAAACGGAAGGAATAGATGGTTTTTGTAAGCAGCTTGTTTCACCAAATCACAACTTTGATAGAGTGCAAGCCGAATGTTTTTCCGATGTCCTTTAAGATGAAAAGTAACATAACCAAAGCGATGATAGCGTTTGATTTTACCGCTGTGTGTAGGAATTGAAAAACTGTTGGTATCCGTTGCTGGAATTAATGTAGCAACCACCCAATACTTCCTATCGGTATCAAAAAAACGAAGCCATTGAAGGTCCTCTTGTTTCAAAGGGCTTCGCGCATCTTGAAGAAATTCTTGTTTATAATTTTCTCTAAAAGCAGCAATAGAATCGCGGTAGGTTTGTGCTATTCCTGAAAAGGAAATAAGCATGAAAATGGCTATGAACAATCGTTTCATTTCTTATTGATTGATGAGGTTGTAAGTTCTTCTTTCAAAAATTTTCCGGTGTGGCTGTCTTTGATTTTTGCAATGTCTTCTGGCGTGCCTGCACCAATGAGTTTTCCACCTCCACTACCTCCTTCCGGTCCCATATCTATAACATAGTCGGCAACTTTGATAATGTCGAGGTTGTGCTCAATAACCAACACCGTGTTGCCTCTATCCACCAACCGATTTAAGACAGCAAGCAAGTGTTTGATGTCTTCAAAATGCAAACCTGTTGTGGGTTCATCGAGGATATAAATCGTTTGACCTGTATCGCGTTTAGAAAGTTCGGTAGCCAACTTCACACGTTGTGCTTCGCCACCACTAAGGGTTACTGCGCTTTGACCAAGGGTTACATATCCAAGCCCAACATCTTGCAATGTCTTTACTTTTCGATGCAAGAAATGAATGTTGACAAAAAACTCTACCGCTTCATCCACAGTCATGTTCAACACATCCGAAATAGACTTTCCTTTAAAACGAATCTCCAACGTTTCCCGATTATATCTCCTTCCGTTACACTTTTCGCAAGGCACATAAACATCGGGCAGGAAATTCATTTCAATCACACGCATCCCTCCGCCCTGACATTCTTCACAACGACCATTTTTTACGTTAAATGAAAATCTTCCTGCATTATATCCTCTGATTTTTGCCTCAGGCACTTGTGCATAAAGCTGACGAATTTCGTTGAAGAAACCACAATAAGTGGCAGGGTTGCTACGAGGAGTTCTGCCAATAGGACTTTGATCAATTTCAATTACCTTGTCAATATGTTCCAATCCTTCCACCTTGTCATAAGGCATTGGCTGTTGTTTGAAATTGGGGTAGCAATGTTTGGCAAGAATTGGGTAAAGCGTTTCATTAATCAAAGTGCTTTTACCACTACCCGACACCCCACTAACACAAATAAATGTGCCAAGCGGAAGATTGATATTGACCTTCTTGAGGTTATTGCCTTTTGCGCCTTTCAACGTAATGTTTTTGCCATTCCCTTTTCTTCTTTCCATAGGAATTTCAATGTTGAAATGACGATTAAGATAGTTGGCAGTTGTTGTGTTTTCTTTAATCACCTCTTGCGGATGTCCTTGACTAACAATCCTTCCTCCATGAATGCCAGCAGCAGGTCCAATATCAATTAGATGATCTGCTGCAAGCATAATGTCTTTGTCATGCTCTACCACTAAAACAGAGTTGCCGCCGTCACGAAGATTCTTCAATGCATGAATGAGCCTTTGGTTATCACGTTGATGTAAACCAATGCTTGGCTCATCAAGGATGTAAGTAATGCCAGTTAATTGAGAGCCTATTTGTGTTGCCAACCTTA
The DNA here is from genome assembly GCA_903853805.1 of uncultured Bacteroidota bacterium. Lineage (GTDB taxonomy): Bacteria > Bacteroidota > Bacteroidia > Chitinophagales > Chitinophagaceae > JAFIGV01. Next base: position 116,877 of record CAINUN010000016.1, read on the forward strand.
TGCGTTGCGATTCACCACCACTAAGGCTTCGTGTAGGACGATTGAGTGTGAGGTAATGTAATCCTACATCAAGCAAGAAGCTAAGCCTATCCCGAATTTCTTTGAGGATATCTTTGGCAATAGTTCGCTGTTTGTTGCTAATACGTTCTTCAACATTCTGAAACCAATCTTGCAATTCTTTTAAAGAGCAAGAAGAAAGAGTAGCAATGTTTTTTTCATCAATCTTAAACCAAAGACTTTCTTTTTTCAATCGAGAACCATTGCAAATAGGGCATTCATTCAACTGCATATAACCCTCCGCCCAATCGCGAATGGCATCGGATGAAGTTTCATGAAACCAACGCAAAACCATATTGATTACACCTTCATAATCTGTGTTTGAAGGAACAGCAACTTCATTTTCGTTTTCATTATTTTGAAAAGTGATAATGCCCTCTTCATTTCCATATAAAAGCAGGTTAAGTTGTTTATTAGTAAGCTCTTTGATGGGTTTATTAATAGGTATTTTATGCTTTTTAGCAAAAGAAGTTGCATGACTAAATGAGTGCGCTTCTCTTTCTTCACCCAAAGGAGCAATGCCCCCTTCTGTTATGCTTTTATTATTGTCAGGAATTACTTCTTTAATATTAATTTGATAAACATTTCCTAACCCTTTACACTGTGGACATGCACCATAAGGAGAGTTGAAAGAAAAGGTATTTGGCGAAGGTTCTTCATAAGAAATGCCGGTTTCTGCACACATGAGTTGCTTACTATATTGAGCCAATTTCCCTGAATCTGCATCCAATACAAACATCAATTCCTTGCCCATGTTCAATGTTTGTTGCACACTTTGACTCAATCTTGCTTTGGCATCATCTTGCACTATCAATCTATCAACGACCAGCTCAATTTCATGAATCTTGTAGCGGTCAACTTGCATTCTTTCTTTCAGGTCAAGAATCTCACCATTAACACGCACTTTTAGGTATCCTTGTTTGCGCAATTGCTCAAACAACTCACGGTAATGTCCTTTTCTTCCTCGTACTATGGGTGCTAGTAAAATGATTTTTTTTAAGTAAAAATGTTCGAAGATGTGGTTAATGATTTCTTCTTCCGAAAACTTAGCCATCTTCTTGCCTGTATTATAGGAATATGCTTCAGCTACTCTCGCAAAAAGTAAACGTAAAAAATCATAAACTTCTGTAACTGTCCCTACTGTTGAGCGAGGATTTCTATTGGTTGTTTTTTGTTCAATAGAGATAACTGGCGAAAGTCCGCTTATTTTATCTACGTCTGGTCTTTCAAGATCGCCCATAAATTGTCTTGCATAAGCTGCAAAGCTTTCCATGTAACGACGTTGACCTTCGGCAAAAATAGTGTCAAATGCTAATGAAGATTTTCCACTACCACTAATACCAGTGATGACAACTAATTTATTTTTAGGAATAGAAACATCAATATTCTTCAGGTTGTGTACTCGTGCACCTTGAACTTCAATATAATATTGATGATGAGTTAATTTTTTTTCTGTTGGAGGCATAAAAAATGAGGCTCAATTTAGGGCAAAAGAAAATGCCCCGCTTAGCGAGGCATTTTATTAATATTAAATACTAACTATTCTTGTCTAAGATTAGGAAAAGGTGGAGCCACATTTGATGGTCCATCTTCACCCTCATTAGCTGAACGGAACATTACTGAATTAGCATCTCCACTTCCTGCATATTGGAAGATGAAACGGTTACGGTCGATGCCATGAACATCACTCATGAAATTGATGATAGCATTTACACGATCCCAACTACGTTGTTGTTTTTTCTTACTGTCATTACCGTTACCTATAATTACGACTTTACATGTTGGGTTTGCTTTCATTTGAGAAGCAAGGTTTGCTAACTGATTTCGGAGAGTTGGGGCGACTTCTGCCTTGTTTCCAGAGAAAGTAAGACTTCCGAAACTGATATTTCCACAATGACTAGCAGGTGGCGTTTCAGTTTTCTTACCCTCACATCCATCAGGACATGGACACTTACCAACGCCATCAGCATCTACTGGCTGACAAATAGTAGGTGTAATCAATTCTTTATCGCGGAAATCAGGAACACCATCACCGTCAGTATCCAAAGGACAACCATGTGCATCAACAGGAACACCAACTGGACTACCAGGACACTTATCGAATTGATCTGGAATACCATCACCATCATTATCGGGTAAAGTTGGGTCTGGTAAACGCATATGACGAGGGTCACTAATTTCGTTCATTGCATGATCAAGTGGATTAATCCACCAAAGTGGAGCAACAGTTTTACGTTTGTTACCTAAATTATAATTCAATCCAAGTGAACCGTAATTATAAATATCGTTATTAGCAGTACTTGAGCCATTGCTTTCTTTTTGAGAACCATCTAATAAATCAGTTCCAGTGAAAGACATTTTCTCTTCTAGCTGCAAAGTGAAACGCTGATTTAGTCTGTATTGAAATCCCATACCTGTTGTAAATACGGGCTCTACATTACGTCCTCCGCTTCCTCCTGATGAACTTTTGGCTGGATTGCTCTCATATGAATCATCCATAAGCGCATATAAAGCATCATAAACTTTTTTTCTATCTGCCCAAGTAACTGGAGCACCTTGAAATGTAGGTTCAGTTTTATCAGGATAACCAGGAACACCATTCCAGCCTGCAATTAAATTTGGAGCAAACGCATAAGTTTTACCTTCTTTATTAAATGCATTCACCTTAGGTGTAAATGACATCATACCAAGTCCCACAAAACCATACATACTTAGTTTATTGGTAGCTTTATGAAAACGAATATTGTTTAACGCGCCAACTAATTGAACAGAAGCTTCGCCAATAGCTGTTCTGTAGTTGTTGTAAATGTAACTTGACGGGTCATATCTATTGTTTACTCCAGCAAATGAAGGGTTAGTCCATGGTGCTTCATTGGCTAGGTGTGGGCGATAATCCATTCCCGTTGCTTTAGCATTAATATACTGAAAACGAACACTGAGAAAATAACCTAAAGATTTACGTACAGTAATACCCCAACCCATAGCTTGTGATGGACCGCCATGACCTGCAAGATTTTTAGAAAGTGCAGAAAAGGAAGTAACATCTCCCATAATATTGGAAAGACCACCATTCACACCTATCTCCAACATATTGTTGGGCATTGGGCAAAAAGCAGTTTGATGGTTCATGTAACTCTTATATTGAGCTAAACGCTTGCCTTTGTAGTAGCTGGAATCAAGCTGGTCATAGTTTTGCCCGCGATATGTCATGTCACGTCCCGACCATTTTGCAGCAGCAGAATCAGATTCCTGTGCTTGTAAAGTCGGCGAAGCAAAAACAGCGCAAAATCCGGCAAGTAATAGGTGCTTTTTATTAACCATAACGAGTTTTGTTTATAAAAAAGTAAACAGTTGAAGTAATGAAACAGAATATTGCTTCACCATACGAGACAAAATAAAGAAATTTTTTTTGAAATTCAGAATGATTGTTTCAAGAATTTTAAAAAAATATTCCACATAATGAAAACCAACCACGATTTTTGCCCTTCCCATAGTGAAAGGAATCTTCAATGCAATTGGTAAAACAAGTCATAGGTAAGGATTTAGCAGCTTTTGAAAAGAAATTTTCAGAGAGTGTAAAAGGAAACAATGCCTTATTAGACCGTATTATGCAATTTATCATAAAGCGAAAAGGAAAACAAATGCGTCCCATGTTTGTCTTTCTTTCAGGAAAAATAGCAGGCGGAATTAATGAAAAAACCTTTCGTGCAGCTTCTTTAATAGAACTTCTACATACTGCTACGTTAGTGCATGACGATGTTGTGGATAATGCAATGCTCCGTAGAAATTTCTTTTCTGTAAATGCATTATGGAAGAACAAGATTGCTGTTTTAGTAGGCGATTATTTATTATCGAAAGGGTTGTTGCTTTCAATTGAAAACGAAGATTACCAAATTCTAAAAATCACGTCCAGAGCCGTTAAAGAAATGAGTGAGGGAGAGCTTTTGCAAATGGAAAAAGCCCGTAAACTTGACATTAGTGAAGAAGTTTATTTTGAAATTATCCGTGCAAAAACAGCTTCACTTTTATCTGCTGCTTGTGCTGCTGGTGCTTATGCTGCAACAGACGATAAAGATAGCTCAGAGTATTTCAGGCAGTTTGGCGAGAAAGTAGGGATTGCTTTTCAAATCAAAGATGATCTTTTCGATTACGGAACTGATAACGTGGGTAAACCTACAGGCATTGATATCAAAGAGAAGAAAATGACATTGCCACTTATTTATACGTTGCAACATTGTGATAAAGAAACCAAAAGGAAAATCATTTATATAGTCAAAAACCAAAACACAGATAGAAATAAGGTGAATGAAGTTATTGAATTAGTAAAAAAAATGGGTGGGATAGAGTATGCTTATCAAAAAATGAAAGATTACCAAGAAGAAGCGCTAAATATGCTTAATCATTTTCCACTAAGCCCTGAGAAAAACGCTATGGCTGAGTTGGTGAATTATGTGATTGACCGAAAGAGCTAATACAATCTTCAGCGCTAATAAATCTTTCAATTCATTTTTATTCCTTAATGAGATAATAACTATGCAATCAATTTATGTCTAGTACTACCTAATTCCATTATGTTCGAAACCCCTATTTTTGCCCTTATCTAAAAATCACGTGTGTCTTGCGTTTAAAGTCTTTAGAAATAAAGGGTTTCAAGTCGTTTGCCGACAAAACCCTTGTGTTGTTAGACCACCCCATTACGGGCATTGTGGGGCCAAATGGTTGTGGCAAGTCCAATATCATTGATGCTATTCGCTGGGTTATTGGCGAACATAAAATCAAAGCCCTTCGTTCGGATAACCTGGAAGATTTGATTTTCAATGGTTCGCGTACGCGCAGTGCTTCGGGCATGGCTGAGGTGTCTTTGACCTTTGAAAACACCAAAAACCTACTGCCTACCGAGTTCAACACCGTTACCATTACCCGCAAGTTTTTTAAGAATGGCGAAAGTGAATATCGCCTCAATGATGTAAGCTGTCGCTTGAAAGACATTCTCAATCTCTTCCTTGACACGGGGGTGAGCAACGATAGTTATGCCATCATTGAATTGGGCATGGTGGACGACATTATTAAAGACAAAGACGGTTCGCGTAGAAGGATGTTGGAGCAGGCTGCGGGTATTTCTATTTATAAAACAAGAAAACGCGAAGCCAAACTAAAGCTCGATGCCACCGAGCAAGACATTGCACGCATTGAAGATTTATTGTTTGAAATAGGCAATAATGTGCGCACTTTAGAAAGTCAGGCAAAGAAGGCGGAGCGCTATTTTACCATTAAAGGAGAATATAAAGAAATAAGTGTTGAATTGGCGAAGGCATCTTTAGAACAATTTAACGACCAATATAAAAGCCTGAATGAGCAACACGACCGCGAGACCGACCTAAAAACCCAACTCGAGGCCATTGTTGCCACCGAAGAAGCAGCTATTGAACAGCAGAAAACCAAACTCATTCATCGAGAGCAAGACCTGAATGTGTCGCAAAAGCAGTTCAATGAACTTATCAACAGAATTCGTCAGTTGGAAAGTGATAAAAAGCTCGCTTCTCAGCGGCTCGAACATTTACGCGACCGAGAAAGAAGTTTGAAAGATTTTTTGGCAAATGCCGATGTGCAAGCCAAGCAATTGGAAGAGTCTATTCGCTTCACCAACCAACAAGTAACGGAGGAAACTGAGATGTTGGAAGAGGTGAGAGCCCAATTGGAAGAACTGCGGGGTTCGGTGGATGAAAAAAGAGCCGCTTTTGATGAGCAAAAGAAAGACATTGAAGGGTTGCGCAATGAATATCAAACAAAGCAAAGAACCCAATTTGAAGCCGAAAAGAAAGTGGCCGTTGCCGATACTTCGGTGATGAATTTGCAACGCAGCATTTTTCAATTGCAAGAAGAAAAAAACACTAGAAATAGTCAGATTACCAATATTAATGTAGAAAAAAAGCTTGCAGAAGAACAATTAACCGACAAGCAGTTTCAGCTACAAGAACTCATTGTGAAGCAAGAAGAAGTAAAGGGTAAAATCCTTCAAAGCCAAGCAGCGTTGGAAACCTTCCGCTCGCAGTTGGTGGATGAAAACAGAAAATATGACAGCCGTAAGAACGAACACGATTTGTTGAAGTCTTTGGTTGAAAGTTTAGAGGGGTATCCTGATAGCATTAAGTTCCTAAAGAAAAACAAAGAATGGAACAATTCGGCACCTTTGCTATCGGATGTATTTGTGGTGCAAAACGATTACCGCATAGCCCTCGAAAATCTTCTAGATAATTATCTCAACTATTATATTGTTGACCATCTTGCCGATGCCACCAAAGCCGTGAGTCTGCTAGATGCTAACAAAAAAGGCAAGGCTAATTTCTTTGTCCTCAGTCATTTCAACGATTATAAACAAGAAAAAAACAACCCGCTCGAAGGCTTCATTCCTGCCTTGAGTGTGGTGACGGTGGACGAGCAATACAAGCAACTTGCCCAACATCTTTTAGGGCATGTATATATTGCAGCAAAAGGGGTTGATATTGCTGCGCTTCCCTTGCACAATGGCAATGTGATTGTGGAGCAAACAGGCAAGATAGTGCGCGGACATTATACAATTAGTGGTGGATTTGTGGGTTTGTTTGAAGGCAATAAAATTGGAAGGGCAAAGAACTTAGAAAGATTGGCAAGTGAAATTGATACGCTTTCAAAATCTACTGCTTCGCTCAAGCAAATCATCTCGGAAACCCAAACCAAAATCACAGGGTTCAATCAAGAGTTGAACGACAGAGCCATTGAGCAAAACAAACAAGAAATCAATCGCCTGCAAAACCAAGTGGTGAATCTTGCGCATCGCATCGAAAACTTTGAACACCTCAACCAAAGTGGGGAACAAAGATGGCAAGAGGTGCAAGAACAATTGGAAAACACCCATGCAAGCATTGCCGATACCCGCCAAGATTTAGAAAACATTACCGAGGCATTGCAAGGCGTTCAACAACGTATTCGCGAAGCCGAGCAGGCTTTTCAAGTGGTGGAACAAGAGTTTAATTTTGTAAACCAACAATACAACCAACAAAACATTCTTTATGCCCGCCAACAAAGCAAGATTGATGGGCTGAAGCAAGAACTCAGTTTCCGTAGCAATCAACTCAGCGATTTGCAACGACAAGTAACTACCAATCGCGAACAACTACAACAAAACACGCTTCAACTTGCCGAAACCGAAGGCAAATTACACGGTGGCGACTCTGAGTTGTATGACCTCATGACCAAGAAGGAAAAAGATGAACGTGAACTGAATGAGAAAGACCGTGCCTACTACGAAATGCGCAACAACATTTCGGCACAAGAAAGTCAGCTCAACCAAAAGCGCCGAGAGAAAGAACATGCTGAAACCTTGCTGAATGGTATTAAGGACAAGCTCAACGATATGAAGCTGCGCCTTACCGGATTGAAAGAAAGACTAAGTGTGGAATTTCGCGTGAACCTCGATGATATTATTGACGAACCCCGCAAAACCGAAACGCCCGTTGAAGAATTGAATGCCGAAGCCGAACGCCTGAAAAAGCGCCTCGAAAGCATGGGTGAAGTAAACCCCACTGCCATCGAAGCCTATACGGAAATGAAAGCCCGACACGATTTTATTCTTGAGCAAAAGACCGACTTGGTGGACGCAAGAGTTTCCTTGCTCGCTACCATTGAAGAGGTGGAAAACACTGCCAATAGCAAGTTTAGAACAACCTTCGACCGTGTGCGCGAAAACTTTGTATCGGTGTTCAAGGCTTTGTTTACGGAAGACGATTCTTGCGACCTTCGCCTCACCGACCCTGATAATGTAGCAGAAAGTAATATTGAAATATATGCGCAGCCCAAAGGCAAGCGCCCAAGTACCCTCACCCAACTTTCGGGCGGAGAAAAGACCTTGACTTCCACGGCATTTCTCTTTGCCATTTACCTTATCAAGCCTGCTCCTTTCTGCATTTTAGATGAGGTAGATGCCCCGCTCGATGATGCGAATGTGGGCAAATTCACCAATATGATTCGCAAGTTTTCCGACAACTCTCAGTTCATCATCGTCACCCACAACAAGCAAACAATGGCTGCCGTAGATGTGATTTATGGCGTGACCATGCAAGAAGCGGGTGTGAGTAAATTGGTACCAGTGGACTTTAGGAGCTTGAATTAGTGTGTATTTTTGATGGTAGATTTTATGGAAAAATCCAAAGACACAGTTCATAATATTTATACTTTTTTTCGTGGGATTAGCGTTGTTCATGAATTTTATGCAGACTCTTTTCAAATCAATTTTTCGTTCAAGAAATTTTCTTAAATAACAAGTCATCTACTTTTTTATATAAAAAGTTAAAAGCATTGCAAAATCATTTTCTTTTTTAAAGAATAATACTTTGACTTTTTATTTTTACGCTTTTCCAACTGACTATGTTTATTCACAGTCTTATTGCTAAAAAAAACTAATTTCACCAACTTTTATGAAAAACAGCATTAAAGTACTCCTACTGCTTTTGTTGGCAGCCTTGGCAAAGCCTTCATTGGCAAAAGATGGATACAAAATCCAGGTTAAATTTATCGGCACTACTGATAGTATGGTTTTTCTTGCACATTATTATGGAAAACCATTACCTACAATTTATAAAACTGATTCAGCAAAAATTGACAAAAAAGGAAACACATTTTTAAAAAGCGATTCAGTGATACTTGGTGGCATTTACATCCTATTGCTATCAGATAAGAAAACTTACTTCGAATTGTTGCTTAATAATTGTGACGACATGAGTATTACCGCTGATGTAAGAAATATTCCAGATGGTATTGTTTACAAAAACTCAGATGAAAATATCAAGTTTCAGAATTATGTCAATTTCCTTAAAGGCTTTGGTGAAAAACAACAAAAATTAGAAGAAGAATTCAGAAACGCTGCTACACCTAAAGATAGTATTGCTGCAAGAGAAAAATTAGTGACTTCTTCAAAAGAGTTGACTAATTATCGTAAAGACATTATTGCCAAAAACGCCAACACTCTCTTAGCTAATATTTTCCGCGCCTTAGAAACCCCGATTGTACCTGAGGGAGATCATTTTTTACCAAACGGTAGTAAAGACACTTTATTTGCCTACAATTATTATAAGAACCATTATTGGGATGGATTTGATTTTAAAGACGATCGTTTGATTCATACTCCGCTTTATGATTCAAGGCTTGATGAATATTTCAACAAGCTTGTCACTCCTTATGAAGATAGTATGATCAAGGAATGTGATTGGTTATTAGCTCAAGTAAGAGGTCAAAAAGAATTATTTAAATATTCACTTTGGTGGCTTACAAAGAATATTGAGGATAGCAAAATCATGGGAATGGACCGCGTATTTGTTTATCTAGTTGAAAACTATTTCATGAAAGGAGATGCTTATTGGTTGAGCAATGAAGACCTAAATAAATATTATGATAGAGCTATGAAAATTGCTCCAAATGTAATTGGTAGAGTGGCTGCTGATATAAAAATGAAAGGTGCCGATGGTAAAGATCATTCACTTTATGAAATCAAAGCTAAATACACCTTAGTTATTTTTTGGGATCCAACCTGTGGTCATTGCCAAAAAGAAGTTCCAGCACTTGACTCTGTTTATAAAGCTCAATTGAAAGCTAAGGGTGTGAAAGTATTCTCCGTAAGAACAGAAGGAGAAGAAAAACAATGGAAAGAATTCATAGAGAAAAACAAACTAAACGAGTGGACTAATGTTTATGACCCTGAACATTCCAGCAACTACCGTTCAATGTACGATGTTTATAGCACTCCAGTTATTTATCTTTTAGACGAAAAGAAAATAATTCGTGGCAAACGACTTGACCACAGTAATGTGATGGAGGTCATCCAGATGATTGAAAGAAAAGAAAAATCCAACAAAAAATAAATACAATTCAATATAATGCGCAAACTGTTTTTACCCGTTTTTGCTTTACTATTTCTTGTCCAAATTTGCAACGCTCAAACCTTGTTTACATTTGGTAACAATCAAGTTGCAAAACAAGATTTCTTAAGAAACTACCAAAAGAACACCATCAACAAAAAGCCGGACATGTCAGAAAAAGCATTGAGAGAATACCTCAATCTTTACTCTCTTTTTCGTATGAAAGTTAGAGAAGCTGAAGCTACTCATATTGATACTATTTCGAGTATTAACCGTGAGTTGAACAACTATAAAAAACAACTTTCAAAAAACTATTTGACAGATGATGAAGTGAACAACAAACTCTATCGTGAGGCTTACGACCGCATGAAGGAAGAGCGACATGTTGCACACATTCTAATTATGGCACCACCTACGTTGAATCCTACAGATAGCTTGGTTGCTTACAAAAAAATGGATAGTCTTTACAAAGCTATTACTACCAAGAAAGCAGACTTCGGTGAATTGGCAAAACAGTTCTCTGAAGATAAAGGCACAAAAGATAGAGGTGGCGATATTGGCTTTATCACTTCTTTGCAAACGATTTATTCTTTCGAGAACGCAGTTTATTCTACAGAAGTAGGAAAGGTTTCTCGCCCATTCCGCACACCACTTGGATTTCATATTGTAAAAGTGCTTGACAAGCGTGCTACTCGAGGTGAAATTGAAGTGGCTCAAATTCTTATTTCTGCACCAAAATCAAAAGGTAAAGTTGGCTATGAAGAAGCCAAGAAAAAAGCAGATACCATTCTTGGTGAGTTAAAAAATGGAGTAGCCTTTGAAGACTTGGTAAAAAAATATTCAGACGACAGATATACTAACAAATTGGATGGCAAGATGCCACGTTTTGGGGTAGGAAAAGTTTCTCCTTCTTTTGAAGATGCAGCATTTGCATTAAATAAACTAGGAGAAATTTCACAACCTATAGAAACAGAATACGGCATTCACATAATTAAGCTCATTGAGAAGTTTCCTTTGAAACCTTATGATAGTTTGCAAGCAAACATTAAACGCACAGTTGAAAATGATGCCCGCGCACAAACCGCTAAAGACATTTATTTCAATAAAGTAAAAGCAGCTAATGGCTTTAAAGATTATCCTGCAAACCTCGAAGAGCTTGTTGCAAGAATTGGCTCTTCAATTCCTGATACAGGAAAGAATGCGAACACTTTCAAAGCTTCTGATTTTGACTTCATGAACAAGAGTTTATTTACGTTATCCAACGTGAACTATTCTCAAAAAGACTTGATGGCTTTTGCTGAAACAATCACTCGTGGCCGTTTCCTTGGACCTCGTCAATCTGTAGCTAAAGACTTGTACACTATGTATGTGCAACAAGTGGTTACTGATTTTCAAGAAAACAAGTTGATGGATGAAAACGAAGATTTCCGCAATTTAATGAATGAATATCGTGATGGCATTATGCTCTTCGAACTCATGGATCAAAATGTATGGGGGAAAGCTTCTAAAGACAGTATTGGACTTCGTAATTTTTATGAAGAACACAAGAGCAAGTATATGTGGGATGCAGGTTTTGTAGGTTCTGTTTATCATTTCAAAACAGAAGATGCCATGAAGAAAGGACTATCTACTTTGAAGAAGAAGAAAGCAACGGATGAAGATGTGGTAAAAGCAGTGAACAACGAACAAACGCCTGATGCTATAACTATACAACAAGGGCATTATGAGTTTGCAAAATTCAAAGAAGTAGCAAAAGAAAACATTGCAAATGGAAAACTAAGTGATGCTGTTAAGAACGCAGAGGGTAGCTACACTGTAGTAAAAGCCAATGAAATATTTGACGGACCAAATCAAAAATCATTGGAAGATGCTCGTGGTTATGTGGTGGCTGAATTCCAAGATTTCTTAGAGAAAAAATGGAATGAAATGCTTCGACATAAATATCCTGTGAAATTGGATGATGCTGTTTTTAGCACCATGATTGCAAAGTAGATTCTTACTATTGTATGATAAAAAAGGCTGTCACAATAGGACAGCCTTTTTTATGGTAGCTATTAAAAAAACTACGAAAAACATTTTTGCTCAGTAACGAAAAATAAAAGGAGTTATTGAATAATAGCAATGAAAGGTGGTGTTGCCTGATTCGGAGTCTTTTTCTTTGATACGCATATGTGTGTTGCCTCATTCGGTTCCGAAACCTCTAGTTGGTGTATGCAGATTAAACGATTCGGTTTCGAATTATTCGACACATACATGTGTTTTGAATAGCTCGGAGTCTGTATCTTCTTAGGTATCTATGCTTGAAGCAATATTGGGGCTCTCGCCATTGGTTCTTTTCCCCCAATTCACTTTTATCCATAACCTTTCATGAAACCAAAAAAGAATGACTTTGGTAATCACTTCAGCACCACCAATAGCAAATGCTTTGGTGAAACTTCCTGTCCAAAAAAGAGCCAAGAGAATAGTATCAATAGTTCCAAAAAAACGCCAACTAAAACCTTTAATAATGCTGCGATAGTGACTTTCCCTATAAGCACTACCGTTGACTTGCATGCCAAGGTTAACCTTCTCCCAAATGCGTTCGTGTAAATAAAACAAAATGATTTTGGTAATCACTTCAGTCAATCCAATCTTTAAAGCAGTTGCAATAGTTCGTGTAAAAAACCAAGAAAGGAAAATAGTATCAGCAGTAGCTAACACACGCCATGTTGCAGCTTTGGCGACGACTCTAGAACGGGTATCTTTGGATGGCATGTGCCGAAAATTTCAAAACGAATTCGCGCAAAAATAGAGGTCATAACGACATTTCAAAGCAATTGGTGATAATCGTTATCATTTATTTAAATGATAAGAGTGCGTCTTTCTCCCATTTTCCACCTTTGTAAATCTCTGCATTGGCATTAACTTTGCGCATCTTTTTCAATTTTATTTTATGAAATTATTTTCTGCTCAGAATCAGGAATTCCATGCAAGACATATTGGGCCAAGTGCTCATGATACTCAAGAAATGTTGCGCACAATTGGTGTCAGCAGTATGGAAGAACTCATTAGTCGAACAGTTCCTGCATCCATTCGCACAGAAAAGGAGTTGAACATACCACCTGCCATAAGCGAATCACAATATTTGGCTGAGTTGAAAGAAATTTCAATGAACAATAAGGTATTTAAAAACTATATTGGACAAGGCTATTATGGAACACTTGTTCCCTCTGTTATTCTTAGAAATATTTTTGAAAACCCAGGATGGTACACCCAATACACGCCTTACCAAGCAGAGATATCTCAAGGTCGTTTAGAAAGCCTATTGAATTTCCAAACTATGGTGAGCGACTTGACTGCATTGCCAATTGCCAATGCTTCTTTGTTGGATGAAGCTACTGCTGCGGCCGAAGCAATGACTATGTTCTTTGGCATGGCGAATAAAAACCATGACAACATTGAACGGCCTAAGTTTTTTGTAGATGAATGTGTTTTCCCACAAACCAAAGATGTGGTCATCACCCGTGCATTACCAATTGGAATTGAAGTGGTTATTGGTGATTACAAAACTTTTTCGCTCGATAATTCTTTCTTCGGTGCTTTGGTTCAATACCCTAATAACAAAGGCTCTGTGATTGACTACCGCGAATTCATAAAAGCAGCACACAACACAGGTGCTTATGTGGCAATGGCTACTGATTTATTAGCCTTGACTTTACTCACACCTCCTGGCGAATTGGGTGCAGATGCAGCTTTTGGTTCTGCTCAGCGTTTTGGTGTTCCGTTGGGTTATGGTGGACCTCATGCTGCATTCTTTGCTGTAAAAGATGAATTTAAACGTAACATTCCTGGTAGAATTATTGGCATTAGTATTGACGCTAAAGGCAACCGAGCTTTGCGTATGGCTTTGCAAACTCGTGAGCAACACATCAAGCGCGAAAAAGCAACATCAAACATTTGTACTGCTCAAGCATTATTGGCAAATATGGCTGCTATGTATGCAGTATTTCATGGTCCAAAAGGATTGAAGGCTATTGCAAAACGAGTTGCATTACTCACTCAAACTTTAGCAGAGACATTAAACAGTTATGGCTATCAAATTGAATCCTCTTCTTTCTTCGATACTATTTATATCAAAGCAGATAATGTTTCTGCTATAAAAACAAAAGCAGAAGCAGCGGAATATAATTTCTATTATGCTCAAGATGGCAAACATCTTAGTGTTTCGCTCGATGAAACCACTACTATTTCCGATTTGTTTGGCTTATTGGAAATCTTCTCTCATGAAGTTGACGAGCCTGTAAGTTTTATTATCAACGATGATCAAGGATTAACATATATTCCTTCTTCACTAACCCGTACTTCCGAGTTTTTAATACATACAGTGTTCAACACGCATCATAGCGAAACACAAATGATGCGGTATTTGAAAATGTTGGAGAATAAAGACCTTTCTTTAAACACAAGTATGATTTCATTGGGCTCTTGCACAATGAAACTGAATGCTGCCACCGAAATGATTCCATTGAGTTGGTCGCATTGGAGTAATATGCATCCTTTTGCTCCGATAGAACAAGCAGATGGTTATACACAAATTGCCAAAGAACTTTCTCGTTTCCTTTGTGAGGTAACTCATTTCGATGCTTGTAGCCTTCAACCTAATAGCGGTGCGCAAGGCGAATATGCAGGCTTATTGGCTATCCGTAATTATCATTTGGCTAAGGGAGAAGGACATCGTGATGTGATACTTATTCCTATTTCTGCTCATGGCACTAATCCTGCCTCTGCAGTGATGGCTGGTTACAAAGTGGTGGTGGTAAAAGCTTTGGAAAACGGGTATATTGATGTTGCAGATTTGAAAGCAAAAGTGGGTCAATACGAAGCCAATCTTGCGGGTATTATGATTACATACCCATCTACTTATGGTGTGTATGAAGAAACTGTAAAAGAAATTACAGAAATCGTTCATCAACATGGAGGACAGGTTTATATGGATGGTGCTAACATGAATGCTCAGGTTGGGCTTACTGGTCCTGGCTTGATTGGTGCAGATGTTTGTCATCTTAATCTTCATAAAACATTTTCTATTCCTCATGGTGGTGGCGGACCAGGCATGGGACCAATATGTGTGAAAGCACATCTTGCAGATTATCTACCCGGACATGTGTTTATGAATAATGGCAATACACAACACAGTCATGCTGTTTCAGCTGCGCCTTATGGATCTGCAAGCATCCTCTTGATTTCTTATGCTTACATCCGTATGTTGGGCTTTAATGGTGTTCGATATGCAACTGAATATGCAATTCTCAATGCCAACTACATGCGTGCTCGTTTGCAAAACGATTTCGACATTCTTTATACTGGAACAGGAGGCACTTGTGCACATGAATTTATCGTTGACCTTCGTCCGTTTAAGAAATCTGCTGAAATTGAAGCTGAAGATGTGGCTAAACGTTTGATAGATTATGGATTTCATGCGCCAACGATGAGTTTCCCAGTTCCAGGAACAATTATGATTGAGCCAACTGAAAGTGAAGATAAAGCTGAACTTGACCGTTTCTGTGATGCTTTGTTAGGAATTCGAAAAGAGATTGCTGCGATTGAAGATGGCAAAGCCGACAAGAAAGATAATGCATTGAAAAACGCACCACATACTCAGTTTACCATTACTGCCAACGAGTGGAATCATGCTTATAGTCGTGAAGACGCAGCTTATCCGTTGCCTTATGTGCGCAACAATAAATTCTGGCCAAGTGTATCTCGTGTGAATAATACTCACGGCGATAGAAACTTAGTGTGTACTTGTGAGCCTACAAGTGCTTACGTTGCTGAGTAGAATTTTCTTAATTATTAATAAAAACTGTTTCGAAAAGGGAACAGCTTTTTTTTATGAAAAACACAATAACTATTGCATCCTAACAAGAGAAGTTTTTTATTAAGCATTACATTAGCAGCATGCAAATAAAAGGCAAATTGTTTCTTATTCCAGTACCCATTGCCGATGGGGCATTGTCTACACTTTCAGTGCAATTGAAGGAATCCCTTTTACATGTCCGTTATTTTGTAGTAGAAAACATTAGGACGGCACGTAGATTTTTAAAAGCCATTGAGCCTAATACCGTTATTGACGATCTTAGTTTTTTAGAAATTGACAAACACAAAGGTGCCGATATAAAGCTATTTGAAAAATGGTTAAAACAAGGGTTGGATGTGGGACTAATGAGTGAAGCTGGATGCCCTGGAATTGCAGACCCTGGTGCTGATATTGTAAGAAGAGCACAACAACTTGATGTAGAAATCATTCCTTTGGTTGGACCGAATTCTATGATACTAGCATTGATGGCTTCAGGCTTAAATGGTCAAAGTTTTTGTTTTGTAGGCTATCTTCCTGTGAAAGAACCTGCAAGAAGTCAAAAAATCAAATTACTGGAGGTCCTTTCTAAAAATGAAAATCAAACACAATTGTTTATAGAAACACCTTATAGGAACAATCAAATGCTTGATGAGCTCTTGAAAACTTGTAATGAAAATACAAACTTGTGTATTGCACAAAACATTACAGCACCAAATCAATTCATCAAAACAAAAACCATAGAACAATGGAAAAAACAAAAACCTGTTCTTGAGAAGCAGCCAGCAGTTTTTCTATTGTTGGCGTGAAAAACTATCTCACTCTTCTCCCTTTCCATTCATATTTTCCAATCATTCCTAAAAACCCAGCACTGACAATATAAAGCACATGAAAAAACTGAAGTAATGGAAACCAGTAAAGCATTTTTTTTAGTCTAAAAAATGATGCTAATGGGATTAGAAAGTTCAATTCAATTATGGTTTTAGTTGCCAAAATCCCAATTAAAAAATAAAGAAGGTACAATTCTCTACAACTCAATAATGCCAAAACTAATAGCATGAGATTGAACAAATAAACAAGACTCAAAATAGCTATTAGTTTAGGGTCATTGTATTTTCCAGATTTAGACGCCCAACGAATTCTTTGGCGAAAAAAACTAGACAAATTAGGCTGAGGATGTGTAGTAACAATTGCCACATCTGATCTTAGACATACTATTCTTTTGGGAAACTTTTTTTTCATTTTTGCAGTCAACATCAAGTCATCTCCTGAAGCCAAAAAATTAATATCATCATATCCATTTACTTCCTGAAAGGCATTTTTAGAGAAAGCAAGATTGGCACCATTACTCATGCTACCTAATCCTAAACGATGAGTTGCTATAGTAATTCCTTGCATCATCATAAAATCTATAGTCTGAAAAATAGAAAGTAGTTTTGGTGATTCAGAAAAAACCACAGGCGCAATAATCATTACTGGGTTTTTGATTTCAAATTCAAAGACAATGTTTCTAAGCCATTTTTGAGGAACAATACAATCTGCATCTGTAGTCACTATTAGTTTTCCCGTGCTATGCTCAATGCCAATAGTCAATGCTTTTTTCTTGTAAGCATTTATTTTTTCTTCTGAGCTCATAAAGTTCTTTAGCTCCAAACAATAAACATTTGGCAATTGGAATGAATGAACAATATCTTGAGTTCCGTCATCCGAAAAATCATCTACTACAATTATTTCAAAAAGATGTTTAGGATAATTATTCTTCAAAATGCTACTGATACATGCTGTAATATTTATCGCCTCATTTCTTGCAGGAATGATAATGCTTACTGATGTTGATGGGGTAAAAATTTCTGGTGTAAATGATTCTAATTGCAATTGCCATCCACGCCTAAAAAGCACAATTAAAATTGTGTAGCATAAGGTAACAATTAGCGTAGCAATCAAAAAAATAGTCACAGATAATCGTTTATTTTTTCCCAGGTTTCTGAATCGTATATCCGGTGTCCTTTTTCAAGCATGATAAGTTTACAAGACGGAACTAGCCGTTTAAATAACACTGCATGTTTAGGTGGGATTACACGGTCATAAACACCTGAAAAAACAATGAGCTGAATATTGTGTTGTTGAATTATTGTTTGTAATTGCTTTCTATTTGGTATGAACAAACTCAAAGCCGGCCAAACTTTATACAAAAACTGCCTTTCCTCTAGAGAGTTTATGTAACTCATGATAAACTTAAAACGAGCTGCATCTATCCATTTTCTTTTTCGCAGCCATTTAAAAAAACGGATGTAATTGTAAGGGTATTGCACAAATCTTTTCAACAAAAAATTTCCAAGGGAGGTATGTGTCGCAAAATAGTAGAAAGGATTAAATACCAATCCATCAGATGCGATTAGCAAACAATTTTCAACTATACCAGACATGTTTTCTAAAACAGACAAACACACTCGTCCTCCCATACTATAGCCTATCATCGAAATTTGATTTACTCGGTTTTCTATCATTAAGTGTTGTAATAACAAACCGACATCCTCTATCGTTAATCTCGCACTCTCCGACCACATACTTTCCCCATGATGTGGCAAATTAATACTGACAAGCGTGTATTTATCATCAAGATAATCACTCAATGGTAGAAACATGGAAGCATCATTGCCATATCCATGAAATGCAATTAATAACTTAAAGCCATTGCCAATTTTGATGTAATGAATTCTTCCATTGGGAAGTTGAAAAAAAGAGGAAACTCTTGTAGGCATCAAGTCAAATGTATTGACTATAGCGAAATGATGTTTACATTATTAAGGTAATAAAGCCTTTCTTCTTCATAACGGTGCCTGACAATAGACACTTCACTTGAATTTCATATGCATAATCACCTATTTCAGCTGTTACACCTTCAATAGTACCGTCCCATGGTTCATTGGTGGTAGAATGAAATACTTGTTGCCCCCAACGATTAAATATTCTTGTATCAAAAACAACGAAACCAAAACCTGCCAATACTTTCCATGAATCATTTCTGCCATCATTATTAGGTGTAAAAGCAGATGGGATTGCTATCTCAGCTTCGCAGCATTTTTTTACCTGAACAGAAACAGAAACTTTTTCGCTTTCACAGCCATTGACAATTTGGCTAACAAAAAATAGGTAATTAGCAATATTGGTGGCGTTTACTGTTGGCGCTAAAGTGCTTGGATTGTTTTGATTTTCATCATACCAAATCAGGTTATTGCCAACATTGTCTATAGAAACATTCTTGCCTTCTTCTTGACAAAATTCATAAAGAGTTTTTACAACTGGTAATTCAGTTGTGATGACTTGAACATGGAAAGTTGTGGTGGAAATGCAAGCACTTGTATCGGCACGAACATTTAAAGTGTAGTTTCCTTCACAAATAGAAGTGGGGTTAGTAATGAAAGGTTGTTGCATTGTACTCGAAAATCCGTTGGGTCCGCTCCATAAAAAATGATAACCAAGATAAGGTGGTGATATTTGAGCCAAAAGCTGTAGCGGGATATGACTGCATGTCACTATATTGTTCACAGAAATAGTTGGTGTAGGACTTGCAGTAAAATGAACGCTATCCAGCTTTACAGCACACCCTGAACTAGGGTAATTGCCAATCAAAAAATAGGTAGTTGGTTGATTAGGAAAAACAATTGGTTGCTTTTGGTTGAAATTGACAATAGATGATGACGGCATCCAATTAAACTGCATAATATCATCTCCATTAACTCGAATCAATACAGAATCACCTAAACAAATAGCAGTGTCAGGAGTAAGAATATTCATGCTTAAACTATCATACACAACCACAGAGACACTATCAAGAATAGCATTTGTACTATTGCATGAGTACGGAGAAAGCAGTTTGATATTAATTGTCTTCTTTCCGTTTTTGGGTGTTAACAAACCAATAATTGAGAATGAAGCGGCTGCTGTATTGGGCAAGATGACAACACTGTCTGGTAATACATTGATATCGTAATTCTGTATTGCACTTCCACTATAATCAAGATGAAAAGTCTGTGCTGTATTCAATGCAACGTTTCTAACGACATCAATATTAGCAGCCGAACAACCTTTTACTATAAACTGCTCTCCTAAATTATTTAAGCCTGCATTGTTGTTTAATATAGCATTACCTGATTGCAAGCTTCCAGCTTCAATAAAAACACCAGAATCGTAGAGATGGTTGCCAGCATCCGCTATCACCATTTTTAAATGGTAAGTGGAACAAGGAGCAACTGGATATTTTGCTTCAAGAATGTTTGTAAATCCCTTGTGCGTTATGTATGGACCATTTGTGTTATCAACATAATAGGATGTAAATGGTGAGCCTGGACCCATGGATGTACAATTAGACAAATTAAGGCCAGGTCCTGGGATACCATTATTAATACTGTTTATGGTTACTGGAATATTTGTGTTGGGAACTATTGCCATATTTTTTTGCCCAGTTATTCCAGGTCCAGAAATAAAAAAAGCAAAAGCATCGTTGTAAGGACCACAGGTAGCGTTGATATATTCTTCCGAAGAAAAAACATAATTAAATTGAACGGAATCACCATTCGGAATAAAATCAAACTCCAATGAGCAGGCATCAAAAGTATTTTGACCAGCTAAACTATTTAAAGAAATATCGCCTGGAGCTAAAAAATTATAACTTGCTAATACACCAGATCCACCATTTAGTCCATTGATTCCTCCTTGTGTAGCAGCATAACCTGTTGACATTACAATGCCACTATCTATACCAATTCCTCCAATAATAGCAGTAAAGATACCACTTGCTTTCAATGGGCAATTGAGCGTTGGGTTAATGATTATTACACCAGCTCCTGCTAATTTTTGTGCCAATGTAACAGCGGAAGAGGACGAGATAATATTTACTTGTGCATGACTTTGCCAACAAAAAAGTTGAACAAGAAAAATAGTTAGAACTACAAATCTATTACGTTTGGAAAATATCATTTACGGTAATTGAAACGAAGATAACAAGACTTGTTTTGTGTCAAACAAATTTTACAACGTTGGAATTTGTAATTTTCGCCAAAGACTTGATATGGCTTTTTTGAAGAGTAGATTTAGGTTGCTCAATTTTCTTGTAAGATGGTTTGTTTATTTGTTGATTTCCTCCTTTGTTTATCTATTGTTTTGTAAATGGTTAATACCACCCATCACCCTAACACAATTTAGTGCAGTGGTTCATGGTTATGGATTAAATAGAGATTATGTAAGCTGGAATGAAATTTCTCCAAACGCAAAACTTGCAGCTATTGCCAGTGAAGATCAGTTATTCCCTGATCATGAAGGTTTTGATTGGAAAGCCATTGAAAAAAGCATGCAAGAAAAACCCATTCGAAAAAAGAATAAAGCAAGACCCAAAGGGGCAGCAGCAAGCACCATTTCGCAACAAACAGCAAAGAATGTATTCTTGTGGCAAGGAAGTGGTATTACCCGATATATTCGCAAAGCACCTGAGTTTGCATATACTTTTTTGATTGAAACCATTTGGGGTAAAAAAAGAATCATGGAAGTTTATCTCAACGTCATCGAAATGGGAAAAGGTGTTTTTGGAATTGAAGCTGCATCCCAAAAATATTTTCATAAATCTGCAAAATATCTTTCTCGTCAAGAAGCTGCAATGATTATTTCTTGTTTGCCAAATCCTAAAAAATTTACGGTAGTACCTGTCAGTAGACGTGTACAATGGCGTACACCTAGAATCCTTCGTCAAATGCAAATGATTGAATCAGACCCTGATATTAGTGAGCTAATTCATTAAGCAATTTCGTTTTTTTACAAAGCATCTGTTAATGTGCTTCATGTTCTTTTCTTTTATTCAAGAAGAAAGCACATTTGTAACTCAAAACAAAAACAGGAGTTATGGCTTATCAAAACGCATTTTTATTAGAAAGCAAAACAAACAAAATCTCTTCCTTTTCGTTCAAAAAAAGGAAAAAATCCATTAAGGAAAAAGCCGCTCTAACTCTTGAGTACGTCCTTATCGGATTGATGCTAAACACATACATGACCTTGAGTTATCTATGGCTGTTTGCGCACAAAGTAAATTTGTTTAGGAAAAGTCTTTTGAAACCTCAGCAAATGTTGCCACAGCATCAAGGTTTTTTAGAGCACAGTTTGAGCTCATAAAGCTTTTACTTATTTCATCAGAGTGTAAATTATTGGTTAAGCTGTTGTAATCTCAACGTTAACCATAGTTCAGTTTTTGAACAGAATTACAGTTGTTTACAACTTAGCCATAGAAATATCAAACAGATATTGTCTAAAAAAACGAATAAACACTAATCAAGATTTCAAAAACATACTCATGAAAATTAAGCTGTCTTTACTTACTGCGTCTTTTATAATCAAAGTATATTTAGCACTCAGCAGCTTTATTGTTTTTCTTTTCTTTAAACCTAAAATGAAAGAGAAGAACATAGCTAAAAATAATACAGGATTTGACACCTCTTCTAATTCGAAGAAAGTCATTAAAGAAAAACTAATATAAACTTGATAAAAAAGTAATTTTGGCTTAATAATCGCCTAAAGTTTCTTTTTGTTGGTTTAATGCTAAGGCTAATTGAGCGTCATTGGGCGCAATACCATGCCATTCATGTGTGCCTTCCATAAAGTCAATGCCTTTACCCATTTCTGTTTTCATCAAAATGCACACAGGCTTCCCCTTTCGTAAATGATTGTTTTTGGCATTTTCGAGTGTATTTACAACCGCTACCATATTATTGCCATCCATTTCTATCACATCCCAACCAAAAGAAAGAAACTTATCTTTCAACGGCTCTATATTCATCACTGTTTTGGTAGCGCCATCAATTTGTTGACCATTTACATCTACAGTAGCAATCAGGTTATCAATTTTATGATGTGCTGCAAACAAAATAGCTTCCCAATTTTGTCCTTCTTGCATTTCACCATCACCATGCAAAGAGAAAACTGTAAAGTTATCTCCATTCATTTTTTTAGCAAGCGCAGCCCCGCAAGCAACACTCAATCCCTGTCCAAGAGAGCCAGAAGCAATTCGAACGCCAGGTAAACCTTCATGTGTGGTAGGATGTCCTTGCAAGCGAGCATTTAATTGACGAAAGCTAGCTAATTCTTTTACTGGAAAATAGCCGCTTCTTGCCAATACACTATAGAAAACTGGAGAAATATGTCCATTGGAAAGGAAGAAAAGGTCTTCATTTTTCCCTTCCATTGAAAAACTTGAAGGGTTATGTTTCATCACTTTACAATAAAGTGCAACAAGGAAATCAGTACAACCTAGTGAGCCGCCTGGGTGTCCGCTTTGACAACCATGAACCATTCGTACAATATCACGGCGAACTTGTGACGCCATATCTTTCAAGCCTTGCAATTCCATAACTTTCTGAAAAAATTTGTGCGGCAAAATTAATGTTGAGACGCGAAAAATTTGAGTTAGTGGATAACTTGTGGGGAGAAACATACTGTTATGACTTTTAACCTGTCTGCCTCTATCAAATTAATAAAGCTTCACTTCTATATTAACCTAATTGAAATGAAACCATTCCTTTTAGGTTAAAAAAAACAATAAGGGTTCAAATAACAAATCAATGGTGTAAATTTTATAAGACAATATCAATTGTACACTTCTATATACCTTTGTCTTTTCCTTTTTTATGTTTCGTACTCTATTATTAGTTGGTATTGGTGGTGCTGTTGGTAGTATTGCACGATATTGCGTAAGCATGCTCCTTAATACAAAAATTCAATCAGAATTGCCCTTAGGCACTTTGGCGGTCAATGTTATTGGCTGCTTGATTATTGGATTGTTGTTTGGATTTGCCTCCCGACATCAATGGACTAATAGTGACCTTATTTTGTTGGCTGGCACTGGCTTTTGTGGTGGCTTTACCACTTTCTCTTCTTTTGCCATGGAAAACATTTCACTGGTTCAAAAACAACAATTTCCGAATGCTATTATTTATAGTTTTATTAGCCTAATTTTGGGCATCAGCTTATGTAAGTTAGGCTTTCTTTTAGGAAACAAATTATAAATACCAAGTACTTATTACTACCAAATCCCCTTGAATGAAAAAATTCCAATTCCCTTTTAAACAAACTCAAAAAATAAAATTATCTGATGCTATTCAAAACCTAATTAGCAGGGCAGAAGAAGCAACTGAAAAAGCCTATGCTCCCTATTCTCATTTCAGGGTAGGAGCATCTGTTTTACTTGAAGACGGAACAATACTTACAGGTGCTAACCACGAAAATGCAGCTTATCCTGCAGGAGTATGCGCAGAACGTGCGGCTTTGTCAAATTTAGACATGAATGAAACTTCTAAGAAAGTGAAAGCAATAGCAGTCACTTATCGTTCGCATGAAGGTCATGGTAAACCAATTTCTCCTTGTGGTATTTGTCGTCAAACTATTCTTGAAGTGCAGCAATGGCAATCTTCGCCTATTGCCATTTACATGTGCAGTCCAAATGGTCAAGTAGTTATGCTGGATGATGCTGGATTTCTTCTTCCTTTTTCCTTTGGAAGCGAATACTTAGACTTATCGTCGGAAAACGAGTAGGTTTATTTAAAAGTATCTTCTAAAATTTCGCCTGTGGCGGCATCAATAATCATACTTTCCACTGTGCTAGCTTCTGGGTTATTTGCTGCTTTTATTACATCTCCAGTTAGGTAGTATTGAAATCTTTTTTCGAAAGGGTCGTACTCAATTTGGAAATCCGCTTCCTGCGCTTCAATATTTCTTTTCTTCACTAATGCCAAAGCTTGCTTTCGAGTAAGAAGATTACAAGGAAGATTCTTTATCACAAATTCAGGAACTACATCCAATCCCTTAGCGTTAAGTAGCTTTAAATGGTTATCTAGCTCCATTTCAATAACTGTTTCAATGCTATCATATGCTGTGCATGCAGAATATTTCATTTTTAAGTGATAGCGAAGCATAACGCGAACTAATTTGCCTTCTGTATTTTTGCCTTTTTCCAATAAAAAATACTGTTGTTCTCCACCTTCCGAAGAATAATAAGGTGTGTAATAAAGCTTGGCAAAAGGCAATAAATGTTCTGGCAAAATGTGCTTTAAGCTTTTTTCTGCCTTCTTCAAAACTTCGTCATAAGAGTAAGACTGAGCTTTGCCTAAAATTGCAAAACCCAACATAGCAACAATCAGAAAATAACGTCTTAGCATAATTTCAAAAATAAAGAAAATAAGCACAATATTGGAATAGGATACTGTTGGAATATGCTAATAAACTAAAAACTACCTTTGGGACTATCGATATTTGTCAAGTCAAAAAGGTAGTAGTCAATTTTAATTTCAGGATGAAGTGTCTAGCCTTTTAATACCGTGCGGCTAATCACAATTTTCTGCACTTCTGTGGTCCCTTCATATATCTGTGTGATTTTAGCATCGCGCATTAAGCGCTCCACATGAAATTCTTTTACGTAGCCATAACCGCCATGGATTTGAACGGCTTCACTAGTTACCCACTGAGCAATTTCTGATGCATATAACTTAGCCATAGATGCAGAAAGAGTATAATCTTGTCCTTGGTCTTTAGTCCATGCAGCTTTAAGGCACATGAGACGCGCACCTTCTATTGCAGTAGCCATATCAGCGAGTTTAAATGCAATAGCTTGGTGATTCATGATTTCTGTTCCAAATGCTTTTCTTTCTTTAGAATATTTGAGTGACAATTCATAAGCACCGCTTGCGATTCCCAATGCTTGAGAGGCAATCCCAATTCTTCCACCAGCAAGTGTTTTCATCGCAAATGTGAAACCAAACCCATCATCACCTATGCGATTTTCTTTAGGCACTTTCACATCTTGGAACATGATGCTGTGTGTATCGCTTCCACGAATACCCATTTTGTTTTCTTTAGCACCAACAGTTACTCCTGCCCATGCTTTTTCAACAATAAAAGCATTGATACCATGGTGTTTTTTCTCAGGATAGGTTTGTGCTATAACTAAGTAGTAATCGGCAGAACTACCGTTGGTAATCCAGTTTTTTGTACCGTTCAATAAATAATAATCACCACAATCTTCAGCAGTTGTGCGCTGAGAAGTAGCATCAGAACCTGCTTCTGGCTCGCTTAAAAGAAACGCACCAATACTTTGACCTGTTGCCAAACGAGTGAGGTACTTTTGCTTTTGGTCTTCATTGCCATAAGTTTCTAAACCCCAGCAAACGAGTGAATTGTTCACACTCATACACACTGAGCAAGAAGCATCTACTTTTGAAATTTCTTCCATTGCCAAAACATAGCTTATCGAATCCATGCCCGACCCGCCATATTTTGGATCAACCATCATTCCCATAAAACCAAGTTCGCCTAATTTCTGGATTTGTTCTTTAGGAAATTTTGCTTGGTCATCGCGTTCAATAACGCCAGGTAGTAATTCGGTACGTGCAAAATCACGTGCTGCCATTTGTACGGCTATTTGTTCTTCAGAAAGTTGAAAGTTCATAACAACAAAGAAATTTTTGAATGTGCAAACCTACATTTTTAACCGCAAAAAATCCATGATTATCTGATTACAATCACTGCTTGATTTTTGAAGATGTTTTATTACTAATTTGCATTGCGAGCTATAATTATAAACCAACACTCTTCCTCCGTTTGATGGAATCAAATTTACGATTCAATGAACAACATCTGAGTCAATGCGGTTCATTGATTCCTGAAACTGTTTATGTTTTCGATTTAGAAAACCGAAAAGTTATTTACATCAATACAGACAAGTACATCAATACTGGGTATAGTATTGAAGAGTTTCTTGCTTATGGTGATAAAGTTATAGAGCAATTAATTCACACAGATGATCAACAATCTTTCACAGAACATCTGACAAGCCTTGCTTTGGCAAAAGAAGAACAGTTAATAGGCAATGAATTTCGTTTCAAAATAAAGTCTGGAAAGTATATCTGGATAAAGACTACCAATAAGATTTTGTCTAGAAAAGAAAACGGGGATGCTAAGTTGGTAATTACTGTTGCTCGTGACATTTCTAAAGAGAAAGAATATGAACAACATTTAGAAACGCTTACCAATACCTTTAGACAAGCTTTTAAATATTCGCCGATGGGGATGGCTCTTGCCGATCTTGAAGGGAAATTCATGGATTTAAATCTTGCAGTTTGTAGTATTACTGGTTATTCAAAAAAAGAGCTGTTACAAAAAAGGTTTCATGACATCACCTATCCAGATGATTTGTCTGAAGACCTACGGTATATTGAAAGTTTGAAGAAAAAAGAAATCGAGAACTTTAAAATGGAGAAACGCTACATCAAAAAGAACGGCGATGTAGTTTGGGTATTAATTAGTGTCACGTTAGTTTGGAATAACAATATGCCAAGCTTTTTCATTGCACAAATAGCTGACATTGATGCTTTGAAGAAATTGAATATCGCTCTGGAATCTCAAAATACTTCGTTAGCTGCTACTCAAGAATCACTCAGCAACCGTGTGCATCAACTTGAAGAGCTAAACCATATTATAGCACACAATCTTAGAGGTCCTTCACTGAATTTAAAAATGCTTGCAGAGTTATTCTTTAATAAAGAAATGATTGGTGAAAAGAAAAGTGAAGAATTACCATTTTCTTATCCAGAGCTCTCAATGTTATTGTTTGAAAGCAGCAAGTCACTTTGCGATAGTTTAGATACATTAATGGAAGTGGCAAGAATTGGTTTGAATAGAAATATTACCTACAACAAATGCAACATGGAAAAAACATTCCAGAAAGTAAAGTCGCAACTTAATGGAATGATCCAATCAAAAAAAGCGGTCATCACTACCAACTTTAAAGACAAGCAAATTTTCTGTCCAGAAATTTATATGCAGAGTATCATCTATAACCTATTGAGCAACGCATTGAAATATATTTCTGATGAAAGAACACCAGAAATTGCAATCGAATCATGGCGTGATGAAAAGCATTCCTACCTAAGTGTAAAAGACAATGGGATTGGGATTGATCTTGAAAAGTTCGGTAAAAAATTATTCAAATTAAATCAAACTTTTCACAGAGGCTATGACAGCAATGGTGTTGGTTTGTTTCTTACAAAGGCACAAATTGACTCTATTGGTGGTAATATTGAAGTAGAAAGTAAAGTTGGCAATGGTACAAAGTTTGTTGTCACGCTTGAAAGCTAACATTACCAATCTTCACCCATTTCTTTTCGTTGTTTCAATTGCTCAATAACTAGTTTTAATTGCTTTGCAGAATTAATAACTAAAGCATCTAATTCGGTATAGTCTTTATTGGGTTCTGCTTCCTTTGCCAGCAATTCCAATCTTCCTAAACCCAAAGCTACAGATTCTATACCCATATTGTGAATAGATGGTTTTAGCCTATGGGCAATTGCTTGGATTTTTGGATAGTCATAATTATTGAACGCTTCAAGCATTGAATTCATAGAAACAGGAATTTCTTCCATGAAAAGTGAAACCATTTTATCAACAAAATCATTGTTTCCACGACTTATAGCTTTTAGTTTTGTTAGGTCATAAAGCACTTCGGTGTCAGTTCCTTTTAGCAATTCAATGTCAACTTTTTGTGCATTTTCATCTCCTATCCATTTAGCAACAATTTGTATGAGTTTTTCTTCATCAAATGGTTTGCTTATAAAATCATTCATTCCTGCACTAAGACATCTTTCAGCTTCCCCTTTGATTGCATTAGCTGTCAAAGCAATTATTGGAATGGTTTTATCAAGATATTCACGGATGTATTGAGTAGTTTCAAGCCCGTCTTTTACTGGCATTTGGAGATCCATCAAAATTAAATCATAGTGATCTTCCCTCAGTTTTTCAATTGCTTTTTCTCCATCTTCAGCCTCATCTATCACTGCTCCAAAATCCTTAAGTACAACTGAGGCAACTAGCCTGTTCATTGCATTATCTTCAACCAATAAAATTCTTTTGCTTTTCAAAGATCTAGTGTCAGCATTTTTTTCGTCCTTTTGTGGAATATCTTTTTGTTCTCCCACATTCATTTTTAAATAAATAGATATAGTAGTACCAACACCTTTTTCGCTCTTAACTTCTATTCTGCCACCCATTAATTCAATTAGCTGTTTGCTAATACTCATTCCTAATCCTGTACCTCCAAATTTTCGAGTTACTGATTCATCTTCCTGTGTAAATTTCTCAAACAAATGACTGAGAAATTCATGGCTCATGCCAATCCCTGTATCTTCAATGTCTATTCTTAAATGTTGGTAAAATTCATCTCCTCTCAGGTAATGACAGTTTATTTTGACTGAACCTTTTTCAGTGAATTTGATAGAATTACTCAACATATTTAGGATTACTTGATTAATTCTAAACGGGTCACCTATTAAAACAGAAGCAACTTGATCATCAATGTGGTAATTCAATAATAAATCTTTTTCTTCAGCTTTATGTTTCATCACTACAAGTGCTTGATCAAGTATTTGATGTAGTTTAAAACCAATATTTTCAATGGTCACCTTTCCTGCTTCAATTTTTGAAAAGTCGAGGATATCATTTATGATAACTAACAAATTTTCAGAAGCATTTTGAATGGCATCTACATAAAACATCTGTTGGTTTTCAAGTGTAGATTTTTTAAGTAACCTACCCATTCCCATAATTGCGTTCATGGGTGTACGAATTTCATGACTCATGTTAGCCAAGAAAATCTCTTTTGCATGTGCCGAATACTCTGCTTCTGATTTTGCTTTTCTAAGTTCTTGTTCCAGCCTTTTTTGGTGAGTTATATCAAGGTGAATACCAATTGAACCTTTTAGCATTCCATCATCACCAATTCTTGGCGCACCACTAATTAACCACCACCTTAGATCACCCCTTTTGGTTTTTACCGCTATTTCGTAAGCATCAGAAATGTTGTTTTTTCTAAGTTCTGATTTACCTTCAATTACTTTTATATTCTCTCCTTTAACAAAAAGTTCTTTTGCATTTTTCCCTACCAATTCTTCCTCAGTAAAACCACACATATCGCAAAAACTTTGATTTACATAAATAATATATTCATCTAGATCAACCTCCATTAGTCCAAGATTCATATTCCGAATAATATTACGGTACTTCTCCTCGCTTTTTCTTAATGCATTCTCAGCATTGACTCTTTCTGTAACATCCTGAGCAAAACCAATAATGTAAGGCTCTGTTCCTGGGTCTTGCACTAAATAATTCTGATAAAGTAGATGGACTTTTTTTCCAGATTTTGTAACGCCAATCATAATACCCTCGGACCTTTTATTTTTCAAAATTTCCTGGATATATGCCTTACCAAATTCTTCAATCTTTGATTTTGGCAAGACTGAGTATACATATTTACCAAGTAATTCTTTTTCAGTATATTCAAGTGTATTAATGATAGCATTATTAACTGAAAGCAAATGACCATCAAGGTCATGGGTACATATCAATGCCTGACTAAAGTCAAATATTTCCCTGAACTTAGATTCACTGAGTTTTACTTGTTCTTCTATTTTTTTTCTTTCTGTAATATCAACTCCATATCCAATCATTATGTCGAGCTGCCCTTCGTCATTAAATACTGGATACATTTTACGTAGGTGATAGTTAGTTTCGCCATGTGCATCCATGGATTGCTCTTCCCATTCATATTGATATCCCTGCTCGATTACTTTTTTGAAAACTCGCTCTCTTTCAATTGCGAAAGTATAGGTCCTATTTCTATAATCACAATACTCCTTATCTGTTTTACCAATAAGCCATGATCTAGTCCCCGGATTATGTACAGCAAAAGGGTTGACAAACAAATAGCGCATATCTTTATCAAAAACAGCTATGTCAGCAGGGATTTCATTTAATATTTGCTCGTAAAACTGCCTTTGCTCCTGAAGTCTTTTTTCAACTACTACTGATTCTGTGATGTCTGTATATTTCCAAAGATGTCCCTGATAAACACGCTCATGAAAAACTGGAATGTAATCTCGGTTAAAGAATCGTCCATCTGTAAGTTCAAGTTTTTCACCTAATATTTTTTCTTTATTTCTTAGGATAATATTAATTCTTTGTACAAAAATATCAGGGAATTTAAATAGTGTTTTAGTGTTTTCAGCAGATTGAGAACAGTCCATTCCTATTAATGTTTCAGGAGGGAGATTAATAGAAAAAATATCGCAAAACTTTTGATTAATTAATACTATTTCTCTGTTTTCATTTTCGACCAATATTCCTCCTTCAATATTCTCAATTATTTGAGTTAATCTAAGTGAGGTTTCTTTTAATTCTAACTCACTTTCTTTAATTGCATTTTTCTGAGCGATAACTGTATTTAATAATTGTACGCTATCACTATGGGCTATTTCCAATGATTTAATAACATGCATCAAATCAGAGAAATTATCATGGATAGCAAAGTCATTTAAACCAAGCCCTTTTTGTTGGACTTGTTCAATAGATTTAAACCAAGGGGTACCCAAAAACAACAAGGAATTATAATTTTCAAGCAATTCAAATTCTCCACGGAAAACTATATCAGGTTGTTCTCGAGAATAAAAAATAAACACATGCTTCCCATAGTGTTTTATTGACTTAAAACTAAATAGTTTAATGTTAGGTCTTTTTACGTCAAATACATTTGAGAATTTTTTGTTTAAAATGTCAGGCAATAACTTATTTAGTGAACTTCCTATATTAGTTATTTCCTGATCCTCATTCATTATAAAATGAAACGGGAAAAATCTATCAAATTGTTTTGCTGTGAAAAAAAACTGCTTCTCCATTTTTTACCAACTAATTTTAAATACATCATGATCGTGTCCTTTATCTCTACAATTTAATAATTCAATAGTAGAAGAAGTTTGATATAGTTTTGAAAGACCAAATAATAAACCTCTGACAAATTCTGTCAATCCAATACGATGTGAATAATAATGTAGTTGAATACTGTTTTCTTCAAGGTCAGAAACTTCAAATTCAGGCTGACGAAGATTAGAATATATAAGGCTAACACGATCATGGAAAACGGGAAGGTTCACAATGAATTCTTTTAGATTATTTCCCCCAGCAATCATCAATGAGCCATACTTTTTGTTGCCTGTATGAAGCACCCAAAACTCTCCAAAAGTATGCAATACTTCCTCAAGTGACAAGTGCAATACTTCTGATGCTGCTCTTGCAAGTTGATAAGTAACTTCATCATCGTAAGATTCATTGCTTAAAAAAAATGCTTCTTTTACCCCACTAATTTTAAGCACTTGAATCCACTTGTCTTCACCAAAATTGGTTGTAACCAATTCTTGAATAGCTTGATTTATAATCCCATACATACACTTACTATTTATTAATTGTTTATT
Organism: uncultured Bacteroidota bacterium; assembly: GCA_903853805.1. Lineage (GTDB taxonomy): Bacteria > Bacteroidota > Bacteroidia > Chitinophagales > Chitinophagaceae > JAFIGV01. Next base: position 148,988 of record CAINUN010000016.1, read on the forward strand.
TCTTTGTCCTGTATCATTTTATAAATTGTTGACTTGCCAATATCTAATTTTTCAGCTGCCTTTACCACATTGTTATCACAACGCTTCAAAACATGGGCAATAATGTCAATATTGTATTGTTTGAGTGTTTTTTCTTCAGTCATAAACATACTATTTGTTGATACAGCATGAAAACTAAAATCATCTGCAAAAATTTCTTTCCCATTACTCATAACCACAGCCAATTCAATTGCAGCTTTCAATTCGCGAACATTGCCAGGGAAGGGGTATTTCATTAACCTGTCTTTTGCACCCTGAGTAATACATAAACTAGCCATTCTATTTGTTTTTACAAATTCTTCAAGGAAGTGCTTTGCTAAAACAAGAATATCACTACCGCGCTCACGCAAAGGTGGCAACTCAATGGGTAAGCCTATTATTCTATAATATAGGTCTTCTCTAAAATGCCCTTTTTTTACCTCTTCTGCCAAATTTTTGTGTGTAGCAATAATAACTCTAACATCAAGTTTTACAGTTTCATTCCCTCCAACTCTAACTAATTCTCTTTCTTGTAAAACACGGAGTAGTTTTGATTGAAGATTCAAATCCATTTCTGCAATTTCATCCAAAAAAACAGTTCCCTTATTTGCTTCTTCAAATTTACCAATCTTCCTTCCCACACTGCCTGTAAAAGCGCCCTTTTCATGACCAAATAATTCACTTTCTATCAGTTCTTTTGGAATTGCTGCCATATTGATGGCAACAAAAGGCTTTTTCCTCCTGTCGGAATGGTAATGTATGGCTTTTGCAACTACTTCTTTACCAGTTCCTGTTTCACCTGTAATAGAAACATTGATATTGGTTCGAACTGCCTTCTCAAGAAGAGTTAGTATTTTTTTTATAGCAGGGCTGTTTCCAGTTATAGCATTAGAGAATTCGTATTTCAGTCCAAGCTCTTCTCTTAATTGCTCAACTTCTTTCTTTAAAGATTGATTTTCACGAATTCTGTTAATAGCATTCCAAAGAAGATCCTTTGTGTTATCGTTCTTAATTAAGTAGTCGGTAGCTCCCATTTTTAACAACTCAACAGCAGTTGCAATATCTTCTTGACCACTTATGATTATAACAGGGATAGAGGCATCAAATTCAAGTATTTTTTTTAATACTTCTTTTCCACTTAAATCTGGTAACGAATAATCAAGTGTGATTAAGGACGGTTTTCTTGCTAGGTTTGAAAGGCAATCTTTAGCTTTAGTAAAGCGGCTAATTTCAAATTCAGGATTAAGAGAAAGATGATAGGTCAATATCTCTCCGTACCATGGGTCATCTTCTACAATAAAAATCTTATACTCATTCATGGATAATTTCCGAAATTTGGATAAAGCTAAAAGAAACTTGACAAATTTTACTTAGTTTTTCAAAATATTTTTTTTGCAAGAAATTCATAGAAAAGCGAACATTATTCTAAATACAATAAAACATAAGCACAATTAATATGTACAGAAACTAGATGTTCAAAAATAAGAATAAAGACATCTATGTAAATAAAGCAAAATGAGCTTCATTCATATTATTCATACACAATTAATTTTCCATTTTTAAGAATTGGAACTATAGGATGCAAATTAGGTGTCGTACAATATTCCATATCCTTTTCGAGTCCAAAACTAGCTAGACGTCGATAATGTGAGCTATCTTTAAGTACACCCAAAAAACCTCCCCTAACAGATGTTTCATATAAATGATCGGCAGCTCTAGCACTATCACAATTAATGTTGAAGGCATGTCCAATTTTATTCACAACAGCTCCTGCAAACAGAGTGTCTTCAAGATTATAACGATCTTTCCACGCTGCACAACCGAGTAAAACATTTTTTCCAATTTTCAACAAATAATTGCAAACTGCATCCAAATTCAAAAATGAACCAGCAATTATTTCAGCAGCTCCATCAACCATATGTAGTAGTTTGGTTCCGTTTGTAGTAGTTAGAATTAACGGTCGGTTTTGAATAAATGAAGTTGGGTATTCTAAAGGAGAATTTCCATGTTTCAATCCCTCTACAATTTTTCCATCCCGCTCACCTGCAGTAACACTATTGTCAATTATTGTTCCCAATTCAATGCATTCGGCAACGCTTGACACTGGTAAGACATATGATGCGCCATTGTCTAAAGCAGCTGCTATTGTAGATGTTGCTCGGAATATGTCAATAATAACAACAACCACATCTTTTACTTCAAAAAGATGCAGTAAAGCAGGCGAAAGGCAAACTTCTAATCTTGGCTTAGAATAAAGATGCATAAAACGAAAATTTTTAACGAAAATAATGCCGTATTTATGAAAAAGAAAACGCCACGAAAAAATTTTCGTGGCGCTGTAAATATTATCAAGTTAATTAATAAACCCACATGTCGTGTTCTTTATTAAAAAGTTCTTCGTTCATGCGTGCACCTTCGTACAAAGCATCAGTTCCTTGCAAGCCCATGTCTTTAATAAACACATCGAATGGATTGCTTGATTTCACTACATAACTTGAAAAATAACGGTTTTCAAAGTACTCATCCCAAGTCATACGATTGATGTCGTTTTCAGGATTAAATACTTCAAAATTTACAAGTTCTTTTCTAAGTTCAGGATAGTAAACCCAAAACATTGGAGTTGTAGCACGATAAGAACCATCTTCATTATATAGATCTTTCAAAGGAGCAATACCAATGATTCTGACAACCATTCTTCCAAGATTACGATCAAAGAAAACATCTTCCTTCAAACGATAACGCGTAACGGCATCAGGATTAAATTCTGAATTGACAGTTTTATAGGTAATATTGCCCGTTTCGGGGTCTTCAACTTGAATAGTATCCGTTTTCCCTTTCAACATTTCAAAAATTTGATCTTTTGACATTGATAAAGAAAAACGATCATCCACAGTTGAGTATGCCTTAACTCTACCTTTTTTTACGGCGTCTAAGATAATTTCAATAAACATACCACCTCCAGTATAGTCATCACCTTGATAACGAAAAGGCACATTTTGTTTTTGGCGAACGTCAATTTCACGCCAAACCCTTTTGCTGTACATCACGTCTGCCTCACGAGGCATACTCCATGCAACATAGCGATTTACGTGTGGTGTACGGTCAAAAGCGCCATCTGTGACTAAGGAAGGTTGCCATTTACCAGTAACTCCTCCAACTTCTGAACCTCCAGCCTGAGGTTGGTCCATCATGTTTCCGTTTCCTTGTGCAAAGGCAAAAGAAGAAACAAACATCATAGACAAAGATGCGACTAATTTATATTTTCTGAGGTTATTCATAAATTCTATTTTCAGATTAATTAGTTTAACGTTAATACTACTTGGTTCAAAGTTCTTGTTCTTCCGTCAGGACCAACTGCTTTAATATTATCAATAAAAACACGATCGCCAAGATGACATCCATCTTTATGAAAACGTGCAACAGCATCGTTGGCGTCGAACATTGCGCCTTTTACAGTACCCAATGCTTGATAATCTCCTTTTTTAGGAAGGTAGTTAAAATCAAAGCTTGTTACTTTAAATTTAGCATCGAAATCAAAGTTTTCAAGAACTGCAATAATCCCTGGAGTAACTTTAAACACGTTGATAGGAATTTGACCGCCTGCCTTTCCGCCAATTTTTGGAATCGGGTCAGGAATATTTTTCACACGAAATTCTTTAGGATCACCAACTTGCTTAACACCGTTTGCTGTTTTAGCTTTTAGTGTTGCAGAAATTTTTCCAGGTGTAGCAACCATAACATCGTATTTGCCTTTTCCAGTAGATGTAAGTGTAGCACCAGGAATTTCAACTGAAACATCCTCAACAGAATAACCAGCGGCTGATACAGTAATTGGGTTAGGAACACCAATATAGAATACGTTCATTTTATCCAATTGAATAGAACTACCTTCTGTACCTACCATGAATTCAAACTTGTATTCTTTTTCCTCAACGCGTCCACCAAGATTAATTGCAACTCGACCTTTAACAGTCTGCATTCCAACACCACTAGCATTTGTTTCCCAATAAGCAACACCTTTTTCTACCTTAGTTACACGACCAGAACTAGAAGAAACTGTTGGATTAATATTGTTGTTATAGGCAGCAAGCATAATTTGTGCTTCTACTTTTTGACCCGCTAGCACATAACTTTGAGTTGGAACAGCTAAAGCCATGAAGTTATCAAACTTAACCTGCTCATTACCAGCTTCATCAAAAAGCTGTTTTACAATCAAAGCTTCGGAATTTCTAACATCATTTTGGAATTTAGACAATAAAGTTATAACTGCCATTGTTGGCATATTATAGAAATAACCAGTTGTCCAGTCTCCTCGTGGATTATTATCTGATGGTTCAGGGTTTAGCACTTTTAATGGAAGATCTTTTGCAAAAGCATCTTTCAAATTAGGGTTGATAGTACTTAGCATTTGTTCTCTTAACTCAGCTAATTTTGCTTTCAACTCATTTCCGCCCTTCTTTTCAACTAACAATAATGTACTTGCGTCAATGTTATCTTCTCTTTTAATTGCTCCGTCTTCTTCACGACCACCAGATTCAGTAATAATCTTCTCTTTCCAATCTTCAAGATACTTAATCATTCCTTCTGCAGCAGATTTCACTAACTTTGCTTTATCATTATAAGGTTTGATACGCTCTTTTTGACCAGGCTGATTCTCGTTTTCTTCGAAATTTTTGTAAATCTCATTATTCTTACCCTGAATTGAGCTATTAGACGAGGTAATAGATTGGTTAATCGTCTTAAACGCGTGCAATATCTCGGATGATACATTGAGGGCCAACATGGCGGTCAACACCAAGTACATCAGGTTGATCATCAGCTGCCGCGTCTCTTTAGGTAATGACATTCCGTGATTATTTTTTTTCTAAGTTATAATTATTGTTTCTATCAAAAAATTGTTCGTATTCAAGAACAGATTAACGTCCTTGCATTGCACTCAACATATTTCCATAAATATGATTAAGTGTTGTAAGATTCTTTGTCAACATTGCAATTTGCTCTTTAGCAGAAACAGCATCTTGTGCGCTTGAAGCCATTGCATCGGAAGCATTAACGAGGTTACTATAGAATTTATTCATCGCTTTCAAGTGATTGTTGGCATCTTGAAGTTCTACCTCATAAATCTGGTTTAGAGACCCCAAGTTTTTCGCTAAAACCTGAACTTGCTCATGAAAACGCGCAGAATCATCCGCAGCACTATTGAACGCATTCATGGTTTGAGAAGCACCTTGGAAGCTAGTTTTCATTTCACCTAAAGCTCCTGCAGCATCTCTCGCACTTTTAGAATATTCATTAGTAGCACTTGCTACATCAGCAATATCTTTTACTTGCTCAACTACAGTTCCAAAACGTTGAAAGTTATCACTCAGTTTGCGAATATTTGCTGGATTTAGATTTGCTTCTTCCAACATTTTATCGAGGTTACCTGAAGGAGAATTTTTCTTTTTTATTCCGTCAATAGGAGTTGGCTCAAACTTAATACCACGGCGATATGCCTCAACGTGTGGGTTTTCATCCAAATCAGGATAATAACGCTCCCAATAATAATCTTTGTGAGGGGGTAAAAGACCTAAAATAGCGAATATAAACGCTTCAGTAATCATACCAATAGTAAGCATGATACCTGCACCTGGCCAGTGCTGAATTTTAAACAAGGCACCCAACAATACAACAGAGGCGCCAAGACCGATGATCAAGTTCTTTATAAATTTTCCTTGTTGTGTTTCAAAAAAGATTGAAAAGGATTTCATTTTATTTAGCTTTTCTTGGTTTAATTAATTAAGAAGAAGGATGAATTATTTTCTAAATGGTGAATTAGTAACTGACTCACTAACTCTTTGATAAATACAACGGAACCCGATGTATGCTTTTGCAGTATCTGCATATTCCCAATCCCTTGAACTAACTTGAAGATAGTACGCAACGTCTCTCCAACTTCCACCACGAACTGCCATGCGGCGAAGCCATTGAGGGTCGTTCTCACGTAGTCTTTGTTGTACATCAGGATTTACATCAGATACGGTTGAATAAGCAGAGCCATAATACAAAGTGGATGTCCACTCACTTACATTACCCGACATATTATATAGACCATAATCGTTTGGCCAATATTTGTCAACAGGAACAGTATAAAGTCCTCCATCAGCCGCATAATTTCCACGCTGAGGTTTAAAATTGGCTAAATAACAGCCCTTTCTGTTTAACAGATAAGGTCCGCCCCATGGGTAAGGTGATTCATTACGACCACCACGCGCTGCCCACTCCCATTGCTGTTCGTTAGGAATACGAAAATCGCCCTCAAAGAATTGTTTAGTTTTTTCTCTTTCAGAACGCCATGAATTTGTTCTCCAATTACAGAATGCTTGCGATTGAAAATAATTTACACCAACAACAGGATAATTATTGAATGCAGGATACCAATTATACTGCATCGCTATCGGTTCGTTATAAGAGTATGTAAACATCTTCATCCAAACACTAGTATCAGGATAGATATTGATTGGAGCATATTTTTTCACAAAACTGCTTCTTGGTTGACTAGGGTTATTAACCGATTCGTGATAATCGAAAGTTTCAAAACCATAATTCAACTTAGAGTTATCAAATTCTTTTTTGCCCCAACCAGATTGTTCTGCTGGAACATAAAGAGTTGATAACTGATCTTGAACATCAGGGTCAGTGAAGTTTACCTTTCTTCGAAAATCTACACGTTGATTGCCATCGGCATCATCAATAAAGTCACCAAGGATAGTGTGTGCAATTGAGTCGCGAACCCAATTCGTAAACTGACGATATTCGGCATTGGAGATTTCTGTTGCATCCATCCAAAAGCCAGTCATTTGGGTAGTTCTGATTGCAGCGTCATTTCTGCCGCGAATGTCTTCATCACTTGCACCCATTTTGAGAACACCGGAAGGAACATAAACCATGCCGAGCGGAACTGGTGCATTATAGTTCAAGTTTGTTGGTGCTCCAACTAACTGACCTCCTGTACCTGGTTTACCGCAGCCCATAGCCATTGAAATCATCGCTATTGCCGAGATCTTCAGGGAAAGTTGTTTCATACTACTGTTGTATTTGTTTTTGCGATTAGGCAAATAAAATAAATTTTTTGGTTCAGAAACGATTTTATTTTTCTGAAATTGGCTCACAATATTTGAAGTTTTTTCCAAAAATGCAAGTTTCAAAAAAAAATTGTCGAGAAAAAATCTTGAAGTAGTCCTAAAAAAATCGTTCAACTTCATTTTTCTTTCCCAATTTTTTGAAGTTTTTCATTGAAAATTTTTTCACTGAAAACCTTCATTGCATTTTCATTGCATCAAACAAAAATAAGCGTTAGACCTATTACTTCATCAAGCAGCCTAAGGAATGTTGAATATTTGTTTTTAGCAAGTAAAAATATGTCTTTAATTTCTTTCAAAATCTACTTCTTTTTTTTCGAAAGAAACTGTTCAATTGCTGATACCATTGATGGTGTATTGGGTGCTGGTGCTTTTACTGCAAGTAACAATCCAGCTTCTTCAACAGCTTTAGTTGTCGACGGTCCAAAAGCGCCTATCAAGGTTTCATTTTGTTTATAACGAGGTGTGTTTTCAAAAAGTGTTTGTACGCTAAATGGACTGAAAAACACAATCATGTCGTACTTCTTTTTCATGACGGCTTTGATGTCATTTGATACTGTGCGAAAAAAAGTAGCCTCAGAAAAAGTAGAATTGTGCTTTGTAAAATAATCTTTCAAATCATTTTTACCACTGTCTGATGATGGTAAGATAAAACGTTCGTTGTTTCTATGTTTCCAAACAACTTCTAATAGCCCATCTGTAGTTCCATCTGCCGAGAAAAAAACTTTTCTTTTACGGTACAAAATAAATTTTTGAAGGTAAAGTGCAACAGCTTCAGTGATGCAGAAGTATTTCATCTCCTGTGAAACTTTCACTTTCAACTCTTCGCATATTCTAAAAAAATGATCAACTGCATTTCTACTTGTCAACACAATTGCTGTATGTTCATTAATGTCCACTTTTTGCTTACGAAAATCTCTGCCATTTACACCTTCTACTTTAATGAAGGGATGGAAAAACAATTCAAGATTGAATTTCTTCGCTAATTCAAAATAAGGCGACTTTTCTGTCTCTGGTCGTGGTTGTGTTATAAGAATACTGCCAATTTTCGCATTCTTACTTGTAAGCTTTTTTTCAGGGACTATTGATTTAGTATTTGTTGAAATCTTTTTTTTGACAGGAGGGTGAGCAACTTCATTAGTCTTGATTTTAGCTATTGGTTTTGCTGCTGTCTTAGCCTTTGGTGTAATTATTACCTCAGCCTTAGTTTTTGTTTTAGCGGTAGCTTTACCCGTGGTGGTAGGTTTTACTTTAGCGGTACCTTTTACTTTAGCACTAGCCTTAACTGTAGAACGAACAGCTTTTGCCATAATGGTCAAACAGTTGTTTTTTTAGGGTTAACAATCTTGATTAATTCCATCGCCTGAATTTAAAAAATCCCAAGTGCTAAAAACTTGACTATTACTGCAATGGGCATTAATTCTGAGGCGCAAATGTAGGTAAAAAAATGAAACTTACTATAGTTGAAAAAAACACTGAATACTTTCCAAGATCTGAAAAACCTGAGAATAAATGCAGAAACTATTAGACAAATTGACAGAAAGAATGCGACCTTAGAAATAAGTGGAATTGAAAAAACTGCACAAAAAAGTATTGGCAACAAAAGCACTCCAAGAATTTTGTTTAGCAAAAAAACATTGAATAGGTATTGGTCTGTAATATGGTCTAAATCAAAAGCCCAACCACTAAACTTAATTAAAAGATACTTTCCAAGATAAAGTGTTGCAATTGATAAAAAGGCAGAAACAAATAAACTAGCAGAAAACTGTGGGTAACTGTTTGATGTAAAAAGCTGAATATAGTAATAACAAAAAGTAGAAGCACTAGAAACAAAGAATAAATTCATTAAGAAATTGGAAAAAGATTTTTGAAGTACTTTATCCTTTGATTGCCGATTACTCAGATTTGCGTTTCTAAATGACTGCACAATTTCAAAGAAATATTTTGGATCAGACAAACGAATAATTCCAAGAAATACAGAAAGCAATACCAGCAAATAAAAATCTATAGTTCTGTTATTGAAATAATGCGAGTGTTGAACTGCATTTTTTACTATGGTTGTTTCAAAAACATTTTGTTGCAAAAAAATACTATCAAAGCTTTTTAAAACAGACTCTTCAATTGACCGAGAACTTACTTCAACAGCAAAATCATTACTATTTATTGCACAATTAGCATGTGCGTAAAACAATAAAAAAACAGTAGTAAAAATGCAATATTTTAGAAAATGTAAAATGGTCATGAGGCACAAAGTTATTACTGGCTATTGAACTTTCTAAAACAAACTAATAAAGCCAAAATGAATTTTTGAATTTTGAAATTGAATAGAAGACTGGGGAGAACTACCTACTGCATAAGAAAGATGAAACATACCATTTTTTACTTGAAAAACGCCTCCAATTCCATAGCCATGATACCAGCCTTCATAGCTTTTCAATAAAGGAGTAGATGTTATGTAACCATTGTCATCAAAGAGATAACAAAAAGATTTTTCGTCAAAAGGAAATCTAAACTCTGTAGAAATAACATGATATTCCTTTGCAAAAATTGATTGTTCATTAAATCCTCTCATCAACTTGTAACCTCCTATTTGGTAGAGTTCATTTTGAAACAAATTTTTGCACTCAATAAAACCTGAAGAAAGCGCTGCCTTTACAACATAGTTTTTCATGACTTTGAAAAAAAATGCTGCATACATCTTCAAAAACAACTGATTTCTATTAAGACTTGAACTATCGTAAAGTGTTGAATAATTAAAACTTGATGAAGAGAGATTTTCAATTGCAGAGTTCCTACTTATATCTCTTGTCAACTGATTACATGAAAACTGAAATTCCCATCCTTGTGAAGGGTTAAAGTAATGATTGGTCCTGTTCAAACAAATTTCAGCACCAAAACCTTTAGCAATTGCATCAATATTTGCTGGCAACTTTTTGTTGGTAATAATCCAGTTAGTATCAACAAATATTTGCCTATTGGATTGTTGGTGAACAAACATTCGTACAAAATCATTTCCATGAAATTGATAACGAATCCCCAATTGAAAATTTGTTCTCTGCCAAGTTGTGTCTTTTTTGAACAAATCAAACTGTATGTCAACTCCAAGAGGAGAATGAAATATGAAGGGGTAAATAAAAGAAAAACTTAGTTTGGGAGATTGGGGTTGTAAATTCTGATAAGTCAAATCAAATTGCTCACCATGACCAAAACTATTTTGTAACAACAATAAGGCATCAACAGTTAATTGCATTTTGTTGTTTGCATTTGCGTTTGGCAAAAGCCCAATGATACCATTCAATTGGCTTGCTTTTTTCTCTTCAAGGTATAAATGCAGACTTGTTTGTTCCTTGGCAAATTCAACATTCCAAGGTTTCTTTTCTTTTAGAAAAGAATTACTTCTGATTTTAGCTGAAATGCGAGAAAATATTTGTTGATCATAAATGGATTGCTGCTTTAAAGAAAGAAATGGAAGCAAATAATTCTTGGAAACATTTACACATCCATGAACAATGACAGTATCAATTTTAGATAAAGAACCGAGGGTTAAATCGAACCTTCCTTTAATTGTTTGTTCATTAATTATTGAATCAACTTTAAAATGTACTTGTGCAAATGGGTAACCACTATTTTCAGCGGCATTCAAAATTTTTTCTGAAATAAAAACAACATCAGCGGATTCGATTTTTTTGCTGATGTATAGTTTGGGTATAATACCTGATTGTAACAAAATATCCTTAGGCATCGAAGCAAATGATAATTGAGCCCATTGAAATACATTTCCGGCAAATAGAAAAATCTGCCAATCATTTTCATCAAGAAAAACAGAATCAATAGACGCTTCAAGAAACCCATGCTTTTGAAGCTTTACAATAAGCTGAGATAAAAAAGAATTGAGTTCATTTTTTGTGACTTTATTCTGAGGAATTTGAATTTCTGGTCTCGCCTTTTTGCTAAAACTATCTATAAAATGTAGTTGAATTCTAAAACTCTGAGCATTGATCTTACTGCTAAATAAAACAAGAAAAAAAACTATTGCAGTCAGTAAGTATTGCTTTACGAACTTTGACCTTCTTATATTTCTTCTTAAAGACTGCATTCAATTCAAAATTAGTTTATGGCCGGCATTTACCTGCACATCCCTTTTTGTAAACAAAAGTGCAATTACTGCAATTTCCATTTTTCCACTTCTCAAAAGTTACGGAATGATGTTTTGCAAGCTATGCTCCTTGAATTGGATATGCAGCAGAACTATCTTCAAGGAGACGCCATTGAAACAATATATTTTGGAGGGGGAACACCGTCTTTGCTCCAAGCAGATGAATTGAACATCATTTTTGAAAAAATCTTTCAGCTCTTTCCTAAAATAGATTTGAAAGAATGTACGCTTGAAGCTAACCCGGATGATTTGTCAACTGTTTTTTTAAAAAACCTGCAAGCAACTCCCATCAATCGTTTAAGCATCGGAGTGCAATCTTTTCGTGATGATGACTTGAGTTACATGAATAGAGCACACAATGCCATGCAAGTAGATTATGCCATTAAAGCAGCTCAGGATACAGGGTTTATTAATCTTACTATTGATTTAATTTTTGGGGTTCCTGAAATGAATGATGAACAGTGGCTGCAAAATTTATCTCAACTCCAAACCTATCATATCCCGCATTTTTCATCTTATGCCTTGACTGTTGAAGAAAGAACTGCTTTGCACCATGCTATCAAAAAACAAAAAGCCAAAGCGGTGAATGAAGAACAATCTGCCAAACAATTTGAATTGCTCATTTCTTTTGCGGCAGCTAATGGTTATGAGCAATATGAAATTTCAAACTTCGCTTTGCCCAATCATTATGCGGTGCACAATACAAATTATTGGAAAGGAATTTCTTATTTAGGAATTGGCCCTTCTGCTCATTCTTTTAACGGAAATAATAGGCAATGGAACATAGCCAACAACGCCTTGTATGTTCAATCTATTTTAAACAACAAAGTCCTTCCTTTTGAAGAAGAAATTTTATCGCCCCCGCAAAAACTGAATGAGTATATCATGACTTCTTTGCGAACCATGTGGGGTTGTGATTTTAAAAAGATTGAAGTTGATTTTGGTAATGAAGTTGCTCAGAAAATTATTGCCGATGCAGACATTTTTATGCAAAAAGGTTGGACCTTTATGGATAAACAAAAACTATTCCTAACCAAAGAAGGAAAACTCTTTGCGGATCGGATTGCTTCGGATTTATTTCAGTGATTCAATGCTTTCAAAAGGAAAACTTATTTTTACCCACTTCAACAAACGATTATGAAATTACTCGAAAATAAAACTGCTATTGTAACCGGGGCAAGCCGTGGAATTGGTGAAGCCATTGCTATTAAGTTTGCAGAACATGGTGCCAATGTTGTTTTTACTTATCTTTCTTCGGAAGAGCGTGCTAAAAACTTGGAAGAAAAACTTATTGCTTTTGGCGTGAAAGCAAAGGCTTATAAATCGGACGCGGGCGATTATGCTGCGGCTGAACAACTTACCAACGATGTGCTTAAAGAGTTTGGTAGCATTGATATTTGCGTGAACAACGCCGGCATTTCTAAAGATAATTTACTCCTTCGCATGACAGCCGAGCAATGGGATGATGTGATGCAAGCCAATTTGAAATCGGTGTTCAATCTTACGAAGCAAGTCATCAAACCTATGATGAAGGCGCGCAATGGTAGCATCATCAATCTCAGTTCTATTGTGGGTATGAAGGGTAATGCCGGACAAAGCAGTTATGCCGCATCTAAGGCAGGCATTATTGGTTTCACCAAGTCGGTGGCGCAAGAATTGGGTAGCCGAAATATTCGTTGCAATGCCATTGCACCAGGTTTTATTGAAACTGACATGACGCATTATTTGAACGATGGTGGCGCCGAAAAGTGGTTTGAAAAAATTCCTTTGAATCGTTTTGGGAAGCCGGAAGAAGTGGCCAATGTTGCGCTGTTTCTAGCTTCTGAAATGAGTAGCTATGTTTCGGGGCAGGTCATTAGTGCTTGCGGAGCAATGAACACTTAAAGTGTAAAAAAAGAAAAAAAGAAAGTCGTGAGTTAAGAAATTCACGACTTTTTTGTCTTTAAAAAACGAACAAGAGGAATCAACTACTGATTCGTCAAAGCGTCCACTGCTTTTCTATGAAAGCTCTTGGCAAATTCTTTCATTTCATTAGAAAGAGCTTCGTTTCGGGTGGCACGAAGGAAGGTATCGGCCATACCCATAATGCTTTGGAAGAAAAAGTCGTTCATTTCATCCACTTTCATGTTCTTGGTCCAAAGATCGATGCGGAGGGCAGATTTAGTTTCGCCATCCCAAAGTCCGAGCATGAATGCTTTGGCTTTTTGGTCGCCGTCTACGCCACCATCGGGGGCATTCCACATAATGGTTTCGGGCATTTTTTCTTCGTCGAGTACTATTTTGATGTTGATATCTGAGGTCATCATTATAAATATTGAAGTTAAAGTTGATTATGCATTGGTGGGTTTACACCATTTATTGAGTTGGTTGATGCAGGCAAGCATATCCTTTGGCATGGTAGCTTCGGCAATGACTTCTTTACCATCTTTCTTGAAAAAATGAAGCCTGTATGCATGAAGGGCAAGGCGATGAAGCAAAGGTCTTTCTTCTTCGTCTTTATCCGACACTCTGTATTTCTTTTTGATAGTGGACACTAGGAAGGGTTTGCCATCGCCATATAATGGGTCGCAGATGATGGGGTGTCCCAATGACTGCATATGTACCCGGATTTGATGGGTGCGACCGGTATGGATTTGACACTGCACCAAGGCATAGAGTGGCCATTGTTCCACCACACGATAATCGGTGAGGGAGGCTTTTCCTTTTTTGGCAGTTATCATTTTCCCTTTTATCACCGGGTGTTCTATGATGGCGGCATCGATGCTACCTTGTTCGGGCATGACTCTGCCATGAACAATGCCTGCGTAAAACTTTCCTATTTCGTGTTTTTCAAAAAGCTGAGATAGGTATTTATGTGTGTCTTCGTTTTTGGCAAAGAGCACTACTCCACTTGTTTCGCGGTCGAGGCGATGAACGACCCACACTTTTGTTTTAAGCTTTGCTTCTAAGACTTTATTTAAAGAAGGTTGGTTTTCATCGAACCTATCGGGGATGACTAACACGCCTGTGGGCTTATTGACCACAATAATATCTTCGTCTTCGTAGAGTGTTTCTATTTGCATCTATCAGGCTTGAAAGTAATGGTTTAGGCAAAGGTCTTCTTCTTGGCGCATTCTTTTTTGGTCTTCGTTTTCTTTGTCTTTAAAGCCGCAAAGATGCAATGCTCCGTGAAATATTACACGGTGCAATTCTTGTTCGTAAGTAGTGTTGAACTTTTCGGCATTTTCCTTCACCCTTTCTACGCTGATGTAGATTTCTCCTTGCATTTTTTTCGGACCTTCTGAAAGGTCGAAGGTGATGATGTCGGTGAGGGTGTCGTGCTGAAGGTATTCTTTATTGATTGCTAACAAATATGCATCATCGCAAAAGATATAGACAAGGTCTAACCCCTTTATTTGAGGTAATTGTCTTCTGAAAATAGATTGCAAGAAGGTGGAAAGCTTCCTTTTGTTTTTTAGGTTGGCTTTTACTTGTTGTTCATAATAGACCACTGCCATTGGCTGCCTTTAAATTTGTGTAAAGGTCGAACATTTTTTAAGTTGGTCGGCTTGAAAATGTATTTTTGCCCAAGATGAATGCTACCGAAGAAAAAATATTGCCTCTTTCCCGTTTGCCTA
>CAINUN010000017.1 GCA_903853805.1 uncultured Bacteroidota bacterium
TAAAGCTACTCCTGGTTTCGCTTATCCTGCAGGAACTTATGCTACTGACGTAGTATATACTGCAACGCAACAATAAGATTAATAACTTTCTGAAATACTCTTAAAGCCTCGATAAATTCGAGGCTTTTTTTATTTTGTTATTTTTATTAACTTTGTTCAAATTGAATAGAAAATAAAAGCAAACAAACAACCATGCAGGGTATTTTGTTAGTATTAATTGCTGTTCTTGCTGTTGTTTTATATAAGCTTCTAAGTGGGCAAAAACTCACTTATACTTATATTAGAACCACTAAGAAAGAGCTAAACTGGAACGATAATTCAGAGTTTTTTACCTCTGAACAAGAAAATGGTTTTTTAACAATAGACAAAGCTATGTTGATTGTAGAGGAGGAAGAATATGCGCTTAAAGCCGAAAACGATTCGCCACCAGAAGCTTTTTTAAACATTCAACAGGGACGACTAATTAGTGTTAGAGTAAAATTATTGGACGGAGAAAAAACTTATTTTATTGACCCTGAAAATAACACTATAAAGTTGTCAATACCCCAAACAAGTTTTGTGTTCACAACTTTTCAAACATTGGCTATATAAATTAATATAGTCTCAATTGCTCCCGTATATTATCAATTACATCAATCATTTTATCCAAAAATTCTCCTTAATGGGGAGAATTAATTATTATTGTGGGTTAATCATCTTTTTTGTTTTCGGGTCAAGTGTAACTGACCACAGCGAAGCTATAAATACAACTGACCACAACGCACAAAAAAGAAAATCAATAGGCTCCAACACCAAGATTTTGACTATGCACAATTCAATGTTTTATAAAATTATTAACAGCCATTTTATTTGGACTGTTGTTTTACTCGTTTTTTTTAGTTCCTGCGGCTCTGTGAATCAAATAAAATACTTTTCAGACTTGCCAGACACTAATTTTGTCAATCTGCCCCACTTAGAACAGCAGGCCCGTTTGATTCAAAAAGGGGATCGTTTATTCATTACAATTGGTGCAAAAAACCCTGAAGCGGCAGCTATTTTCAATAACTATGGAGATATGCCAACCTCAGGAAGCTTAGGAGCGGCGGGTTCGAGCGCCACATTGGCAATGTCAGATGTGTCTGGATATTGGGTAGACGATTTAGGTTCTATTGAATTCCCCATTATTGGTAGATTAAATGCAGAGGGGTTGACGACTAGACAATTGAAAGATACAATTACCCAAAAAATAAGTCCTTACCTATCAGAGCCGTTGGTAAGTGTGAAATTTATATCCTTCAAATTTACAGTTTTAGGAGAAGTAAGAACTCCAGGAACCTACATCCTTTCAAACCAAAGAACTACTATTTTAGATGCATTGGGAGCAGCGGGCGATTTGCCAAGATCTGCAAAAAGGCATAACATTCAAATTTATAGAGACTACAATGGAAAAAGGATGATTGCAAAAGTAGATTTACGCAAGAAAGACATTTTATCAAATCCCGATCTTTTTCAGCTAAGGAATAATGATGTAGTAATTGTTCAGCCAAGAGATATTCAATTCTTTGGCGAAGAAACAAGAAGCTATATCAGCATTATTAGTTTGCTCGTTACCTCTACTGCCTTATTAATTAGCGTTTCAAAAAGATAATTTACAAAGAACATTCGTATGTCGAAAGCCTTAAAAAAAGAAGAAAACGAAATAATTGGGATAAAATTTGATTTTGAAAAGTTCTTTTCAAAAATCATGATGAATATTCACTGGATTCTTATTTGCATTATCCTAAGTTTTGTGGTTGCAAAAGTTTACTTAAGATATGCGATTCCTATTTATGAGATTGGTGCAAATATCATTGTAAATTCTGGTGAAGCGGCTACAACTATCAGCATCATTAGTGACGCCCCAGTAACTCCTGCAGATAAAGCTGTTGAAACGGAGGTCTATATTTTGAAATCATACACACTTCTCAGAAAAGTTATTGATAGCCTTGAATTAGACAAAGAGTTTTTACAAAGTGCAAGAATTAGAGAATTCCCCTTAGATGTTCAAACCTTACCCATAAAATGTTTTGCCAATAGATTTGATAAAAACATAACAAGCAAAAGGGTGCAGATTCAAGTTTATGATGATGGCTTCTTCGTCATTAATGGAAAACAAAAAACAAAGTATTTATACGGACTTCCTTTTTATTTAGATAAAGACACCGTAACAATTATTAAAACAAGAGAGTTAAACAAAAACAACGGCAAAATTTATCACTTTCGATTATTGGGACAAGATAATCTTGTAAAGAAGTTCCTACTTAAATTTAAAATAGAGCCAGCAAAAACTGGTCGAGGTGTTGTTCAGATTGTATTAAATGAAGAAATTCCTGCAAGAGGAATAAAGTTGTTACAGACGCTTATTCGTGAGTATGATAGAACGACTATCAATTTTAAAAACAAATCTTTCCGAAGTGCACTTACTTTTCTTGACGCTAGAGTTAAAGAAATTGGAGAACAGCTTGCCAGTGATGAAAACAATGAAAGCCAATACAGGTCAAGCCATAACATTTATGATGTTTCTACAACAGCACAGTACATCATGAGTAAGGTTGGTGAATTGGACGCCCAACAAGTTAGTGCCCAACAAAACTTGCTAATCCTAGAAATGCTTGAAAAACACGTAAAAAATGTCAATCAAGAAGATTTATTCCCAAATGCTACCGGAATACAGGACCAAGTGTTAGGCTCTCAGGTTGCAAGCTATAATGAATTGCTAATGAAAAGAAGAGCAATATTAGATTTAGGAACAGCAAGAGACCCACAATTACCTCAAGTAAATGGACAAATTACGCAAATCACACAAAACATTATCCGAACAGTTTCTAATATTCGAAAACAAATTACAGCGAGCGACCAAATGTTACATGGGTTTAGTGCTGATTATCTAGAAAAATATAAAGGACTTCCAAATACAGAAAAAGAAATCATCCGATTAAAAAGAGACCTTACCATAAAAGAAAACCTATACACGTTTCTGCTTCAAAAGAAAGAAGAAACAAGCGTGCAGTTAATGTCTGCTGATGTTGCTGGTAGCCGTGTTATCGACAATCCAAGAAAAGTAAAACTTGTTTCTCCATTAACAGGCACAGTAACTATTATCTTTATGGTTGTTGGACTTTTACTTCCAATTGCTGTAATTGGTGTACGTGTATTAGTTAACCAAAGAATTGAGAGCAAAAGAGATGTTGAAAAAATGACTAAAGTGCCAATTATTGGCGAAGTAAGTTATACTAAAAAAGGAGAAATTAACCCAATTGTTACTGTGGAAGGAAGCAAAAACTTTATTTCCGAACAGTTTCGAGGGATACGATCTAACCTTTCCTATATTGGGTTATCTACAGAAAAAAAGGTAATACTTGTTACCTCTTTTATGAGTGGGGAAGGAAAATCATTTATTGCTCTTAACCTTGCAAACATTCTTGCACAAGCAGGAAAAAAAGTTGTATTGATTGAGTTTGACCTTCGAAAACCCAAAATCAGTAGTCGATTAGGTGTAGCCAACGATACTGGTTTATCTGAAATGGTAGCAAATAATTTACATCCAAGTAAAATTATTAAACCACTAGAGGAATATCCGAACCTTTATTTCATAAATTCAGGTCCAATACCACCAAATCCAGCTGAAATGATTCTATCTCCAAAAATTGGAGACATGATCGATTATCTTAGAAAAGAATTCGACTATATCATAATGGATACAGCGCCGATTGGAATTGTATCAGATTCAACGGCTTTGGCACAATATGTGGATATTACAATGTATATTATGAGACATAATTATACAGTAAAACCAACTATTCGCTTCCTAAACCAGTTAGAAGAGGAACAAAAGCTACCTAACATTGCAATAATAATCAATGGAACGGCGATAAGACGTTCTGGCTATGGCTATGGCTATGGCTATGGCTATGGCTATGGCTATGGCTATGGCTATGGCTATGGCTATGGCTATGGTTATGGTTATGGTTATGGTTATGGTTATGGTTATGGCGATGGTTATTATCAAATTGAAGATGAAAAAGAAGAAACGAAGGCTTCAAAATTCTTTAATAAAATATTTAAACGAAAAAACACAAGCAACGATAACGCATAAAAGGATTCATTGAAACTGAATAGAATAAGTGAGCAGTGACCTAAAAAAAAGCATTAGAAAAGGCGGGTTTTGGCTCGTCTTTTCTAATGTATTAACTATCTTAAGTCAAATAGTCTTTATTTATGTTTTAAGTAAACTATTACAACCACGTGATTTTGGTTTTCAAGGAACTTGCATGTTAATTATTGAGTTAACAGCAGTTTTTACCTACCCATCAATTAATAAATCAATAATACTTAGAAAAGAAATTGATCAAAAATTTATTGATAACGCAACGATACTTTCCTTTTTATTATGTGCAGGGCTCGGTATAATTTTTCTAATATCCTCACCCATCGTTACCTATTTCTTTCATAAAAAAGAGCTTGGTTTTATTCTTTCTTGCCTTTTTGTAATAATGATTTTCAAGGGGATATACCAACCCTACCAAGCACTTTACGAAAAAGAACTTCGCTTTAAGGAAACCTCAAATTTTACCTTGTTGGCTTATTGGATAGGTTATTTTTTTGTTCCTATTATTTTTGCCTTTCTACATTTCGGATATAAAAGTTTAATTTCGGGAGTAATAGCCTATGAATTTATGATGTTTATATTTTATGTAAGACATGCAAAGTTTAGGATATCAAAACTCGATAAAAGCATTGTAAAGGAAATTATTGCTGACTCAAGGAACATTATGTTACACAGTTTTGGAAATCAGTTAGCAACTAACGGTGACTATCTTGTTGTTTCTACTTTATTGGGACCCACCGCATTAGGTTATTATTCTCAAGGCTATAAAATCATGAAAATGCCTACGACAATAATAGGCAACTTGTTAAATAATATGTCTTTTGCTTCTTTTTCAAAAATAAGTGAAGACCATGAAAAACTAACAAAAGCATTTAATTATACATCATTTATATTGGCTTTATTTTCTTTTCCAATATTTTTTATCACCTTAATGTTTTCTCATGAAATAGTATTATTTCTGTTAGGGAAAAACTGGTTGCCAACTGCAAATGTGCTTCAAATACTTGCATTTGGAATTTTTTTAAGAATGTCATACAAGGTTCCTGGCTCTATTCTTAGAGCAAAGGCAAAGTTTGCACTTACCGCGCGATTACAGCTTATGTATGCTGCTAATGTGATCTTGTTTTCTTTGGCATTGATCAAATTTTCAATTGAAGGCGTTGCACTCGGAACATTGTTGGCACTGATAATTCAATACACAGTATTAACATATTATGTAAACAAAACACTTAACGTGAATCCTTTTACTTTTTATAAAATACTTATAAAACCCCTTTTGTTTTCATTGTTTATAATCCTACTTTGCTTTTTTATAAAAACAGGCATCAACAATTATAGTTCAATCTCCAACATACCAATATTTTTTATTTCCACCTTTCTATCATTACTAATTGCATTTGTGGTTGTTGTTTTTGCAGGTAAAAAAATATTTGGAGAACCTTATATTTGGTGGTTAGATTTCTTTTTTAGTAAGAAAAAATTATAAAGACGTCCTTGGTAATACATGAAAGATATTGACTTTATCGGAATAGGAACACCAAAATGTGGCACTTCTTGGTTAGCTGAATGTTTGAAAGAACACCCTCAAATCAAAATGCCCAAAAGGGAGTTTAAATATTTTAACGACCACTATCAATTTGATTTGTCTGGTTTTAAAGAACATTACGAATTAATCCCAAACGATTTTATTACTGGCGAATATTCTTCAAGTTATATTCTTTCTAAAGAATCAATGCAAAGAATAAACAATCATTTCCCTAAAGTTAAAGTAATATTGGTGATACGCAATCCAATTGATAGGGCAATATCCCAGTATAAATACTATATTCACAATATTAAAAGAGAAAATGAATACTCCTTCAAAAAAGCATTAACTACAAAAAGCTATTATCATTATACCCTCAAAGGCTTATATGCTCAACACTTGAAAAATGTTTACGAAATATTTCCCAAAGAGAATGTTTATATTATTCTATATGATGAAATTAAAAACAACCCCAATAAGGTTATTAAAGAGCTATATTCATTTTTAGGAGTAAATTCAAGTTTTCTTCCTGAAAAGTTGAACAAAGTGGTAAATCCAACAAAATCAGACACAAAACTCGCACCTCATTTATTATTGTCTCTTAAGAAATGGCGCAAAGAGAAGTATGTTAGTAGTGCTTTTCTATTGTTGTGCTTAAGAGTTGTTACAAAAGCATATAAAATAGTACTTCCTATTATGGAAAAAACTGGCTTAACTAAAAATAAGAATATAGTAATAATAGAACCCGAAGCTCTTGACGAAATCTATAATAAATATTTCAAGAAAGACATATTAGAACTGGAAAATCTTACTGGTTATAATTTGAATCATTGGAAAAGGGTAGATTAACATAAATATGTTTTTTCAAAACAAAAGACTAATCCGGTATAAAATTTATGAGCTATTTGGCTATTTTGCCATTATGTTTAACGTAAAACCAAAGGCGTTAGTTTTTATAATTGGAACAGGCAGATGTGGAAGCACTATGTTTCAAAAAATTCTTAATACAGGAAAGTCTATTAATGTATTTCCTGGTGAAGCGAATGAATATTTTCACCCAGAGTCGTACCCATTCACCAATAAATTAAGTATTATTCAAGACCCCAAGGGTTTTTCCAATATTTCATTAAAACAATGGGAAAAAAATGCAAAAAGAATACAAAAGCTCCTAACGGGTTATGCTTTTCTTAAAGGCAACAATAAACCGTTAATAGTCAAAAGCGCAATGATTACATTTTTGGCGAAACAACTATCTGAAACATATCCAGATGCTAAGTTTATACATTTATATAGACATGCAATCCCTGTAATTAATTCAATTGAAAAAAAAGAATGGATTAAACATAAGGATATTGTAAAAGACAAATCAGAATTTAGAAAAAACGCAGCTAGATATTGGAATGATTGCATTCAATATACCGCAGAATTTCAAAAAGAACTTCCACAACAAAAATATTTCGAATTAAGCTACGAATGGTTGTGTGAAAACTGTTCTGTTGCAATGTCTGATATAGCTGAGTTTATAGGAGTAAATAATCAGTTTTATTGTGAAAAAATAGAAATTGATACCAATAAATCTGAAATTGGTAAT
The DNA here is from genome assembly GCA_903853805.1 of uncultured Bacteroidota bacterium. GTDB lineage: Bacteria > Bacteroidota > Bacteroidia > Chitinophagales > Chitinophagaceae > JAFIGV01. The sequence goes on from CAINUN010000017.1 coordinate 7,243, forward strand.
CTCAAAGCCTATGAAGATAAGTGCTTTCCAATTGTCAAAGAAGGGTTGTTACTAAAAGGATATATTGCTAAATAAGTGCTTCGGTTCATAAAAAACACATGGTTTAATACAAAACTGCATCTAGCCACTAAAGATAGAAACCTATGTCTTTTATACCATCATGTGGATGACAAACAACCGCTGAGTAATATACATAGTGTTAGCTTAAATGCTTTTAAAAAACAAATAATAGCGCTTAAAAAACATTGGAAATTTGTCAATGAAGATGAGTTTTTTGATAAAAAGGAGTTGTCAACACATAAAATATTATTAACGTTTGACGATAATTATCAATCAACCTTATCAAATGTAGCGCCCTTTCTTGAAACAGAAAATATCCCCTATGTATTTTTTGTCAATAGTTCTACAATTGAAGGCAACTTACTTTGGAGGGATAAAATCAAGTTGCTAATTGAAAAAGATTTGACTAAAGACTTTATTGAACAATACAATATTCAACTTTCAGAAATTGATTTTTTGAAAGAAACCAAAAACCCAGAAAAGACAAATTCAAAAATAATTTCCAACCAATTAGAAGATTTTTTTCAAAAACAAAATATTTTATATCAATATTATCCCTATAACACAGCAAATGATTTGAGCAAATTTGCCCAATATAGAATGATAAAATTTGGAAATCATTCTCACAACCATTTTTGTTTATCAACGCTTACAACAGAAGAAATAGATTTTGAAATAAAAACTAACCACTATTTTTTGTTACAAAATTTTCCAAAAGAAAAAATCAGCCGACTTTTTTCACTTCCTTTTGGAAGTTTTGCGTCATATAACCAAACAACCATTGACGTTTTAAATAAATACGGTTATTTAGGTGCATTAATGTCGGCACCGCATTATTATTTTAATGGCAAATCAAATTTATCACTTGAAAAATATGATTTTGTTGGCTACAAAAGACTACTCCCAAAGGAATATTATCGTTTTTAGTATTTATTATGATGACCATCAAAGCCCTGTATAATAAATTTGCGATAAGAGGAAAGACCAATGTTTTTGAAGAGTACAATTCAAACATTGATTACCACCCACTCCATGCCAACCCTGTTTTTATTACAGGTGCAGGTAGAAGCGGCACACATTTTCTTTCAACAATATTTTCTTTGGGTAAAGAAATAAAAAGCTATCATCTCGATTCTATTGGAAATTCTGTTGGCGATTCTTTTGAATTATTTTCCCGATGGCATAACCTTAAAGTTGATAGGCAAGGGTTTATCAATTCACGTGGTTTTTTAATAAAAAAATGCAAACAAGAAAAGCTAAGATTTCTGGAATCAAACCCACTGATTGCTTTTTCCTTTCATAATCTTATCAACGCCTTTGGTGGAAAGGCTGTTATTGTTTACCGAAATCCTCAAAAAGTGATTGAATCTCACTTTCGAAAAGGTTGGTATGAACAAAATGTTATTTTTGACAACAATATTCCTGGCTTTATATATGACTTGAAAAAACCCAACCATTATTTCAGTCGTTTTACTCCGATTAATAGTTCTGAAGAGTCTTGGAAAACAATGTCAAGGCTTCAAAAAATCACTTGGATGTGGGTGGAAACCTATAAGAGAATATTGGAAAATTCCCAGTTAGTAAATTCAGAAAATATCATTTGGGTTTGTTTAGATGATTTTGATTATCAACAATACCTAAAATTGTCAGAAAACGTAGGTATTAGCGAGATTATTTCTCAAGAAAAATTTAAAGAGATAGTACGCAAAAAACCAGGTAAAGGTGCCACCCAAGAAAAAGTAATTTGGACAGAAAACGATCTCAATTATTTCAAAGTTAAAACTGAGGAGATTTTGGGAAAATCATCACCTATAAAGTTGGCGCCTCAAATCAATCAATAGTGAATCTTTGGTATATTTCTAATTCATTATTACCTTCCGAAAGAGCCAATGGTGTGAACATCGTTAAAATGTGTGAAGGTTTTGCGGCTAATGGTCACCAAGTAACTTTAGTGCTTCCCTCTCATCAGAGTGTTACAAACGAAGAATCAATCGTTACCTTTTATAGTGTAAAAACAAATTTTACAATCCTTCCCATAAACTTAAAAAACAAAGCAGGATGGCTATATTTATTTGCCTTAAAAGCTTTTCAATTACTCAATAAAAACAAGAATGAAATTGATGTTGTAGTGAGCAGGTTTCCCTTGGCTTTAATGCTGTGTACACAATTAAAAAAACCCTTGGTAATAGATATTCATGGAAAAATTTGGGAAGCAGGATTCATTAATTCATTTTGCATTAATAAGCTTTGCAAAACTCCTTTTTTAAAAAAAATCACATTTAATACAGAAAGGTTGAAACAATTATTTCAATCAAAGCATGAAAACAAACATTTAAAATCAATTGCTCTTGAAGCTCATGCCAATGGCGCTGAAATACCATTATTCTCTTCATCATTTGTTCTGAAAGGAAACCATTCAGTCAACATTGGTTATATTGGATCTTTACATTCAGGAAGGGGGATAGAAATAATTGTTCAGCTTGCACATAGGTTGCCGGATTTTGGCTTTCATTTAGCGGGAGGACCAGAACTACAAAAGTTGGAAATAGGTAAAAGTGCCCCCAAAAACCTTTATTTATATGGTCATTTGCCCTTTCAACAAACCGCCTCATTTAGGGCAGCATGTTCTCTATTACTTGCGCCTTATCAATCAAGTGTAAAAGTGCCAAGCGGGGAACAAACAGCAGACTACATGTCGCCAATAAAGCTATTTGAATACATGTCAAGCAGACGCCCCATGATAGTTTCTGATTTGCCATCAATAAGAGCAGTAATAAAAGAGAATGTTGCAATTTTTTGTAAACAAGATGATATTAATGATTGGCAGCAAGCAATTGGGAATTTTTTATCACAACCACAGGAAACAATCAAAATGGTTGACAATGCCTATGCTGAATTTCTCAATAATTTTACCTGGGAAAAAAGAGCAGAAAACGTATTAAAAAACATAGAGTTTTATTCATGAATGCAGCCATCATAACAGCTCGAGCAGGGAGCAAATCCATTATTAACAAGAACATTTTCAATGTTGCTGGCAAACCCATGATTCATTATCCGATATTGGCTTCGCTTGCTGCTCAAAAAATTGACAAGATTTTTGTTTCAACTGATGGAGAAGGGATAGCAAAGGCGTCTGAAGAATTAGGCGCAATAATTATTCCTCGACCCGATGAGCTTTCGGGGGATACTGTGAACCACGGAGAGGTAATAAAGCACGCAGTAGAATGGGTGAATGAGCGACATGAAAACCTAGAAAATGTGGTCCTTCTTTTGGGCAATACAGTCTATATAGATGGCGATATTATTGACCGCTGTTTGAATCTTTTGGACGAAAAAAAAGAACTCGATTCTTGTATGACTGTTTGGGAAGCACAGGATGACCACCCTTTACGTGCAATGGAAATTACTGATGATGGTTTGTTACAGCCATGGGGTAATAAGGAGCGAAAAGTTTCAACGGAAAGACAGTCCTACAAGAAGGCATACTTCTATGATCAGGGCGTTTGGGCGTTTAGAAAATACACTGTTCAAACTCAGGATGGTCCAAATCCATGGTGGTGGATGGGCAAAAATTCAGCACCAATTGTTCGCACTTGGGTAACTGGGCGCGATGTGCACACTCATTTTGATATTGGTATTTCTGAATGGTGGGTCAATAATCCAGAAATGATACATGAACTTTTGAAAAAATCATCTGAATCAGGTTTATAATGAAAATCCTTATTTCCACCTCTTCCTTTGGAAAAGAAAATAGAATGCCTCTAAGTCTTTTGGAAGAAGCAGGTTTTGAAGTGCAATTAAATCCCCTTGGAAGACAATTAACAGTTGATGAAAGCAAAGATTTGCTTCAAGGGAAAATAGGGGTAATCGCAGGGACTGAAAAGCTAAATGAAGAAGCTTTATGTACTGCGAAAGAATTAAAATACTTAGTTCGTTTGGGGACAGGGATGGATAATGTTGATTTTAATATTACTAATCAAAAGGGGATTGTTGTAGAAAACACACCTAATGCTCATGTAGATGGTGTTGCAGAATTAACCCTTGCTGGGATATTAAATTCTTTAAGAAGTATATCTTGGAATGATGCACAAATAAAGTCAGGCAACTGGGCAAAACCAATGGGTTCATTGCTTAAAGGGAAAACCGTCGGACTTATTGGATTTGGTAAAATTGCCAAGCGACTAACTCATTTATTGCAACCATTTGCTTGTAATATACTTGCTTACGACCCTTTTTTTGATGAAGAGTTTGCAAATAAATGGGGTGTTCAACAAGCATCAATGGAAACAATTCTCCATGAATCAAATGTAATTTCCCTCCATTTACCCTTTTCTAGTGAAATCAAAAATATAATTAACGCTGCTTCATTTTCTAAAATGAAAACTGATGTTTTATTAATAAATACAGCACGTGGTGGGCTTATTGACGAAAGCGCATTATTTGACTTTTTGAATATCAATCAAAACGCAAAAGCATATTTAGATACCTTTGAGTCAGAACCTTATAATGGAAAGTTGTGTCAATTAGTCAATGTGTTGATGACTGGTCATATAGGAACGTATGCAAAAGAAGTGCGACTGACAATGGAGATGGAAGCCGCAGAAAAACTCATTAATTTTTTCGCCAAAAATGAAAAATAAGAGAATATTAATTACCGGTGGATCTGGATTTTTAGGCAGTCATATTGCAGATGAATTAAGCATTTTTGGTCACCAAGTAAGCATTCTTGATTTAAAAGAAAGCAGATTTTTAAGACCAGATCAACAAATGATTATTGGTGATATAACCAATAATTCTTTTGTAAATGAAGCACTAAAAAACATTGATATTGTTTATCATTTGGCTGCAATGGCCGATTTGAACGAAGCTCAAAACAAGCCCACCGATACTGTTCGCATCAATATTTTGGGAACAATTAATCTTCTTGAGGCAGCAAAAAAGAATAATGTTGAACGCTTTGTATTTGGCTCCACTGTATATGTTTATAGTCGTGAAGGCGGGTTTTATCGATGTAGTAAACAAGCTTGCGAAAATTATATAGAAGAATTTCATTCCCGCTTTGGTTTAAATTATACTATCCTTCGTTTTGGAAGTTTGTATGGTCCTAGGGCAGATGAAAGCAATGGAGTTTATCGTTTGCTAAAGCAGTTTATGGAGGGAAATGCACTAGAATATTCTGGCAAGTCGAGTGATAAACGTGACTATATTCATGTGTTTGATGCTGCCAAATTGAGCGCTCAAATATTGGCTGATGAATATGAAAACAAACATTTAGTATTAACAGGAAATGATAAGCTTACTATTTCAGAATTGTTTAGAACATTTGAAGAAATATTAAACAAGTCGGTTAAAGTTAAATATCTTGGTGATGAAGGAAAGGGTAATGGGCACTACAACATAACACCCTATGCATATACGCCGAAAGTAGGTAAGAAACTTATTGCCAATGAGTATGTGGATATGGGTCAAGGAATTATTCAAGTCATTGAACAAATGGAGCATGAACAATAAACCCATTCTGCTTTCTCAAATACTGCAATACAAATGCTTTTTCTTCGATTTTGATGGTGTAATTTTAGAATCTGCGAACATTAAAACAGAAGCATTTATTGAATTATATACAGGTTCTGGTTTTGAAGAACAAATCAAAGAATATCATCTGGCAAATCAAGGTATTTCAAGATTTGTGAAATTTCGTTGGATTGCGGAGCAATTGCTTCAAAAAACCATTTCAGAAAAAGAAGTGCTAAATCTCGGAGAAAAATTCTCAACCATTGTTTTTGAAAAAATCCTAAAAACACCATTTGTTCCTGGCGTTGAGCGGTTGTTGAAAGAATTGAAACAAGCCGGGAAATATTTGGTAATTGCTTCTGGAACACCGCAAGAGGAGTTGGATTTGATTGTTCAGAAAAGAAATCTCGGACCTTTTTTTCAAGAAGTTTATGGTTCTCCATCTCAAAAAAAAGAGATCGTAGCCCAAACAATGTTCAACCATAATTTTGAAGTAAATGAATGTTTGTTTTTTGGTGACGCAAGCACTGATTTTGAAGCGGCAATAACCAACAAAATTCATTTTTTTACGCGATATACAGCAGCATTGGCAAACTATTGGCAAGAACATGTTGCTGAATTTGTTGCCAATGATTTTGAAGCAATTATATGACTATTTGCCGTGTAAAAAATCCTGAAGAAGGGATTGAATTTGCTTATCACTTTCTGATGAATTTGTTGGAAAAAACCGACTCATTCAAATTATGCATTTCGGGTGGAACAACACCTGAACCTCTTTATGCCAAATTGAATGATTATTGCAACCACAATCAAGTAATTGCTGAAAAAATTAAAATTTGTTGGGTAGATGAACGCAATGTTCCCTACGAATCTTCACGAAGCAATTATGGGAATGCAAAAAGAGTATTTCCATATTTATGTAATTTGGCTCATGCACCTATTCCAACGGGAAGTCAATCGGAAGTCCTGCCCAATCAATATAGAGAAGCATTGCAACAAATTGGATTTATAGAAAACAATGAATTTGAGTCTGATTTAGTCATTTTAGGTATGGGTGCTGATGGTCATACCGCGTCTATTTTTCCTAACACTGAATTAAAATTTTTTAACCAACATGTAGCTATTTCTTCATCTGAAAATATTCCTGAAGAAAGAATAACACTGCTTCCATCAGCTATTAATAGAAATACCGAAAAATTAGCATTGATTTTTGGAAAAGACAAGCGAAAAACATTAAAAGAGTGCATGAGCGGCAACCCTCATTTTCCATTTACGGCAGTCATTCAAAACACCATTATTATCACCGACCAAGATGTCTGAGCGCTTGAAAATACTCTTTGTGCGCACATCGATGACTTACGGTGGTGCCGATAGAATAACGTTAAACATCCTTAAGGATTTCGATCGGAATCTTTATAAATGTGATTTGGCTTTGGTGAAAAAAACGGGTCAGTATTTGAATGAAATCCCGTCGGATGTGCGCGTCTTTGACTTAAAAGCTATCAATTCTTTTTTTTCTTTTTTCTCTATAAAAGACCTTTTAAACAAAAGCGATTATGATGTGGTTTACAGCACTTGTGGAGGCACCAATGCCTCAACAGTAGTAGCAGCAAAATTGTCGGGGAAACAACTAAAAGTGGTTGTTTCAGAAAGAAACGTGATGCTACCACCCGGGAAAAATAAGGTCAAACAATTTTTACAGCATAGGTTTAAAAAATTGACCTATCCCAAAGCTGATTTTGTAACAGTTGTTTCAAAAGCGCTTGAACAAGAGGTGTTGCAGGAAACCAACACTAAACCACAAAGAATAAAGGTTTTATACAACCCTGTCATCAATAATGACCTTTTGCAACAAAAAGAAGAAGTGCTTAATAACGTGGTTTTTAATTCTGAGAAACCAGTTATTCTAGCAGTAGGTCGTTTTGTTTATCAAAAAGATTACCCCACACTTTTCAAAGCATTTCAAAAAGTTATTCAAGAGGTTCCAGCACAATTGTTTATTCTAGGAACAGGACCTCTGGAAGAAGAGCTAAAAAAGCTTGTCATAACAATGGGTTTGTATGAAAATATTACTTTCGGCGGCTTTGATAAAAACCCATTTAAGTACATGAAAAATTGTTCTGTCTTTGTGCTTTCTTCCAAGCATGAAGGGATGCCGGGTGTTTTGATTCAAGCAATGGCATGTGGCGCCCCGTCCGTAGCAACCGATTGCCCAACTGGACCATCGGAAGTGATAGAAAATGGAATAAACGGTTTTTTAGTTCCGGTGGAGGATGATAAAAAGATGGCGGAAAAAATCCTTGAATTGTTAGGAAATGAGGAATTAAGAAAGAAATTCTCCGAAAACTCGATTCAAAAATTAGTACCTTTCCATTATAAATACGCGATCAACAGTTATTTTGAATTTCTAAGAAATTAAATGAAGTTTTTATTTACTAAAACATTAGGGGCACAGGGCTGGCTAAAATATTGGTCATTATTTATATTGATGTTCCCTTATTACATTTTTAAGCCAGGATTGCCACAACCCTCAGATCTCATCTTGTTTGTTACTATGTTTATATATTTGAACAAAAGGGGATTGTATATGAGTAAAAGGTTTTTGGGGCACCTTAATAATTTTAAAAACTTAGTGGCGTATATTTTTGCTGTAAATACTATTCTGTTTATAGTGAGAATTGGTATGAAAGACAAGGACCCAAGTTTAATCACCAATCTTTTTTATACATTCAATATTATAGTATTTGCTTTTTCTTTTTCACTTTTCGATACTTACAAAAAAGAATTTGTATATACTACAGTATATTCAGTTCTTTTAAGTGGCATCATTCAAATTCTATTATCACCATGGGGTCATATGAGTGAAGGGCGAGAAACCTTGTTTTTTGACAATCCAAATCAACTAGGCTATTATGCAATTTGCTGTCTGTCAATTATACTTGCATTTGAGCGGTATTTGAAATTAAGCCGAGTTATCATTTTCCTATCTTTTGGCGTTTTTTTCTATTTCACTATGTTATGTGTTTCCAAAGCCGCTATTGGTTCAATGTTACTTTTAATGATAGTTTATCTTGCTTCTAACAAATTACTCAGTGTTAAGATGATTTTTACCTCTATGATGGTTTTTATAGGCGTATTAGTTGTATTGTTTAAAACACCAACGGGAGAAAAGTTTGTAAGAAATCTATCCTATAGACTAGAATATAGTGTAAAGCCAAACGACGTAAGTGAGTGGGAATATCGCGGATATGACCGTATGAACAACCACCCTTATTATATGATTTTAGGTGCCGGGGAAGGTGCTTACAACAGATTTACGACGTATATTGATAATCATGAAATGCACTCAAGCCTTGGAACTATTTTGTTTTGTTATGGCATTCCAGGATCTATTTTGTTTTCCATTTTTATTTTGTCTTTGCTTTCGGGATTACCAAGGACGTATAGCCTGTATATATTACCCGTGATTGCCTACGGACTGGTGCACATGGGCTTAAGATTTACCATTTTTTATATTGCTTTGGCAATGTTTCCGGTGGTGAGAGAACTGCTACAAGAAGAAGAAGAGGAAGCAGAAGAGTCGGAAATGGAAGAAGTTAATAAATTAAGCGAAAGAAAAGGCATAAAACCATTATGGCTTATCAAAGAAGAAGCTGAGAATGCAATCAAAAACAGGCAATAGTAAACCTCGCTTTTTTTTCATAATAACCAACCCCAACCATCATTGGGAAAACTCAAAGCCCTTGATGGTAGAACTTAATAACAGAGGTTTCGATGTTCGGTTAGTTTCTTTTTGTGAAATGAGAAGGCTTCCTAACCCTTCTAATGAATGTGAAAAACTGGGGTTTACCTACTATTCGCCTTTTCCAAAAATACCAGGCACAACCCCCGCTAGCGGAAGTGCCACATTAGGCGCAGTCAATTCTCTCACCCGCCGATTTCTGTACAATTTTTTGTTTTACACCTATTTAATGCCCTTTTTTTCAGCTATTGTAAGAAAAGGGGATGTGGTTTTTCATTACAACGATGTTGCTTTTCCAGGATACATTTTGGTACCTTGGTTCTTGAACCAAGGCGTTTTTCAAGGAATGCTTCAAGAGGGTATTCGCTTTCCCCTGCCCAATGCGACTCCAGATATTGTTTATGGATCAAAAGGTGTGGATATTCTTTTCTGTTGGGGCAAAGATGCCAAACTGCATTTTGAAGACTTAGTAGCACCCAATACAAAGGTTATCATTTCAGGATCTCCAAGATATCAGGCAATCAAAAATAAATTAAAGAATGCTCAAGGGTCTGCCCTCAAAATAGGGTTCTTTACCAATCCCATTGACGATCAAGGGTATTGTTCTTATGCCCAAAAATTTGAATTGTTTGAACAAGTAATTCAAAAAATTGCCCCTGTTTTACAAAAGCAGCAAATCACTTTGTTATTGAAAACACACGTAAGAGAAAAAATAGAACCTTATTGCGAAATTCTTGAAAAATATCAGATAGGGTTTGAAGTAGGTAATAAAGATATTTTCAGTTTAATAGCCGAGGTCAAAGGAGGAATTATTTTTGCTTCTTCTGTTGGTTTAGAAATGTTGTTTTTAGGGAAAAACATTGCACAAGTTCAGTTGCCGGGCTTTGGTTACGTATTCGATTATGTCGAAAATCAAGTGGCGTTACCCATTGCTAAGGAAACAGCAGGAATAGACATTGTTCAATATCTTTTAAGGGAAAGCAACGCTATAAACGATACCTATTTATCTCGTCATTTATCTCCTGAAATTGATTCAGTTTCAATAATCTGCAACACTTTAATCAATCGAGAGGTTTGAAAAAAAATCGCGACAAAAAAGTATTGATTAGAATAACAACCGTTCCGGTTTCATTCAATTTATTGTTACGAAACCAACTAAAGTTTATGAGCCAATCATTTGATGTAATCGCCATTTCAAGTGATGAAATGGGCTTACAGGAATTGGCAGAAAGAGAAGGTGTTTCAATTTATCCCGTAAACATGACGCGGGAAATTACCCCCATAAAAGATATAGGAGCCTTAATAAAATTGTGGTATTATTTTTTAAAAATAAAGCCCGATATTGTACATACACACACACCCAAAGCGGGCTTATTAGGCATGATGGCCGCTGCTTTAGCTGGGGTTCCTGTGAGGATTCATACCGTTGCTGGCTTGCCTTTATTAAAAGCAACTGGCTTGAAAAAAAGAGTGATGGAATTCACCGAAAGACTGACGTCTAAATGTGCACATCTTGTCATTGCCAATTCTAAGGTCATGAAAGGAATAATGATTCAAAACAATTATTCCCCCGCCGATAAAATCACAACACTTTTAAACGGAAGTTCTAATGGTGTGGACACAGAGCATTATCATCCCGATGTAGTTGCTGAAAAAGAAAAGTTAGCGCTATTGAAGCAATTGCAAATAGAACAAACAGACAAGGTTTTTACGTTTATTGGAAGAATTGTAGCAGACAAAGGCATCAATGAATTAGTGGAAGCTTTCGTACAATTTTCAGCGCAACACCTACAAGTGAAATTGATGTTGGTTGGTTGGCTCGAAGAACATTTGAACCCATTGAATGCCAATACCCTTCACCAAATAAAACACCATCCTTCTATTATCAATGCAGGATACCAAAACGACATTCGTCCCTATCTTTCCATTAGCCACGCAGTCTTCTTACCAAGCCACCGTGAAGGCTTTCCAAATGTGCCAATGCAAGCAGGTGCAATGGGCATTCCATCTGTGGTGACCGATATTAATGGCTGTAATGAAATAGTAGTCAACAATGAAAACGGAATCATTATTCCGGTGAATAATAAAGAAGCAATCATTGCTGCGATGGAAAAAATGTTTCTCGATAATTATTTTTTCGAGAAAGTGAAATCTAACACGCGAAAAATGATTGTTAGCAAGTTCGAACAAACTAAATTGTGGAATGAAGTTCTATTTCTTTATCAAAAATTATTGCAACAGAATAGCTAGTAAAATTTTACTCAAATGGTTTTATACGGCGCAAGTGGTCATTGTAAGGTAATTATTGACATTCTTAAAGGAATGAATCAAACCATTGACTTGATAGTAGATGATAATAAAATAGAGAAAACGTTTTGCAACATACCCTTAGGTAAACTAGACCAAATTTCTGAAGAAAGTAAATTAATCATATCAATAGGTATCAATGCTACTAGAAAAAACGTAGTGAAGAAAATTGAAAAGCGATTTCTGCTACAAGAGTTTGCAATTGCTATTCACAAAAATGCCGTTGTAGATGATACGGTGATTATTGGCAATGGTTCGGTGATAATGGCAGGAAGTATTATTAATGCGGATAGCGTCATTGGGAAACATTGTATCATCAACACAAAAGCATCATTAGATCACGATAACAAACTCGAAGATTATGTACACATATCTCCTGGTGCAACATTGTGTGGAGATGTTACAGTAGGGGAAGGTGCCCACATTGGAGCAAATTCTGTAGTGATTCAAGGGTTGAAAATTGGTAAGTGGTGTACAATAGGAGCCGGAACTGTAGTGATCAATGACATTCCTGATTTTGCAACGGTTGTAGGGAACCCCGGTAGAATTATTAAAATGAATAACGACAAGTAAGATTACAAAGCATGTTCGAAAATTTACTAGAAAAAGCCATTACAGCAGCCCTACTCGCAGGCAATGCCATCTTAAATATTTATGAGCAGGATTTTGCTGTGCAGTATAAAGATGATCATTCGCCATTGACTGAAGCCGATTTGTTTGCGCATCAAAAAATAGTGGAAACCCTTGGTGACGAATTTCCTATTCTTTCAGAAGAAAGCAGTGAAATCCCTTTTTCAGAAAGAAAAAACTGGAAAGAATTTTGGTTAATAGACCCGCTCGACGGCACCAAAGAATTTGTCAAAAAAAACGGAGAGTTCACCGTGAACATTGCCTTCATTAAACATGGAAATCCCTTGTTAGGTGTTGTGTATGTTCCGGTTACAAAAAAATTATTTTGGGGCATTGAAAACCAAGGAAGTTTTCAAATTACAGTGGAGCACCCGTTGACTTTTTCTGTAAATGATTTGCTGGCTAAAGCACAATCAATCAACAACAATCAACTCCCCGACACGTTTACCATCGTTGCAAGTCGCTCTCACTGCTCAATAGAAACGGAAACATTTATTAATGACTGCAAAGAAAAACACGGCAATACCCACCTTGTAAGCGCAGGCAGCTCACTAAAGCTATGTATGGTAGCAGAACGCAAAGCACAAGTTTACCCGAGGCTTGCTCCTACCATGGAATGGGATACAGCAGCAGCACATGCAGTTGCCAAATATGCAGGCTGTAAGGTTTATGATTTCCATACCCACCAAGAGCTTCAATACAACAAAGAAAATCTGCTAAATCCTTGGTTTGTGGTCGAACTTTCTTAGCATTGCTACATGAAAGAACAACTGCATGTTATTCCTCATAATCACCAAGTAAAAAAGCAAGACCGTAATCAACAAAACCAACACAAGTCGTTGGTGGTTTGGTTTACGGGACTATCTGGTTCCGGCAAATCCACGCTGGCAAATCTCCTCGAACAACACCTTTTTGCACAAGGAATTCAAACCTATATTCTCGATGGAGATAACATCAGGACAGGTTTGAACAAAGACCTTGATTTTTCAGAAGAAGGAAGAATTGAAAATATTCGCCGTATAGCTGAAGTGGCAAATCTATTTACCGATGCAGGGGTCGTAGTGCTCACTGCTTTCATTTCTCCCTTTTCAAAAGATAGGGAATTGGCAAAGACATTAATTGGAAGTGAAAACTTTTTAGAAGTTTACGTAGATTGCCCCCTTGAAGTTTGTGAAAACCGAGACGTGAAAGGATTATACCAAAAAGCAAGAGCAGGCAGCATCAAAAATTTTACAGGCATTGATTCCCCATTTGAAATACCGGAAAACCCGGATTTAAATGTTGCAACCCATCTCCATTCACTGCAGCATTGCTTAGAAAAACTCACTCACTTTATTCAACCCAAACTGACGTTGAGCCTATGAGTCATTATTACTTAAATCATCTTAAAGAGCTAGAAGCCGAATCTATTTACGTGATTCGTGAAGTGTTTGCACAATTCCAAAATCCGGCCATTCTTTTTTCTGGTGGGAAAGACAGTATTGTATTGACACATCTTGCGCGAAAAGCTTTTTTCCCAGCAAAAATACCCTTTCCATTAGTGCATATTGACACGGGTCACAATTTTCCTGAAACCATGGAATACCGCGACTGGTTGGTAGATGCCTTAGGGGCAAAATTAATTGTGGGTAGTGTTCAAGATTCAATTGATAAAGGAAGAGTACGAGAAGAAACGGGCTTGAATGCCAGCAGAAATGTGTTGCAAACCACTACGCTATTAGACACTATCGAACAGTATAAACTTGATTGTTGCATGGGGGGTGCTCGTCGCGATGAAGAAAAAGCACGTGCCAAAGAAAGATTCTTTTCTCACCGTGATGAATTTGGACAATGGGACCCCAAAAATCAACGACCTGAATTATGGCATCTTTTCAACGGCAGAAAAAACATGGGCGAGCATTTTCGTGTTTTCCCTATTTCTAATTGGACAGAAATGGATGTTTGGCAATACATTCTTCACGATAATATTCCTTTACCCCAATTATATTTTGCTCACGAACGAGACGTAATTGAAAGAAATGGAACCCTACTTGCCGTCTCCGAATTTTTAAACATGCGCGGTGATGAAATTGTACACAACAAAACAGTGAGGTTCCGCACCTGCGGCGATTTACCCATAACAGGCGCTATCGAATCAACCGCTTCAACACTCGAAGAAATTATTTTTGAAGTGGCGGCTTCCCGACAAACGGAAAGAGGAAATCGTGCAGATGATAAACGCTCTGAAACTGCAATGGAAGACCGTAAAAAACAAGGTTATTTCTAACTAAGACACCAATGGAACACAAAGCATATCTAGATATGGAACTCCTTCGGTTTACCACCGCAGGGAGCGTAGATGATGGAAAGAGTACTTTAATTGGAAGATTATTGTTCGATACCAAATCTATTTTCGAAGATCAAATGGAAGCGGTGAAACGCAGCAGCGAGAAAAAAGGAATTCAACATATTGACCTGTCTTTGTTGACCGATGGCTTGAAAGATGAAAGAGAACAAGGAATTACCATTGACGTAGCTTATCGCTATTTCGCAACGCCTAAAAGAAAATTTATCATTGCCGATACTCCTGGGCATGTTCAGTATATCCGCAATATGGTGACCGGCGCGAGCACAGCAAACTTAGCCTTGATTTTAGTAGATGCACGCAACGGACTTACCGAACAAACCTATCGTCATTCCTACATCGCTTCTTTATTGCAAATCAAGCACGTTATTGTTTGTATCAATAAAATGGACTTGGTTGACTATAGTGAAGAGCGTTTCGATGATATTGTTCGCGATTACAAAGATTTTGCGGCTAAGCTTGATATTCATGATATAAGGTTTATACCTATCAGCGCATTGCATGGAGATAATGTCGTGCATCGTTCCGAAAAAATGGAATGGTATGACGGACCAACCTTGATTTATCTTCTAGAAACCATTCATATCGCTTCCGACGAGAATCATATTGATTGTCGTTTTGCAGTGCAAACGGTCATACGTCCACATTCAGAGGATTACCACGATTTTCGAGGGTATGCAGGAAGAATTTTAGGCGGCATTTTTAGAAAAGGCGACGAAGTCATGATTTTGCCTTCAGGGTTTACGTCAACCATTAAAGCCATTCAAACCTTCGATGGTGAATTAGAAGAAGCCTTCGCGCCATTGTCTGTCACCATTGAACTAAATGACGATATTGACATCAGCCGCGGCGATATGATTGTGCGTGTCAACAATAAGCCAGAGGTAACACAAGATGTGGATATTATGGTTTGTTGGTTAAACAATAATCCCATGCAATTAGGGCATAAATACATTCTTCGACACACAACAAGAGAAGTGAGAGCGATGGTCAAAGAAATTGTTTACAAAATAGACATCAATACCATGCAGCGACAAGAAGGGGAGAAACAATTTGCTGCTAGAGATATTGGTAGAATACGGCTAAGAACAACAGCACCCGTTTTTACCGATCCTTATCGGGTTAACAAGCACACAGGGTCGCTTATTTTAATTGATGAAGTTACCAACGAAACGGTTGCTGCAGGAATGATTGTTTAAAACGCGCTCATTTTCCCTATAGAAAATAAATTGGCACTAGCCTAAAAAGGACTTATGTATTCCAAACAATAAAAACAAGAATAAAGATAGCCACTATTGTTTTTTCTTAGCAACCTTAACATCCAGTTTTTCGAAACTAGAATTGTTGCTAATAAAATCTGGAACCAACTCTTTCATTAAACTTACTGTTTCATAAGTATAATGTTTTTGTGCCAGCGAAATCAATTTGTTGATTTTTGCCTCAATCTCTTTAAAATTATATTCTCGCACTTTAGCAATCAATATTTTTTCATGATAGGTAGGCATTGTATTTTCTTTGGCACTCAATAATTCTTCATAAAGCTTTTCTCCAGGACGCAAACCTGTAAAGACAATTTCAATATCAACATGAGGTATTTTCCCTGATAGTCTAATCATTTTAAGGGCCAAATCAACAATTTTAATTGGCTTACCCATATCAAAAACAAAAATCTCTCCACCATTGCCCATTACACTAGCTTCTATAACCAATTGGCAAGCCTCAGGAATCGTCATAAAGTATCTTGTGATTTCTGGGTGAGTTACCGTAAGGGGTCCTCCCTGTTCAATCTGTTGTTGGAATCTAGGTATTACAGAACCACTTGATCCTAAAACATTCCCAAATCTTGTCGTAATAAACCTAGTTTTTACATCATCTACATCAGGTAGACGCCCTTCTAATAGATAATTAAAATAGCTTTGCGTAAAGATTTCAGCAATTCTTTTAGACGCACCCATAACATTTGTGGGGTTAACAGCCTTATCAGTAGATACCATAACGAACTTTTCCACATTGTTTAATACAGAAATTTCAGCAAGTATCTTGGTACCCAGCACGTTGTTCACTACCGCTACCGAAGGGTGCTCTTCCATCAGAGGCACATGTTTATAGGCTGCGGCATGGAAGACTATCTCAGGGTTATAAATTTCAAACAAATGTTCCATTCTTGCACGGTCACAAATATCACCTATGTAAGACTTTATAGAGGAATTTGGATACACTTCTTGTATCATTAATGTCAAATCATGTAAGGGTGATTCAGCATTGTCACATAAGATAATCAAGGCAGGTTTAAAAACAGTAAGTTGACGAACGATTTCTGACCCAATAGACCCCGCAGCACCTGTAACCAATATTTTCTTTCCTTTAAGTGAGTGAAAAATTCGATCATTATTAATTCTGATGATTTCTCTATCAAGGAGGTCTTCAATATGCAAATCTTTTAGCTTGCCTGAATCAAAAGTATTTGTTAGCCATTGATGAATATCCGGAACTTGTTGAATAATAATGTCAAAGGAAAGACACTTGTCAAGCAATTCATCCATATTCTTGGCGTCCAATACTTTTTCTGGAATAATCAAAACCTCAACGCCTAATCTTTGTAGTTTTTTAAAACTATCTCTCTCCGAACTGAAGACTGGAAGCCCATCAATTGCCTTTCCCCGATTATGATACTCTTCATCAATAAAAGCAACAACTTTTATATCACTAAGCACATCATCTGCAATCATTTTTTTGACTAACATGCTTTTTTCACCAGTGTAATATAGAACCGCCTTCTTTCTTTTTTTGTTTTGAATTGAAAAAAAGGACTTATGCATATGCCTCACTGCCATTCTAAAGCCTATGTGTAAAAAAGTACTCGTGTAGAAGTAAATAACAATACTTTCTCTGAATAGAAACTTTTCGTTGAAATAATAACGAATGACAAGACAAACCATTGTGATTAAAAAGTTGCTAACCAATATCTTCAAAGCGTCTTTATAGTTTACGTAACGAACATAGCCAGCACTGATTTTCAAAGCCAGGAAAAACAATGCTGTAAGCCCGATTACAACAGGCAACACCGGCACTATACTCTCAATTGATTTTTCTAAATGGAAATTAAAATGCCAAATCACCGCAATGGACACCGAAAAGAAGGCAATGAATAAATCAATGCCAAACACCAAGGAGCGCGGTATAGATTTGATATTGTGTAGCATCATTTGTAGCGACAATTAATTATAGATTTCTTATAGGAAAAACAATTTTCCTAAAAAAACCTGGGTGAATTTGTCTTCAATGGGTAGGGAATAAAGTGTTAAAAATAGCCAATAAAATCAAAAAGTCAAATACCACCAAAAACAAGTAATATTCAGTTGTTGCATTTTATTAGGATTATCAAAAGTGCACCGATGTAAATAAACGGAAAATTAATTGTCAGTATCAAATTCTTGTGTAAATTTATACCCTCTATTTTATCTGTTTTTAATACCCAAAATCTTAAGAACAGTAAGTGTTTCTACGTTATGTCAGCTACATAATTATGTGACTGACGACGGCGAAGCCATGAAATTATACGAAAACAAAGGCTATAGCTAAGGCAATATGGAATGAGAAATTTCAGGGAATATGAAATATGGCAAAACGCATTTCAACTAACTGTAAAAATCTATCCAATCATTCATCTCTTTCCTGAGTCTGAACGATTTGGATTAGCCAACCAACTAAAACGAGCGCTCATTTCCATATCAAGCAATATTGCAGAAGGTTGTAGTCGTCATTCTGAAACAGATTTTGCTCGAATGCTTGAAATCGCACTTGGTTCTGCATATGAAGCAGAAAGTCAGTTGTTACTTGCACAAACACTTAAATTTGTAACCCTCGATAACGACAATACAGTTTTTGAAGAAATACATCAGTTACAAAAACAAATTAGTGCTTTAATACAGAAAATAAGAAATAAAAAATAGCGCTTTAGCAACCATAGCCTTCGCCGAACATTATGCTTTAGCCTTCGCAAAACAACCATAGCTTTCGCTTTTTCCTTAGCAAAACAGCCATAGCCTTCGCTTTAGCCTTCGCCGAACAGCCATAGCCTTCGCAAAACAACCATAGCTTTCGCTTTTTCCTTCGCAAAACAGCCATAGCCTTCGCTTTAGCCTTCGCCAATATGTGGTACGTCCTCTACACCAAACCCCGAAATGAAAAAAAAACAGCAGCCCTACTTGCTGCAAATAATTTCATGGTGTATTGTCCTACCCAAATCAGCATGAAGCAATGGAGCGATCGAAAAAAGAAAGTAGAAGAACCTCTTTTTCGCTCTTATATTTTTGTCAACTTAAAAAACTATAAAGAAGAAAACGTAGAAGTCTTAACAACACCTGGTGCCGTGCGTTTTTTATGGCAACAAAAAAAGCCGGGTATAGTAAGAGATAAAGAAATTGAAGCCATCAAAGTGTTTTTAAGAACCTATTCTAATGTACAGTTTATAGAAAGCACAGCACTCCTTCCGGGCGATCATGTTCGTATTAATAGCGGACCTTTCCTCGACCAAGAAGGAGAACTCATTAAAGTAAGAGGTCAACGAGCTTTTTTAAGGCTCAATACTTTGGGCATTGAACTCCAAGCAGAACTTCCTTTAATGGCAATAGAAAAAGCGTTTGGTTAATAGTTAATAGTTGATAGATTAAGAGGGTGAAACAGTACACAGATTTAGACGTTTGGATTAAAGCAAAAGAACTCGCAAAAGATGTTTACCAACATTCAAAAAATTTTCCAGCAACAGAACAATGGGGTATTACTCACCAAATAAGAAAAGCAGCCGTATCCATACCCTCTAATATTGCTGAAGGTTGTGGTAGAAACTCCCCAAAAGATACCTTACAGTTTTTATACATCGCTAGAGGGTCTGCATATGAACTTGAAACACAAATATACCTCAGTGCAGATTTTGAATACATTAACGAAAAACAACAAGGTCAATTACTTCAAAATGTTGAAGAACTAAAAAAACTACTCAACGGATTTATCAATTATTACAAAACATTGAAATGATAATTGATGGCTTCCAGAACCATTGTTTAAAAAATGTAACCAACTTCTATCAACCGACAACTATCACCTATTAACCGACAACTATCAACCAACAACTATCAACCAACAACCACCAACCACCAACCTTGACCACCAACCACCCATCAACTATCAACCAACAACTATCAACAACTCGTAGCGTCCTCGTCACAGGTGCTGCTGGGTTTATAGGGATGCATACCGTGTTGCGGCTTTTGCAAAACGACCACTTAAATATTATAGGATTAGACAATATTAACGACTACTATGAGGTCCAATTAAAATATGACAGATTAAAAAACTCTGGGATACCTCAAGATAATGTAAAATATGGTCAACTTATACAAAGTAATATTTATGCCCAGTATAAATTTATACAACTGAATTTAGAAGATACTAAAGCAGTTACAACATTATTTGCAGAACAAAAATTTGACTATGTTATCTCCTTAGGGGCTCAAGCCGGAGTTCGATATTCAATTCAACAGCCGTATAGTTATATTGATAGCAATATTGTTGGATTTATGACTATTCTTGAGAATTGTCGACAACATAACATTCAACATTTGGTATACGCTAGCACCTCTTCAGTTTATGGTTTAAACCGAAAATTACCCTTTGCACCCACCGATTCCACCGACCATCCTATGTCTTTGTATGCCGCTACCAAAAAGGCAAACGAGATGATGGCGCATAGTTATAGCCATTTATACCGAATTCCTACCACAGGACTCCGTTTTTTCACGGTCTATGGTCCTTGGGGTCGACCGGATATGGCCTTATTTAAATTTACCAAAGCCATTCTCAATAACCAACCCATTGATGTTTACCACGAAGGCAAAATGCTTCGTGATTTTACATACGTGGATGATATTGTGGAGAATGTTTATCGCATAATGTTGCAACCAGCAACCCCTAATCTCAATTGGCAGGCAACGGCACCCAATTCTGATAGTTCCTCTGCGCCTTATCGCATTGTGAATATTGGCAACAATCAACCCATTTTACTCAACGAATACATAGCTGCTATTGAACAAGCAACGGGGAAGCAAGCACAAAAAAACATGCTGCCCATGCAACCCGGCGATGTGCCCGATACCCATGCTGATGTCTCTAGTCTCGAAGCCATTACCGGCTTCCGACCACAAACACCGGTAAAGGAAGGGGTTAAAAAGTTTGTGGATTGGTACCTAGGGTATTATGGTTGATAGTTAATAGTTGATAGTTAATAGTTAATAGTTCGTAGTTGATAGTACACATTGAAATTTGAAGAAAAGTAAAATAATTATGGAAACACATACTTCGGATTTTTTCAATAATCCAACCATCAACAGAAAACTGATCACAACCCTAGAGTTCGACTCCGCTCACTCAGCGGGTTTAACTGACCACCGATAACCATCAACCATCAACCAACTCGTCATTGCGACGAAGGAAGCAATCTAACATAACTATCAACCACCAAATAATAACTGACAACTACCAACTAATTAACATGATAGCTGACAACTCACTACCGACAACAATTCCCCTCTTGAGGGGTGTCCGTAGGACGGGGTGGTTTTACTACCAACTACCAACTATCAACTACCAACTAATAACTGACAACAATTCCCCTCTTGAGGGGTGTCCGTAGGACGGGGTGGTTTTACTACCAACCAACAACTATCAACCAACAACTAATAACCGACAACTATCAACCAACAACTAATAACTGACAACAATTCCCCTCTTGAGGGGTGTCCATAGGACGGGGTGGTTTTACTGCCAACTATCAACTACCAACTAATAACTGACTACCGACAACCGACAACTATATTAACATGATAGCTGACAACTCACAACCGACCACTGACAACTGTTCTAAAATCGCCGTTATAGGCTTGGGCTATGTAGGACTACCGCTTGCAGTAGCATTTGCTAAAAAATATCCAGTAGTTGGCTTTGATATCAACCAAAAACGCATCGGTGAACTCATGTCCTGCAAAGACTTCACCCTCGAAGTATCGGACGAGGAATTAAAAGAAGTAATCACTATCAACCACCAACTATCAACTAATAACCATCAACCATCAACTGGACTCCTTTGTTCAGCCACGCTTTCCGACATTACTGATTGCAATATCTATATCGTTACCGTACCAACACCTGTCGACAAATACAACCGCCCCGATCTAACCCCTTTATACAAAGCGAGTGAAACCGTGGGCAAAGTCTTGAAAAAGGGAGATATTGTAGTTTATGAATCTACAGTATATCCAGGTGTAACAGAAGACGAATGTGTACCCGTACTCGAAAAAATATCAGGATTAAAGTTTAATGTCGATTTTTTTGCTGGATACAGTCCTGAACGCATCAATCCGGGAGACAAAGAACATACTGTTACCAAAATCAAAAAAGTAACCTCCGGTTCCACTCCTGAAGTGGCCGATATGGTCAATAATTTATACGCCTCCATCATTACGGCGGGCACTTTCAAAGCCTCCTCTATTCGTGTAGCAGAAGCTGCTAAAGTGATTGAAAACAGTCAGCGCGACATCAACATTGCCTTTGTCAATGAATTGTCGAAAATCTTTACCAAATTGGGTATCGATACCCATGAAGTGTTGGCAGCTGCGGGCACCAAGTGGAATTTTCTACCCTTCAAGCCCGGCTTAGTGGGTGGGCACTGCATTGGGGTTGACCCTTATTACCTCGCTCAAAAAGCACAGGAAGTTGGTTATCACCCAGAGATTATTTTGGCAGGTCGCCGTTTAAATGACAGTATGGGTGCTTATGTAGCGGATGAAGTGGTGAAGAAAATGGTGAAGAAAGGCATTCAAGTGGTGGGTGGAAAAGCATTGGTAATGGGTTTCACCTTTAAAGAAAACTGCCCGGATGTGCGCAATACTCGGGTTATTGATATTATCCAGGCACTAAAAGACTATCATCTCGACGTCACTATTTACGACCCATGGGCAAATCCAGTGGAAGTAATGCATGAATACGGAGTAAACAGTAGTCGCGAACTTCCATCCGGACAATTTGACACCGTGATTTTGGCTGTGGCGCATAATGAATTTTCTTACGAAACCGTAAAATCAGCGTGCAAAGAAAATTCCATATTGTTCGACGTGAAAGCCTTATTAGATAAAAACTTGGTAGATGGCAGACTGTAGCGTCATTGCGACGCAGGAAGCAATCTATCATGAATAACAGCAACCAACAACTATCAACCATCAACTAATAACCATCAACTATTAACTATCAACTAGTAACTATCAACCCTTGAGTTCGACTACGCCTAAAAAATGTTGGCTGAGCTCGCTCACTGAGCGGAGTCGAAGTGTCGAAGCCACCATTTAAACGCGTTACCCTTGAGTTCGACTCCGCTCACTCAGCGGATTAGACCAACAACCATTAACTATCAACTAATAACTAATAACTAATAACCAACACAAACCCGTCATTGCGACGCAGGAAGCAATCTAACCAGACAACCAATGTCTATCAACAACCAAAAAGACATAGCTACTTTATCCCCCCATTTATTCTGGGACACTGATAAAAGCAAATTAGATATACACCAGTCCAAAGCTTTTATTATTCAAAGGGTTTTGGAATATGGCTTACTCCAAGATTGGCGAATGATTAATAAAACCTATGGTTTGGAGGAGATAAAAAAAGTTGCCATTACTTTTAGAACAATTGATGATGTAACCCTTTCTTTTTTATGTTCTATTTTGAAACTTAAAAAGGAAGAATTTAGATGCTACAACTTAAAACAGTCAGCCCTAAGCTTCTAGAGTTATTAGTAAAGCTCATGCAACACGAAGCATTAACCCCATTTTATTTGGTGGGTGGAACTGCTTTAGCCTTGCAACTAGGACATAGATTATCCATTGATTTGGACTTTTTTGGAAATCAGGAATTAGATGAATTGGAAATAAACAACATCCTAAAAGAATACGTTGGAAATTTTCAAATAGTTCAAAAAACCAAAAACATCCTGATTTATGCTGCCGACGATATAAAAATTGACTTTGTAAACTATCCCTTTCCTTGGCTTGCGGAACCAATTAAAGAAGAATCAATACGACTTGCATCATTAGAAGATATTGCTGCTATGAAGTTAAATGCTATTTCAGGAAGAGGGAGTAAAAAAGATTTTGTTGACATTTATTTCTTACTAAAAACATATAACTTAAAAGAACTTTTAGTGTTTTATGAAAGAAAGTATCCAAATGGCTCCTTATTTTTAGTATTAAAGAGTTTAAATTATTTTGAAGATGCAGAACAACAGGAAATGCCTATGATGCTTGTTCCAGTAGATTGGCAGGAAATAAAAACCACAATAATAGAACAAACATTAAGTATCATATAGATAATTCCATTTAACCTTAGCTTTCGCTAATTAAAACGTCATTACGACGCAGGAAGCAATCTAACCAGACTACTGACAACTAATAACTATCAACTAAAACGACTTACAACAACTATCAACCAAATTTGAACAATAACATTATCGTAGTTACAATTTCAAATAAAAGCGCACGTCCAACAGCGATGGGTGCGCTGGCCAACCAAATCACGCGGAGCGATTGATTTGGTGTCTTTTTCTTTTGGTTCGTTTTCTTTTGTGACGACAAAAGAAAATGAACAAGAACCCAAACTGTGGAATGAATTTTCAAATGAAAAAACCAGGAAGCATTTATCCTGACTATTGGGAACTGATAACTATCAACCATCAACCAACAACTAACACAAACCCGTCATTGCGACGCAGGAAGCAATCTAACCAGACTACAGACATCTAATAACCATCAACTAATAACCATCAACCGACCACTATCATCTGACAACTGACAACTATAATTAACATGTTGACCCAACAATACATATTAAATGAACTCAGAACACAAATGCCCCTGTTACGCAGCATGTATTTTGTGTCTGATATTGCATTGTTTGGATCCTTTGCCCGAAATGAAGCTACAGAAGGTAGTGACATTGATTTTTTAGTGCAACTTAACCCACCACTTGAAAAATACCTTGAAACAAAAGAAGCATTAAGAGTATACCTCAGCAAGCTATTTCATCGAAACATTGACCTTGCTAATCCGCGTTCATTGAAACCACATTATAAAGAAATAATACTGAAACAAGCTGTTCATGCATGAAAAGGATAAAGCAAATCTGATAGACTGTCTTTATTCAATAGAGCATATAGAAGAATATACCCACAATATTTTAACTGCTGATGATTTGTTTGAAGAAAGAAAAAGTCCTTATGATGCCACCTTTGTTTCGATGATTGAAGAAAGTAAAAAACAGACCAAACAAGGGGAAATAAAAGCAATTAAAACGACCGACCTTTGGAAATAGTTTATACCCAAAAGGCACAGGAACACATCACCTATTGGAAATCAACAGGAAACAAATTGATCATGTCAAAGATTTCGAAATTAATAGATGCAATAGAGAAGGACCCATATGAAGGAATTGGAAAACCAGAGGCACTAAAATTTGAATTAACAGGCTTATGGTCATGACGTATTAATCAGCAACATCGAATTGTTTATCAAGTCGAACCCAACAGGATTATTATTCATGCTTTAAAAGGGCATTATTAATCTTATCCATAACAACCAACAACTATCAACCAACAACCAACACAAACCCTTCATTGCGACGCAGGAAGCAATCTACCCTGACTACTGACAACTAATAACTATCAACTAATAACTATCATCTGACCACCGACCACCGACCACCGACCACTAAAAAATACACAATCAACATATGGAACTCACTATCCCAATAAATAGCCACACTGAAAATGAATAATGGAGAAATCATTATTTATCAATCTGATGCTATTGCTCAACAAATTGAAGTGAGATTAGAGGATGAGACAGTATGGCTCACACAGATGCAGATGGTTGAGTTATTTGCTTCAACAAAACAAAACATAAGTTTACACATCAATAATGTTTACAAAGAGGGCGAACTTGAAGAAGGGTCAACTGTCAAGGAATACTTGACGGTTCAACAAGAAGGAAATAGAAAAATAAAAAGACAAATTAAAATATACAATTTAGATGTTATTATTTCTGTAGGATATAGAGTTAAATCGCAAAGAGGTACTCAATTTAGAATATGGGCTACTAACATTCTGAAAACATACTTGCTCAAGGGATACGTACTAAATAATAGGATAGAAGTATTGGAAAATAAGGTTGCCAAACTTCAAGAAAAAAGTAAAAACTTTGATTTGTTGTTACAGACATCACTCCCTCATAAGGAAGGCATTTTCTTTGACGGGCAAATTTTTGATGCTTATGCCTTTGCAGCCGATATCATTCGTTCCGCAAAAAAATCCATTCAATTAATCGATAATTATGTGGATGATACGGTATTGAAGGTATTAACGAAAAGAAACAATAAAACGAATTGCACCATCTATACCAAAATAATCTCGAAATCTTTGGAATTAGATTTAAAAAAACACAATGAGCAATACGCACCCATTACAATTAAGCAATTTAATAAGTCACATGACCGATTCTTAATAGTAGATGGCGTGAAAGTATATCATCTAGGTGCTTCTTTAAAAGATTTAGGAAAGAAATGGTTTGCTTTTTCACTAATCGAGAAAAATGCAATTTCATTAATGGAACAGTTAGAGGGAAAAGGATAAAAAATTCCCGACCCCGACAACTACCAACTGACCACCGAAAACAGACTACTGACCACTGATAACCGACCACCCTTGAGTTCGACTCCGCTCACTCAGCGGATTAGACCAACAACTATTAACTAATAACCATTAACTATCAACGGACAACTAATAACTATCAACCCTTGAGTTCGACTCCGCTCACTCAGCGGGTTTAAACCATCAACCATCTACTGACAACTATCAACTGATAACTGACAACTATCAACTGATAACTGACAACTGATAACTGACCACCCTTGAGTTCGACTCCGCCTAATAAATGTTGGCTGAGCGTAGTCGAAGCCACCATTTAAACGCGTTACCCTTGAGTTCGACTCCGCTCACTCAGCGGGTTTAAACCAACAACCATTAACTAATAACTATCAACTA